>JBDKRG010000023.1:0-42823 GCA_039683515.1 Candidatus Sumerlaeia bacterium | reverse complement strand
GCGTGAATGGCCGGCGGGGGCGCCGGCCCCACATCGAAAACAGCTATTTAGTATTGAATAGCTTATCGCACTGTGGCGCCGGCGCCCTCGCCGGCGATTCCTGTGGCCGGAAATCTTTTATCACTCGGTCTAAACAAATTCAAATCACCCAAATCGAAATTTTTAGAGCGGTTGAAAAGGGAGGGAACGAAGTTTGCGGAGGTCCCCGTTTCCTCCCGTTTGATTACTTCTGATGCCTTTTGCTCCAGCTTTGCAGCGTGTTGGAGAGGAGCATGGCGATCGTCATCGGGCCGACGCCGCCGGGGACGGGGGTGATCCAGCCGGCCTTGTCCCGGACCGCTTCGTAGTCGACGTCGCCGACGAGGCGCGTGCCGGACTTGGCCGCGGGATCGTCGATGCGGTTGATGCCGACGTCGATGACCGCCGCGCCGGGCTTGACGAATTCGGCGGTGACCATCTTCGGCCGGCCGATGGCGGCGATGAGGATGTCGGCGCGGGCGCACTCGGCGGCGAGGTCGCGCGTGCGCGAGTGGCACAGGGTGACCGTGGCGTCGGCCCCTTTGCGCATCATGAGGAGGGCCATCGGCATGCCGACGAGCTTGGAGCGGCCGAGGACGACGACGCGCCGGCCTTCGGTCGGAATCTTGTAGCGGCGCAGGAGTTCCTCGCAGCCGCGCGGCGTGGCCGGGACGAAACCGGGCATGCCGCCGGCCAGCCGGCCGGCGTTGACCGGGTTCAGGCCGTCGACGTCCTTGTCGGGGTCGATCGCGTCGATGACCGCCTGCTCGTCGAGGTGGGCGGGGATCGGGAACTGGCACAGGATGCCGTCGATGGCCGGGTCGGCGTTGAGGTTCTCGACCCGGGCGAGGAGTTCCTCCTGGGTTGTGGCCGCGGGCAGGTCGACCTGGACCGAATGGAAGCCGGCGGCCTCGCAGGCGCGGCGCTTGTTGCGGACGTAGACGACGCTGGCAGGGTTCTCGCCGACGAGGATCACGCCGAGGCCGGGCGGGCGGCGACCGGCCGCGACGGCGGCCTTGACCTGTTCGGCGATTTCGGAGCGGATTTGCTCGGCGGTGGCTTTGCCGTCGATGATGGTTGCGGTCATGGGAAATCCTTCTGCAAAAATGGGACCTATGGGACTTTTGGGACTGATGGGATCGATACGACCTATGAAACCGACTCGATACGATAGAGCTCTCTGAAGGCTGTCAGCAGTTTATCCGAAATCGGGCCGGGGCGGCCGGGGCCGATCGGCTTGTCGTCGGCGGCGCGGACGGGGAGGACCTCGACGGACGTGCTGGTGACGAACGCCTCGTCGGCGGCAAGCAGGAACTCGGGGCTGAAATCCTTTTCGTCAACGGGGATGTCGAGTTCGGCGGCGAGTTTGAGGACCGCCAGGCGGGTGATGCCGCTCAGGATCCAGCGCGTCGCGGGCGGGGTGTGGAGCCGGCCGTCCTTGACGACGAAGATGTTGCTGCTCGAGCCTTCGGTGACGCGGCCGTCACGGATGAACACGGCCTCGTCATGGCCGCCGGCGGCCGCTTTTTCCTTGGCCAGGATGTTGGGGAGCAGATTGATCGACTTGATGTAGCAGTTGGCCCAGCGCTCGTCGGGCAGGAGCGTGATCGAGACGCCGTTTTTGTATTTCTCCGCGCTGGGCGGGGCGGCCGGGCGCACCGTCATCGCGAACACCGGCTCGACCTTGGGGAAGGGGTGCTTGCGGGGGGCGCTGCCGCGGCTGATCTGAAGATAGACGAGCGCCTCGGCGAGCCCGGAGCGGCTGATTCCCTCGCCGATGATTTCGGCGAGGCGTTGGCGCGTGAACGGCGCGCGCATCTGGATGGCGGCGGTGCTGCGCTCGAACCGGTCCAGGTGCTCCTCCGTCATGAACGGGACGCCGCCGTAGGCGCGGATGACTTCGTAGACGCCGTCGCCGTACTGGTAGCCGCGGTCCTCGATCGGGACGGACGGCTGGTTGTGGTCGATGAAGCGGTCGCGGTAGAAGTCGATGTTCACTGAACGATCTCCAGTTTCCTTGCCGGCCGAAGCCCGAATCACGAGTCGGATTGAATTCTAAAGCAAGAGACAGAAGTTTTCAGCAAGAGAGAGGCGCGCGGACTTGCACGGACGGGCACGGACTTGCGCCGGCCAAAAAAAACCGGGCGGATGGCTGAGGAGCCATTCGCCCGGTTGGGAAATGCCGGTTTTGGCGAAACCGGCCTACTTTAATTGATCGGCGCAGAGGCGGATGTAGCGACCCTGCTCGCGGGTGCTGCCGGCGCGGCCGGTGACCTGCCTGGAGCCGGTCTTCCATGCGGCGACGGCTTCCTCGTTGCGGCCGAGCTTCTGGAGCGACTTGCCGATCCAGTAGTACTGGATCGCCTCGGACGGGTGCGAACGGCGGCCGATCCCGAGGTTGTCGGGATAGGTCAGCGCGCGCTCGAAGTCGGCGAGGGCGGCCTTGTAGTTGCCGTTGTTGAACGAGCGCTCGCCGCGGGCGACGAGGGCGCGGACGAACAGCTCGTGGCTGTCGGTCTGGAACTCGCCGACCGTCAACCAGTTCTCGGTCAGGATCTGGACCGCGTCATCGTAGCGGCCGAGCTTGAGGTCGGCGCGGACGATCGTCAGGAGCAGGTCGCCGCGCGGCTTGGCGCCCTTGGCGAGCGGCATCGACTTGAGGAGCTTGGCCGCGTCGGCCGGGCGTTTGTCCTGCATCAGGACGGTCGCCTGGTCGCGCCAGTAGGTCTGGTCGGAGGGGTTGGCCTTGACGGCGGCGGCGTAGCAGCGCTCGGCGGCCTTGAGGTCCTTGTTGCTCTTCCACTCGTACAGGCCGAGGTTGCGCCACGCGACCGCCTGGCTCGGGTCGAGCTTGACGGCCGTCTCCCACAGCGCCGCGGCGTCGGCCAGCCGGCCGAGGCCGCCCAGGTAATTGCCGAGGTCGGCGGTGGCGCTGGCGTCGTTGGGGTTGAGCTTGATCGCCTCTTGCAGGACGGCGATGTCCAGCGGGTTACAGGGATAGACACCCTCGGTCGGCGCTGCGGCGGCCTTTAAGCGCAGCTGGTCGGCGCGTTCGGTTTGGCCTTGCCGCTCGGCGAGCCACGCCAGCCAGTAGAGGACGAGCCGGTTTTCGGGCTTCTTGCCGCAGACGCGGGTGATGACGTCCTGGGCCTGGGCGTAGCAGCCGATCTCGGCGAGCATCGCCGCGGCGTTCAGGGCCTCGTTGTCGGGGTAGCCCCAGCCGGGCGTGGCCATCCTGACCTTCATGCCGACGGTCTCGGCATACCAGCCGATGACGTTGGTCGGGTCGTCGACGAAGACCGAGTCGGCGAGCGGCCGCAGGTTCGCGATGTCCTTCTTGATCATCGTGGCGACGAGCAGGTGCTCGCGGGCGCGCAGGTCGGACGGGTCGGCGGCCAGGGCCTGGTTGAACGCCTCGATCGCCTTCTCGAGCCGGCCCTGGCGCATGTAGACGCGGCCGGAGATGTCCCAGCCGAGGCCGCGGGTCTCGGGGCGGCGGATCGCCTCGTAGGCCTGCTTGAGGCACTCGTCGAGGCGGCCGCTGGAGAGCTGGCAGACGGCCGCGAAGTAGCGGCTCTGGCCGTCGGCGGGCTCGATGAGGAGAGCCTTGCCAAGGCGCGCGAGCGCCTCGTCGTAGCGGGCGGCCTCGATGTCGAGGATCGCGAGGGCGCGCAGGGCGCCGACGTGGCTGGGGTCGAGCTTGAGCGCCTGCTCATAGAGCGAGCGGGCCTGGATGCGGTCGGTGTTCTTGTCCTGGCGCCGGCCGGCGAGGTAGCAGGTCTCGGCCGTGCCGGTCGTGCGCTCGGCCAGGGTGGGGATTTTTTCAAACGGGATCGGCAGCGGCGAGGTGTAGTCGGCCAGGACCTTGCCGTCGGCCGCGGTGACGAGGATGCGGACCGGCTTGCCGATGCCGCCCGGGACGCTCAGCGAGTAGACGTCCTTGGGGTTGAGGTCGGCGGTGTCTTCGGCCAGCGCCGCGCCGTCGCGCTCGACGCGGACGCGGGCCTGGTCGTAGGCGGCCGTGGCGAGCATGCGGATCTTGAGGTCGCCGGCGGTTGGGCGCTCGGTCTGGACGGCGAGCTCGCGGGTGCAGTATTCGAACCCTTCGCCGAGGCCGTGGACCGGGTACCAGCACTCTTCCCACGCGACCTGGCGGTGCGGATCGAGGAATTCGTAGTCGGACTGGGTCGGGAGCGGGCCGCTCTGGACCTCGATGTATTCGGTGTCCTTTTCGCCGAGGAACTTCTGGCGCATGACGCCGTAGTTGGACTTGCCCCACGTCCAGCACTTCTTGCCGGGCAGGACGCGGTGGTCGGCGAACTGGACCATGCCGCGGTCGCTGTCGGAGTTGTAGGCGCCGAAGAAATCATAGACGCAGTTGACGGTGAACATGGCCGCCGTGTCCTGGTAGTTCTTCATGCAGGTCATGTCGACGCCTTCGTCGTTGATCGGCCAGCGGGTGAACTTGGTCCCCCAGTGGTCGCAGATCAGCGTGGCCGGCCAGATGAGGCGCGTGCCGTCGCCGTTGTTGGTGAACGAGGTGTTGTTCCAGAAGAAGTAGGGGTGGACGGCGTCGGTCGGGTTGTAGATGCGGATCTGCTCGTCGAGGACGGCCACGCCGGGGCGCAGCGTCATGCGCACCTGCCAGCGCAGGCCGGTGTCGAGCTGGGTGTGGCTGACGACGATCGAGGCCGAGCCGTCGACGTGGAGCTCGTGGACGGCGTTGAGCTTGTCATAGGCCATGACGGTGTGCGACTGCGGGCCGGCGTTCCACTCGACGCCGCCGCTGACCCACGCCCCGCGCAGCGCGATGCGCGCCGGGCGGATGCAGTCGTTCATGTGGAACATTTCCCGGTTGGTGGTCTTGTCGAAGACCGAGTGGATGCGGCCGCCGATGTCGGGCAGGACCGTGACCTTGAGGTATTCGTTCTCGAGGAACATGGCCTTGTGGTCCTGCGAGACGCACTTGGTCGTGAACTCGTCCTGCAGCGTGTAGGGGTAAATGATCGAGCCGTCGAGTTCCTGGATGCGAGGGTTGAGATCGCCGGGATCCAGTTGATACGTCGGCACGGTGATCTTGCCGGCCCACGCCTTGACGCGCTCGCGCGCGTGAGACGGGAGGACCAGCGCCGCCATGATGAGGATCGAAACAAGCGCCTGCCAGGAGATGCCGCGTTTCATCGTGATCGCCTTTCGTAAATGATGGTTACATTTTTCACAAAAAGAACCGACCGCCCCGCCGCTTTTTGCGGCGGAACCTTCGTTGATAGTCGAGTGGGGGCCGAGAATCAACCTTTTTAAATCGCCCCGGCCACTCGCGGCGGCCCGGGCCCGATAAACGCACGGACCGGCGCCGGGGCCGCCGTGAATCGTCGGGCTACTGCAGTTTTTCGATTTCGCGGATCGACAGGCGCTTGGGCTGGATCTGGAAGCCCGGCCGGCCGGCAACCGCCTCGATCATCTTGAGCAGCTGGTCGATCCGGTACGGCTTGGCCAGGAACTCGTTGGCGCCGAGGCGGATCGCGTAGTCGATGTCGCGCTGCGTGCTCTTGGCGGAGATGACGACGATCGGCAGGTTCTTGTAGGTCGCGTTGCGCCGGATCGACTGCAGGAGCTGGTAGCCGTTCATGCGCGGCATCATGATGTCGAGCAGGAGCATGTCCGGCTCGTATTCGACGATGCGCTGGATGGCGTCGAGGCCGTCGACCGCGACGGTGACCTCGTAGTCGTCGCGCAGCGCCATGGCGAGCATGGTCAGCATTTCCTCGTCGTCGTCGACGACGAGCAGGCGCGGCTTGACGCGGCCGTGGACCGGGGCCAGCATCGGGTTGGTCGGCGGGGCGGCGGCGGGCCGCTGCGGGGCGGCGGCAAGCCGGCTCGGCGCCGGTTCGGCGGCCGGGGCGGGCGCGGCGCCCGATTTTTCGGCTTCCATCTGGCGGATCTGCTCGATCGAGTACTTCTTGTTGCGCAGCGGCGGCAGCTCGTGCTGGATCGTGAAGTCGACGTTGCGCAGGAGGCGCTCGGGCTCGACCGGCTTCTGCATGAACAGGTTGGCGCCGGAGGCGTAGCTCTTCTTGATGTTGTCCTTGCTGCCGTGGGCCGACAGGAACATGACCTGCATGACCTTGAAGCTTTTGTGGCGGCGAATCGCCTCGCAAAGCTGGAAGCCGTCCATCAGCGGCATCATGATATCGATGATCGCGAAGTCGGGCTCGTAGTCCTCGAGCTTGCTCAGGGCGTCCAGCCCGTCGCACGCCTCGACGACCTCATAGCGGGTGCTGAGGGTGAGCTTGAGCACCCGACGAATTTCCTCGTCGTCATCAACGACCAAAATACGGTAGCGGCTCATGGGAAACCTATATCGAACCAGGGATTAAACAAGCCTAAGGTGACCGTGCCGGACAAGCCGGCAATCTCCGGGGCAGGACCATTAAAATCGGTTTTAAGTCAAATATCAGCTAAAAAATGAAAAAGGCTTGTCAGTCGGTCGCTTCGGATCGAAGCGACAGGGGATTCTCGAAAAAAGCGCCGCCTCGGTTTGAGGCGGCGTTCTGGGAGTCATCTCAATTTCGCGAACGATGCCGCTTCGAGCCGAAGCGGCCTGCTGACTAAGGTTCCAGTACCGCCACGCTGGCCTCGAACTGCTGGCCGTTGATCTTGAGGTTGAAGCGGTAGTCGGCCGGGCCGGCGGCCGCCGGGGCGGGTTGCGCCGCGGGCGCGGCGGCCGGTTGCGCGGCCGGCTTGGCGGGCTCGGGCTTGCGGTTGGGGTCGAGCTTGTCCTCGTAGAACTTGAGCCACACCTTCGGGAACAGGGCGTAGGAAAGGACATCGTCGTCGTTGCGCGCCTTGCCGTGGACCTCGGCCTTGATCTTGTCCCACTCGTTGGGGATCAGGTCGGCCGGCCGGCAGGTGATCGGCTGCTCGTCGCCGAGGACCTTCTTCTGGATCCCGGCGTCGACCGGGGCCGGCGTCTTGCCGTAGCGCCCCGAGAAGACGTCCTTGCTTTCCTGCGGGACGCTCGCGTAGCGCGCGCCCATGATGACGTTCATGGCGGCCTGCGTGCCGACGATCTGGCTGGTCGGGGTCACCAGCGGGATGTAGCCCATTTCGGCGCGGACCTTCGGGACCTCGGCGAGCACGTCGTCCATGCGCTCGAGGCAGCCCATCTGCTTGAGCTGGCTCTCGAGGTTGGAGATCATGCCGCCCGGGATCTGGCTGATGAAGATGCGCGGGTCCGAGCCGCTGAAGCTCGTCTCGAATTCCTTGTATTTGCCACGGATCTTGCGGAAGTAGTCGGCGACGGGGGCGAGGTCCTCCTGCCTGAGACCGGTGTCGAATTTCGAGCCCTTGTAGGTTTCGACGACCGCCTCGGTGGCGACGTGGCCCGAGCCGCCCGAGAGCGAGCTGATGGCGGTGTCGACGCCGTCGGCGCCCGCGCCAATGACCTTGACGAGGACCATCGGCGCGACGCCCGTCGTCGAATGCGTGTGGACGTGGATCGGGATCTTGACGGCCTGTTTGAGGGCGTGGACGAGGTCGGCGGCCGGGTCGGGGGTCATGAGCGCGGCCATGTCCTTGATGCAGATCGAGTGGCAGCCCATGTCCTCGAGCTGGCGGCCGAGCTCGACGAACTTCTCGATGGTGTGGACCGGCGAGACGGTGTAGCAGATCGCGCCCTGGGCGTGCGCGCCCGCCTTGATGGCCTGGCTGACCGCGGTCTCCAGGTTGCGCGGGTCGTTGAGCGCGTCGAAGATGCGGAAGACGTCCATGCCGTACTCGACGCTCTTGTCGACAAAGCGGCGGACGACGTCGTCGCCGTAGTGGCGGTAGCCGAGGATGTTCTGGCCGCGGAAGAGCATCTGGAGCTTCGTGTTGGGCAGGGCGGCCTTGAGCTTGCGCAGGCGCTCCCACGGGTCCTCGCCGAGGAACCGCAGGCAGGAGTCGAACGTGGCGCCGCCCCAGACCTCGAGCGACCAGTAGCCGACCTTGTCGAGGGCCGCGCAGATCGGCAGCATGTCCTCGGTGCGCATGCGGGTGGCCAGGAGCGACTGGTGGGCATCGCGCAGCACCAGGTCGGTGATGCGCACGGGCTTGACGCCCGGCTTGGTTTCGGTTTTGGGTTGGTTCATTTTGACATCTCTTTTGTTATCAATCTCACAGTCCGGATCGGTATCCATCCTTCAATTTATAACACAAAATCGACGGCACAGGCCACGGCGGAATTCGGGAATCCGGCGGAACCGGGCGAGACCGGCCTTGTCGCG
Organism: Candidatus Sumerlaeia bacterium; assembly: GCA_039683515.1. Lineage (GTDB taxonomy): Bacteria > Sumerlaeota > Sumerlaeia > MVZB01 > MVZB01 > JAJFUE01. Next base: position 34,541 of record JBDKRG010000023.1, on the reverse strand, counting down.
GAGGGGCCGAGTCGGGCAGAGCGGCAGAGGAAATGCAAAACACGAAATTCACGAAAGGAAAGCCCGAAATTCCACGAAATGAATTCACATGGTCTTCTCTGCATCTCTGCCCGACTCGGCCCCTCCGCGACAAGAATTTTTCCGTGAAATCTCGTGTTTCGATTTTATTCTTTGTTGCGACCTGAATCCCGGCATTGGATACTGGGTTTTCCGGAGGTTGTCGGCGTTGAAACTTTACAGCCTGCTCAACGAAAACCAGATGCTGCTGGGCGAGGAAGTCGGCTCGATGGCCGAGGCGATCGAGCGGCTGCTCGGCGTGTTCAGCGGGATGATCGACCGCGACCGCATCCCCGACATCCAGCAGAATCTCCTCCAGCGCGAGGAACATTACCCGACGTTCATCGTCGACGGCATCTGCATCCCGCACGTGCGCCTGCAGGAGCTGGAAAGCTTCCTCGTCGGGCTGCTCGTGCCGGACAAGCCGTTCGCGCACGTGGCCGACGGCCAGCCGCAGGTCGCCGCGATGTTCATGGTTTTAAGCCCGCAAAACAAGAACACGATGATGCTGCAGACGCTGGCGGCGGTGGCGCGGCTGCTCAAGAGCAAGGAGACGCGGCAGGCGCTCGTGGCCGTCAAGTCGCCCGGCCGGCTCATCCGGCTCGTCGAGGACAGCGGCATCGACGTCAAGAAGACGCTCGTGGCGGCCGACATCATGGCCCCCCTGCCGGCGACGCTCAACCAGGACGCGATGCTCAACAAGGCCGTCGACATCCTGGTCGACGTGCCCGACGAGGGCGTGGCGGTCGTCGACGACCAGGGGAGACTCGTTGGGGAATTGACGAGCAAAGAGCTGCTGACGCTCGGCATGCCGCGCTATATGGATTTACTAGTTAATCCCATGATGCTCGAGAACTTCGAGCCGTTCGAGAACTACTTCCGCCAGGAAAACGTCCTGCGCGTGCACGACCTGTGCCGCCGCGACGTGATCTCGGTCGAGCCCAACATGCCGATCGTTCAGGTCACGCACATCATGATGACCAAGCAGCGGCGCCGGATTTACGTCGTCGAGGACGGCGAGCTCAAGGGGATCATCTACCGCAAGGGCATCATCGCCAAGGTGCTGCATTATTGATTGTGGGGCCTATGGGTCTTATGGGTCCCATGAGTCCCATAAGACCCATGGGTCCCACATATTTTTCAGCGTTCTGCTTGACGGCACTGTCCCCCCGCGTATAATAACCTTTTTTTTCAATGGCGCGCAGGCGCACAGTGAGGTGTCGAAATGGTCCAGTCTTCTTCAGTTTCCGAAAGCTATCCCGCCGGTCTGCCGCGGCTCAGCAACAGCCAGTGGCGCGACGAATACGAGAAGTATTTCACGCCGAACTTCGGCCGGCGCCGCCTGGCGCTCGTGCGCGGCGAGGGCTCGTGGGTGTGGGACGCCGAAGGGCGCCGCTACCTCGATTTCCTGACCGGCATCAGCGTCAACAACCTGGGCCACTGCAACCCGCGCGTGACCGCCGCCATCCAGCGGCAGGCCGCCACGATGGTGCACACGTCCAACCTGTTCTACGTGCCGGTGCAGATCCAGCTCGGGCGGCTGCTCATCGAGAACAGCTTCGCCGACCGGTTGTTCCTCGCCAACTCGGGGGCCGAGGCCAACGAGGCGGCGATCAAGATCGCCCGCCGCTACAACAAGGAAACCAAGGGGCCCGGCCACCACGAGATCATCTGCACGCTCGGGTCGTTCCACGGCCGCACGATGGCGACGCTGACGGCCACCGGCCAGGAAAAAACCAAGAAAAACTTCGAGCCCTACCTCGAGGGGTTCAGCCACGTCCCGTACAACGACCTGGACGCCATGCGCAAGGCGGTCACCCCCGCCACCGGCGCGATCATGTTCGAGCTCGTCCAGGGCGAGCACGGCGTCTACCCGGCCACGCAGGAGTACGTGCGCGGCATCCGCGAGCTGTGCGACGAGCGCGGCATCCTGATGATCATCGACGAAGTCCAGACGGGGCTCGGCCGCACGGGCAAGCTGTTCTGCTACGAGCACTACGGCGTCACGCCCGACATCCTGACGCTCGCCAAGAGCATCGGCGGCGGCCTGGCGATGGGCGCGATGCTGTGCACGGAGACGGTGTCGACGGCGTTCGGCCCGGGCGCGCACGGCTCGACGATGGGCGGCAATGCGCTGACCTGCGCCGCCTCGCTCGCTTATATGAGCGAACTGATCGAGGGGGGCTGGTCGGCCAAGGCCGCCGAGATGGGTGAGTACGTGAGGTCCGCCCTCCGCAAGGCGCTCGAGCCGACCGGCAAGCTCAAGGAGATCCGCGGCCTCGGCCTGATGATCGGCGTCGAGGTGAGCGTGGCGGGCGCGGACGTCGTCCTGGCGGCCGAGCAGCTCGGCCTGCTGATCAACGCCCCGGCACCCAACACGCTCCGGCTCCTGCCGGCGCTCAACATCACGCGCGAGGAAGTCGACGAGGCGGTCGAGATCATCGCCAAGGCGGTCGCCTCGGTTCAGTAATCGAGAACAGATGTGAACAGGAGGAAACGGAGAATCAATTCCGTCGCCTCCTGTAAAACCATTTCATTCATTTGAATTTGGATTTCGTGCTTGTTTCGGATTTAGAGATTCGAATTTCGTGCTTCAAAGAGGGAGCGCCATGACGACCATTCCCGCCACCAAACGCGACCTGCGCACCAGCGCCGATCTCACGCCTGAAGATGTGGGCCTGATCCTCGAGCTCGCCGCGACGCTCAAGCGCGACCTCAAGGCCGGCGGCAACCGGCCGGTGCTCAAGGGCAAGTCGCTGGCGATGATCTTCGAGAAGCCGTCGCTGCGCACCCGCTGCACGTTCGAGCTGGGCATGGTGCAGCTCGGCGGGCACGCCACCTACCTGCCCCCGAGCGAGATCGGCCTCGGCAAGCGCGAGACCGTCTCCGACGTCGCGCACTGCCTCGAGCGCTGGTTCGACATGATCATGGCGCGCACGTTCACGCAGCAGACCATCGACGAGCTCGCCAAATACTTCTCCAAGCCGGTCATCAACGCCCTCTCCGACTACGAGCACCCGTGCCAGGCCCTCGCCGATTACCTGACGCTCACCGAGCGCGTCGGCGACCTGCGCGGCTTCAACCTGACCTACATCGGCGACGGCAACAACATCTGCCACTCGCTCATGCACATCGGCGCGATGCTCGGCATGAACATCACCGTGAGCGCGCCCGCCGGCTACGAGCCCGCGGCCAAGGCGGTGCAGGCGTCAACGCAGGCTGCGGCGGCGACCGGCGGCTCCTTTACCTACGAGCGCGACCCGCGCAAGGCCGTCGCCCGCGCGCAGGCGATCTACACCGACGTTTGGGCGAGCATGGGCCAGGAGGCCGAGGCCGCCGCGCGAGAGCAGATTTTCGCCGGCTACCAGGTCGACGCGGCGCTCGTGGCCAGGGCCCCGGCCGGCGTGTTGATCATGCACGACCTGCCGGCCCACCGCGGCTCCGAGATCGCGGCCGAGGTCATCGACGGCCCGGGCTCGATCATCTTCGACGAGGCCGAGAACCGCCTCCACGCGCAGAAGGCCGTCATGGTCTTCCTCGACCAGGCCAGCCGGGCGTGATTGGATTGCGGATTGCGGATTGCGGATTTCGGATTGCGGAATGAACAGCTTTGTCGCAGAGGCGCAAAGCCGCCAAGAATCGAATCATTTGAATTTTGGATTTGTTTAGGATTTCGATATTAGAATTTATGTTTTGATTTAATTGTTTCGAATTTATGAATGATTTCGTCCGATTCGGAGCGATTATGATTACTTATTCTCCCATGACGATCGCCGATCATGCCGAGGCGTTTGAGCTGTGGCGGCGCACGGAGGGTGTCGGGATCAGCGCGGCCGACGGGCGCGAGGGCATCGAGCGCTATCTCGACCGCAATCCCGGATTCAGTTGCGTCGCGCGGGTTGATGGAAAATTGATCGGGACGCTCATGGCCGGCCACGACGGCCGCCGCGGGTATTTGTTTCATCTTGCCGTCGCGAGCGAAGTGCGCGGCCGCGGGATTGGGCGCGAGCTCGTGCGCCGCTCGCTCGAGGCGCTCAAGGCCGCCGGCATCGAGCGCACGCACGCCATGGTCTTCTCCAACAACACGAGCGCGCACAGCTTCTGGAAGCAGATCGGGTTCCAGTATCTCGATTTCATGCACGTGTATTCGATCAGCCTGATCGCGCCGGAAGAAAGACTCTCGCTTGGCACGGTAGCAGCAACTCGAGAAATCATTCGGAATCAGACGGAATCAGACGGAAATTCGAAACAAAACAGCAAAAAAGAATAATCATTCAAAATAAGTGCACCGTTTGGGGCAAGAGGCGTTGTTTTTGAACGATTCTCAATTTATTATGGGATTGTTTCGAATTTCTGGACCGATTCTGACGAATTTGGATTTTTCATATGGGCGGCTTTAACGTTTTTCATCTCATCGTCTGGTATTTCGCGTTCGTGGTCTCGGCGACGGTGCACGAGGCCGCGCACGCGCTCGCGGCGCTCAAGCTGGGCGACCCGACGGCGCACCGCGGCGGCCAGGTGACGCTCAACCCGCGCCCGCACATGAAACGCGAGCCGTGGGGGATGATCTACGTCCCGATCATCTCGTTCATGCTCAACGGCTGGATTCTGGGCTGGGCCAGCACGCCGTTCAGCCCGGACTGGGCATGGCGCTACCCCAAGCGCTCGGCGCTGATGTCGCTGGCCGGGCCCGCGGCCAACCTGTTCCTGTTCGCGCTGAGCTTCCTGCTGATCCGCGTCGGCCTGGGCCGCGGGGTGTTCGAGCAGGCCGGGCCGTTCTCGCGTCTCATCGTGGACGGCGCTGGGATATGGCACCCGATCGCCATGGTGTTGGGCGTGTTTTTCCTGCTCAACCTGATCCTGTTCGTCCTGAACCTGATCCCGGCCCCGCCGATGGACGGCAGCAGCGTGATCATGCTGTTCATGCCCGACAACACCGCGCGCCAATGGATGGTGTTCAAGAATCAGGGCATGTTTATGCTCATTACGCTGATCGTCCTGTTGTATGGGTTCCGCTGGGTGTTCAGGCCGATCCTGGGCGCGGCGCTGGACCTGCTCTTCAGGTAAACGTTTCGCAACTTGAAATGGATGACCCTCTTCCAAGCATTCCAAAATGGATTTCAATCCCTTCCATCTCGCGGCCTGGTACCTGGTGTTTGTGTTTTCGTGCACCGTGCACGAGGCCGCGCACGCGCTCGCCGCGTGGAAGCTCGGCGACTCGACGGCGTATCACGGCGGTCAGGTGTCGCTCGACCCCACCCCCCACATCAAACGCGAGCCGATCGGGATGGTCGTCATCCCGCTGATCTCGTTCCTGATCAACGGCTGGGTGATGGGCTGGGCCAGCGCGCCGTACGATCCGGATTGGGCGTGGCGGCACCCGAAGCGCTCCGCGTGGATGGCATTTGCCGGGCCGCTCTCGAATTTCGCGCTGATGGCGCTGGCGATCGCGCTGATTCGCGCCGGGACGATCGCCGGCGTGTTCTTCCCGCCCGACCAGATCACCTCAAGCAGCGCGATCGGCGCGGAGGGGGCGTGGCAGGGGGCGGCGCTGCTGCTGAGCGTCCTGTTCACGATGAACATGATCATGTTCGTGTTCAACCTGCTGCCGCTGCCGCCGATGGACGGCAGTTGCGTGATCATGCTCGGGCTCAACGACGACGCGGCCCGGCGCTGGATGAGGCTGGTGGGCGACCCCGGATTCGCGCTGATTGGGCTTTTGGCGGCGTGGTACGGGTTCCGGTTCATCTTCCAGCCGATTCATTTGTCGATCATCAATCTGCTCTATCCCGGGACGACTTATTCTTGATGCTCCGCGCAGGCCGGAAGTCGATTACGATTACGAGCACGAGCACGAGCACGAGCACGAGCACGACGCACGACGCACCAGCCTTCGCCGAGGCTTCGGCTGGCAAGCCGAGCGGGCTTCAATTCCTGTAGCCCGTCGCGCGTCAAAGGCTTACACTCGTGCGAGTGTTTGCGATCGACCGAGGTGTGCGAAACATGAAAGAGAATACGCGGAATCCCCTGAGAGAAGTCGGCGGCGTGACGTGGCGGCGGGTGCCGGTGCGGACGCACCGGATCACCGAGGCGGACGACATCGCCGAGGTCTGCGACCGCTACAGCAAGGACCTGCGCCGGCCGGGCGACGTCCTGTTCGTCAGCGAAAAGGTCTGCGCCGTCACGCAGGGGCGCGCGATCGTCGCCTCGACGATCAAGATCGGCTGGCTGGCCAAGCTGCTGTGGCCGCGCGTGCGCAAGGTTTCCTACGGCGTCGGCCTGCGCTCGCCCGAGACGATGCAGTGCGCCATCGACGAGTGCGGCCATGCGCGGATCCTCATCGCGGCGATCCTGGGCGGCTTCACGCGCGCGTTCGGTCGCCGGGGGGACTTCTACCGGATCGCCGGCATGCAGGCGGCCACGATCGACGCCCACGGCACCAGCCCGATGCAGCCCGACTGCGTCATCCTCGGCCCGAAGGACCCAGCGGGCCTGGCCAGGAAAATCCATGAGCGGACGGGCCTGGCGGCGGCGGTGGTCGATGTGAACGACATCGGCGGCTCGTGGGTTCTCGGCTCGGACGGCGTTGAAGATCCTAAACTTATCGAAGAGATCCTGCGCGACAACCCGCTCGGCCAGACCGACGAGCAGACGCCGTTCGGTCTGATTCGGCGCGAAAATTAAATGCTGACGCTTTTGTCCTTGATTTCCGCAAAGTCTGAAAGTATAGTTTCACGTTCATAAGGGTGGGAACAGTCAAGTTTGCCGGAGGCAAGATTGCCATGGCGAAGCTGCGCCTTACCCATTTGTTGACTGCCGTGATCGCGATCTGTCTGTTCCAGACGACCGCATTGGCCTACGTTACGGTCAGTTTTTCATCCCCAGCAAACGGTGCGACGGTCATGCCGGGAGCCTCGATCTATGTCGAGGCCACGGCGATGTGCGACAACAATTTCCTTTATTTTTGCGAGATTGATGCGGGCAGCACAATCATTAACTCCCATGCGTTTGGGACCTACGATTTTCAGTATTACTGGCTCGGATCGGCGACGTATACCGTTCCGACCAACGCGGCGCCCGGAACGGTCATTTCATTCTCGATTTACGCGATGCAGTATGGCGGCGACATGACCGTTTACACCCGGACCATCTACGTAACGGTCGGAGGGGTCGACACCAGCGCGCCGACCTATTCGGGGACGGCCGGCATCAAGTCCGTGGAGCGCGTCGACGGCGCCAGCGCCGACATCGAGTGGTACCAGGCGACCGACAACGTCACCTCGGCCGCCAACATCGATTATGAGATTTATTACGACACGGTGCAGGCCAACGTGTTCACGGCCGGCGTCAAGAAGACCGTGACCGGGTCGCTCACGACGACGATCACGGGCCTGAACGCGACCTCGGCGTATTACGTCGGCGTGCGCGCGGTCGACGCCGCGGACAATCGCGAGACGAACAGCCGGACGCTGTTGCTCGACCTTCCGATCAACGCCGTCGGCCCGGATGCATGGGCCATGTACGAATAATCCGTTTCTCCGCCAATGGGGGATGCGGTGTCGTGTTCGGGGCTTCGGCCCGGGGCACGACACTTTTTTTTGAAATTGAAATGGCGGGCGCGGAGGCGTAGTCTTCGGCAAAACACAGGGTGGGGCGATGTTTTTTTTAACGGAGGCATCACCATGCTCGGGTTGCGCCCTGCCGTCTTGCTGAATGCATTGGCCGTGTTGTGCCTGCTCCAATCGGCCGCCCTGGCCCAGATCACCGTCTACATCCTCTCGCCCGGCGACGGCGCCGTCGTTTATCCGGGCGAGAGTTTCACCGTCACCGCCCAGGCCCAGAGCACCTCCTATTTCATGGCCTCGATGCGGTTCTCGTTCAACGGCCAGAATATCTATTATTATTACGGCCAGTACACGCTCGTCTCGCCCGCCATCGAGTCGGAAACGTTCACGGTTCCGGCCAATGCGGCGCCGGGCACGACCTACCAGGTCTCCGTCAGGGCCACGAGCTGGGGCGATTTTCTCGCCGGCGTCAAGTCGATCCGCGTCGTCGTCGGCGCGGGCGACACCACCCCGCCGGGCTGGGGTTCCAGCCTGGCGACGGGGATCAAGTCGGTCGAGCGGCCGACCCATGCGACGGCCAATGTGACCTGGTACGCGGCGACCGACGACCGCACCGCGGCCGACAAAATCGTGTATCAGATATATTATGACCCGGTTCAGGCGAAAGTGTTCACCAGCGGCGTCAAGGCGTCGGTCACCGGCGCGCTCGCCACGACGGTGAGCGGGCTGGACGCGCGAACGAATTATTACGTCGGCGTTCGCGCGGTGGACTCGAAAGGCAACGCGGATACCAATACGAAAACGCTTCAGACGGGCCTTGCCAAGAACCGTGTCGACGCCAGGGCGTGGGCGGCATACGAGTGAGATCGGCAAGAATGCCGTCGGGAGTCGGCATTGCCGGGTAAAAAAAATCCCATGGGCCCCGTTGGACCCATGGGATTCGTTTTGATGCCCGGTTGCGTGGGGCCGATGCGGGTTATTTGGCCGCGACGGCGGGGTGGCGGTTGCCGAGGTCGGCCAGGAGCGCCTCGCCGACCTGCCAGACGTTGCCCGCGCCGAGCGTCAGGAACAGGTCGCCTTCCTTCAAGCGGCTGGCCAGGAACGCGCGCGTCTCGTCGAGGGTCGGCAGGTAGTGGGCGTCGCGGTGGCCGCTGTCGACCGCCGCCTGCCAGACGGCCAGGCCGCTCACCCCCTCGATCGGCTTTTCGCCGGCGCTGTAGACGTCGGTGACGATGAGCAGGTCGGTGTCCTTGAGGGCCGGGCCGAACTCGCCGGCGAGGGCCTGGGTGCGCGAGTAGCGGTGCGGCTGGAAGACGCTCACGACGCGGCGGTTGAAGCCGCTGCTGACCTGCCCGCGCGCGACGGCGAGCGTGGCGCGGATCTCGGTCGGGTGATGCGCGTAATCGTCGATGATCGTGACGCCGGCCGGGCTACCCTTGATCTGCCAGCGCCGCGCGGCGCCGCGGTAGGAGCCCAGCGCGCGGACGAGCGGCTCGAGCGGCGCGCCGATGTCGAGGCAGCACGCCAGCGCGCCGAGGGCGTTCAGGATGTTGTGGCGGCCGGCGACGCCGAGCTTGATTTCGCCGAGGTTCTGGCCGCGCCAGATGGGGGTCATGCGCGCCCCGCCCCCCGGGGCGTTGGGGGTGACCGCTTCGGCCGTCATCTCCGCGCCGGCCTTGAGGCCGTAGGTGATGGCCGGCCACTTCTCGCGGGCCAGGAGCGTCGCCACGCCCGGGTCGTCGGCGCAGGCGATGAGCTTGCCCCCCTCGCGGAGCTGGTCGAAGAACTGGGCGAACGTCGCGACGATCGCGTCGTAATTCTTGTAATAGTCGAGGTGGTCGGCCTCGACGTTGGTGACGATCGTGCGGTCGGGGGTCATCTCGAGGAACGAGGCGTCGGACTCGTCGGCCTCGGCCACGACCCACTCGCCGGCGCCGGCGCGGGCGTTGCCGCCGAAGTCGTTGAGCTCGCCGCCGATGAGGACCGTCGGGTCCATGCCGGCAAAGGTCAGCATCAGGCCGGTCATCGAGGTGCTGGTGGTCTTGCCGTGGGTGCCGCTGACCGCGACCGACTTGCCGCCGGCCATGATCGCGGCCAGGACGCGGGCGCGGCGCCAGATCGGGATGCCGGCTTTGACCGCGGCCACCCGCTCCGGATTTTCCGGGGCGATGGCGGTGGAGGTGACGACGAGGTTGGCCCCGACGACGTTTTCGGCCTGGTGGCCGATGAAGATGCTGGCCCCGAGGGCTTCCAGCCGGCGGGTGGCGGCGCTGCGGGCGCAGTCGCTGCCGGAGACGTGCCAGCCGCGGGCAAGCAGGATCGTGGCGATGGCGCTCATACCGGCGCCGCCGATTCCAATGAAGTGGATGTTGCGATACGGCTCGAGCTGTTTCATCTTACGGACGCATTCCCTGTCTATAGAAGTAGGATCTCAGACAACCTCATACAAATTCAAGAACCACGCGGGCCAGCTCGCGCGCGGCGTCGGGCCGGCCGAGCGCGCCCGCCGCGTCGGCCATCTTCGCCAGTTCCCCGGGCGACTCGGCCAGCCGGCCGAGGACCTCGCCGAGCTTCTCGGCGGCCTTGGGGTCGCGCTGGTCGACGAGCGCGGCGGCCCCGGCCTCGACCATCCGCCGCGCGTTGTCGAACTGGTGGCCGCCGCCGGCGTTGGGGAGCGGCACCAGGATCGCCGGCAGGCCGAGCGCGGTGAGCTCGGCGATGGTGAGGGCGCCGGCGCGGGCGACGACGAGGTCGGCGGCGGCGTAGGCCCTGCCCATCTCCTCGATGAACGGGTTGATCCCGTGACCGCTGAGCTCGCGGCCGATCAGGCCCAGCTCGCGCGTCACCTGGTCGAAGTGCGCCGGGCCGGTCGACCACAGCAGCTGCCAGTGCGCCGCCGGGCCGTCGGACTCGGCCGTGCGGTGCAGGAAGTCCAGCAGGACGCGGTTCAGCCCCAGCGCCCCCTGCGAGCCGCCCAGGCACAGGCAGACGAGCCCGTCCTGGCCGAGCTTGAAGAACCGGCGCGCCTCGGCGCGGTCGGCCCGCTTGAGCAGCTCGGCGCGGACGGGGTTGCCGACGAGGCGCTGCCTGCGCCGGCCCATGAGGCCGATCGGCCGCTCGACCGCCGTGGCGATCGCCGAGGCCAGCGGGGCCAGCACGCGGTTGGCCGCCCCCGCCGCCACGTTCTGTTCATGTAGAATGATTCGCGAGCCACTAAGTTTGGCCGCGATCAGCGGCGCGACCGAAACATAGCTGCCGAAGCCGACGGCGACCGAAACCGGGTTGGCCCGGATGAGCCGGCGCGCCTCGCCCAGCGCGGCGGTGAACTGGCCGGCAAAGCGGATGCGCTCGCGCAGGCCGCTGCGCTTGTGGCCGAGCGGGAGGGTCCAGGGCTCGATGCCGAGCCGCCGGTAGAGCTGCCACTCCGACGGGCGCTGGCCGCAGATGAACTGCACGTCGACGTCGGGGGCGAGCTCGCGCAGCGCCGAGGCGAGCGCCACGGCCGGGTAAATATGCCCACCGGTGCCGCCGGCCGCCAGCAGGACGCGCGGCCGGGATTTGGACTCTGTCGGAGCAACACTCATCAGCCGCCGGCCCGCCTGTGTCGTTGGTGTGCGTACTGCGTGCTCGCCACGTTCATCAGGATGCCGATGGCGGCCATGGTCACGATGAGCGAGGAGCCGCCGTAGCTGATCAGCGGCAGGGTCAGGCCCTTGGTCGGGAGAAGACCCAGCACGACGCCCATGTTGATCGTGGAATTCGTGAAGATCATGAGGGTGATGCCGGAGGCCAGCAGGCTGCCGAACAGGTCGGTCGAGCCCATCGCCACGCGCCAGCCGATCAGCACGATCAGCGCGAACGCCAGCACGACGAGCGACAGCCGGACGAAGCCGAGCTCCTCGCCGAGGATCGCGAAGACGAAGTCGGTGTGCTTCTCGGACAGGTAGGCGAACTTCTGGTGGCTCTCGCCCAGCCCCAGCCCCCACATCCCGCCCGAGCCGACGGCGATCAGCGACTGGCGCAGCTGGAAGAGCGGCCCCTGGAGCATGTCCTTGGGGACCGACTCCGGCCACAGCATGTAAAGCAGGAACGAGAACGCGCGCTTGACGCGGTACGGCTCGAACAGCACGGCGAGGACGGCGGCCGGGATGCCGGCGCTGATCAGCCCGAGCAGGTGGAACCAGCGCATCTCGGCGGCCAGCCACATCCCGAAGATGATCACGCACAGGACGAACGCGGCGCCGAAGTCGGGCTCGAGGACGATCACCGCGGCGTAGATGCCGGTGACGACCATCGGCGGCATCACGCCCGAGCAGAAACTTTTGAGGTACTGGCGGCGGTCGGCGAGCATCCGCGCCATGTAGATGATCAGGCACAGCTTGGCGATCTCGGAGGGCTGGATCGTCTTGGAGCCGATCCCGATCCAGCGGCGCGAGCCGTTGACGACGCGCCCGATGCCCGGGACGTAGATCGCCAGCAGCAGGGCGAGCGAGGCGAGCATCATCCACGGCGCCAGGCGCTTGAGCAGGTTGTAATCGATCATGTAGCAGGTCAGCATCAGGATGAGGCCGACGGCGGCATACTCGAGGTGGCTGATCAGAATCGAAGTGGAGGTCGACGCGCTGTAGACGCCGATGATGCCAACCGACACCAGGGCCAGGCTCAGGATGAACAGGAGCAGGGGGGCGTTGAGCGAGCTGATCAGCGGCAATTCACGGTTCATCGTCGGCAGCGGCTTCCTTCGGCAGCGGGATCAGGCGGGAGAAGGACGCAAGGATACCAATTGCCGAAAACCAATCCAAATCGGCCGACATTGTAATGAGACAACGCCTGAAATGCCATGAAAAACAGTTGGACGGGTCAGTTATTCACGCCCTGCGCCGCGGATTGTTTCGGCCTTTTCCCAATAACGTCCGGAAGCACGAAAACCGTGAAAATCAGGGCCGCTTGAAGCGCGAGCAGGATGAGGATCCCGGCAAGCGGTGAAAAATGCCGGCTGATTTGCGAGAGCTGGATGGAGAGCGTCTGCACGGGTTGGTGATTGATCAGTGCGTCGACGTACAGCGGCAGATTCAGCCGGGCCATGTTGAGCTGGTGGATCGCGATCGAATACCCGGCCAGAATCCAGAATGCAGCAACAAGAGAGCGGCGGCAGGGGTACGCCAGCATCGCCATGAACGGCATGGCCGCCAGCAGAAACCGCGGCCCGTAGGCGGCCATGTTGCTGACCCATGGGACCGAGACGAAATACAGCGTCGCCAGACCGATGATCACGACGCCGGCAAGCGCGAGCAGGCGCCGATCCGCGTTCATGCGGCGGTCGCGGAGCATTGCCCAGGCGTTCCATGGAAGCAGCAACACGAACGGCATGAGCCACAGAAGCCCTTCGTGGGGGCTGACGAACAGAGCCATGATGCGATCGGGATGCAGCGGCCCCACGCCCAGGTATTTGCCCGCGTGCAGGTTGCCGTGGGCGCGAAACGCGTACGGCGTTTCGAGCGGTCCGCCGAAACACGCCCAGTGATACGCGAGCAGGCCGATGAGCGGCGCGGCCATCCCCAATCCGATGAACAGGATCGGCCGCCGGTCGCCGGAGCGCCACGTGCGGAAGGCGCCAAGCGCGGCGATCGCCCCTCCATAGAAGAAATACGGGTAATCGACCGTGGCGGCAAACCCGCACAAAAAGCCGCCCCACAGCAGCCGCCGCGGCGTCGCGGGCAATGCCAGCAAGAGGTCAACCGCGCCGAGCAGCATCAGGACGCCGATCGATTGCGTATAGTATGAATTGTGATAATAAATCATGACCGTCCCGAACGCGTAGACGATGCCCGTCCCGAGGGCGGCCGTCCGATCCCCGGTCAGGCCCGAGGCGATTCGGATCACCAGCCATAAACCCAGCGCGCCGCCCAGAAATCCGAGCACGAACGTCATCAACGCATGGGTCAGGACCTGCCGCGCCATGTACGGGTGTTGGTTGAATCTGGCCTCGATCCGTTTCGATATCGATTCGGGCAGCGCGCTCAGCGCTATCTTTGAAACCGCGTAAAGCGGAACCGCGAGCAGGGAGGCGCCGGGCGCCATCCCCGAGTAATAGTGGCCGCCCCTGAAGGCGATATCGGGGCTGTTGGCGTGGTAGGGATCGATCTCGAAGCTTCCGAATTCCACGATCGACGCCGCCAGGTCGACGACGGAATTCTGCATGTTCCCGCCGAACAGGGTGGCGGACCGGAAAAGGAATCCCGAGAGAACGAGATAGATCATCAGCCGGCCGGTCGTGATGTGTCGTGTCATTCCCGGAATCCCGCCCTGGACCGCTTGACTAGGATGCCATGGCTGATTGTTTGCGGCGGACCCAGTCGCGGAAGACCTCGCCGCGCTGGGCGTAGCTCTTGAACTGGTCGAAGCTGGCGCAGCCGGGCGACAGCAGGATCGTCTCGCCTTCGGCCGCGCGCCGCGAGGCCTCTTCGAGAGCGTTTTCCATCGTGCCGCACTGGACACACTCGATCGCGCCCGACCACGCCCGCTGCATCGGCGCGGCGGCCTCGCCGATCAGGTAGGCGGCCTTGACGCGGCCCTGCATCCTGGCGACGAGCGTCTCGAACGGGCTGGCCTTGTCGCGGCCGCCGGCGATGAGGTGGATCGGGCCGTCGAAGCATTCGAGCGCGCGCTCGACGGCGCCGAGGTTGGTCCCCTTGGAGTCGTTGACGTAAGCCACCCCGCCGATCGTGGCGACGAGCTCGAGCCGGTGCGGCGCGGCGGCGAATTCGGAGAGGGTCTGCGCGATGCGCTTGCGGCCGATGCCCATCGCCTCGGCGGCGCAGGCCGCGGCCATCGCGTTGGCGACGTTGTGGAGGCCGATCAGCTTCAGGTCGCTCATCGGCATCAGGACGTGCGGCTTGGCGCTCGGGCTCTTGAGCATGATCAGGTCGCCGTCGAGCCACGCGCCGTCGTCGACGGGGCGCTCGAGCGAGAAGCGGCGGACGCGGGCCCGGCTGCGCGCGCCGATCGCAAGGCAATACGGGTCGTCCTGGTTGATCACGAGGACCTGGCCGGGCGTCTGGTTTTCGGTGACGCGCCCCTTGAGCGCGGCGTAATGGTCCATGCTGCCGTGGCGGTCGAGGTGGTCGGGCGTGACGTTCAGGATGATGGCGACTTCGGGCGCGAAGAACTCGATCGTTTCCAGCTGGAAGCTGCTGACCTCGACGGCGAAGGCGGTCTTGGCCAAGGCGTCGCTCGCCGGGCCGCGCTCGAGGGCCACCTGGGCCATCGGCATGCCGATGTTGCCGGCGGCGACGGCGTCCAGGCCGCCGTCGGCGAGGAGCTTCTGCATGAGCATCGTGACGGTCGTCTTGCCGTTGGTGCCGGTGATGGCGGCGACGCGCGCGCCTGGCGCGCAGACGAAGCCGAGCTCGAGCTCGCCGCGGACCGGGATGCCCGCGGCCCGCGCCGCGGTGTGCAGCCGGTGCTCCTCGGCGATGCCGGGCGAGGTGACGACCGCCTGCGTGTCGGGCGAAAGCGTTTGATCGCCGCCGAACTTGAGCGCGATTCCGAGATTCCGCAGCGGCTCGAACGCGGGCGCGGCGGGGTCGGCGCTGTCGTCGTAAAGCTCGACCGTCTTGCCGAACCCGACGAGCAGCCTCGCGGCGGACTGGCCGCTCAAGCCGGCGCCGATCACGGCGTATTTCTGAAACTGAAGGAAAGGAATCCCGGACAGCTTTTCTGGAACCGAATACTCCGCCATGGCAGTCCACCGCACCCCGCGAACAAGTTGCCCCATACCATAGCGCGGCCACATGACAGAGTAAATGGGGAACCTGGGAACGCCGATCTCGTGATCGGCGGCTTGAAAAATGCGCCACTCGGGAGCGTGGCGTTCCCGGAGGCTCAGCGGTTTGATTTGACGCCGGCGGCGAGGGCTTTTTCGGTTTCGGTCGCGTCGTCCGCGCTGACGGTCGCCTTCGCGCCGAGCCGGCAGAGGCCGGTGAATTTCTCGGCCGGGTCGGGCAAAACCTGGAACGCGAACGCCTGCTCGACCCAGTCGTAGCAGTCGACCGTGTGCGCCGCGCCGGTGTGGACGGCGGCCGTGACGGAATAAAGGCCCTCGCCCAAATTGAACGGCATTTCGAAGCGCACCTCGACGCGTCGGCCGGGCTCGACCGGGCCGATCGCCTGGTCGAGGTTGTAGGTGTTCGTGCCGTAGATTTCCTGGCCGAGCCGGTCCTTGATCGCGATGCCGACGGTCGCCTCGCCGATGCGCTCGAGCGCGACGAACCGCACGCAGAGCTGGCCCCACTGGCCGGTCGTCGCGAGCGACCCGATCGCCTCGCCCTCTTCGTCCGCGAGCCACACCGACGTGATGACGGCGCTGAAGTTGCCGGTGCGGTGGCCGCGCGGCTCGAGCGGCGGCGGCGCGCCCGGCGCTGGCTTGACCGGTTGCGCCGGGGCTTGGCTCTTGCCGTCGTCGTCGGGCTTGACGATGCGCGTCCGGGGCTTGCCGTTGCGGTATTTCTCGGCCAGGAGCGCCGTGTAGTAGTCGAGGACGTGATCGGGGCGGCCGCGCTCGATCAGCCGGCCGGCGTCGAGCAGGATCGCCTCGTTGCAGAATTTCTTGATCATCGACGGGTCGTGGCTGACGAACAGGACCGTGACGCCGCGCTCGTGGAACTCGCGGATGCGGGCCAGGCACTTGTGCTGGAAGTGCAGGTCGCCGACGGCGAGGGCCTCGTCGATCATCAGCACGTCCGGGTCGACGCTCGAGGCGATCGCGAACCCCAGCCGCAGCGTCATGCCGCTCGAATACGTGCGCACCGGCTGGTCGATGAACTCGCACAGCTCGCTGAAGTCGACGATCGACTCGAAGCGCTCGGCGATCTGGCGGTCGCTCAGGCCGGCCATCCGCCCGGAGAACTCGATGTTCTGGCGGCCGGTGAACTCGGGGTGGAAGCCGGTGCCGAGCTCCAGGAGCGAGGAGACGCGCCCCTTGATCTCGAACGTGCCGCCGGTCGGCCGGGTCGTGCCGGTCAGGACCTTGAGCAGCGTCGACTTGCCGGCGCCGTTGACGCCGACGATCCCCATCGACGTGCCGCGTGGCACCTCGAAGTTGATCCCGCGCAGCGCCCAGAACGGCTTGCCGCGCGGCTCGCGGCCGAAGCCGATCCAGTCGCGGAGCCGGTCGAGCGGCCGGTTGTACATCATGTAGCGCTTGGAGATGTCGCACGCGCGAATCATGCCCGCATTATCCACAGGCATTCCCCTCAATGCCAATGGGTTTCTGCGCTCTCGCGCTCGTGCTCGTGCTCATAATCGTAATCGCAATCGGGGGATTTCAATTGTCAGTGCGGCGATACTGGATTAAAAATGACCGCTGTAACCGCCCGGTTGCTCGCGCTCAAACCGCGCCTGCGGTGTATCTCCTGCTGATAAGGATCGGGTGATCATGCATCATTGCTTTCCCCTCACACAGATCGTGACGATCCTTCTGGCGCTGGGTTCGCTCAACGCCTGCAGGACGACTCCCATGCCGCCGATGGCCCCTGCGGCCAAGGCCCCGGCCGCGCCGGTCGCGGCGACGGCCAGCCCCGCTCCGGTGGCGACCCAGGCGCCGGTTCCCAGGCTCCCGTCGGTCGCGCTGCTCGATTTTGAATCCGCGACGCTGCCGCCGTCCGAGACGATCGCCGTCAGCCAGGCGTTGTGGGCGCAGCTGCGCCGCCCGGACGAGATCGCCCTGCTGCCGCGCGACGAAACGCGCCGCTGGCTGATCGCGAACGACCTGTACCCCTACATGCCCTTGCAGAAAGAGATCCCGCTCGGCCGCGTCGTCGAGGCGCTGCGGGTCGATGATCTCTTCACCGGCCGGATCGAGCGCGCCGGCAAGGGCTACACCGTCAGCATGATGCTCACGGGCCGCGCCGGCCTGCCCGTCCTTCAGAACAGCATGGACGTCAGCGGCGGGCCGACCGAGCTGACCCGTGCCATCGAGCGGATCGCGCCCGCGTTCCGCAAGACGATCGTCGGCGTCTCCCGGCCGGCCGCCTCGCACCCGGCGAAGCTCGCCGGCGATAAAACGATGAAAACCCGCGTGAGCCGCGCCCCCGTGCAGGAGCGCGACGTCGAAAAGATCAAGGCCGACAAGCCCGCCGTCGCCGCCGTGATTGCCGACGCCGCCGTCAAGCCCGCCCCGACGCCGGCTCCGACCGCCACGCCGGCCCCGACCGCTACCCCGACGCCGAAGCACACCCCCAAGCCGACGCCGACGGCAACCCCGACGCCGGCCCCGACGCCCACGCCGGCCCCGACGACGTTCGTGCTGCGCGCGTCGTCCTCGCCCAAGCCGGAGACCGTGACGCCGACCTCCCAGCCGACCCCGGCCACGAATCCGGTCAGCCGCGCCCGCGCCCTGCAGAAGGAAGCCAACCAACTCGCGCCCAAAAACGAGAGGCGGCTCGAGCTGCTCAAGCAGGCGGCGGCGCTCGCCCCGGGCGACGTCCAGGTGCTGCGCGGCCTGGCCAACGAATACTACCTGCGCGAGAATTTCGGCCAGTGCGTCGAGATCTACTCCAAGGCGCTCAAGCTCGACCCGAACAACTCGATGCTGCTGACGTTCCGCGGATCGGCCCAGTATTGCCAGGACCAGCTCGCGGAGGCCTCGGCCGATTTCGCGCGGGCCGTCGAGATCGACCCGAACAACCATTTCGCGCGCTACAACCTGGCGCTGTCGGCGCACATGCGCAAAGCGCCCGACGCCGCCAGGCTGTGGCGCGAATACCTGGCCAAGTCCGAGGGCGCCGCGGACCAGGACGAACAGCGCAAGGAAGCCAAGCACTACCTGGCCACGCTGGGAAGCAAGGAAAAATAGGGATGAGCGATGAGCGATGAGCGATGAGAAAATTCTCGGGACCCGTCTCCCAGCGCTCAGGTCCAGTATTCATTGCTTTCCTCCCCTGCCCTAAGTTACAACTTTGATTTGATTGGGCCTTTACGGCCGAATGACTGAGGAACGAGTCACCTATTTCATGATCTGCCCATATTGCCACACCGAAAACCGCGACGACCGCGAGGCCTGCTACCACTGCAGCCGCGACCTGACGATGCTGCGCGTCATCGTCAACAAGGCCAAGCTTCACTACAACCAGGCGCTCGAATACGCCGAGCGCGACCGCACCGACGACGCCATCAACGAGCTCCAGAACACGCTCGACCTCGACGGCACGATGGTCAACGCCCACGTGGTGTTGGGCACCCTCTACGCCAAGAAAGAGGAGTTCGACAAGGCGCGCGAGGAATGGAACGCGGCGCTGGCCTCCGATCACCGCTTCCTGAAGGCGCACGACTACCTGAACAAGGCCGAGAAGGCCGAGATCGTCTTCCCGGTCATCCGCCGCCTCAAGAACCTCAACATCGGGCTGGCCGTGCTGGCCGGGTTGTTCTGCATCTGCTGGATTCTGACGTGGGTTTCGATGCGGCCGGGCGCGCAGGATGCCCAGACGCGCCAACTGGTCAAGGCGATTGCCCTTTTGGATGTCAACAAACCCGATGCGTTCAAGGAAATCGAGGCGGTCGGGAGTTTGAAAGACGGATCCAAAGACGTGCGCGAGGCATCGGCGCGACTGTCGCAGATCAAGAATGAGCGGACGCGCATGACGCTGGTGCAGGCGCGCGAGGCGCTGGCCGAGGGGGCGCCGGTGCTGGCCCTGAAGCTTGTCCGGCCGATGGACGCGGGCGGCGACAAATCGCTCGGCAACGACATCAACCAGATCCGCGCGCAGGCCGAGCGGCAGGTGCTTGCCAAGCTCGACGACGCCGCCAAGGCGGCGGCCGCGGGGCAATTGGATTCCGAGAAGCTTCGCCAGATGGCGGATCAGGCCGGCCAGGCGTTCGAGAAGAACTCGCCCAACCGCAAGCGCGTCGACGCCATCGTGGCCAATGCCGAGAAGGTCCGCTCGCAGCGCGTCCTGGCCGAGGCGCGCGACCTCGCCGCCGGCGACTCCCCCATCCGGGCGATCGTCACGCCGCTGCTCAGGCTGCGCGACCAGAACCAGAAGCTCGCGCCGCAGATCAACGAGATCTTAAATAACAGGCTCGGGCTCGAAGTCGAGCGCGCCGCCGGCGAGATCAAGGCGATGATCGAGAAGGGGCAGCTGAGCGACGCCCGCGGACGGATCGTCGAGCTCGACACGCTTTACAGCGACGCCGGCGTCAAGGACGCCGACCCGCGGCTGGCCCCGCTCGCCGCGCGGATCGCCGCCGCCGAACGCCGCAAGAGCTACAACGCCGCGATCGAGCGCTACAACAAGAAGGACTGGGAAGCGTTCCTGTCGATGAGCCAGGACCCGGGCGCGCTCGCCACCGACCCCGTCGAGCTGGCCACGCTCGAGAAGATGCGCGGCGAGGCGATGCGCCAGTTCGCCGCCGCCATGTACGAGTGGATGAACGGCCAGGATTACAAGTTCGAGACCGGCGTGGTCGACGCCCAGACGGCCGGCCGCGTCGTCGAGAATTGGGAGCGGGTCTACGAGAACCTGCCCAAGTCGCTCTCCTACGGCCGCGCGCCGGTGATGTTCTACGCCGCGTCGAGCTACTTCAAGCTCGGCCAGGCCGACAAGGCGAAGGAACTGATCGAGCAGGTCCGGAAGGAACACCCCCGCTCGTTCATCCAGCGCGAAGTGAAATCGTTCGTGAAGCAATACGGCGAGCAACTCGGGATCGAGTAGGTGGTCGTCGTGAGATGATTGATGGGAATCGCCGGCGAGGGCGCCGGCGCCACAGTGCAATTGGCTGTTTGATACCGAATAGCATTTATCGATGTGGGGCCGGCGCCCTCGCCGGCCATCTCCCGAAAAATAAAACCCGCCGGATCCGAACGATCCGGCGGGTTTTTATTTGAATGCGATCTTTGCTTAGGCTTCGATCCACGCCTTGAGCTTGCCGATCCCCTCTTCGATGTCCGGGACGTCGATGCCGGAGTAGGCGAAGCGGATGTACGAGTTTTCCTCGCCCGGCTGCGGACGGCCGAAGTGCAGGCGCGAGCAGAACGAGACGCCGGTCTCCTTGAGCGCCGCGCGGCGGAAGTCCTCGTAGCTCGTGAACCCCTTGCGCTTCATCGCGCCCGTCACGTTCGGGAACAGGTAGAACGTGGCGTTGGGGCTGAAGCACTTGACCCCGTCGATCGAGTTGAGCATCTGGACGGCCTTGTCGCGGCGGGCCTTGAGGGTCTCGAGGATCTTCTTCGGGCCGGACTGGTCGCCGGTCAGGCCCTCGATGGCCGCCCACTGGATGTAGTGGTTCGAGCACGACTCGATGTTGACGTTGAGCTTGGCGATGGCGTCGATGACCGCCTTGGGGCCGATCGCCGCGCCGAGGCGCCAGCCGGTCATCGCGAACTTCTTGGAGAACGTATAGAGGATGACGCAGCGCTCTTCCATGCCGGGCAGGCTGGTCAGCGACTGCGACTTGCCCTCGTAGCGGATGTCGAAGTAGGCCTCGTCGGCCAGGACCATCAGGTCGTGGCGGCGGACCAGGTCGGCGACCTTCTCCAACTCGGCGCGCGAGGACTCGGCGCCCATCGGGTTCTGCAGGTCGTTGAAGACGAGGAACTTCGTCTTGGGCGTGATCGACTTCTCGATCTCCTCCATCTTCATCTCGAAGTTCTCGGCGCCCTCGGTGTAGCCGTACGGGAGGGCCTTGCCGCCGTTGAACTCGATCTGCGATTCGTAGATCGGGTAGCCGGGGTTCGGGTAGAGGACCTCGTCGCCGGGGTTCATCAGGGCCAGGAAGAACTTGCCGATGACCGGCTTGCCGCCGGGCTGGATCGCCACGTTCTCCATCTTGTAGTGCGTGCCGTGGGAGCGGTTGATGTCCTCGGCGAGGGCCTGGCGCAGCTCGGCGATGCCGTAGTTGGAGCAGTAGCCGGTCTTGCCGTTCATCATGGCCTTGTAGGCCGCCTCGATCATGTTCTCGGGCGTCCGGATGTTCATGTCGCCCAGGTGGAACGGGTAGACGCGCTGGCCCTGCGCGATGGCGGCGGCCGCTTCGGCGGAGACGGCGAAGGCGGTTTCGGTTCCAAGACGGGACATACGTTCTGCAAGGTTCATGGTTTCTTCTTCCTTCTTAGGATTCGATTACGATTACGATTACGATTACGACGCACGAGCACGAGCACGAGCACGAGAGAAATGGACCCTGAAACGGCTCGGTGCTAACGCGTTACTTGGCCATGCTCGGTTTGCTGACCAGTTTGAGCGCGCGCTGGGCGATGTGCTCGGCGGTCAGGCCGAAGATCTGCATCAGCTCCCACGGGTCGGCCGACTGGCCGAACCGGTCGTCGACGCCGACCATGTCCAGCTTGAACGGCGTGTCCTGTTCCTTCTCGCACGCCGCCACCTGGGCAACGAGGCCGCCGAGGCCGCCGGTCTGGTGCTCTTCGACCGTGATGATCGAGCCGACCTGGCGCAACGCGGCGACGATCGCCTCGCGGTCGATCGGCTTGACCGTGTGCAGGTTGATGACGCGGGTCTCGAGGCCGGCCTCCTCCTTGAGGATCCATGCCGCGCGCATCGCCTCGCCCAGGATCGGGCCGCAGGAGATGATCGCCACGTCCTCGTTCTCGCCGGCGTAGTTGGGCGCCAGGACCTGCTCGAAGGCGTCGACGAACCGGGGCTGCGCGCCGCGGTAGCGGATGACGTTGGCCACCCCCCACTGGTAGGGGGTCTCGGGCTTGGTCACGATCGGCGTGGCCTCGCGGGCGTAGCGGACGTAGCCGGGCCCGACGACCTTCAGGATGATCTCCTCGGTCGCCTTGTCGGTCTCGATCGAGTCGCACGGCACCGACAGGTGCATGTTGGGCAGGATCGACAGGAGCGTGATTTCCTCGAGGGCCTGGTGGGTGGCGCCGTCGCGGCCGACGGAGATGCCGCCGTGCGCGCCGGCCATCTTGACGTTCAGGTTGCCGTAGCAGGCCGTCGTGCGCCACTGGTCCCAGTTGCGGCCGCAGGCGAAGACGCCGTAGGTGCCGCCGACCGGGATGAGCCCCTCGCGGGCCAGGCCGCACGCGACGCTGACCATGTTCTGCTCGGCGATGCCGACGCTGTAGACCCGGTTCTTGCGCTCGGGGTGCTTGGCCTCGAAGTCGGCGATCTTGATGCTGCCGGAGATGTCGGCGTGCAGGGTGACGATGCGCTCGTCGCCGCCGATGCGCTCGATGGCCTTGCCGAAGCCGAAGCGCGTCGGCTCCATATTGACCTGCATGGAGCCGTCCTGGCCGTTCCACCAGTAATTGCGGGAGAACTTGGGAAGCTGGGCGGCGCAGCTCTTGGCGGCCTTGGCCTTGACGTCGGCCGAGGCCTTGAGCAGGCCGTCGACCTTCTCCCTGGTCAGCTCGGGCTCGCCGATGTCGGCCAGGGCCTGGTCGAGCTGCTCGCGGGTCGTGGTCGCGATCCCGTGCCAGCCGGCCTTGTCCTCCATGAAGGAGACGCCCTTGCCCTTGTGCGTGGCGGCCAGGATGCAGACCGGCTGGCCCTTGACGGCCCTGGCCTGCTCGAACGCGTCGACGATCGCCTGCATGTCGTGGCCGTCGATCGTCAGGACCTTCCAGCCGAACGCCTCGTATTTCTTGTCGAGCGGCTCGACGTTCATGACTTCCCTGGTGGGCCCGTCGATCTGCAGGCCGTTGACGTCGACGATCGCAACCACGTTGTCCAGGCCGAACTGGCTGGCGGACATGGCCGCCTCCCAGACGCTCCCTTCCTGCTGCTCGCCGTCGCCCATCATGCAGTACATGCGGGCGTCGGAGCCGCGGGCCTTGAGCGCGAGCGCCTGGCCGACGCAATAGCCGAGGCCCTGGCCGAGCGAGCCGGTCGAGACCTCGACGCCGGGCAGCTTGAGGCCGTTGGGGTGGCCCTCAAACGGCGAGCCGAGCTGGCGCAGGCCGGTGACGACGTCTTCCATCTTGCAGTAGCCGGCCTGGGCCAGCGCCACGTAGAGCGCCGGGGCCTTGTGGCCGGTCGACCACACGCAGCGGTCGCGGTCGGGCCAGTCGGGCCTGGCCGGATCCTGGCGCATGACGTGGCAGTAGAGCGCGGCGGTGACGTCCATGATGGACAGCGTGCCGCCGGGGTGGCCCGAGCCGGCGCAGTGGATAGCCAGAACATTGTAGGCGCGCATGCGGCGAGCCGCGGCCTGAATCTGAGCGATCTGCATTAGGGTAACTCCCTTCCCGTGACCTTGAGGAGTCGGCAACCGCCTCCCGGTGATTGGGAAATCTTCCTCGGATTTGAAGCGGACCGGAAATTTAGCTTAAAACCCCAAATTCCAATTAGACGCACGCTCTGGGTTTGGGGGATATTAGGCCACATTTATTGGAGCACGCAAGAAATTTGGTGGCCGGAACGCCGTGAAATTGAGCTTTCAAAAAAGGACGCGCGCCCCTGTTTCAGGCTGTCGATGGCGGACTTCCGCAGTTGGCGGTTTGTTTTTCCGCATCCGTGTTTTTATGTGAATGGATTCACGGGCCAAATGCCCGTAATGGCCGAAAGGTATTGATTTTAGGGTGGGATTTCGATCATATGGTACGCACCGAGCGCCTGTGCTTGCGCTCGACTTTTTTATGGATAGAGTAACATGGCTCGAGTCATCCGCCCCGAAACGCTTCGCCCCGAAACCCTCGCGATCCACACCGGCGTCTACAAGGACACCGCTTTCAATTCCGTGACCACGCCCATCTACCCGTGCTCGACGTTTTATTTCGACAAGCTCGGCGAGAGCAAGGAGTACGCCTACGGGCGCTTCGGCAACCCGACCCGCCGCGCGCTCGAGGAAAACCTCGCCGCGCTGGAAGGGGGCGCCGACTCCCTCGCCACCGCCACCGGCATGGCCGCCCTGTCGACGGCCATATTCCTCATGAAGTCGGGCGACCACATCATCGCCGGCAACGACATCTACGGCGGCACGTGGCGCCTGCTCGACATCTGCATGCCGCGTTACGGGATCGAGACCTCGTTCGTCGCGATGGACGACCCGGCCGCCATCCGCGCCGCGATCCGTCCCAACACCAAGGCGATCATGATCGAGACGCCGTCCAACCCGCTGCTGAAGCTGACCGACCTTGCGCTGGTCTCGGCGATCGCCAAGGAGCACGGGCTGCTGACGATCATCGACAACACGTTCATGACCCCGCTCGGCCAGCGCCCGTTCGACTTCGGCATCGACATCGTCATCCATTCGACGACCAAGTACATCAACGGCCACAGCGACGTCATCGGCGGCGCGATCATCTGCAAGGACAAGGACCTGGCGCGCCAGGTCCAGCAGATGGGCATCTGCCTGGGCACCGTGGCCGCCCCGTTCGACGCCTGGCTGGTGCTGCGCGGCATCAAGTCGTTCCCGCAGCGGATGAAGGCCCACTGGCGCGGCGCCGACGCCGTGGCCCGCTACCTGAACCGCCACCCGTTCATCAAGCGCGTCTTCTACCCCGGCCTCGAGTCGCACCCCCAGCACGAGCTCGCCAAGCGCCAGATGCGCCAGTTCGGCGGCATCGTCACGTTCGAGCTCGACACGGCGCAGATCCCCATCTCCGACTTCTTCAGCCGGCTCCGCTTCTTCAAGCTCGCCATGTCGCTCGGCGGCGTCGAGTCGCTGTGCGAGCAGCCGTGGTCGATGAGCCACGACACCATGACCGAGGAAGCCCGCCTCGCCGCCGGCATCACCCCGGAGATCATCCGCCTGAGCGTCGGCAACGAGAACCCCGAGGACCTGATCGACGACCTGCGCTACGGTCTCGAGGGGGACGAAGCTTAGAGCGCTTGACGATAATTTTCCGTTCGTGCTCGTGCTCGTAATCGTAATCGTAATCGAACCAATCACCGATTCTTGAAACTGATAACCATTGGGATCGTGCTGATTGCCGGAAAACTTTTGTCAACCGCTCTAACGCCGCCGCGGCGAGGGATCATTGAAGCCGCATACCGACAAGCGACCGGTCGCGTTGCTGGCCGCGGTCTGGGCCGGGCTCCTTCCGTTTTATGCCGCCTGGCTCGCGCTGGACCGCGTCGTCGCGCCGTGGGACATGGCGGTTCACACCGGCCTCGCCCATGAATTCTGGGACAACCTGCTCAAGCTGCACGTTCTCGGTTTCTACCGCCTCTCCATGTATTACCCGCCGCTGTTTCATGTTGTGGCCGCGCCGCTGACGGTGTTCGGCGGCAACCCGGACGTGTACTGCGCGGCCAACTGGGTGTTCCTGCTGCTGACCATGGCGGCCGTGTGGCTGATCGGCGTCGAGTTGTGGGGCGATTTCCGCGCGCTGGTGGCGGCGGTCCTGGTTCCGGCGTGCGTCAACATCGCCTGGATGTGCATCCAGCCGATGACGGACCTGAGCCTGACGGCGATGGTGGCGTGGACCGTGTGGGCGCTCCTCCGAACGCCGCGCCTCGAGGACGGCCGCCAGGCGCACGTGCTGGGGATCCTGGTCGGCCTCGGGATGCTGGCCAAGTGGACCTGCCCGTTCTTCACGCTCGTCCCGATCGCGATTTATCTCGTTGAGAATTTTCGAGCCTCGCGGAAGCCGGCATTTTACCGGCGCGTCTTGATCGTGGCCGCGTGGGCGGCGTTGATCGCCGGGCCATGGTACGTGCGCGCGCTCCCCGAGTTCGTGAGGAAGCTCGGCCCGCAGCTTGGCGGCGCGGTCGCGGCGGCCGAAGGCGATCCGGCCGTCATGAGCATCGATTCGTGGACGCGCTACGCCGTCGATCTCTTCAGGCTTTATTTGCGCTGGCCGCTGACGATCTTCGCGGCGGCGGGAGTCGCCGTGCCGGTCGCGCAAAAACGGTTCGGATTCATCCGCGACCGGAACATGCTCATCGTCATCGCCGCCGCGGCCTCGGGCTGGCTGTTCATGACACTGGTTGCGAACAAGGACCCGCGCTACATCATGCCCGCGGTCCCGCTGATCGTCGTGGCGGCGGCGGGCTGGCTTTCGATCCTGGGGAAACATGCGCGGCTGTGCGTGGCGGCGGCCGTGCTGGCCACGTTCGCGATGACCGGCTGGAACCTGTTCGTGTTCCACGGCCCCGCGCGCGGCGACACCTGCGTCGAGTCGGTGGCCGACTGGCTTGCCGCCCAGCGCGCCGGCAGGAAGGGCCGCGTCAAGGCGGTCGTCGTCCCGAACCAGTGGACGCTGAACGCGGCGGCGCTCCAGTACACGCTGCGCCTGCGCGACCCGGACGGCGAGGCCAAGGGCGTTTCGCGATTCCGCGACGGCAACATCCCGGCCGATCGGTTCGTCATCACGCTCAACCCGCCCGGCCCGAACACGGGGGTCTCGCCGCGCGAACAGGAGATCACGGCGACGATCGACGCCCGCCCCGAATGGGTCGTGGTGAAAACGTTCACCCGTTTCGACGGCAAAAAGATCGAAATCCGCCGCAATGGCCCCCCCGTTACCGCCCCCCGGTAGCCGCCCGAATCGAACGCTTTTCGCGGTAACGTGACTTTTGTTGCAAAATGGCCTGGGAAGTGGGATTTTCTTTCCTGATCGAGTCGGCTTTATGGCAACGGTATCGCAGGCAAAGGGCGACTCATACTGATTTTGCCGATCAACAGGAGGAGCTGAGAATGTCGAAGAACCTCGGAAGCTTGAGCGGGCTGCTGGCGGCGGTCCTCATGATGTTTGCCATCCATTCGGCCATCGCCGCGGATTCGGCCGCGCTGGTCAAGAATTTCGACGATTATTCGGAACGCGTCCGCGCCGCGCGCGCCGACAAGGCCTCGACCAACCTGAACGGCGACATCGCCTGGCGCGACTCCTACGAGATGGACGCCTACCTGCTCATGTACCAGGCCACCGGCGACGCCAACTACATGGACTACTTCATCGAGCTGGCCGACATGGTCGTGACCGCCCGCGCCGACAAGGCCGGCATGCCCGACTGGCGCGGCTGGCTGCGCCGCGGCTGGCTCACCGACGGCGCCGTGACGCTCGGCCAGCCGGCCGTCGTGCTCGACGCCAAGGGCAACCCCTCCCTGGAAATCCAGTGCCGCCTCGGGGCCAACAACGGCAGCCTCGCCATCGAGATCAACCCGGCCAAGGACGGCAAGTCCTTCGACATCGCCGTCCGCAACCTCGTCACCGGCCAGCTCGACGGCAACTGGGAAAAGCTGACGATGGAAACGGTCGAGAGCGCCGTCAACGCCGAGGGGAGCGCGCTCAAGGTCAGGAAGATGGGCGCCGGCATCCCCGGCAAGTGCATCCCGTTCACCCTGCCGACGCAGCGCGCCGTCATCCAGGCGCTGCACTGGGGCAAGATCACGACGCCGCTGACCCACGTCTCGGGCATGATCGCGAAGAACCCCGAGATGGCCGCCATCAAGGGCCGCGCCACCAACTACACCGGCTGCTCGGTCGAGGCTTTCGGCGAGTTCGAGAAGAGCTTCGTCGACAAGGGCAAGAGCGGCTACTACGCCTACGAGAAGAACTGCCCCGTCGCCGACGCCGGCAAGCCCGCCCCGGTCTTCGCCCAGGCCGCCACCGGCACGGGCCTCATCTACCTCGACGAGACGACCACGCCGACCATCTACGCCAAGCGGGTCGAGCAGCTGGCCAACTACGTCAAGTCGCGGGTCGAAGTCGGCGACGACGGCAAGGTCTCGATCAAGGGCGAGAAGGCCCAAAGCCTCGAGAACCTGCAGCTCGTCATCCGGTTCATGAGCGAGTGCGCCAAGCGCGACGTCGTCTTCACGGCGGCCGATCTCGAGCCGTTCGCCAAGACGTTCGCCGCGGGCCAGGCCGAGTCGAACCTGGCCGGGTTCATGCTGCTCGGCGGCGACACGCTCCAAAAGTGCGCGGCGATATACAATGAGAAATACACACAGGGCAACTCGGCCCAGATCCTTTACGGCTGGGCGCTGCTCAACTACCTGAACAGCCCGGCGGCCGCAAAATAATCCGCGCCGACAATCCTGAAGACCCCGGATCGGGCCCCTCGCGGCCCGATCCTTTTTTTCGGATCCCGCAAATCGGGGCCGTCGCCCAGACCCCGATCGAATCGGATCTAATCCGATTGAATCCCGGCCGGCGGCGTGCTAGCTTCAGGCATCATTGTTCAGGACGGAACCGGAATCCGGGACCGCAGCAGTATCGCCGTTGGGTTGAGCGGATGGCAACAAGCGAACAAACTCATTTCGAGGCCCAGCAGGAAAAGCACGACGTGGCATTGAAGTCCGTCTTTGCCGCGGCGGGTTTGACCAGCATAAAAATCGTCGTGGGCGTCTGGACCGGCAGCCTTGGCATTCTGGCCGAGGCGGCCCATTCCTCGTTGGATTTCCTCGCCGCCGTCACGACCTACTTCGCCGTCCGGATCTCGGGCCGGCCGGCCGACGGCGGCCACCATTACGGCCACGGCAAAGTCGAAAACTTCTCGGCCCTGATTCAGACGCTTCTTTTATTGACCACATGCGTCTGGATCGTGTGGGAGGCGGGCCGGCGGCTGCTTGGCTACGAGAAGGTCGATGTCGAGGTCAACTTCTGGTCGTTCGCCGTGATGGCCACCTCGATCGTCGTCGACGTGACGCGCTCGCGCATGCTCAAGCGCGCCGCCATTAAATACAACAGCCAGGCGCTCGAGGCCGACGCGCTGCACTTCAGCACCGACGTGTGGAGCTCGGCCGTCGTCATCTTCGGCCTCGTCTGCGTCAAGGCCGGCGAATTCTTCCCAAGCCTGCCCGCGCTGCACCAGCTGGACTCGGTCGCCGCGCTGATCGTCGCCGTGATCATGACCTACGTCAGCGTCGAGCTGGGGATGCGCTCGATCCAGGCGCTGCTCGACGCCGCGCCGTTCGGGGCCCGCGACGAGGTCGTCCGCGTCGTCGAATCCATCCCCGGCGTGATCGATTGCCACCGCGTCCGCGTGCGCCACGGCGGCCCCAAGACGTTCGTCGACATCCACATCCTCGTCAGCGGCGACGAAACCCTCCGCAACGTCCACGCCCTGACCGACCGGATCGAGGAAGCGCTCAAGGACGTCATCCCCGAGGCGGACGTCACGGTCCACCCCGAGCCCCCCGAAGGCCACGAGGACGACAAGGTAAGAGATGAGATTTGAGAGACGAGATTGAGTCCGAAGATCCGAAGAAATGATGAATGATGAGTGATGATCATTTTCTCATCTCTCATCTCTCAAATCGCATTTCCGCATACAATTCCTCAAACATTTTCTCGCTGATCTTCGGCTTGGGCTGGTCGGCGATCTCCTGGACGCGCTCGAGCAGCCGCAGCACTTCGGGCCGGGTGAGCTTGGCGCCCGAGCCGTGCGCCTCGACCCGGTCGAGCGTCGCCCACGCCAGCACCAGCGGCAGGATTAAAAATCCAAGAACGCCGCCCGGCGCGCCGCCGCGATGGACGGTCAGGATGTAATCCTTCGCGGCCACGAGGCTCTGGCGCGCAAGGGCCAGCACCTTGGCCCGCTCGAGCGACTGGGGCAGGTAATAGCGCCCGACCCGCGCGTCCGACGCCGAATCCTTCAGGATATTGACGAGCTGCAGGCCCTCGCCGAACAGCCGCGCCTGGCCGAGGATCGCCTTCCTCTGGCGGGCGCTGACCTTCTGCCCGATCAGGAACAGCTCGGTCAGCATCTCGCCGACGATCCCGGCCACGTAATAGCAGTAGTGGCGCAGGTCCTCCATGTCGGTGAGCCGCAGCGTGCCGTGCTCGTCCGTGCGCGAGACGTATTCGCTCATCCCCTCGATCGTGCGCCGGGTCTCCTGGATGATATGCGCGCGCGGCTCGGGGTCGAGCGCGGCCAGCGCGTCGAGCACGAACGGCGTCTCCGCCAGCAGTTCGATGTAGCCGGCGTGGTCGCACGGCGGGTTGGCCAGCCATTCGGATGGCATTTTGGGGGCCGGCTCGGTCAGCATCGCGTGGAACCGGCGCAGCGCCTCGAGCTTGGTCGCCGCCCCCCAGCGGTCGGCGTCCTCGAACGTGTCGGCGATGCGGAAGAGCAGGTAGGCGATCGTCACCTGCCGCCGCCACGGCTCGGGCAGGATCGGGATCGAAATGCCGAACGTGCGGCTGGTTTTGACAAGGAGATCGTTGAGGTCGGCCATCGAGAGAATCCTTCTTGCGCATCGGTCGGGTCACTATACCAATGTGAATTCAAGGTCCCAAGAAAATTGAACCACTCGACACGGAGACACGGAGAACGCAAAAGATATATGCCCCATGTTTTTCCCCGTGTCACCGTGGTTCGGATTCGAATTCAATGGGCCATTGCGCAAGGGTTCTGTTAAAAAAGAAGGGTGATTGATCGATTCGTTTTCATTCCGGTGAGAGTGTTGGCTTGAGACCCCTCCTCATCATCGCCGCGCTGGTTGCGTCCGCGACGGCTTGGGCCGCCGACTGGCCGATGGACCGCGGCAACCCGCAGCGCACGGGCGTCACCGCCGAATCGCTCCCCGCCCGCCCCGCGCTCGTCTGGAAATTCAAGGCCGACAGCCCGTTCGAAGTCGGCGCCGCGATCGTCGGCGGCGTCGCCTATGCGGGCACGGCGAAGGGCTTCCTGTACGCCATCGACATCGACGCGAGCCGCACGCTGTGGCGCGCGAGGCTGCGCGGCGGCCTGGCCGGCACGCCGTGCGTCGACGCCGGACGCCTCTACTACGCCGACGGCACGGGCACGATCTTCTGCCAGGACGCCGCGACGACGCGCACCTTCTGGAGCCTCGGGACCGACAGCGAGATCCATTCCTCGCCCATCGTCCACGGCGGCCGCGTCCTGATCGGCTCGTACGACCAGACGCTCTACGCGATCGACGCCGCCTCGGGCCGGATCGCCTGGAAACACGAGACGCAGGGGCCGGTCCACTGCGGCGCGGCGGTCGATGAAAAATACGCCTACATCGCCGGCTGCGACCACGTCCTGCGCGCGATCGACCTGACCTCCGGGACGCAAGCGTGGCAATACACGATGGAAAGCTACGCCGCGGCCACGCCCGCCATCGCCGGCCACACGCTTTACGTCGCGCATTTCGGCGGCGCGGTGATCGCGGTCGACCTCGCCACGCGCAAGCTCAAGTGGCAATACCGGCCGCTCCCCGACGCCGAGTCGTTCCCGTTCTACGCCTCGTGCGCGGCGACGGCCGACCGCGTCATCGCCGGCGGTCGCGACCGCAACGTCCACTGCATCGACCGCGCCACCGGCCGCCGCGTGTGGGAATTCGCCACGAAGGGCGACGTCGACGCCTCGCCGGCCGTGTGTGGGGCCGGCGCCCCCGCCGGCCAACAATATGTTTACGCCGCATCCAAGGACGGGACGCTCTACGCGCTCGACCTTGCGACCGGCGAGAAAATCTGGCAATACGTGGCCGGCGCGCCGATCCAGGCCTCGCCGGCCGTCGCCGAGGGCAAACTCGTCGTCGGCGACCGCGAAGGCAACCTATACTGCTTCGGAACGGGAGGAAGACCCGACAAATGAAACGCGCATTCACGCTCATCGAACTGCTGATCGTCGTCGCGATCATCGCCATCCTCGCGGCGATCGCCGTCCCCAACTTCCTCGAGGCCCAGACCCGCGCCAAGGTCTCGCGCGCCGTCGGCGACATGCGCACGATCGCCAACGCCATCGAGTCCTACAACATCGACTACAACAGCTACGTCCTCGACGCCGACGACCTGCCCGGCGTCAACGTGCAGAACCCGGCCATCTGGGACCAGCGCCGGATTTTCTGCAAGCTCACCACGCCGGTCGCCTACCTGTCCGGGTTCATCTACGATCCGTTCAACATCGGCCCGCCCGACGCCAACGCCGACAACTCGATGGGCGTCATCATGACCAACATGCTCTTCCCCGGCGAGCCGCCGTACCTTTACTCCTACAACACGGACACGCCGGCCGGCACCGCCAAGCCCGAGACCTACGGCCTGACTTCCCTCGGGCCCAACCGCTTTTTCGATTCCTACAAGGTTCAGTATTACCCCACGCGCCACGAGGGGATGATCGCGTGCATGTATGACCCGACCAACGGCACGGTGAGCGACGGCGACATCATGCGCTTCAGCAAGGGCGGCATCTGATGCGCGTCACGTACGTCATCGCCGGCTCGGGGCGCATGGAGTGCGACACCTGCCTGCGTGACGGCCTGCTGGCGCGCACGATGAAGGCCCGGGGGCACGACGTCCTGTTCGTGCCGATGTACACGCCGCTGCCGGCCGCGGTCGGCGAGGCCGCGCAACGGCCGCTCTTCTACGGCGGCATCAACGTCTACCTGCAGCAGAAATTCCCGCTCTTCCGCCACACGCCGCGGTTTGTCGATCGCGTGTTCAACAACGCGTGGCTCCTCGACCAGGTCGCGCGTCTCGGCCACATGACCCAGCCGAGCGACCTCGCCGAGCTGACCGTCTCGGTCATGGAAGGCCGCGCCGGCAACCAGCGCAAGGAGCTCGAGGCGCTGATCGAGTGGCTCAAGGGCGAGCCGCGCCCCGACGCGATCATCCTGCCGACAAGCCTTCTGGCCGGCCTGGCCGGGCCGCTGCGCGAGGCGCTCGGCGCCCCCGTGCTCTGCCTGCTGTCGGGCGAGGACCAGTTCATCGAGCAGTTCCCCGAGCCGCACCGCGCGCGGACGCTCGAGGCGCTGCGGCGCTGCGTCCGGGGGATCGACGGCTTCATGGCCTCGAGCCGATACTACGCCGCGTTCATGACCGGCTACCTCGAGCTTCCGCCCGATAGCGTGCGGATCATGACGCCGGGGATCGACGTCGGCGCCTATCGCGGCCGGGAATTCAAAAAGCCCGACGTGTTCACGATCGGCTACCGCTCGCCGGTCTGCCCGCCCAACGGCCTGCGCGTGCTGGCCGAGGCGCTGCGCATCTTGAAATCGAATCCGGAGACGGCGCGCTGCCGCGTGAAAGCGGCCGGGTTCCTCGCCGCCGGCGACAGGCCCTACCTGGAGAAAATCCTAAGGGACGTGAAAAGCTGGGGGCTCGCGGAGAGCTTCGAATACGTCGGCGAGCTCACCCCGCCGCAGCGGGTCGAGTTCCTTGGCGGCCTGAGCGCGTTCAGCGTGCCGGTGATTTATCCCGAGCCGATGGGGATCTTCGCTGCCGAGGCGATGGCCGCCGGCGTCCCGGTCGTCGAGCCGCGCCTGGGCTGCCTGACCGAGTGGGTTGAGCGGGCCGACGGCGGGATCCTGATCGACCGCTCCGACCCCAGGCTCCTGGCCGAGGGGATCGCCCAACTCATGCGCGACCCCGCGCTGGCCCGCCGCCTCGGCGCCTCCGGCCAACAAACCATCCAAACCGGCTTCACCCTGGAAGCCATGGCCGACTCCATCCTCCGGGCGGTCGACGAGTTAAGGTAGGTCGGCTCTATGAGCCGACTCAGGGGAATTTATCGAAGAAATTCAGAATTGAGTCTCACTCTGCTCACAACGCGGGCGCATTTACGACCCGCCTTGCCGTCACAGAAAAAACAAACAGTCGCACGTCCCCGATATTCCGTCCCCGATATTCAGGGCGTATTCTTTCCTCTGACCATATCCCCTGTCTCTGAATCCATAAATTGAATCCTGATTTCATCGCTATTACAAGTAATAGGAAAAGGACTAGAATATTGGGAATATTGGGGACGGAATATTGGGGACGTGCACTTTATTGGAATATTGGGGACGTGCACTTTATTTATTTTCATTGAAATAATTCCATTTGATTTTCTTCATCTTCGCGGGGGATCGGTTTGCGGCCGCGGCGGCGAGCTCCGACGGTGCGGCCGAGCTGGTCCTCAATCGATGTGACGAACGCCTCGTTTCCGCACGAATATTGGGGACGTGCACTTTATTTATTTTCATTGAAATAATTCCATTTGATTTTCTTCACCTTCGCGGGGGATCGGTTTGCGGCCGCGCCGGCGAGCTCCGACGGTGCGGCCCCGCAACCGGTCC
>JBDKRG010000022.1:0-12835 GCA_039683515.1 Candidatus Sumerlaeia bacterium | reverse complement strand
TCCAACAGCAGATTAAAGAATGCCGCCGGCCGCTCCATCCGCACGCACACGTCACCGACAGCTACCGGGGGCGAACCGGCAATCTCCGTTTGCCGCTTGACTTAACTTCTCATGGATGTCGCTCGCTTTAATAGGCTGACCACCTGCTTGTGATGGGTTCGGGAAAGGACCTAAAGGACCCAAAGGACCAAAGGGAAAGACACCCATCATCTTGATATGGTCGCCCTGCTCATGGACCGAATCGAAAAGAGTCTCAATCATTCGATTTGTTGATTGGTTCGATTACGATTACGAGCACGAGCACGAGCACGATTACGATTACGAGCACGGGCACGGGCACGAATGCGATTCTCTATGATCTCTTGCGCCTTCAGCGCAAAGAAACAGATCAACCACGCTAAACACATGCCCCTGCAAGAGTGACGATAGTGGATTGATTCGCGGCTTGTTTCACTATCTCGCCCCTT
Source organism: Candidatus Sumerlaeia bacterium (assembly GCA_039683515.1). Taxonomy (GTDB): domain Bacteria; phylum Sumerlaeota; class Sumerlaeia; order MVZB01; family MVZB01; genus JAJFUE01. The sequence continues at coordinate 12,368 of JBDKRG010000022.1, read as the reverse complement.
CAGGGCTCGGATCGAAATGCGTGCCCAACCCAGGGTTTCGCTTCGCTCCACCCTGGGCTCTTGAACTATTCGACCCTTTCAGGGTCCCAGACCAAAACCCACGCAAGGCTGGTCTCCCGAAGATTTTGGGCACATCATGCATTCATATTCAGCCATTACGGGATCATCGAACCGATCAACCGATCATGAAATCGCAAAATTGAGAGCCTCCCGATCTGGTCCATGAACGGAATCACTTTTGTGAATGGGCATCATTTCCTCGTTGTGAATCTTTCCGCCGATCTCTATTTTCGGGTCTGGCGCGCGAAGGAGAGTTCATGCCTGCCCGGACTACAGCCCGTTCGTCCCGGCGCGAAGCCGCTCTCAGGCCGGCGATCGGCTTGCTCGGCCTGTTGTGGCTGGGTGTCGGTCTGGTGCCGGCGATGGGGACTTTCGCGAGGCCCTATGCGGACCTGCGCTGGCTGTTCGTGATCGCCGGGCTGCTCGGCGTCGTGGCGCTGATGGCGAACGCAGAGCGCAAGGGGGATGCTCGTTTTTCGCTGGGCGGGCTGCTGTGCGATCCGGCGGCGCTCGGGGCCGTGCTGATCGGCGCCGGGCTGGTCGTTTCGTCGCTGGCTTCGCCGAATCCCATGCTGGGCCTGCGGATCGCCGCGCGCGAATGCTTTCTGGTCGGCGCGGCGTGGTGCCTTTCGCGCTGGAGCCCGAACCGGCGCGAGCAGGTCTGGCTCGTCGGGTGCCTGGTGGGCGCCGTGGCGCTCCAGGCGGGTCTGGGCCTCGTTCAGGCATGGGCCGGGCCGGCCGCGCGATCGGCGATCCACGGGACGATGGAGCAGTCGGAGGCGCTGGCCGATTTCGTCGGGTGCGGGGCCGCGGCGGCGGCGATCGCGGCGCTCGGTTCGAGCCGCAACCGGATCGCGTTTTGGGCCTGCCTGGTGGTCGCGGTCGTTGGGGCGGCCGTGATTTTTGTCTCCGGTGGGCGGGGCGGGGCGCTTGCGGGGGGGGCGGCGCTGGCCGTTGCCCTGGTCGCGCGGCGCGGTTCGTTCAAGGCGGCATGGCTCGCATGGGGCGCCGGGATCCTGGTGGTTTTCGCCGGGCTTTATCTCGCATTGCCCGGCCACCGCGCCGGCACGTTGTTTCACCGGTTGGGCGAGATCGCCAACCCCGAAAGCGTCCCGACGCGCCACCGCATCGGCCTCGTCACGATCTCGAGCCACATGGTCCTGGACCGGCCGTTTGCCGGGGCGGGCCCGGGGCGGTTCGCGGCGGCGTTCAGCGCGATGCAGGGCCGGCTCGCCGAAACCGAAAAGGGGACCGGCTTCTGGTCGTTCAACGAAATGACGAGCCGGCTGACGCCGGGCGAGGCGCACTGCGACCCGCTCCAGTGGTGGGCCGAATACGGGTTGCTTGCGTGCCTGGGCCTTTTGCTGATGGTCACGAGCGCGGCGATCGGCGGGGCGTCGGGCGAAAACGAGCCGTGGCGCGCGGCGCTGTGGACGGCGTTCATCGCGATGGCGATCGTCATGTGGGTCAGCTACCCGCTTCACGACCCGATGCGCGCGTTGTTCTTCTGGAGCCTCCTCGGGTTCTCCGGGTCGCGGGTTTCGACTGATAACCAATTCGACTGATAACCATTCGACTGATAACCAATTGACGGAATCACCAATCCGGTAGTAAGCTGACTGGTCTTATTTCAGGGACAGGCAAGGGTGGGGCCTCAGCCATCGTGGAGGGTGCGGCATGGGACGCATGACTCGTTCCGGCGTGCGCGCAATTTCGTTGTTGGCGGGCACCATTTTCTTTTTAGCCATGACCAGTTTTTCATTCGGCGCGTCGACGCGATATTACGTCGACGGCGGCGTGAGCGCCAGCGGCGGCGGCACGAGCTGGGCGGCGGCGTTCAAGACGATCGAGGAAGCCGTCGCGGCCTCCGCGGCCGGCGACGAGATCTGGGTCGCGCAGGGCAATTACAGCCTCGCGGCGCCGATCGCGCTCAAGGACGGGCTGAAGATCTACGGCGGGTTGGCCAACGACGCGACGACTCTCACGCAGCAAAATGTCGTGCTTCACCCGACGGTGGTTTCGGGCGCCGGGCTGGTTTCGACCCCGTTCGTCATGAGCGGGATCGCGAACGGGCGGCTCGACGGCCTGACGATCCAGGATTCGGATGTCGACACCTCGGGCGGCGCGGTGAGCTGCGTCAACATCGACAACACCAACACGATCGCCAACTGCACGATCCAGCGCAACCAGGCGGGCTACTACATCCGAACCGGCAGCACGTATTTCAAGAGCGGCAGCGGCGGGGGCATTTTCTGCGAGAACGCGTCGCCTGTCATCCAGAACTGTAGCATTCTGCAGAATCAGGTCCCGCTCAACGGCGGCGGCATCTTCATCCGGGGCGGCAGCCCGCAGGTCATCTCCTGCACGGTCAGCGAGAACGGCAACACGACCAACACGTATAGCCGCATCGGCCCATTTTTTGGCGGTGGCATTTGCATCGAGTCCGCAACCGTGACGCTGTCGGACAGCATGATCATTGCGAACCAGGCGAACAATTCCGGCGGCGGCGTCTCGATCACCGGCGACTCGAACGTGACGATCGACAATTGCACGATCAACAGCAACGACGCGGTCTATAATGGCGCAGGGATCTGGTGCGACGCAAACAGCCCGACGATCAACGCCTGCACGATCAACGGCAACCTGGCGCATACGTTGGGCGCCGGCGCCGGGGTCGGCTGCCAGGCGGCCTCGCCGATGCTGATCAATTGCTTCATGGCGGGCAACCAGAACTACGGCAGCGATGCATCACCGGCGGGCAATGGAGGTGCGCTGGCATGTCTCGCGTCGTCCTCGCCGGCTGTCATCCATTGCTCGATCATTGAGAACATCGCCGGCTATGGCGGGGTCGTTTATTGCAACGGCAGCAGCTCGCCCATATTCACCAACTGCGTGTTCACCAAGAGCGGCTATTCCGCAATTTACAAGGGCGATAGCGGTTCCGATCCGCATTTCACCGACTGCGTATTTTCAGATATCGGCTACTCCGATTACTTGAGGTACACAGTCTATTACCAAGAGCAACTGAGCCTGCTTGCCGCGATCGTGAATCCGATCTTCGGCGCGCCGCAGTTCAAGACCGGGCTGATTGGCCACTACAACGGCATCCCGACGCGTCTTGCCCAGGTGACTTCGCGCGTTTATCGGTATTCGATCACGGACGCATATGCCGATTACATGCCGGGCGAGCTTGCGGGGAAAACAGCCGTCGTCCGCTGGCAGACAATGTCCTTCCCCGATTACCTGATCAAACGCCAGGCCTACGTGCAGGTCCTCGACAACACGACGACGACGATCTTGGTCGCGGCCCCGGTTTCGGATTTGAACTACCTGTCGATCCCCATGGCCCCAATGTCCAGCCCAGTTCCGGGAGGCTGGTATCAGATCATTGACAACCACCTCGGGTTCGGCTCGCTCGGGATCGACCAGGCGACTTCGGTCGGCGTGACGGTCGACCGCGACGGCTACAGCCGCCCGATCGACATCGCCGGCCAGGGCGCGGACGGCTCCGGCGCGCTCTACGACATGGGCTCGTACGAGACTCTGGGGATCGAGCCGGCCGACGTCGAGGTTACGACGAGCACCTGCCCGCTCTACTTCCGCAAAGTCCTGACGCCGAGCGATGTTTATTGGGTGCCGTATATGGGCATCAACGATCTCACGGTCCCGATCACGAACCGGGGCTTTTCGACGCTGAACTTCACCGGCCCGGGCCTGGCTTTTGGCGGCGCGAACGCTTCCGACTTCAGCATCGTGGGCACGTTCGACACGGCGCCGCTCGCGCCGGGCCAGTCGCGTTCGGTGACGCTGCGGTTCGATCCGCCGACGTCGGGGACGCGCTCGGCCGACCTGCTGATCACGACCAACGACCCGGCCAAGCCCACGCTGCGATACCCGCTCACCGGCACGGGGATTTACCTGCCATGGATGCACGTGCTGCAGGGGACGACACCGGTCGCGAGCGGTTCGGAGGTTTATTTCGGCTCCTGCCTCCAGGGCCGGACTGTGACCCGGACGTTTACGGTTCGCAACGATGGCGACGCTCCCTTGCTTATATATCCCGTTAACGGCTATTACGAATTCTCTGTTACCGAACCGCTGAACACGGTCATTCCTGCGGGCCAGTCGGATACCTTCACGGTCGCGATGTCGAGCTCGTACTACTGGGGCCCTGTCTCGTACGATCTCTACATCAGTGAGCAGAATACCCCTTATCCGACCGATTATGTGCTCCGCCTGACCGGCACGATCCTGCAAGACGCAAGCGCGCCGTCGGTGGTCATGACGTCGGCGGTTCCCAGCACGACGAACCTCATCCGGATCCCGGTGAGCGTCACGTTCAGCGAGGTGGTCACGGGGTTCGCGGCCGATGACGTCTCGCTGGTCAATTGCACGCTGAGCGAGTTCGCCGGCTCGGGCGCTTCGTACAGCTTCGTGCTGACGCCGATCGCGCCCGGAACCGTGAGCGCGTCGATCGGCGCGGGCGCGGCGCTGGACCTGGCCAAGAATCCGAATACGGCCGGATCGATCAGCCGCACGTACGAAAACGTGCTCGATCCGAGCCTCGTGTGGGTTCAATTCGGCTTCGCCGGGACGGAGCTGGGGACGCCGGCCAACCCGTTCAATACGATCGGCGAAGGGGTGGCGGCGGCCTCGAGCGGCGCAACCGTGCGCGTGCTGACCGGCCAGTCGAGCGAGCATCCGCGCATTACGAAGGCGATGCGGATCGAGGCCAGCGGCGGCGCGGTGCGGATCGGCGCGAACTGATTCGGTCATCCGTTCAAACGCAGGCGCAGGGCGTGTCGGCCCTGCGCCTCTTTTGCGCATAAAAACGATCCGGGTTGAAATCCGGCCCCGGATTTGCTGAGAATAGGGGAGCACGATATCGATTTGCCGGATCCGTTCATGGCCACATCTGACAGCTCACAAACAACATCGGGGGGCGCGCGGCGCGAGGGGCTGCTCCTCGTCGTCGACGACCGCCAGGACAACCGCGAGGCCCTGGCCGAGGCGCTGCAGCGGGCCGGCTATGCCGTGCTCGTGGCCGCCGGCGGGCGCGAGGCGATCGGCCGGATCAGCGCGCACGCGCCCGACCTCGTGATCTGCGACCTCAAGATGCCCGAGGTCGACGGGATGGAAGTGCTCAAGACGGCGCGGGCGGCCCCGAACCCGCCCGAGGTGATCCTGCTGACGGCGTTCGGCACGGTCGAGACCGCGGTCGACGCGCTCAAGCTCGGGGCGTTCAATTACCTGACGAAGCCCGTGAATTTGAAGGACCTTCGGGCGCAGGTCGAGCGCGCGCTCGAGCACCGCGCCATGCGCCGCGACATCGGCCGGCTGCGCCGGCGCGTCGAGGTCCAGGCGCAGCCCGAGCCGCCGAGCGGATCGATCGTCGAAAGCCGCGCCATGCGCGAGCTGATGGCGATGGTCGAGCGGCTCGCCCCGACGCAGTCCAACGTGCTGATCGAGGGCGAAAGCGGCGTCGGCAAGGAGCTTGTCGCCCAGGCGTTGCACAACTCGGCCGGCGAACACGACACCCGTCCGTTTGTCGCCGTCCATTGCGCGGCGTTGCCGGAGTCGCTCCTCGAGAGCGAGCTGTTCGGCTACGAAAAGGGGGCGTTCACCGGCGCCGACCGCCAGATGATCGGCCGGCTCGAGCTGGCCGACGGCGGCACGCTGTTTTTGGACGAGGTCGGCGAGATCCCGCTCTCGATGCAGGTCAAGCTGCTGCGCGTCCTCGAACAGCGCGAGCTGACGCGGGTCGGCGGCCGGCAGGTGATCAAGGTCAATTTCCGGCTGCTCGCCGCGACCAACCGCAACCTGGACGACGAAGTCCGCGCCGGGCGGTTCCGCGAGGATCTGTATTACCGGCTCAACGTGGTGCGGCTCGTCGTGCCGCCGCTGCGCGACCGCAAGGATGACATCCTGCCGCTCATGCGGACGTTCCTGCACCGGTTCGCCGCCGAGCAGGGCCAGCCGCCGGCGCGGCTCACGCCGGAAGTGGAAAAGGTTCTGCTCGAGTATGGCTGGCCGGGCAACGTGCGCGAACTGCGGAACCTCGCCGAGCGGCTGTCGATCTTCGCGTCGGGGCGCGACCTGACGCCGGCGGATTTCGCGCCGGAGATGCGGGGGGCGCCGCCGCCGGCCGCCGCCGCCAAGGCCGCCGAGGAGACCGTGCCGCTGGACGAGCTCGAGCGCCGGGCGATCGCGCGCGCGCTGGAGAAGTTCGCGGGCAACCGCTCGCTGGCGGCCGAGGCGCTCGGCATCAGCCGCCGCACCCTCCAGAGAAAACTCAAGGAATACCGCGCCGGCGAACCCGACGAAGACGAAGAGTAAAGCGCTCGGGTGATGGGTCTTATGAGGCCCATGCGTCTTGTGGGTCGTGTGGGGTGGATGCGGCCGCGTCAGAATGTCGCATCTCGCTGTTGGGAGACCGGGTTCGGCGGCCGGGTGGGGTTTGGCGCGAATAAGGCATAAGCATAATAACTACAGCAATATGCGTTTGTGTCGAATGGTGGCCGGGGTTCGCGGCGCAAATCCCGTACGGGTGGCATGTTACTTGATGTAAAGTGGTAGGAGCAGAGAATTGTCGCGCAACGAGTTTCAAAATAACCGGAGGCTTCGGACCATGAACTTTCGACAGCTAGGTTTCGATCGGATGCGGGCGATGGCGTTGCTGGCCGCCGTTGCGCTGCTGCCGGCCGTCGGGCACGGCCAGGAATCCACGCCGGCCCAGACGAAAAGCTTCAGGGACCAGGCGAGGTACATGATTTCGGACCTGGCCGACCAGGTTGTCCCGTCGATCGTCACGATCTATGTGAAGGAAGAACTGACGCAGCAACAGAAGGAACAGCTCAAGCAGTTCCAGCGCTTTTTCGACCGGCGCGGGATGGACCCGTTCTTCCGCCAGTTCTTCGACGATCAGGACGAGGGTGACGGCAACGCCCCGGCGCCCTCGCCGCGGATCCAGTTGCCCGAGCGGATGCGGTCGGGCTCGGGGGTGATCCTGAGCGAAGACGGCATGATCATCACCAACGCGCACGTGATCGGGACGCTGGGCGAGAACACGGACGTGCGCGTCGTGCTTTCGGACGGCCAGGAAATCTCGGGCAAGAGCGTCAAGCTTGTCGCCAGCCAGGACTTCCTCGACCTGGCGATCATCAAGATCGACGCGGGCGACGCGAAGGTGAAGCTGCAGCCGGCGCGCTGGGGCGACAGCGACAAGCTGCGCATCGGCGAGATGGTCGCCACGATCGGCAGCCCGCTGGACCTGCGCATGACGGTGACGCAGGGGATCGTCTGCGCCAAGTTCCGCAACATCGATGACGGCTACGGCCTGGGCGACCTGATCCAGACCGACGCGGTGATCAATCCGGGCTCCAGCGGCGGGGCGCTCGTCAACATGGACGGCGAGGTCGTCGGCATCAACCGGCTGATCACGACCAACACCGGGATGTGGTCGGGCTACGGGTTCGCGATCCCGTCCAACGACGCGCGCGAGTTCGCCGACAAGGTCATCCGCACCGGCCGGGCCGTGTATGGCTATGTCGGCATCGGGATGGCCGGCACGATCGAGGCCGACCAGCGCAAGGCGCTCGGGCTGGGGGCCGAACAGAAGGGCGTCCTGGTCGACAGCGTCACGCCCGACAGCCCCGCCGAGAAGGCGGGCATCAAGCAGTACGACTTCATCGTCGAGGCCGACGGCAAGCCGCTCAAGGGCAACGACGACCTGCTGCGGACGGTGATGCGCCACGAGCCGGGCGAAGAGGTTCAGATCAAGGTCCTGCGCGGCGGCGGCAAGGGCACCCCCGAGGTCCTGAGCTTCAGCGTCAAGGTCATGGAGCGGCCGACGCTCGACGAGCTGCGCAAGCGGATGGGCCAGCAGCCCCCGAGCGTCAAGCAGGCCCCCGAGCCCGAAAAGCGCGGCCAGGAGATGCTGGGCATGACGCTCGAGCCGTACAGCCGCCAGAACCTGGAGGGGCTTCGCGTGACCGAGGTCAAGCCCAACAGCCCCGCGGCCGAGAAGGGGATGCGGACGGGCGACGTGATCACCTCGATCGACCGCCAGCCGGTCACGGACGTCGACGAGATGGCGGACGCGATCAAGGGCCGGCCGAAGGATCAGCCGCACCTGATCCAGTTCACCCGCGAAGGCAAGGAGCTGATGGCCATTATTCCGCAAGAGTAAAGAGCGGCGATGAGAGATGAGCTTTGAGAGATGAGAATCGAGATCGTTCACTCATCTTTCATCGCTCATCTCTCATATCTTTTCTTGTGATTCCATCCCATCCAAGCTAGTGTGCGTGTGGAGGCCGTGCATACTTTTTTCGGCCGATTGCGTGTCAGGAGTGAGCACATGGTGACGGGATGGAACAGGTGGATCGAGGGGGGCGCGCTGGCCATGATGGCGGCGCTTGCGGGAGCCCAGGAAGCGGCGCAAAAACCGGCGGCCGCGCCGGCGACTTCGGCCAACCCGCTGAGCGGGCTCGGGACCCCCGTGGTGATCGCGATCGCCGCGGTCGTCGTCGTGGCCGTGATTCTGTACTTGCTCAACCGGACGCGGAGCAGCAACTGGGAGACGGTGTATTCGGAGCCGGAGCCGCGCAACTCGAAGTTCGAGATGCTGCAGGCCGAGATCCAGGGGCTGACGCTGCGGGTCTCCAGCGGCGAGAGCAAGGGCTACTACCGCAAGGTCGAGACGCTCGGCCGGGTCCTGCTCGAGCGCTTGGGCTTCTCCGGCGCCCGCAAGATGAGCGAGGAGCAGATCAACCAGATTCTCGAGGGAGGCCGCCTGCCGCAGGCCTTTTCGGCCAAGCTGGCCGATATCTTCGCCCGGTGCCGGCAGGGCGCCGTGCACGAGACCGACAAGGTCGATTACAGCGCGTCGGAGTTGCTCAAGGAACTCCAGCAATTAGTCTACCAGGTTGAGGAAACGCCCCAGAACAAGGAGGCCTGAGCCCGCGCGCCGGCCAATTGAGGGCGACCAATCAGCCGGAAAAAGGAAAGCCATGGCGCAGTCACAAACGCCATTGAACGTCGCCACGCCACAATCCGCCAGCGAACTGAGCGCGCTCCAGGACCTGATCCGGCGCGAATCCCAGTTCCTCATCCCGTTAGTCGAACAATTGCGCCGGCGCATCGTCGGCCAGCAGGTCATGATCGAGCGGCTGCTCATCGGGCTGCTGACCGGCGGCCACGTGCTGCTCGAGGGCGTCCCGGGCCTAGCCAAGACGCTCACGATCCGGACGCTCGCGCAGGCGATCTCGCTGCACTTCCAGCGCATCCAGTTCACGCCGGACCTGTTGCCGGCCGACCTGATCGGCACATTGATTTATAACCAGAAAGACGGCACGTTCACGCAGAAGCGCGGGCCGATCTTCGCGAACTTGATTCTCGCGGACGAAATCAACCGCGCCCCGGCCAAGGTGCAGTCGGCGCTGCTCGAGGCGATGCAGGAGCACCAGGTCACGATCGGCGACCAGTCGCACCCGCTGCCCGAGCCGTTCATGGTCATGGCGACCGAGAACCCGATCGAGCAGGAAGGGACCTACCCGCTGCCCGAGGCGCAGGTCGACCGCTTCATGCTGAAGGTGGTGATCGGCTACCCGTCGCGCGACGAGGAGCGCAAGATCCTGGACATGATGGCCGTCGGCGAGCCGCCCTCGCCGGAGGCGGTGATGGGCGCGGCGCACATCACCCGGGCCCGCCAGATCGTCGAAGCGATCTACATGGACGAGAAGATCAAGAACTACATCGTGTCGCTCGTGATGGCGACGCGCAACCCGGAGGCCGCCGGCGTGCCGATCAAGCCGTACCTGCAATACGGCGCGTCGCCGCGCGCGACGATCAACCTGGCCAAGGCGGCGCGCGCGCACGCGTTTTTATGCAGGCGCGGGCACGTTATTCCGGACGATGTCAAGCTGATCGGCCCGGACGTCCTGCGGCACCGGCTGATCGTCAGCTACGAGGCCGAGGCCGAAGGCAAGACCCCCGACGATTTGATCAGGACGCTGTTCGACCACATCGAGGTGCCGTGAGAAAAAGAGTCACGCAAAAGCGCAAAAGAGCAAAAGACGCAAAAGGAAATCAAACCCATTCAATTCCATAAGGAGCTTGGCTGATGCACGAGAATCGAATCGCGCAGGCTGTTGTCGATATTGCCTACCGCCTGCACTGCGCCCTGGCTCCCGGCGTATACGAGAACGTGTTCGAAACGATTCTGGAATATGAACTCAAGAAAATGGGTTTCGAATGTCAGCGCCAACTACTGTGCCCGATCAAATGGGACGATTTAGAGATTCGGGACGCCTATAAGATGGATATGCTTGTCGGCGGCAAGGTCATCCTTGAAATCAAGTCGGTGGAAAAATTAGAAAAAGTGCATTTCAAGCAACTGACGACATATCTCAAATTGAGCGAAAAGAAACTCGGCCTTTTAATGAATTTCGGCGAAGAAAAGATCAACATCAAGCGGATTGTCAACGGACTGGACGACGAGTGAAAAACCTCCTTTGCTGTTTTTAATGGAGCCGAACATGAAATCCCTTTTGCGCTTTTGCTCTTTTGCGTTTTTGCGTGCGTATCTGATTTGTATCCTAACGGGTGTTAGTTGGGCCGCCGAGCCGCCCAAGGATTCCAAGCCCGAGGCCAAGGCGCCGGAGGAAAAGACCGTCGTCACGACGCACACGCTGACGATCGGCGACAGGACGATCAGGTATCGCGCCACGGCCGGGACGATTCTGCTGCGCAAGGACGAGAAGGGGACGTTCGAGCCGCGGGCGTCGGTGTTCTATGTGGCTTACACGCTCGACGGCGCCGACACGGCGACGCGGCCGGTGACGTTCTCGTTCAACGGCGGGCCGGGGTCGAGCTCGGTGTGGCTGCACCTGGGGCTGCTCGGGCCGCGGCGGGTGCTGCTCAAGGATTTCGGCACGCCGCCGCCGCCGCCGGCCAAACTCGTGGACAACGAATTCTCGCTTCTGGACGCGAGCGATCTCGTCTTCATCGATCCGGTCTCGACCGGCTACAGCCGGCCCGTTCCGGCCGCCGACCGCAGGGAATTCCACGGCGTCAACGAGGACATCGACTCCGTCGGCGAGTTCATCCGGCTGTGGATCACGCGCAACGACCGCTGGAGCTCGCCCAAGTTCCTGATCGGCGAGAGCTACGGCACGACGCGCGCGGCGGGGCTCGCCGGCCGCCTTCAGGAGAACCTCGGGATTTATCTCAACGGCATCATGCTGGTCTCGAGCGTCCTCGATTTCCAGACGCTCGTCGCGAGCGAGGGGAACGACCTGCCGTATATCGTTTACCTGCCGACTTACGCCGCGAGCGCGTGGTTTCATAAACGGCTGAGCCCCGAGATGCAGTCGCGCCCGCTGGCCGACGTCGTCGCCGAGGCGCGCGCGTTCGCCACCGGCGAATACGCGACCGCCCTGCTCAAGGGCGACTCGCTGACGGCGGCCGAGCGCGCCGAGATCGCCCGCAAGATGGCGGGGTTTATTGGTTTGACGCCGCAGCTCGTCGAGGATTACAAGCTGCGGATCAAGCAGTGGGAATTCGGCAAGGAACTGCTGCGCGACCAGGGGTTGAGCATCGGCCGCTACGACAGCCGCTACACCGCCCCCGAGCCGCGCCGCGCCGGGTCGGGGACCGAGATCGACCCGAGCTACTCGGCGCTGCTGGGGCCGATGACGTCGGCGCTCAACGCCTACATGCGCGGCGAGCTGAACTACAAGAGCGACCTGCCGTACGAGATCCTGACCAGCGTGCAGCCGTGGAACTGGGGCAACTCGGACAACAATTACCTCAACATGACGGACAAGCTGCGCCGGGCGATGGCGTTCAACCCGTACCTGGACGTGTTCGTGGCGCGCGGGTATTACGACCTGGCGACGCCGTGGGCCGCCGCGCAATACACGTTCGATCACCTGGGTCTGCCCGGCGGGGAGAAGGGGCGCGTCACGGCAAAGGACTACGAAGCCGGCCATATGATGTACGCGCATCGAGAGTCGCTCGAAAAACTCAGCGCCGACCTGCACGGGTTCGTGGAGAAGACAATGGAGAACCCGGAACAGAAATAAAAACCAAATTATTTCTCACAGAGACACAGAGAGACAGAGAACTTAGCGCGGCGTAGCCGCAACCAAACAACAGAAAACGAATGCAGTCACGAAACGCACGAAAGTAAACACGAAAAATCACCAAAAAATACCTTGTCGCAGAGGTGCAGAGTTTGGCAGAGGTGCAGAGAAATTCTGAACAGGAGGCAACGGAGGGAACGGAGAATTTTTTGGCGGATCATGTCT
>JBDKRG010000021.1:0-15069 GCA_039683515.1 Candidatus Sumerlaeia bacterium | reverse complement strand
AAATACAAAATCTAATAAGTTTCTAGTTTCTAGTTTCTAGTTCCTAGTTCAGATATCTTGGCCGGGCGAGGGTGGCCTGGCGAGAGAAAGCGTAACATGGAAGATTTGGATTTGGGTATTCCCTTACCGACCCTTAAGAAACGTATGGGAAACTAATCTGAACAAAATGCGGGGAAACCAATGTGGCAAGCGCGAAATAAATATGATGCAATCGATGGGCGCGGCAAACTGAAGTCGGTGATATGAATTGGAACCGTCGAACCCAGAACTGACCGGCAGCCCGATTGGGGTGCTGGTTTGCAACCTCGGCACGCCGGCGGCGCCGACGGCGGAGGCCGTGCGGGCGTATCTACGCGAGTTCCTGACCGATCCGATGGTCGTGCAGCCGCCTCCGCCGCGGTGGGTGTGGCGGATCATATTGGAGACGATGATCCTGCCGGGGCGGCCGGGGCGCGTGGCGGAAAAATACGCCGCGATCTGGACGCCGGAGGGCTCGCCGCTCCTCGTCAACAGCCGGCGGATCGCCGCGGCGCTCGAGCACAGGCTGATCAACGAAATCGGGTCACCGCTGTCGGTCGAGCCGGCGATGCGCTACGGCGAGCCGTCGATCGAGCACGGGGTGGGCGCGCTCCGTGGCTGCGGCAAGCTCGTGATCCTTCCGCTCTTCCCGCAATCGAGCGACGCCACAACAGGTTCAGTATTTAACGTTATTGGCAGGTCGGGTCTCCGGCCCGACTCTTTTAACCCGGGAGTCGGGTCAGAGACCCGACCTACCATCAAAATCCCGCATTACTACAATGAGCCGCTCTACATCGACGCCATCGCCGAATCGATTCGCGAGCACTGGGACGCACACGGCCGACCAGAGCAGCTTCTCATCAGTTTTCATGGCATGCCGCGACGTTATGCCGATTCCGACGATTACGCAACCCAGTGCCGCAAAACCGCGAGCCTCATTGCCGGCCGCCTCGATCTTGCCGACGCCGACTGGCAGCTTTGCTACCAATCGAGATTCGGCCGAGGGGCATGGCTTGAGCCTTATACGTTCGAAGTCATCAAACACCTTGGCCATTCACATGCGAAACGGGTCGACGTGATCGCCCCGGGGTTCGCGGCCGACTGCCTCGAGACGCTCCACGAGCTGGCGATCGAGGGGCGCGAGTTGTTCCAATCGGCCGGCGGCGGGGAGTATCATTATATTCGTGCGCTCAACGACCGGCCCGACCACATCGCCGCGCTGGCGGGGGTGGTCAGGAAGGCGCTAGGTGGAGGAAAAGAAAACCGTTAAAACGGTTCGAGGAATAAGACGGCCGGTGAGACCCCTCGTTGAAACGAGGGGTTCATGGGATGGGTTTTTAGAGGCGCGATGGGTCGGATGCCGATCGGGAGATCGGCGTTCCCGGGGTTGAGGCGCGAAGGATCGATTTTCGATTACGATTACGAGCACGAGCACGAGCACGAGCACGATTACGACGCACGACGCAGGAATAATAGTTGGGTTGAGGGAAATATGACCGACAGCAAGCAAGCGCTTCTTCAAACACTGCGCGAATGCGCGGTGTTGATGGAGATCATGGGCGAAAACCCGTTCCGCTGCCGCGCCTACGAGGAGGGCGCGCGGGCGCTCGAGGCGCTCGAGGGCGATCCGCGCGACTGGATCGAAAGCGGCGTCCTGGAAAACACCAAGGGGATCGGCAAGGGGCTCGCCGAAAAAGTCGAGGAGTGGGCGCGCGCCGGGCGCATCGGGGCGATCGACGAGCTGCGCACGAAGATCCCGGCCGGGCTGCTCGAGCTCACCATGATCCCCGGGCTCGGGCCGAAGAAAATCCGCGCCCTGTGGAAGGACCTCGGGATCGAAACGCTCAGCCAGCTCGAGCAGGCGATCGAGGCCGGCAAGGTCCAGGAGCTTGCCGGGTTCGGCGAAAAAACGGCCGAAAAGATCAAGGCCGGCATCGAGCAGCGCCGGCACTACGAGATGCGCGTGACGCTCGAGGTCGCCACGGCGGCCGCCGAGCTGATCGCCGAGCGGCTGCGCGCGCTGCCGCAGATCGGCCGGTTCGAAATCGCCGGCAGCCTGCGCCGCTCGCGCGAGACGGTCAAGGACCTGGACGTGATCGCCACCAGCCAGGACCCCGGGGCGGTCATGGACGCGTTCGTGGACACGCCGGGCGTCCAGCGGGTCATCGCGCACGGGCCGACCAAGACGTCGGTCCTGCTCGACGGCGGGCTCGCGGTCGACCTGCGCGTCGTGGCCCCCGAGCAGTTCGCCGCCGCGCTCAATTACTTCACGGGGAGCAAGGAGCACAACACGGCGCTGCGCGGACGCGCCAAGAAAATGGGGCTCAAGCTCAACGAGTACGGGCTGTTCCCGGAGGGCTCCGACACGCCGCTCGAGACGCCCGACGAAGAGGCGATCTACAGGCGGCTCGGCCTGGCCTACATCGAGCCCGAGATGCGCGAGAACCTGGGCGAGATCGAGGCCGCCGAGAAGGGCGAGCTGCCGAAGCTCATCACGCGGGACGACCTGCGCGGCATCATCCACTGCCACACGACGTTCAGCGACGGCAAGAACACGCCGCTCGAGATGGCCACGGCGTGCCGCGGCCTGGGGTTCGAATACCTCGTCATCTGCGACCACAGCCAGTCGGCGTTTTACGCGGGCGGGCTCAAGCTCGACGCGCTCAAGCGCCAGATGGACGAGATCGACAGCGTCCGCAAGCAGCTCAAGGATTTCACATTATTCTACGGGACGGAGGCGGACATCCTCGCCGACGGGGCGCTCGACTACGACGAGGAGACGCTGGCGCGGCTCGACGTGGTGGTCGGGGCGATCCACACGCGCATGACGATGCCGCGCGCGGAGATGACCGAGCGCATCTGCCGGGCTCTGGCCAACCCGGCCATCACGATCCTGGCGCACCCGACCGGCCGGCTGCTTCAGCGCCGCGAGCCGTTCGACGTCGACATGGACCGCGTGATCGCGACGGCCGCCGAGCACGACGTCGTCCTCGAGATCAACTCGCACCCGTGGCGGCTCGACCTGGACTGGCGGCTGCTGCGGCAGGCGCGCGCGGCGGGGTGCCGGTTCTCGATCGACCCGGACTCGCACAACACGGGCGGCCTGCGCGACGTGCGCTTCGGCGTCGGGATCGCGCGCAAGGGGTGGCTCGCCGCCGGCGACGTGATCAATACGATGCCGGCGAAGAAATTCCGGGGCTGGATCGCGCGGCGCAAGAAAACGAGGCTTGGCGCATGATGCCGATGCCCCCGCGTCGCGCCATCTTCCCGGTTTTATTCGCCGTGGCGTTTCTCGCCGCCGCGGCGTGGCAGGTCCGGCTTGCGCTGACGGAGGACTATTGGGGCGACGAGGGGCTCAGCGCGCGGCGCGTCGAAACCGGCTGGCGCCAGGTCCTCGACCCGATCTCGAAAAACCCGCCCGTCTGCACCGACCCGTTCGACACCGGCTACGTCTTCGACCTGAACCCGCCGCTTTACTTCGTGCTCGCGCGGTCGATCGCCGGGCCGCACCCGGGCCGGCTCGGGCTGCGCCTGTTCTCGATCGTGCCGATGCTGGCGACGATGGCGCTGCTCGTCGGGTGGGCGTACCGGCGGCGGGGGATGCTTCCGGCCACGGCCGTGCTGGCCGCGTTCTGCCTGTCGCCGGCCATGATCTACTACGGGCACGAGGCGCGGCCGTACGCGCTGGGGATGTTCATCACGGCCGTGCTGACGCTGGCGCTGGATCGAGCCTGGGCGCGGCCGTGGGCATTGTTCGCGGTCAATTTCGGGCTGGCGTTCGCGGGGATCCTGACCCACTACCACGCGGCGTGGGTGATCGCGACGCTGGCGGCGATGTACGCGATCCGCGCATGGGCGGAAAAAGAAACGCGCCGGCAATCGGTCGCCGGCTGCGGCGGGATCGCGCTCGGCGTGGCGGCGGCCATGGCGGCCATCGCGCCGGTGTTTTACACGCTCGGCGTCGCGCGCAACATGCCGAGCCGCGACATCGATCCCGGGGCGGCGCTGCGGACGCTGTTCCTGCCGCTGATGAGCCAGAACCCGCATGACCGGGCGCAGCTGGCGCTGTCGTTGTGCGCCATGTTGCTGTTTGGCGCCATGGCGGCCTATTCGATCGTCAAGTCGCGCCGGGAAGCCTGCTGGCTGGCGCTGTGGATCCTGCCGTGCCTGGCGCCGATGGCCGGGCGCGCGCTGCTCGGGCAGGTGTTCTTCGAGCGCTATTCGATTTTCACCACGGCGGCGTGGATGATGCTGCTGGCCGGGATGTTCCGGAAGGAGCTGCTCGGCGCGGACCTGGGGCGGGCGTGCGCGGGGCTGCTCGGGGCGGCGATCCTGGCGAACGGGGCGTTCTGGGCCGGCAAACATTACGACGTGCCGCTGCGCACGCCGTGGCGCGAGACGATCGCGGCGTTCCAGGCCGCCCAGAAGCCGGGCGATTATTACGCGATCGAACCGAACTGGCTGGCGGCGTGCTTCGCGGCCAACGCGGGGCGGCGGCCCGAGGCGCGCTACCTGCCGACGCTGGCGCAAATCCCCGCCGACGCCGATCGCATCTGGATCTTCGAGGCGGTCGGTTTCCAGCAGCCGGTCGCGGGGATGTTCGCCCGGGCCGGCTGGCGCGTCAGCCCCGCCGCCCGCGACGTCGGCTACTGGTTGTGGCTCGTGGAAAATCCCGAAAAAAAAGGGCCATGAAGGCTCAAAGACACGAGGGAGGCGAAAAACCCGACATCGCGCGCCTCGAACGACCCGTCATGCCCGGGACAACCGGCCGCGGACAAGCCTCGTGTCTTTGAGTCTTGATGGCCCGGCTCAATCGCCGGCCGCCTGAGTGCGTGCGGCAAAAGTTATCCAGCAATAGGAATCGCCGGCGAGGGCGCCGGCGCCACAGTGCGACAAGCTATTCGACACCGAATAGCTGTTTTCGATGTGGGGCCGGCGCCCCCGCCGGCCATTCACACATCACTTTTGCCGGCCGCCTGATCCTTGCTTCGCGCCGCCTCCAGTCTTATGCCACCCGCCCACCCTTTTCAAACTACCGCTCCGAAGAGTGATCCGATTCCTGGGCGTCGGCGACCTTGGCTTTCCATTCAAAAGTGCCGTCGACATCCCCTGTTTCCGGCAATCCTGACTACCATAGGGTTTATGACAACGTTGGCCATATGAACACCGGGTTTTTGCCGATTACAACAAATTCATTTTTCCGCCCCCCGCTTGCATTTGACGGCGGCCGAACGGATAATCGAGGCATGGGCAAAAATGAACCGGAGAGCGCGATGATCAAGATATATATTCTGCGCCATGAGGAAGCCGGAGCCGCCGGCGGGGCCGGCGGGCTCGACCGCGACCGGGTGCTGACGGCCGAGGGGGAGAAGAGCATCGCCGCCTCGGCGCGCGGCATGGCCCGGATCGGCATCAAACCCGACCTGATCTGGACGAGTCCATATCCACGGGCGGCTCAGACCGCGGCGATCGCGGCCCGGGAGCTCGGGCTGGAAGACCGGGTGAGCGACCGGATCGAACTGGCCCCCGGGGCCGATCCCAGGGAGATCGCCCGGCTGCTCGAGGGGGAGGCGGCCGAGGCGACCGTGATGCTCGTCGGCCACAACCCGGACCTGGAGCGGCTGATCGGGTGGCTGATCTCGCCGGGGGACGACGCCGCGGTCAACCTGAAGAAGGGGGCGCTGGCGCTGATCCACGCCGAGACGCCGGTGGCCGCCGGGTGCGGATCGCTGCGCTGGCTGCTGATTCCGGCGCAGATGGCGCAACTGGCCGGGTAAGGGGGTTTGACGTTGAAATTCCACCGCCATGGAAGTTTAATAACCGCATGCAAGAAGCACCGTGCCTGAAACCGCGTTGAGGCGCGAATCGTATATGGAAGAAGTCCGTTCCCTCACCGAGCCGCAATCAGCCGGCGACGCCGCGCGCCAGGAGATCGTGCTGCGCCCGCGCCAGATCAAGGACGGGCTCCGCGCCGAGTACCGCATCGGCAAGTTCCCGGCGACGATCGGCCGGCACGGGAGCAACACGGTCGAGCTGCCCAACGATTCGATCTCGCGCTACCACGCGCGGCTGGAGCGGGAGGCGGGCCAGATCCGGCTGCTGGACCTGCGCTCCTCCAACGGGACGTTCGTCAACGGGCGCCGCGTGCAGGTGGCCGAGATCTCCGACCAGGACACGATCAGCTTCGGGAGCATCGAGTTTTCCGTCACGATCCAGACGACAAGCGCGCCGCTGCCGACGGGCGGCAAATCCGACGAGGACACGACCAGCGAGGTGCATTTCCTCCAGCGCGGCGAGCTCGAGCAGACCGTCTTCCACGCGCAGTCGGCCGAGGAAAAGCCGCAGGTGCCGGCGATCGACGAGGAGTTGATGGGCCGGGAGGACCTGGCCCTGGCGCGCGAGCGGCTGATCGGGTTCTACAAGCTCCAGGAAATCGTCAAGAGCGGCGGGGACGAGGCGCGGATCGCGCGCGGCGTGCTCGACCTGCTGTTCGACGCCCTGCCGGCCGACCGCGGCGTGTTCCTCACGCGCGACGACCAGGACCCGCTCCTGTTCCGGCCGGTGGCGATCAAGACCCGCGCCGGGCAGAGCCACGAGCGGATCGGGATCAGCCGCACGATCCTGCAGCGCTGCCTGAAGGAGCGGATCGCGCTGCTGACGCGCGACGCCGGCAACGACATGCGGTTCCGGCAGTCGGACGGGATCGTCAGCGCGCAGATGCGCTCGGTGATGTGCGTGCCGCTCATCAGCGCCAACAACGTCCTGGGCTTCTGCCACCTCGACACGGTCAACGCCGTCCGCTCGTTCACGCACGAGGACCTGGCGTACCTCGTCAACCTGTGCGGCGAGGTCGCCGTGCACCTGCACAACCTGCACATGACGCGCGACAAGATCCACTCGGAGCGGATGGCGGCCATCGGCCAGACGATCACCGGCATGGCGCACAACATCAAGAACATCCTGCTGCTGTCGCAGGGCGGGATGGAGCTGATGGAGAAGCGGCTCGCCACGCGCCAGTACGAATCGATCGAGGAGTCGTGGTCGATCGCGCGGCGCGGGATCGACCGCATCAACACGCTCGTCCAGGACATGCTCGACTACTCGCGCGCGCGGCAGGTCGAGCGCCGCAAGATCGACGTCAACCACCTGATCGATGACCTCGGCGAGTCGTACGCCGACGAGCTCCAGAAACGGCGCATCGACCTCAGGCTCGAGCTCGACCCGAACGTGCCGCCGCTGATGCTCGACGACCAGGGGCTCGAGCGCTCGCTCGTCAACCTGATCGTCAACGCCATGGAGGCCGTCCCCGAGGAGGGGGGGTGCATCCTGCTGGCCACGCGCATGGTCGAGGGGAACCTCGAGATCCACGTCGAGGACAACGGCAGCGGGATCGCGCGCGAAGTCATGGGGCGCCTGTTCATCCCGTTCTTCACGACCAAGGGAAGCAAGGGCTCGGGGCTCGGGCTGCCGATGACCAAGAAATTCGTCGAGGACATGGGCGGCCGGATCGAGGTCGAGTCCGAAGAGGGAAAAGGGACGCGCTTCACGATCACGCTGTGCGTGAGCCAGCCCTCGCCCCGGCTCGGCCCGCCCCCCAACGACGACAGCCCGCAAACGATCGAGCAGTAAAACGGCACGGACGGGCACGGAATGCGATCGATTTTCGAGCACGGTGACAAAAGAAAAACGGCCGGGGGAAAACTTGACGCCCCGGCCGTTTTCTTGGGGTGGGAGGGAGATTCAGCGTTGCCTCACTGCCTGACCGGCACGTAATGAAACCTGACACCGTTGACGATCCTGCCCGGCCACAGGGCCGGGTTCGGGATCGGGTATTTCGGGACGACGGCGATCGGATCGAGGATCCGGCGCGCCTGGGCCCGCCCCGGCGCGATCACGATCTGCCGGGTCGCCGTGACAGCCGCGCCGGCCGGCGGATTCGCCCGCGGGCGGCCGGAAGAAGCGGCTCCGCCGCACGCCATGAGCGCCATCAGGCCCGTGATCATGATCCATGTGCGCATGGGACGGCCCTCTTCCCTGTCTTCATCCAATAAGACGCGGCAGGGGGCGTTTTGTTTCTTCGGATTTTGAAAATTTAAAAAAAAAAAATTTCCCAGAAGACGACGGCCGGGTCAACAATTGGCTGCGCCGGGGGGAAAGGCCCCAAGGGACCCTAAATTATTGGCTGGCCGAAGCGGCGGCGGACGTGATTGCGGATGTCGGATTGCGGATTGCGGATTTTTATAAGTTTCTAGTTTTTAGTTTCTTCCTCGCGGGGGCGGGGCTTGCGGATGACGTCGACGAGTTCCTTCAGGCCCATGGCCTTGGAGAGGTAGGACTCGGCGCCGGCGTCGATCATCGCCTTGGCCAGGTCCTCCTCCTCGAACATCGACAGGCCGATGATGCGCATGGCGGGCCACTCGCGCTTGATGACGCGGGTCGCCTCGATGCCGTCCATGATCGGCATCGAGACGTCCATGATGATGACGTCGGGCTGGCAGGCCTGGACCATGTCGACCGCCTGGCGGCCGTCCTCGGCCTCGCCGACGACCTCGAGGTCGGGGGCGTTGAACAGCATCGCGGCCAGGCCCTGGCGCATGACCTGGTGGTCGTCGACGAGGAGGACGCGGATGGACTGGCCCTTGACCGCCTCTCCCGGCGGGAGCGTCTCGACGGCCGAGCCTTGGGCGGCGGCGAGCTCGGCCTCGGGGGGGATGGTCGGCTCGATCGGGATCTCGAGGGTGAAGTGGCTGCCGAGGCCGGGGGCGCTTTCGATCTTCAGGCGGCCGCCGAGCAGGTTGGCGCGCTCGTGGATGCTGAACAGGCCGAAGCCGCTCGTCCCCCAGCCGGCCGGCAGGCCATGCTCGACGGCGAAGCCCTTGCCCTGGTCGGAAACCTTCAGGCGCACCATGCCGGCCGCATGCTCGACTTCGACGGCGGCGTCGCTCACGCCGGCGTGCTTGACGACGTTGAACAGCATCTCCTGGGCGGCGCGGAACAGGAAGACCTTGATCGGTTCGGGGACATCGATATTGAAAGCCGCGGCGATGCGCACGTTGAGGCCGTACTTGGATTTCATCTGGCGGCCGAGCCAGTCGAGCGTGGCGACGAGCCCCTGCTGATGCAGGAGCGGGGGCGAGAGTTCCTGGGCCAGGCCGCGCGACTTGCTGATCGACTCGTCGAGCATCCGGGTGATCTGGGCGATGAGCTCGCTGCCGTAGGCCTGCGGGAAGCGCGACGGGAGCAGGCCGAGGTGGAGCTTGGCGCCGACGAGGAGCTGCTGGAGGTCGTCGTGCAGGATGTCGGCCAGGCGGCGGCGCTCGCGCTCCTCGGTCTCGGTCAGCTCCTGGGCGAGGGCGCGCAACTGGTGGGCGCGCCGCTCGAGGTCGGCGTTGAGCTGGTCGAGCTGGGAGGTGCGCTCGGCGATGCGGTCCTCGAGGGTGCGGTTGAGCTCGACGAGCTCGGCCTGGCTCTTGCGCAGGTCGTCTTCGACCTTGACGCGAATCATGGCGACCGTGACCTGGTCGGTGATGGCCTTCATGAGCGAGATGTCGGAGTCGGACAGGGTCTGGCGGGTGCGGGTGCCGAAGCCGAGGGTGCCGATGACCTTGCCGCCCGGGGCGAGCATGGGGAAGCAGGCGTAGGCGTTGAGGCCGAATGAACGGATGCGCTCGGTGCGCGGGTCGGTCGATTGTTGCACGCGCTCGACGAGGATCTGGACGCCGTCGCGGGCGACCGTGCCGCTGATGGTGGTGCCGTATTCGAGCCATTCGTCGGCGTGGGCCTCCTTGTCGGGGATGCCGGCGTAGGCGTTCATGTGGAGCCGGTCGGTGGCCTCGTCGAGGAGGAAGTTGAAATAGGCGTGGCAGTCGAGCTGCTGCATGGCGCGGTCGCAGACCGAGCCGATGATCTCCTGGGGGTGGGAGGCCTGCAGGAAGCGGCCGGCGGAATCGGCGAGCAGCTTGAAGCGGGCGAGGTTGGCCTTGAGCTCGGCCTCGGCGCGGAGGCGGGCAGCGCGGACGCGAAGGGTCTGGATGCCGTGGGCCAGGTCGTCGGCCAGCCGCAGCAGCAGCCTGGTCTCCTCGTCGGAAAACGAGTCGGGGGTGCGCGAATAGATCGACAGGACGCCGAGCGTCCTGTCCTCGGCGTTCAGGGGCATGACCGCGGCCGAGGCGTAGCCGCGCCGGAGGGCCTGCTCGCGCCACGGCCCGAACGTCGGGTCGGTTTCGATGTTGCGGCAGATATACGGCCGGCCGGTGCGGATGGCCGTGCCGGTCGGGCCGCGGCCGCGCTCGTTGTCGCCCCAGGAGATGTTCAAGCTCCTGATGTATTCCTCGTCGAAGCCCGAGAAGGCGACCGGCCGGACGGTCCTGGCCTCGTCGTCCTCGGCGTAGCCGACCCAGACGAGGGCGTGGCCGCAATCCTCGATGACGAGCCGGCAGACTTCGGCGACGTAGCCGGGCTCGTCGGTGGCGCGCATCATCGCGCTGTCGCTGTGGCTGAGGGCGTTGAGGGTGCGGTTGAGCCTGTGCAGATCGGCCTCGCGGGCGATGCGCTCGGTCACGTCCCGGAACAAGACGGTGACGTTGTCCGGGCCGGGGTAGACATTCATTTCGAGGATATGGCCCTTCAGAATCACGGAAGGCTCGATGAAGTGGACCGGCTCGCCGGTCTCCATCGCGAGCCTGAAATTCTTCTCGAGGGGGCTGCCGACGACCTCCGGGAAAACCTCCTGCAGGGTGCGGCCGATGACGGCCTCGCGCGACTTGGAGTAATAGCGAAGCGTCGCGTCGTTGACGTGGATCATCCGCCAGTCGCGGTCGATGGAGAAGAAGCCGTCGGCGATGCTGTTGAGGATCATGGCCTGGCGGTGCTGCAGGGCGGCCAGCTCCTGCTCGGCCTGCTTGCGGTTGCTGATGTCCATGATGTGGACGACGTAACCCTGCACCCGGCCCGAGGCGTCGCGGTCGGGGACAAGGATCAACTGGGCCCAGGGATGGCCGTCGAAATATTCCAGCTGCTGTTCCGAGACGACCGTTTCGCCGGCGAGCACCTTCCGGATTTCCTTCTCGACTCTGTGCCATGAGGCCTCGCCGATGATCTCGCGGACATGGTGGCCCTCGATCTGGTCGGCCGACCTGCCGCTCATCTTTTCGAAGCCCTTGTTGACGCGCAGGTAGCGCATGTCGGAGCCGACGTAGGCAATGAGGGCCGGGACCGTGTCCATGACCAGGCGCAACTCTTTTTCGCTCTCGGTCAGGGCCTTCTGGGCGCGGCGCTTCTCGGTGACGTCGTGGAAGACCACGACCACGCCCGACACATGGCCGTCGGCCTCGCGGATGGGCGCGGCGCTGTCCTCGATCGGGATCCGGCCGCCGTCGCGTCGAATCAACACGGCGTGATTGGCCAGGTTGAAGATCGCCCCTTCGGACAACACCTCGCCGACAAGATCGGGAAAGGGCTGGCC
Organism: Candidatus Sumerlaeia bacterium; assembly: GCA_039683515.1. Classification (GTDB taxonomy): domain Bacteria; phylum Sumerlaeota; class Sumerlaeia; order MVZB01; family MVZB01; genus JAJFUE01. The sequence continues at coordinate 3,587 of JBDKRG010000021.1, read as the reverse complement.
CGTTTGTTCGTTCACAATCTGGAAGACTTCGAGAATCGGGCGGCCGAGAGCATCGTCCACGGGCCAGCCCGTCAGTTCGGCGGCCACGGGATTGAAGAACGTGATGGCGCCGTCGGCATCGGCCGCGACAACGGCATCGCCGATGCTGGACAGCGTCACGCTGAGCCATTCGCGGTTGCGGCGCAACTCTTCCTCGGCCCGCTTGCGCTGGCTGATGTCCAGAACAAAGGCCACGCCATTGAATCGCGCCTCATCCAGCATGACGGCTCTGATCATGACGGAAATTCGCGATCCATCCTTGCGGATATATTCCTTTTCGATGAGATGCGCATTGACGCCGGTGGCTTTGAGCTCCCGCAAGACCTCGTCGTCCTGGGCCCGATACTCCGGCGGGGTCATGCTGTACTTCCAATCGATGATCCCGCTCGCGAGGTCGTCCCGGCCGTAACCGACCATCTCCAGAAACTTGTCGTTGGCGTCCGTGATGATGCCGTCCATGTTCCAGTAAACAATGCCAAGAAGGCCGGATTCGTAAACGCGACGGAATCGTTGTTCGCTGGCGCGCAGGGCTTCCTCGGTCCGTTTGCGGTCGGTGATATCGGTGCAGATGCCGGTCATCCGGACCGGCTGGCCGTCGTCGTTGTAGGTGGCCTCGCCCATGGCGCTGATCCAGCGGACCCGGCCGTCGGGCCACACGACGCGGTACTCGCTGACCAACGCCTTGTGTTCGTTGATCGCCCGCTCGATGCGGGCCTCGGCGGCAGCGAGGTCGTCCGGGTGCAGCGCCGTGCGCCAGGATTCGAACGAAGCCTGGGCCCTGTCCGGATCGAGCCCGAGCAGGGCGAACATTTTGTCGGTCCATTCGATCTTGCCGGCGACGATGTTCCAGTCCCACGCGCCGGCGCCGGCGGCGCGGTGGGCCAGCTCGAGCCGGTCCAGGGCGAATTGCAGCTCTTCTTCGGCCTTTTTGCGCTCGGTGGTTTCGTAAAGGGAGAAGATCAGGCCGACGACGTTGCCGGCATGGTCCTTGACCGGGCTGAGCGTCCAGTCCCAGTAGGTGACGCCGCGCTCGGGCTGGTCGGGGAATTCGAACGGCGCATCACGGCCGGAGTCGGGTTCGCCCGTTTCGCGGACGCGCCGCAGAATGGTTTCCATTTCAGGACTGGGGTAGAGCCCCAACAGATTGAGGCCGACCATCTGTTCCGGCGCATAGCCGCAGCTTCGGGCGTAGACCTCGTTGACGCGGACGTAATTGAAATCGGCATCGAGGTAGACCAGGTGCGAGTTTTGGGCGCCGTTCATGACGGCCTGCAGGGTATCGCGCTCGACTTCGAGATCCTGCTTGGCCTGGGCGAGGGCCTCCTGGGCGCGCTTCTGGTCGGTGATGTCGCGGGCGGTCACGACCGCGCCGATGATCTTGCCTTCGCCGTCGCGGATCGGGCCGTAACTGTAGCTGCCGATCCAGGTCTCGCCGGTGTCCTTGCGGCGCACCGTGTATTCGTCGTTGACGCCGGACTCCCCGCGCAGGGCGCGGGGGACCGACCACATGTCCAGCGGCCGCAGCGAGCCGTCGGGGCGGATAAACTCGATGATCTTGGCGAAATCGCGGTACGACGTCGGGCACGCCTCCCTCGTCTTGAAGCGATGGAACGTCGCGAACGCATCATTGAACTGGAGGAAGCGGCCCCCGGTGTCGGAGATAAAGACCGCGTCGGTCATGCTGGCCAGGGCCGCTTCCAGCTTGGCGCGGCTTTCCTGGGTCTGCTGTTCGGCGAGCTTGCGGTCGGTGATGTCGTTGTGATACCAGAGCCGCCCATAGGGCTTGTTGTCCAGGTAAATCGGGACGTAGTCGCGCAGGGTGGCCCGGCCGCGGCTCATGGCGACCTCTTCGCCCCGGACCGGCTCCTGGTTGCGCACGATTTCGCGGATGCGGGCCAGCTCGCCCTCGGGATCGGCGTAGGCGCCCCGGATCATGTCGAAGATCTGCGCCTGGGAGGCGCCGACGAGCTCGGCCGGCGACCGCGCGATGTCGAACATGTCGCAGAATGCCTGGTTGGCGAATTCGACCCGGCCCTCATTGGTCACGAGCAGGATGCTGCCGTAGAGGCTCGAGAGGCTGGCGTAGAACCGCTTCAGGATGGTCTGCTGGACCTGCTCGGCGTTTTTGCGGTCGGTGATGTCGGTCTGGACGCCGTCCCAGATCACCTGGCCGCCCGGGAGCCGGCGCGGCATCGCGCGCAGGTGCATCCAGCGGATGCGGCCGTCGGGCAGGTGGTAGCGGACTTCGCGCTCGAACGGCGTCAGGTCGCGCGCCGATGCCTCCTCCGCCTCGATCAGTTTCGGGACTTCGTCGGGGTCGAGCTGGCGGTGGAGGACGCCGGCGTCGGCCAGGACCTGCTCGGCGGTAACCCCGTTGAGCCTCTCGCAGCCGGCGCTGATGTAAAGGAACTTCGGCTTGCCGTTCTCATGCGTATATTGGTAGACGAGGCTGTCGGGGAGGTTGTCGCCGAGGATGCGGAGGCGATCCTCCTTTTCGCGGACCGCCTCTCGGCAGCCCTTGACCAATTCCCAATTGCCCCCTCGGCTGATCAGGGCGAATTGATGGTTGCGAACCACGTCAAGGCTCTCAAGCGGACCGCACGAGTGGAGGTTGTACGTGCACAGGACGAGGAACTTATGGTCGGTGATCGAGAGCGTGATCGCCTCCTCGCACGCGGTGAGCTCATCCCAGCTTCCGTTTTCAAGTCCCGCGATGCCGCCGGCGAGGCGCATACCATCGAAACCGCGTTCCTGCGCGGCGTTCAATTTCTCGAACAATCGGCCGCGGACGGCTTCAAGCTTGAACTCGCCCCCGGGCGGACACCAATCCGCATGGGGGAGAATCTCAATCCGGCCCGATTTGATGAACTCGTTCAGTTGCGGAACGGTTTTGAGCAGGGCGGCCCGGGCCTGGCGGACGGTCAGACCCGGCGGGGTGATCCACAGGCAATACTCGTTGGATTCGAGGCCGGCCTTGAGATACGGCGCAACGATATCGGTCAGTTCCCGCCGGTTGCGGTAGAACTGGCAGAAATGGGTTCCCCACGGGACAGTGTCAATGATGTCGATACCTGTGTTGCGCATCCCGTCCCTCCACCTTGCGAAGCTGGCGAGGAGCGACGATCAAAGACAAAAAGGCCGGCCTTCAGAAAACGCGTTTTTCCGGCTATGAATTTATTTTCATATTTTGACGGCTGCGATGCCATTCAAATTTCGCATGGGGAACGTTTATTTGAGAAGAATCCGGCGTTCCGGATATGGTCAGGCGAACAATCCCGCGCAAAGCGCAACGGAATGGCCGCAAAATTGCGCGCAATGACCCATCTTGCAAAAATGTGGGCGCGGACGGAAACCGTTGAAACGGTTTCCGAGATAAGATGGCGATACCCCCCGCGATGAATCGCGGGGTTGGGATGAGATCTTAGAGCGGTTGACAAAAGTTTTCCGGCAATCAGCACGATCCCAATGGTTATCAGTTTCAAGAGTCGGTGATTGGTTCGATTACGATTACGAGCACGAGCACGAGCACGAACGGAAAATTATCGTCA
>JBDKRG010000020.1:0-69289 GCA_039683515.1 Candidatus Sumerlaeia bacterium | reverse complement strand
TCGAATTTTGATGCGACGCCAACCGGGGGTTCCCTTCGGTCACCCCCGGCTACAGCCTGCCGGCCCTTCGGGCCTCGGTTCGCAGCGACGTGAGAAAGCATGGTTGAGGACGCGGCTTATTGCCGGAAAACTTTTGTCACATCCTCTCGAAGCGACATCCGCAACCCATCCACGCGCCGAACGCAATAGCGCGAGTGCCAAAAGTTATCCGTTCGTGCGTCGTGCGTCGTGATCGTAATCGAACTGATCGCCGGCACATCCTTGAGAACCTGTTGGAACATGTTTTATTGCCGCAAAACTTTGTCAGCCTTCAATGTCGCTTCGGCTCGAAGCGGCCTACCGCCCCGTCCACGTCCGCATGCCACGCCACATCCGCCGAATCTTGACCCGCCCGCGCAGCACGATCACAAACGGAAATCGCGGCGCTTCGTCCAGGAACATACCCCTGAACTGCGGACCGACGACTCTGATCAGGAAATAAATCAACCCCGCGGTCATCACCACGCGGGATACCGTATCGCCCAGATAAATCCACCAATCGCTCCGTAAATGCGAGATCTGTTGGAGGATCCCTGAGCAAATCAATGCCGGCAGTAAAACCAACCCAGCCTCGAATAGTCCCCAAATCATCAGCGTTGGCAATATCACCAGGCCACTTCGCCGCAGTGACGGCCATTTTAAAAGTAGCGAATAACACACCACGATCGTCACGAAAACAAGTAAAGGAGCGGTCGCCGCGGCGATTACGCATTGTGTCATGAACGCCGGAACGTTGAGTCCCGAGCCTGCCGAGCGGCCAGAGAAAATGTGGAGCGCGTGAATACTTCGGAAAAACTGGATAAACATGACCAGCCAGACGACCGCTGCCGAAAAACAAGCCGTGGGAACCGTCTTCGCCCAGAACAACTCCCAATGACTCAGACGTGTCAATGCGATCGAATTTGCCGTGCCGCGCCGGTGCTCGAACTCGATCGACCACCACGCCAGTAGGGCGGCGAGCCAGTTCAGCGGATTCAAAAAGGTCGATCTGATCATCACCTCCAAGTAAACCTGTATCCACGCGTATTGCGGGCTCCGCGAAGACCAATTGATGCGGACAAAGGAGCTCAGCTCAAACAGGATGATGGCCAAAACGGCGGCGATCAGAACGCGAAAGACAAACACACGCCTCCGTCCGAACACCCGCCGCCACTCGCGCACGAACAGCGGGTTGGCCTTGAGCGAATCCATGAAATGTCTCAGCGGCAAAAGCACGTTTGATCCTTCTTGGCGTGCTTGGCGCCTTGGCGCATCAAATTATTTTTGTGCCTTTTCGTGCTCTTATTTTCGTGCTTTTCGTATTTGTATTTCTGTTTCTCTTCTCTGCGCTCTCGGCCCGTCTCCGCCCCTCTGCGACAAAAACTCAGTCGTGCCGCGCCGAATCGAGCATCAGCCCAATTAAACTGGGGAAATCAATCCCGATCGCCTTGGCCGCCTGCGGCAGGAGGCTCGTGGCCGTCATCCCCGGGATCGTGTTGATCTCGATGATCGTCGGCTTGGACGGATCGGCGATGAAATCGACGCGCGAAAACCCGCGGCATCCCAGCGTCAGGTGCGCCGCGCGCGCCAGCGTCTGGAGCGACCGCGCCAGCTCGTCCGGAATCGGCGCCGGGCAGATTTCCTGCGTCATCCCCGGCGTATATTTGGCTTCCAAATCGAAGAACCGGCCCGGAGGCGGCACGATCTCGATCACCGGCAGCGCGATCAGCTCGCCGTCTCTCTCCAAAAGCCCGCACGTGAACTCACGCCCCGGCACGTATTGCTCGACGACGACGTCGCGGTCGATTTCGCAGGCGCGCGCCAGCGCCTCGGCCAGTTCCTCGCGTTTCTGGACGATCGTGACGCCGACGCTCGAGCCGCCCGCGCTCGGCTTGACGACGCACGGGAACCCGACGGTTTTCTCGATGTTTTCCGCCGACGCCTGGCCGTCCTGCACGAGCACCGACGGGGCGATCGGCAGCCGAGCGGAATTTAAAACCGCGAGGCACCGCGCCTTGTCCAGCGCCAGCGCCGAGGCCGCCGCGCCCGAGCCCGCATACTTGATCCCGGCCAGGTCGAGCGCGCCCTGGATGCGGCCGTCCTCGCCCATCGTGCCGTGCAGGATCATCAGCGCGACGTCGACCTTGCGCTCCGAGAGCCGCGCCAGCGACTGCGCGAAATCGAGCGTTTCGGCCTTGTAAATCTGCGGTTCGACGTCCCAGCGCCGGGCGCTCTTGATGAACTCGCAATCGGGCAGAACGGATTCGTCGAACGGCCCCCACACCCAGTCGCCGTCGCGCGTGATGTAGATCGCCCGCACGACCAGCGGCCGCGTCTTGGCCAGCTCGCGCAGCCCCTCGGCCACCTGAGACGCCGACGAGATCGAGATGTCGTGCTCGGGGCTGACCCCGCCGAAGATGAGAGCAATGCGAATCATTTTAATCCTCAACATCAAAATTGAACCACGGAGACACAGAGACACGGAGAAAACCAAATTTCTTTTCCATAGTCTCTGTGTCTCCGTGTCTCAGTGGTTCAATCCGTATTTTGCCGTCAGTCCCCACACCTCGCTGCCGGCCTCGCGTGCCTTGCGCTCGAAGTTGCTGGTGACCTCGCCCTTGCCGGCGTCGGGGGGCGGCAGCCGGGCGCTTTCGATGATCGTCCAGCCGGGCTGCTTGCGCAAGGCCGTCACCGCGAGGTTGAAATAATAGCCGACGTCGGTCTTGAACCGCAGCTCGCCGCCGGGTATCAAGACTCGCTCGAGGCGCGGAAGGTTGGCCGGGTGGAGCACCCGCCGCGCGGCGTGGCGGCGCTTGTGCCACGGGTCGCTGAAGTAGCAGTAAATCCGCGCGACCGACCGCTCCGGGATCCAGTCGTCGAGCAGGTCGATGGCGTCGGTCGGCGTGGTGCGCACGTTGGCGAGGCCGGCCTCGTGCACGCGGCGGACCATCTTGTAATAGAACTCGAGGTCGCGTTCGATGCCGATGAAGCTGATCTCGGGGAGTTTCGCCGCCTCGGAGGCGAGAAAGATCCCGTTGCCCGTGCCGATCTCGATGGCGTTGGTCGCCGCGCCCCCGAACAGCGCCGCCCAATCCAGCGGCGGAGCCATCGATTTCAAGGGGATTTCAAGCTTCAGTGCGTCTTCAGAAATGGGTTTGTTCGACGTCATTCGCGGCCAGCAAAGCCCCGGCAGGGGCGACAGAAGGTAGCCCAGGGCGTCAGCCCTGGGATATTGGCGTTTAAGTTATCCGAAAGCCCCGGCAGGGGCGACAGAAAACAACCGGTGCCCCGTGTCATATCCTACTTCGCAATCGCCTCGATCGGCTCTTCCACGTGCTTCGGGTGCGGCTTGTGCGGCGGGCGCGAGAGAATGATGATCCATTTCCTTACGGCGTCGATCGTGATCAGGGCGGTCAGGACGAGCATGATCGAACCCAGCACGCACATCAGCCGCAGCTGGATCACCTGGCCGGGGTCGGTCTGCGACGGGATCTGCCCCCACCACTGCTGGATGCTCATCACGCTGCCGGTCACGATCGTGACGATCGCGAACGCCCACGGGATCCCCGCGCAGAGCGCATAAACGCGCTTCGGCGAGTGGACGAGGATGTAGGTCGTGCCGACGGCCAGCGCGATCGCGGCCAGGAGCTGGTTCGAAATCCCGAGCATGCGCCACAGCGTGTTGATGTTGTTGTTGCAGAGCAGGTAGCCCCAGGCGGCGCAGGCGGCGGCGCTCAGGGCCACGTTCGAGAACCAGTTGACCTGGCCGCCGCCGGTCGCCGCGCTCGGCTTGAAATACGCGACCGCTTCCTGGAACACGAACCTCGCCACGCGCGTCCCGGTTTCGAGCAGCGTCAAAATGAACAGCGCCTCGAACATGATCACGAAGTGATACCAGTAGGCCATCAGCGTGCGCATGCCGGGGATGTTGGCGAAGACCTTGGCCATGCCGACGGCGAGCGTCACCGCGCCGCCGGTCCGCCCGCGCAGGTCTTCCTGGACTTCCTGCTCGAGCAGCGGCAGTTCCTTCGGGCTGATGTCCCAGCCGGCGTTGTGGGTGGAGGCGACGAACTGCGTGTAGTTTTTCTGCTGGGCGGGCGTCTTTTGCGCCATGTTGATTGCGAAGTAGTCGCCCGGCTCCAACGCGCAGGCGGCGATGAGGGCCATCAGCGCCACGGCGCCCTCGAGGATCATCGCGCCGTAACCGATCGGCTTGATATGCGATTCCTTGTAGATCATCTTGGGCGTCGTGCCCGATGCCACCAGCGCGTGGAACCCCGACAGCGCGCCGCACATGATCACGATGCACACGAATGGCCACACCGGGCCGCTGATCACCGGGCCGTTGCTCAGGAACGGGGTCGTCGCCGGCATCTTCAAATCCGGATGCACGAACAGGATCCCGCCGGCGAGCATCGCGATGACGCCGATCTTCATGTAGGAGCTCAGGTAGTCGCGCGGGCACATCAGCACCCACACCGGCAGGACCGAGGCGACGAACGCATAGCAGGGGAGCATGATCGAGAGCGTGCGCGGCTCGAACAGCAGCCACGGCGCGGCGAACGAGTCGGCGAACGGCTTGCCGAGCAGGACGCCCAGCAGCACGATCGTGACGCCGACGGCGGAGGCCTCGCCGATGTGGCCGGGACGGATCTTGTACATCCACGCGCCGGTCAGCAGCGCCGCCGGGATCGTGCAGACGATCGTGAACATCCCCCACGGGCTTTCGGCCAGGGCGTTGACGACGACGATCGCGACGCTCGCCAGGATGCTGACCACGATGAACAACGTGGCGATCGATGTCGTGAATCCGGCGAGCGGTCCGATCGTTTCGCGCGCGATGCGCGGCAGCGAGCGGCCGTCCTTGCGCACCGAGCCCCACAGCACGATGAAGTCGTGGACGCCGCCGGCCAGGCACGCGCCGATCACGATCCAGATGAAGCCGGGAAAGTAGCCCCACTGCGCGGCCAGAACGGGGCCGACCAGCGGCCCGGGCCCGGCGATCGCCGCGAAATGGTGCCCGAACAAAACGAGCCTGTTGGTGGGGTGATAATCGACGCCGTCGCGTAGGCGGTGGGCCGGTGTGGCGCGGCTGTCGTCGAGCGCCGCGACCTTGGCGGCGAGGAAGGCCCCGTAGAATCGATACGCGACGGCGAACGCCGCGAATGCGCCGATGACGAGCCAAAGGGAATTCATGATGCGCGGTCCTCAAACAGAAAGAGATGAGAGATGAAATATGAGAGATGAGATTTTTCAGGTCTCATCTCTCATCTCTCAAAGCTCATCTCTTGTCTTTTACTTTTCCCCCTCCGTCAGCGACGCCAGCCGGCGGGCCTGACCGGAGAACTCGTCGAGCTCCATCATCTTCAGGAACACGAAGCCGCGCGCCGCGCGCAGCCGCGGGTTCGGGTTCTCGATGAAGAACATCTCGCCGAGGCACGTTTCGATCGTGTTGTACTGCTCGACCCACAGCTTCTGCGCCAGCTGGCAGAACGGGCCGTCGAATTCGTAGCTCGGGAACGAGGCCGCCCGCTGCGAGCCCATGCAGTGCATGAACGCGTGCTCCATGATCGCCATCGTGTTGAACGACGCCGGGATGAACACGTTGGCGTCGGCCGGGTGGAACCGGTGCCACACGTTGCGGTAGCCCCACACCTTCGGCGAGCAGCCGGTCTGCTCGTGGTAGATCTGCAGCGCCTCGTGCAGGACCTGCAGGACCTTGTAGTGCGTGTCCGGGCCGGCGCCCTCGGGATCGAACGCCAGCGTCAGGATCGTCGGCTTGATCTTGTGCAGGCGGGCCAGGACCGGCTCGACGTCGCGGCCGCGCGTCGGCTGCTCGGTGAAGATGTCGCCGGTGTAGAAGCCGAGCCGGCCGTGGAAGACGCGGTCGGGGCCGGCCCCCACGTACGCCCACACGAGCTCTTCCTCGTATTCGCGCTGCATCCCCTTGAGCCGCTGGACGATCGGGATGTCCTTCTTGCCCGGGTAGAGCGTCGACAGGTAGTTGAGCGTTTCGCCGATCCGGTGCGAAAGGTTGTCGAAGTCCTCGTCCTCGTAGACCGAGATCAGGTTGACGAGCGTGCGGCGCGCCTGGGCCAGCCGCATCTGCTTGTCGTTGCGGGCCGCGATGCCGTCCAGGTAGCGGAAGACTTCGACGGCGCGCGCCGCCTTGTTGCCCGGCTCGAGGTCGCCGTTGGCCTGGTCCTCGTCGAACAGGCCGGTGGTCATGAATTCCTGGACGTCGCCCAGCAGGTTGGCCAGAAAGTTGTTCGTCACCGACGTGAAGCCGCTCGTCAGGATGTAGAAGAAGTTGGAGTTGGTCGAGCGCCGCACGAGATGCATGATGTACGGCATGTAGCCGAGCATGATGTCGTCATGGTGCGGGCCGGTGTGCAGCAGCGTCTGGTTCTCGATGCTCTCGAGGCCGCGGTCGATCTTCTGCAGCAGGCGCTCGCGGGTGAACGCGGCCAGCTCGGGCAGCTGCTTGCCGGTGCGCTCGATGATGTGCGCCAGCGCGCGGCGGCCCTGCTCGTCGCCCGCCTGAAGCTCGTCGAGCCGGACCTTGTGGGCGACCGCGCAGTCGATGACGTGCTTCTCGATCAGGCCGTCGGTGATCGCCTCGGCCTTGACGATGTCCTCGAGCTGGCGCTCCTCGAGCTTGACCGTGGCGCCCGTCGTCAGGTACATGCGGGCGTTGGGCATGCCGTGCAGGGACGAGGCCGGGTAGAGGACGTGGCGCTCCTGCTGGACGGCGTCGGCGACGACCTTGGCCTTGGCCTCGCCGGCGGCGAAGATCAGCGCCACGGCGTTGGGGTTGTACGTGATCGTGCCCAGGCCGATCGTGATGACCGGACGGCCGCGCGAGACCTCGATGCCGCCCAGGTCGCCGGCCGCGGCCGCTTCGGTCTCGTAGTTGGTGTAGGTCAGGCGCGTCGGCGAGAACAGGTCCGAGCCGCGCGCGTTGAAGCCGATGTGGCCGTCCGGGCCGATGCCGCCCAGGAAGAAGCCGATGCCGCCCATCTGGCGGATCCGCTGCTCGTACTCGCAGCAGAACTGGTCGACCGAGACGATCATCTTGGCCTGGCGCTCTTCGAGGGCGCTCTTGGGGTTGCGCGAGCGCAGCGACAGGTCGACCTTGCCGTCGGGGAAAATCATGTCCAGCTCTTCGCCCGGCTTGACGCCGATCGCGCCCGGGTCGATCAGCATGGCCCGCTCGGGGTTGAGGCCGAAGTCGCGCAGGTAGTGGCGCGTCACGTAGTAGTGGAAGCTATTGTGGCGCGACGAGTCGATCGGGTAGAACTCGTCGATCTGGACGAAGTTCAGGCCGTCCATCTGCGGCCGCGTCGGCGCCGTGATGCCGATCGCCGCCAGCTCCTCCTGGACGCTCTTGCCTTCCCACTTGCGCAGGTAGTGCTTGACCCAGCTGATGAAGTATTCGGGGGTCTTGCCGGTCGGCAGGCTGATGACCCCATCGGGGTTCTCCAGAACCCACTCCAGGAAGCGCAGGGCGGTCAGACGGCCGAGCGCCGGGAAGTTGCCGACTTCGATGACCGGGATTTTCTCGGCGGGGCCGTACAGGGCCCGGCGACCGGACTTCTCGAGGTAATACTTCTCGACCAGCGATAATCTGGCCGCGTCAACCGAGGTGCGAACTGTTGATTTGGCGCGCTTTTTCTTCATACTGCTCGTGCTCACGTCCTGGCTCCTATATGCCGCTGAATTCCTGGGGAAAACCATGCCGCATGGAAAAAACCACGCGGAAAATGGCCATATCTTAAAACTGTGAATCGGCAAAGTCAACGACAGCTAAGGGTAATTTTCATCAAAATTTGCCAAATACGCGGCCGGGGCGCTGATATCGCAAGACTTAGACGGTTAGCAACAAGGATCGTGATGTCCTGAACGCTTTTTTGCATCGCACGAGATTCCCCGAAAAAATCCGTTTTTCTCAAAAAGTAGGCCGACGTCGCCGACGGCGGCATTAAAAAACAGGATTAAAACTGTGGGGCCGGCGCCCTCGCCGGCCGTTTCAACGCAGTGGCATGAGTTCTGAACCGAGAGATTAAGCGCCCATCCCAATAACCCCGCGAGTCATCGCGGGGTCCAAGCGCCCCTTTCTTCGAAACCGTTTTCAACGGTTTCTTTCTTCGCGCCCATATTTTTGTAAAAAGCCTCCGGTTGATGTTCGATCCCCCCCCCACCACCTCGGCCGGATTCCCCTTGTCAATCCTGTCTGGATTTGAACAATGACGGATGCGGAATATGAGAAGTAGGCAGGCGAGATATGGCGAAAGCTTCAGGCAAAATATCGACGGCGCCCGTCGGGCGGCCTTCGGCGCTGCTGGATACGCGGGTGATTTATTGCGGCGACAATCTCGAGCAGCTGGCCAAGCTGCCGGATCATTGCATCGATCTGATCTATATCGATCCGCCGTTCAACTCCAACCACCATTACGATGCCTTCTAGGGGGAGACGAAAGAGAAGTGTGTGTGACTGATTGAAAGTATATAAGTTATATGCGTGTGTAACCCCTTCGAGTCAGTTGTGTTCCTATGCATTGGATCGATTCGCCAAGAAGATTTGGGCAAAAAGAGAACCCAATTGAGGTGAAAAAACAGTATAAGGGCGATGTCAAGAAAGCAGGTTGCACTTGTTCAGATCTTGTATGCAAAACGTACATGAGTTGCTGTTGACATTCTGGTAATCAGTATATTTACTACTATTGCTTCGTCATTCCTTCGAAGCCCCAAAAAATAAGAAAGGAGATTCTACACCAATGTTGAAATCAACATCCCTGGCGGGTTGTGTGTTGTGTGTACTGGTATGTATCGGTTTGATTCGCCCGGGCGAAGTCAGCGCGAGCAAAGGTTGGTTGCGCGGCGGCGCATGCTGCGAGTTAACTTCTTGCAGCGTCAAAAGCAAAGATTGCGATTCTGCATGTTCGGAGGACACCTATGAGGGCGATCTGACCTATGTGCAGCAGAGCGGTGGAGATCAGATCCTCAAAGACAACGGGAATTGTGGCTCGGGCACAACCGGCGGAAGGCAGTGCAGCTGGTTTGTCGGAAAAGAATGCTCATACGACTGTACCAAATAACTGTGCTCAATTGCGCCGTGAATTTTAGGCGCTGTATCTGATGATTGAGCCACTGGGGACACCAGGTTCCAATGGGACACTTGGTGTCCCCTCTGCAGAAGGCATCATCACTATTTTTGTTCGAGGGGTTTAAAATGAATCATCGTTTCGTATTGGGCGTCATGGTCATTTTCGTTATGTTTAGCTACGCGCACGTCAACGCCCAGTCAGATGCAAAGGCATTATTGGAGAATTATTCGCGCGAGCAACATGCGTTTGCCGCTTTGCGTATGAAATCTGTTTCAATCATCACGACCGATGATACCGAGACGCATCAAAAAAAATATAGACGCGACGAAGCCGATTTATACAGGGAAGGGCAGAAAATCGGCCTTTTGATCCAAAACTGGGAAATTGAAACGCCAGATAGCCGGATTAAACCCCAAGACCCCCAAAGCATCGATACCTTTAATGCAATTTGGGACGGCAAGCAATGGTTTTCCTATATTGCACCGGTTCATAACGCCACCGGGTTATTGTCGATTGGCAGCGAACGGCATCGTGCCGATCGATATATTGCCAACGGCTATACAGGGGCCTCTCTTGACGGAATCTTTTATGGCGACCTGATCTCAATCGAAGTCGTACTGAGCCATGCAAGCAAATTAGAAGTTCTGGATAAAAAAGAGAGGATCAACGGTGTGGATTGCGTGGTGTTGAAAGCGGTTACGCCAAACGGCCTTTATACAATTTGGTTCGATCCACAGCATGGATATCAAATCAGCCAAGCTGAAATACAGAAAAGCAATGACGACTTGTTATTCGGGAAGCCAATCGCAAAGGATAAGTTCGAGTATCCTTCGGGTGCGCCAAAGTTTCTGTCTCTGAACAAGGAGTCATACGAATTAAAGTACTGGAATGTGCAATTCCAGGAATTCGGTAACCATTGGATTCCGGTTGAAGCGGAATATCGTGCAACAACGACATATTCCGACTCAAATCAAAGCATCTATTATGTTCGACACAAGAGGGAATTGGTAGATACCGCACCCGATTTCAATGTTGTGCATCCATTCATTCCCGATGTGCCCGATGGGACCCGAGTGCGGCTTTTGGATCAATCCAGCGCTAACGCAAACATCATACCGCAAGTATGGAAGAATAAGAAAAGTGAACCGCAGGTTGATCGGAAAATTACGAACATCATCGAGACTTCGATCGCCGATTTCAAATCGCAGAAACATGTTGATCTAAATAACGTTAATCCGGTCAATGTTGCTCAGGTGCACGGTTCCAACACTAATTCCCCGCCTATGACGGTTGGAAATAACATCGAGCAATCCAATCGTTTTATATGGATTATCGTGGGCATCGCGATCGTATCCGGGATTGGAGCCTCGTCGTGGTTAATGAGAAAATCCAGCCGTAAAGAATGAGAGGTATACTTGTCGATGTGGAGTGTTTTAGAAAATAAATCCCATTATTCATATCTCTCCATGGTTGTTTGTTTAATGTTGTTTGTCCTAAGTCTGAACTCTGTGGTGTGTGCTGATTTAACCCCAACACGGAAGAAGATTCTGACGGGACCCTTCTGTGGCATCTACAGTGTATATGGGGCGATGTGTTATCTTGGGGTTAAGACTCCGATTACTGAGCTCATGCAGAGTAAATATGTTGGGTCAAGAGAAGGAAGCTCGCTTTTAGAATTGAAAAATGCGGTTGAAGACCACGGGCTTCAGGCACTCCCATTTGCCAATTTGACGCTGAATGGGCTCCGTCGAAATCCAAACATTTCCATTCTTCATGTTAAAAAGAGCCCGGAGTCGATTCAATACGATCATTTTATCTTATTTTTGGGCGTTCTCAATGATCAGGCCATCGTTTTAGACGCGCCTGATCCCGTAAAATTCGTGCCGATCCAGGAAATATCCCAACTATGGGATGGAAAAGGACTGGTTGTATCGACGAAACCGGTCAATAAATATGCCCTGTTTCTTCCGGTTTGGGTGCAAGTATTACAATTTCTTGGATTGGTCACTTTTCAGTTTATTGTTTTGTTTATTTGCGTGAGGTATGCCGCGCGGTTGCCTGTGAAGAAAATGTACAGACGATCAATTATATGCGTTTCACTGTTTACGATTGTCCCCTGCTTGATCGGTGTGATCTACCATTATGGAAGTGAGTCGGGATTATATCATGATTCAAAACTTACAGATGCGTTCTTGAATACGCATACATTGTTGTTTATTCCCAAAGTCAATTTCGTTGAAATGAACGCATTCGCCAAGAATGGTGGAACCGTGTTTGTTGATGCCAGGTTTGAAGGCGATTACAAGAGAGGGCACATTCTAAACGCGATCAATATTCCCGTTGATACTGATGACAATGAAATTGTTAAACGATTGCGATCGGTGAATCATTCCGCAAAGATTATCGTCTATTGTCAAAGCTCCGCCTGTCCGTTTGGAGGAGTCATGGTCAGGCGATTAATCGATTTAGGCTTCAAGGATATTTCGCTGTATAGGGGCGGATGGCTGGACTGGGCAGGAAAAATAAAAAGCTGATGATCTCAAGAGGGATACATGTTATGACACTGAGAAAAATCTTTCATGTAATCGTGTTTGTGGTACCCATTCTTATCCGGCTTGGCATCGGATTGGCGCTCATGGCGAGTTCTCTCCCGAAATTGATGCATCCCTATGATTTTCTGAATGTTGTTTTAAACTATGAAGTGGTTGGTGCTCGATTGGCAGTGTTCGTGGCAGCCGTGCTGCCCATGCTTCAATTGGCAATCGGAGTTTCACTAATTACAGGTTTTTACATTGACGCTGCAATTGTGAATTGCATTGCGCTTTTCACGCTTTTTTCCGGAGCTTTGGGGTCAGTATTGTGGCGTCAATTGAATGTGAATTGTGGATGTTTTTCTGCTGAAGAAAAAGTGTCGTACTTTACCCTTTTTCGCGCCCTTTTCATATTATTATTGGCTGTTTCTTTGCTGTTATTTCGGCATTGGCAACATAAACAAGAATAAGAGATGGTTGAGGCATCAGCATTGTTCAGATCAGTTGATGTATCAGCCGTGATAGATGGCGACCTGCTCCTTGGTTCATTACAGCCCAAAAGTCAAAAATGATGTGCATTGTTGTTTTGGATGGTTACGATCACGTCTGCCGCCGGTATTTGGCCGGCAGAATCTTTAACTGCTCTCGGTACTTCGCCACGGTTCTC
This sequence comes from Candidatus Sumerlaeia bacterium, assembly GCA_039683515.1. GTDB lineage: Bacteria > Sumerlaeota > Sumerlaeia > MVZB01 > MVZB01 > JAJFUE01. The sequence goes on along the minus strand of JBDKRG010000020.1, from coordinate 56,966 downwards.
CGCGCGATGTCGTAGCCGTCTTTCTGGAGCATTTCGACGATCTTCTGGTCCGAGAGCGGCTTGCGCGCGTCTTCGGCCGAGATGATCGACTGCAATTTGTCCTTGATCACGCGCGAGCTGACCGCCTCGGCCCCTTCGCTCTCGATCGAGCTCGAGAAGAAGAATTTTAATGGATAGGTGCCTTGCGGCGTCTCGACGTACTTGCGGCTCGTGACGCGCGCCACCGTCGACTCGTGCATGCCGACCATGTCGGCGACCTCGCGCAGCGTCAGCGGCTTGAGGACCTCGACGCCGCGGTCCAGGAACGGCCGCTGGACTTCCATGATCGCCTCGGTGACGCGCAGGATCGTCGACTTGCGCTTCTCGATGTTCTTGATCAGGGTCAGCGCGGCGCGGTATTTCTCCATCGCGTATTCGCGCTCGGCGCCGCTCATCGCCTGCGAATGCTGGCGCAGCAGGCGCCGGTAGTAGCGGTCCACCGACAGCCGCCGCGTGAGCCCCTCGTTCAGGTAGATCATCATCTCGCCGTCGATGAGCTTGACGAACACGTCGGGCTGGATGTACTGCGCCGAATCCTTCGTCAGCGAGCGGCCCGGGTGCGGCTCGAGCCGGCAGACCTTGTTGAACAGGTCGTGCAGCTTCTCCTCGTCGACGTTCAGCGTGCGCGCCAGCTCGCGGAATTTCTTCTTCTGGAAGGCGATCATGTGGTTCTCGAGCACGTCGCGCGCCAGCTCGCTGTACGAGCCGAGCTGCTTCATCTGGTTCAGCAGGCACTCCGACAGCGTGCGCGCCGCGATGCCGGGCGGGTCGAGTTCCTGGACGATCGACAGGACGCGCTCGACCTGCTCGACGGGGACCTGGAACTTCTCGGCGGCCTCGGTCAGGACCGCCGGCTCGATGTAGCCGTCCTCGTTGAGGCTGCCGATGAGGTATTCGCCGATCTCGGCGTCGATCCCCTCGAGCGAGCTGCACCGCAGCTGCCAGTCGAGGCTGTCGTAGAGCGAGGCGCGCGCGGCCGTGTATTCGGTGAAGTCGCGCTCCTCGGTCTCCTCGTTGGTCCCGCCCGTGTAGGTCGGGTTTTCGGCGTCGCTGTAGTAGTCGTCCCAGTTCAGGTCGACGTCGTCGAAGTGCTCGGGGGCGGCGTCGATCGCGGGCGGCTCGGCGACCGGCTCGTCCGGGACCGATTCGCCGCCGCTGGCGGTTTCATTAAGATCAAAACCGGTTTCGCCGGCTTGGGTTTCGGCCTCGTCGGCGGGGGCTTCGGCGGCCTCGGCGTCGGTGGCCGGGGTCCGCTCGTCGGCGGGCTCGCCGGCCTCGGCGGAGGGCTCTTCCTCTTCGAGCGACAGGAACGGATTTTCCAGGAGTTCCTGCTCGGCCATCTGCTCCAGCTCGAGCGAGGTCAGCTGCAGAAGCTGGATCGACTGCTGCATCTGCGGCGTCATGATGAGCCGCTGAGTTTGCTTCTGGAGTTGTTGCAGGTTCAGGGCCATGCGTTTTTCGTGCCATCTCGCTCAAGGAATACCAATAAACCTTATCGCGGATTTGGCGCGGGCGCAAGAGGTGAAAAATAAAATATTTTCCAGGCGACGACAATAAACCGTCACATTAGGCGCAAGCCCAATATTAACAAATATTCATAAAGCGTTCCAATTGGGAAAGAAGCGGGCGGATCGGGCGCGCGGGAGGCTGTGGGAAAACACTTTAGCCTGAAAATTGCTTGCCTGGGATCGCCACTCTCCTGAGTGGCTCTTCGATAACAACCAATCAGGAGAGTGGCCTGTCAATCTCGGCTTGTGCCGATCGGGAGATCGGCGTTCCCAGGTTTATTCGAACGTCACCAGCGGCTGGCCCATCTTGACCGGGGCGCCGGCGGCCACCAGGATCTCCTTGACCGTGCCGTCGTAGCTCGACTTGATCTGCGTGTTCATCTTCATGGCGTCGATGATCATCAGCGTCTCGTCGCGCTTGACCGCCTGGCCCGGCTTGGCGATGACTTCGACGACCGTCCCCGGGATCGGGCTGTTCTGGACCTTGGCGCCGGCCGGGGCGACGGCCGCCGGAGCCGGGGCCGCCACGACGGGCCGCGGGGCCGGGGCCGCGACGGGGGCGGGCTGGGTGACGGCCGGAGCCGGCCGGCCCGGCTGCGCGCCGGCCTCTTCCAGAACTTCAACGTCAACATCGTAGGATTGGCCGTTAACGGTTACGCGGAGCTTCATGTCTGATTCCTTTCTGGTAGTCCTGAGTCCTGAGTTTATGAATGACGACGGGTGAATGTGTGGGATGCCTGGATCTGCGCCCGGCCGAGCCGCCCCCAGGCCAGGGACGGTTCGACGGGTTGGATTCCGCGAATCGCGAACGGCCGGCCGGCGAGCATCGCCGTGACCGCCGCCGTGATGACGGCCGCGATCTCGGGCTTGATGGCGCCGGGGGCTGTGGCGGCAACCGGTGCGGGGGCGGGCGCCGGGGCCGGAGCCGGCTGGGCGGCCGCCGGAGCCGCCGCCGGCGTCGCCGGACGCGCGGCCACGGGCCGGGCCGCTGGGCGCTGCCCGGCCGACCTCAGGGCCCAGCCAAGGGCAAACGCCAGCGCCAGGAGCGCCAGCACCAGGACGATCATGAGCGTCTGGAGGGTGTCGACCCGGCCCTCGAGAACCGCCAGTTGGGTTGCCATATCTTCCTGGCCGAAGGCGAGGCTGGCGCCCATCGCCTGGACCGCTGTTGCGCTAAGCAGCGTGATCAATCGCCGCATCTCGATCTCCTTTATGCAGTAGCCCGAGCGTAAGCGAGGGACTTCTTCTTTTCGTGCTCGTGCTCGTGCTCGTAATCGTAATCGTAATCGAAAATCGCACCACAATCATCACAAGGGCCTTACAGCGGAATATTGCCGTGCTTCTTGGGCGGGCGCAGGTCGCGCTTGTTCTGAAGCGTGCGCAGCGCCTGGGCCAGGTACCGCCGCGTCTCGCGCGGGCGGATCACGTCGTCGATGTAGCCCTTCTGGGCGGCCAGGTACGGCGTGTTGAACTTGGAGTTGTAGCTTTCGACCAGTTCGGCGCGCTTGGCCTTGGCGTCCTCGGCCGCCTTGATCTCCTTGCGGAAGATGATCTCGACGGCGCCGTCGGCGCCCATGACGGCGATTTCGGCGGTCGGCCACGCGCAGAGGCGGTCGGCCGAGAGGGCCTTGCACGACATGGCGATGTAGGCGCCGCCGTAGGCCTTGCGCAGGATGACGGTCAGCTTGGGCGTCGTCGTCGCCGAGTAGGCGAAGAGCATCTTGGCGCCGTGGCGGATGATGCCGTGGTATTCCTGGTCGACGCCCGGCAGGTAGCCCGGCGTGTCGACGAAGGTGACCAGCGGGATGTTGAACGCGTTGCAGAACCGGATGAAGCGGGCCGCCTTGTCGCTGGCGTCGATGTCGATGACGCCGGCCTTGACCATCGGGTTGTTGGCGACGATGCCCACCACATAGGTGTCGATCCGGGCGAAGCCGATGACCATGTTGGTGGCGAAGTGCTCCATGACCTCGAAGAAGTCGCCGTCGTCGACGATCTGGCGGACGATCGAGCGGACGTCGTACGGCTCGCGCGGGCTGTCCGGGATCGCCGAGTCGAGCTCGGGGATCTCGGTCATGTCGACCGGCTTGCTCGCGTTCTGGGCGGGCGGATCCTCGAGGTTGTTGCCCGGGATGAAGCTCAGGAGGCGCTTGGCGGTCTCGAGGGCTTCCCGGTCGCTGTTGACGACGAAGTGGATGTTGCCGGTGATGGAGGCGTGGGTGTCGGCGCCGCCGAGGCTCTCGCCGTCGACGACCTCGCCGGTGACCTGCTTGACGACTTCGGGGCCGGTGATGAACATCTGCTGGCCGCGGACCATGATGACGAAGTCGGTCAGGGCGGGCGAGTAGGCCGCGCCGCCGGCGCACGGGCCACAGATCAGGCTGATCTGCGGGACGACGCCCGAGGCCAGCGTGTTGTGGTAGAAGATCTGGCCGTAGCCGTAGAGGGCGTCGATCCCTTCCTGGATGCGCGCGCCGCCCGAGTCGTTGATCATGACGAACGGCGAGCCGCACTTGATGGCGGCCTTCATCATCTCGACGATCTTGGAGCCGTGCGCCAGGCCGAGCGAGCCGCCGGCGACCATGAAGTCCTGGCTGGCGATGTAGAGGTTGCGGCCGTTCACCCGGCCGACCCCGGTGACGACGCCGTCGGCGGGCAGGTCCTTGCCGGCCATGCCGAAATCGACGGCGCTGTGGGTGCGGTGCTGGTACATCTCCTGGAAGCTGCCCGCGTCGAGCAGCGTGTCGATGCGCTCGCGGGCGGTCATTTTGCCGGCGTTGTGGCGCTTGGCGACGGCCTCGGCGCTGCCGCTGTTGCGGATGCGCTCGCGGCGCTTGTCGAGGGCTTCGATTTTTTCGGCCGTCGTCTTGGGCGCGGCCGGCGCTTCTTTGGCTGCCTTGTTTTCGCTCATATTGTATCCATTCTGCTAGAGTTCGTACTTCCGTTCGTGCTCGTGCGTCGTAATCGTAATCGTAATCGAACCGGCCGATTCCCGCCGGTTCCGGCGGCCCCGGCCTACTTTTCGTGCGGCATCGCGTACGGGGCCTGGTCCTTGCCCGGCTCGCGCTGGACGAGCTCGGTCAGCATCCCCAGCGTCGATTTCGGGTGCAGGAAGCCGCAGTGGCATTCGGCGTAGCCGACGCGCGGCTGCTGGTCGATCAGGCGCATCCCTTCGGCTTCGCACTGCTTGAGGGCTGCCGCCACATCCGCGACACGATACGCGATGTGGTGCAAACCTTCACCCTTTTTTTCGATGAACTTGGCCACGCTGGACTCGGGGCCGAGCGGCTGGATCAGCTCGATCGGCACTTCGCCGGTCTTGACCATGACGGCCTTGAGGTGGTCGCGCTCGATCAATTCAAGCTCGCCGACGACAACCGGCCCGAGCTTCTTGAGGGTCTCCAATGCCGCGTCCATGTCATTGACGGCGAGACCGATGTGATCGACTTGCTGAAACATCTGACGGATCTCCTTTTTCTTTATGCCCTCCGGGGGCGCTGATGAAATGATTCACAATCTTGCCCGTTCGGGACTCCCGCCTTCAGGCGGTATTCCCGCAATAAACAGCCGTTACCGGCCGGCCTTCGATCTCCAGCATCGCCGACCCGCCCGGCCCGAGGCCAACCAAAACCCCTTCGACGGGGCCGATCTCGGTCCGCTCGAGCCGCACCGGCTCCCCGCGCCGCCACAGCCGCGCTTCCACATCCATGCGGATCCGCTCCGCCGCTTGGCGCGGCTCCGCGGCAAGCTCCCCGTGCCGCCGCGCCAGCCGATCAAGCCATGCTACCAGAAAATCGAATTGAGGGGTAGTGGAGCGTTGGGGGATTGCGGATTGCGTAAAATCCATCAGCGACGCCGCCGGGATCTCGACGGCGGGGGCGGGATTGCTCCAGTTGAGCCCCATGCCGATCGCGTAGACGTCGCCGGACTGTGTTGAAATGGCGTCGCCGATGAAGCCGGCGATTTTTTTGCCCTCGATCAGCAGGTCGTTGGGCCACTTGACGGCCGGCCGGAGCCCCAGGCGCGACTCGATCTCCTCGGCGCAGGCGAGTGCCGCCATCATCGGCAGCCAGCCCAGCTGCTCGGCGGCGATGGCGCCCTCGGGCAGGCAGGCGGTCACGTAAATGCCCCCCGGCTCGCTCGACCACGCCCGGCCGGTGCGGCCGTGGCCGGCGCTTTGGCGCCCGGCCCACAGGACCACCCCGTGCATCGCCGCGCCGCTGTCGGCCGCGCCCCGGGCGCGCCGCTGCGTCGAGTCGATGCTTTCAAAGTGATGAATGATGAATGGGGAATGATGAAAGATGGAGTCCGAGCCGAGATCCAGATTGCGATCGCTGGGTGAAAATGGCTCGGCGGGGATCATTCGGTCTTCTCGGAGCGGGGAAATTTGAAGTGGTTTAATAATTCCCGGGCGGCCTCGGGCGGGGCCAGCTCGCCCTCGCGGATGCGCCGCTCGAAATCGGGCGCCATGGTCGCGATCGCGCGGTCGGTCTGGAGCGCGTCCAGGACATGGTCCTCGACCAGTTGCCACATCCAGCGCACCCCCTGGCGGCGGCGCCGGTCGGCGATCTCGCCCGACTCGGTGAGCGTCTGGTGGTGCGTCTCGACTTTTTGCCACAGCTCGTCCAGGCCGCCGCCGGTCTGGCCGCTGCACGTGATGACCGGCGCGCGCCAGTGCTTGCTGCGGGGGCGCATGAACTGGAGCGCCTGGCGATACTGCGCGGCCGTCTTGTCGGCGACCTGGGCGTTTGGCCCGTCGGCCTTGTTGATGGCGATCATGTCGGCCATCTCCAGGACGCCGCGCTTGATCCCCTGAAGCTCGTCGCCGCCGCCGGTCAGGAGGATGAGCAGGAAGAAGTCGACCATTTCGACGACGACCGTCTCGCTCTGGCCGACGCCGGTCGTCTCGACGAGGATCACGTCGTAGCCGGCCGCCTCGCACAGGAGCATCGTCTCGCGGGTGCGCCGCGCGACGCCGCCCAGCGTCCCGGCGCTCGGCGAGGGGCGAATAAACGCGTTGGTCTCGGCCGAAAGCCCCGCCATGCGGGTTTTGTCGCCCAGGATCGAGCCGCCCGAAAGCGACGAGGAGGGGTCGACGGCCAGGACGGCGACGCGGTGGCCCGAGTTGACGAGGTTGAGCCCGAGCCGCTCGATGAGCGTGCTCTTGCCGGCGCCGGGCAGGCCGCTGATGCCGACGCGGATGGCGTTGCCGGTCCGGGGCATGACCCGGGCCAGGAGCTCGTGCGCCTGTTCCTGGTGCGCCGTCGCGCGCGACTCCAGAAGCGTGATCGCCCGCCCCAAAGCCGCGCGGTCGCGCGATTCGATGCCGGCAATCAGGTCGTCGAGGTTGTGGGCGGAGGGTTTGGTCATTATTGGTTTTGCTAATACGTTTGCGATTGATCCGAGCCCCGGCAGGGGCGACAGAAAGTGTACATAAAGCTTTTCGGTCCCGTCCGTCGCCCCTGCCGGGGCTTTAACATGGCAATTTTTTCTCTCACAGGGTTCCGCTTCGCTTCGCCCTGGGCTAACATGTGCCGCCCCTGCCGGGGCTGAACCGGGTTGGCAAACCTGGTTTATTTCTTGCTTTTCAGCTTCTCGATCAGGTCGCCGGCCGCCTGCGTGATGTTGGTCCCGGGGCCGTAGATCGCGGCGGCGCCCGCCGCGTAGAGGGCGTCGTAATCCTGCGGCGGCACGACGCCGCCGACGATGATCATGATGTCCTCGCGGCCGAGCTTCTTGAGCTCGTCCTTGAGTTCCGGCACCAAGGTCAAATGCCCCGCCGCAAGGCTGCTGACCGCGGTCACGTGGACGTCGTTTTCGACCGCCTGCCTCGCCGTCTCGGCCGGCGTCTGGAACAGCGGGCCGATATCGACGTCGAACCCCAAATCGGCGAACGCCGTCGAGACGACCTTCTGGCCGCGGTCATGGCCGTCCTGGCCCATTTTCGCGATCAAAATGCGCGGCCGGCGGCCTTCCTTGCGCGCGAAGGCGTCGACCGAGTCGCGCACCTGCTGGATCATCTTGGAATCTTCACCCATTTCGCTGCTGTAAACCCCCGAGATGGTGCGGATGGCGGCCTGGTGCCGGCCCCAGATGCGCTCCAGCGCCGCGCTGATTTCGCCGACGGTCGCGTTTGCCCGCGCGGCGTCGACGGCCAGCTCCAGGAGGTTCCCCTCGCCGGTCTGGGCGGACTTGGTCAGGGCCTCGAGCGTCTCGTGAACCCGGCGCGGGTCGCGCTGGGCGCGAAGCTGGTTGAGCCGGGCGATCTGGGCCTCGCGGACGGCCGAGTTGTCGACCTTGAGGACCTCGAGTTCCTCTTCTTTTTCGAGGCGGTACTTGTTCAAGCCGACGATTGTCTGCTGGCCGGAGTCGATCCGCGCCTGCGTGCGCGCGGCGGCTTCCTCGATGCGCATCTTCGGGACGCCGGCGTCGATGGCGCGGGCCATGCCCCCGAGCTGCTCGACTTCCTGGATGTGCTCCCAGGCGCGGTCGGCGAGCTGCTTCGTGAGCCGCTCGACGTAGTAGCTGCCGCCCCACGGGTCGACGACGCGGGTCGTGCCCGATTCCTGCTGCAGGAAGAGCTGCGTGTTGCGGGCGATCCGGGCGCTGAAGTCGGTCGGCAGCGCCAGGGCCTCGTCGAAGCTGTTCGTGTGGAGGCTCTGGGTGTGCCCCTGCGTGGCGGCCATCGCCTCGATGCAGGTGCGGATGACGTTGTTGAACGGGTCCTGGGCGGTGAGCGACCAGCCCGACGTCTGGCTGTGGGTGCGCAGCGCCATCGACTTGGGGTTCTTCGGCTCGAACGGCTTCATGAGCCGCGCCCACAAGAGGCGCGCGGCGCGCAGCTTGGCGATCTCCATGAAAAAGTTCATGCCGATGGCCCAGAAGAACGACAGGCGCGGGGCGAACTGGTCGACCGTCAGACCGGCCTTGATCCCCGAGCGGACGTATTCGACGCCGTCGGCCAGCGTGTAACCCAGTTCCAAATCCGCCGTCGCGCCGGCTTCCTGCATGTGGTAGCCCGAGATCGAGATCGAGTTGAACTTGGGCATCTTCTGGCTGGTGAAGGTGAAGATGTCGGCGATGATCTTCATCGAGTGCTCGGGCGGATAAATATATGTGTTGCGGACCATGAACTCTTTCAGGATGTCGTTCTGGATCGTGCCGGCGAGCTGCTCGGGTTTGACCCCCTGCTCCTCGGCGGCGACGATGTAGAGGGCCAGGACCGGCAGCACGGCGCCGTTCATCGTCATCGAGACGCTCATCTTGTCCAGCGGGATGCCGCCGAACAGGATGCGCATGTCGAGGATCGAGTCGACCGCCACGCCGGCCATGCCGACGTCGCCCATGACGCGCTCGTGATCGGAGTCGTAGCCGCGGTGGGTGGCCAGGTCGAACGCGATCGAGAGCCCCTTCTGGCCGGCCTGCAGGTTGCGGCGGTAGAAGGCGTTGCTCTCCTCGGCCGTCGAGAACCCGGCGTATTGGCGGACGGTCCACGGCTGCTGGACGTACATGGTGGCGTAGGGCCCGCGCAGGTAGGGCGGGAAGCCGGGCATCATGCCGGCGTGGCCCAGGCCGGCGGTGTCGGCGGCCGAGTACATGCGCTTCATGTGGATCTGCTCGGGGGTGAGCCAGTCCAGGTGCTCGAGTTTTTCGCCGAGTTCGGCCTCGGCCAGCGCGCGCCAGGCGTCCAGATCGGCGCCGGCGGAAGCGCCGAGGTCGATATTGCTGAAATCCGGAATGGACATATCAGTTAACCTTTCAGTAAAGCCTCGCTCAATTTCGTGCTCGTGCTCGTGCTCGTGTGACGTAATCGTAATCGAAAATCGACCCGACTATCGTGTCACGCCCTCGTCGGTCAGAAGCGCCCGCAGGATTTCGAGCACTTCGCAGCCGATGTAGATGAAGCGGTCGACGCCGGCGGCCTGCCAGGCGGCCTTGTTCTCGCCGGGGTTGCCGGCCAGGACGACCGTGCGCGCGCCGGCGGCCTTGAGCGCCCCGGCCGTGTCGGCCGCGACTTCGGCGTAGAGCTTGTCGTCGGAGCAGATCGCCGCGATCGCGGCGCCGCTTTCGCCAAACGCCGTGGCGGCCTCGGCCGGCGAGGCGAAGCCGGCGTTCGTGAGGACTTCGAACCCGCCCGCCTCGAAAAAGTTCGTGGCGTAGTTGGCGCGGGCGGTGTGCCGGGCGACCGGGCCCATGTTGGCCAGGAAGACGCGCGGCCGCCGGCCGGTCTTCTCGAGGTATTCGTCGCTGGCCGTGCGCAGCGCCTCGAACGGCTCGCTGAACGGGTGCGGCCGCAGCGGCTCGATCGCGGTCGGCTCTGAGCCCTCGCCGAGGTGGCCGAGGATGTCGCCGGCCGACCAGCCGAGCCGGGCCATTTCGACGGCCGATTCCATCGGCCTGGCCAGGTTGACTTCGGCCTGGCCGCGGCCGTGGATGCGCCGCGCGACGAGCCGCTCCTGCATTTTCTTGCGCGTCTCGGCCACGTTCGGGATGTGGCGCTCGACCGGCTTTTCCTTGACGTTCGGGTATTCGCTGACGCCGGTGATCGGGTCGCGGCGGCGGCGCAGGTTCTTGAGGCGCTCGGCGAACGCGGCGTTGATCTGGCCGGCCGCCCAGCCGTCGGCGAGCGAGCGGACCATCCCGCCGCGCGCCTCGATTTCCTGGAACAGTTTCCATGCGGCCTGGGCGAGCTGGTCGGTGAGCTTCTCGATGTACCAGCTGCCGCCGGCCGGGTCGACGACGCTGCCGAGGTGGGATTCCTCGGCGAGGATCAGCTGCGTGTTGCGGGCGATGCGCCGGCTGAAGTCGTCGGGCTGGCCGATGGCGGCGTCAAACGGGACGGCGGTGACCGCCTGGGCGCCGCCGATGGCGCCGGCCGCGGCGCAGACCGTCGTGCGCAGCATGTTGACCCACGGGTCGCGCTCGGTGATGACGCGGCGGCTCGTGGTGACGTGCATCCGCATGCCGCGGGCCTTGTCGCTGGCGCCGCATGATTCCGCGATGCGCGCCCACAGCCGGCGCGCGGCGCGCAGCTTGGCGATGGCCAGGAAGAAGTTGCAGCCCACGCCGTAGGAGAAAGTCATCTGGCCGCACGCCTCGTCGACGCCCATGCCGGCGTCGGTCAGGGCGCGCAGGTAGGCGACCGCGGTCGCCATCGAGAACGCCAGGTCCTGGGTGGCCGTCGCGCCGGCGTGGTGATACGGGCGCGTGCCGACCACGATGCTCGTGACGCCGGGCCGGTTGGCCGCGGTCCACTTGGCGAGGTCGGCCATTTGGGACAGTGCGGTGTCGATCGAGACCGGCAACCGGCCGAGCTCGGCCAGGGATCCCAGCGGATTCGCATTGAACGCCCCGCGCGCCCCGGCCGGATCCACCCCGCGGCGGTTCCACAGCTCGTTGAGCATCGCCGAGGCCGGCAGGAACGAGGCTCCCGCGTCCAGCCCGATGTAGGTGTTCTTCAGGTCGACCCCCGCCAGGGCCTCGTCCAGGTCTTCGACCAGCCCCAGCGCCATCCCCCCCGAGCCGACCAGGTCGATGTCGTACTTGCCCGACCGGACGGCGTCGTCGAGCCGGATGCGGATCGACGTCGCCCCGCGCTCGAGGTCCTGTTTGATCGCCTTGTTGTTGTCGGCCGGCCACGGCAGGGCGTGCTCCTGGCGGATGTCCCAGCCCCGGACGGTCCCCAGGGCCGTTGCCCCGCGGGTATAGGGGTCCATCCCCGGCAGCCCCGACGGGTCGGAGGCCGACGGCCAGTCCGACTCGGTGTAGAGCGGCTGGATCGTGATCCCTTCATAAGTATGGGTCAGCAGTTTCTTGTCGAACGGTGCGCCTTTGAGGTCGGTCTCGGCCTGGGCGCGCCAGGCTTCGGGCGTTACAGGCGGGAAATCCATCACGGGGTTATTCATGAGTGCGACGTCCATTTAAGAAGATCGTTGGCAGGCCGTGGTTCGGATGGCAAATAAATTTTCATCAACCCACGCCTACGGACAAAACGACCTATTTTGATGAATTTAAAAAGAGATGTCAAGCCGAAGGAGGGAATTCAACTTGACTTAATTGCTGTACGGGTATTTCATTAATTTTTGACGTTTTTTTGCAGAATCAAAGAAGTTACAGGCACTTTCATCAGAGGTGATTGTCGTGGATGTGAACATCAAATCCGGCGATTCCAAATCTTTCATAACCACTCTTTCCAATTATGATTGGTTCGGGTATTTTATTCCTGCCGTTATGGTGGTGACTTGCATTTACGTGATAGACGTTCTTGCGGGAATAAACGGATTTCGTGGTGCGATAACAAAATTATGGCCGGGATCAAAGACGGCAAGTTCATTAAATCTAAATGACTTCATATTACATAATGAGGCCTTATATAACAACATACTCATTGCTTTTACGGCAAGCGCGTGTTTTTTCTCGGTAATTTACGTTTTGGGGCATACAATATCCATGTTTAGTTCTATTTTTCTAGATAAATTCATCACGGGTAGATGCATCGGCTTTCCATTTTATTACATTCTTTCGGGTAGTTACGCTACATCCAAAATTTTTCCGAGGATGTTTGATAAAGCCCGTAAATTAAGAACATCATTTGTCATAATCTGCATAGTTAATATAAACTTATTTATTGTATTTGCTTTTAAGGCAAATATGTTTATGAATAAAAGTCATGTCTTTACTGCAATAACCGATATTTTTGTGTTTTGCTATTTTTTTCTCGTTGTTGCGGGTTTTAATCGGTTATTGAGAAGAAATTATCATGCTTCTCTGAGATATATTTTTTATGCTGCTTGCCTGTGTTTCTATTATTTATTCATTATTCACAATTTCGACTATGGTCCGCGCTTCTTGCCCGTGAAAGTTCAGGAGATAATCGGCATAAATTATAGTCTGATTTATTTCTCTTCTTCATTTAGTATGATATGTCTTCTTTTGGACTTGCTTTACTATCATAAGATATGCTTTAGAATCCTTCTTGGTATGAGGCGAGCGCGGCGTAAGAAAATGCGTCATTGTAACTTGAGATGGTATGAAAACTATTTGGTGAGACGTGATATTCGAATTAGGTACCTTATCCGGTTGAACAAAAGAAAGATAACGTCGTCGAAATCATTAATGCTTAGTTATATCCACAAATTAATCGATATGCAAATTCACAAATCTTTAAAGCGCATTTTGAAGAGATATCCTGATAATTCCTTTTCGATGCGTATAATTCGATACGTGTCCGGGCATTTTCTATTTCCAACATTTTATGGTTTTCTCTCTTTGAGCAGAATTAACAGATCCTTTCCTAGCGATATAGCCAAGTCCATTGTGAATGAAATTGAGAGTTTATGCTCTAGTGTTTATGCGAAAACCGATAAATACAGTATATACAAGTTGGAATCAGAGACATATTGGCTGGTATTTGCGTATTTAAAAAACATAAAGGATTGCGAACCGTTGGCTATGCTTTCTAACTGGGTTAATCTTTATGGATTTGCGCGCAATCTGAGCGCAGCCTTCATATTTGTTGCGGCATACTTTATTTTTATGCATTTTGCTTTTGGCTTTTATGATGGGGGGATAATTCGCTGTGTGTTTTTGGCATGTTTTCTTATGTCATTATTTTTCTACATGCGCTATTTGTATTTGTTTTCAAACTATTATTCGAAATTTTTGTATAGATGCTTTATGATTAGGTATATTGAGGACAAGGATAAAATCTCAAAAGATATGGCACAGAAAAATATTGAGCTCTTAAAGGCAGATGTAAGGTGCCTATCATGTGGTAAGTATTTTAACAATCTTAAGAATAATGCATTTTTCGATTAAAATATTTTGTGAAATGGTTACAAAGCCAGCCGGGCTGCTCGGCCATCCAGTCGGGCCATTGGCCTTCGGCGGCGCGGGCGGTGAGCGCCTGGCGCATGAGCGAGCACATTTTTTCGAGCCATGGGCCGAGCTCGGGAGAGAGCGCCGGGGTCGCGGCTGTTTGCAGCCGGCCGGCCAAATCGGCCGCCGCCTGGGCGATGCGCGCCGGCTCCGGCGGGCGGGCCTCGTCGGCGAGGCCGTAAAACCCGCCGATCCGGTCGGCGCCCGGCTGGTCGACCCGGTTCCAGCCGCGGCCGGCGTATTCCTCGGCGCCGGCCAGGTCGCCGAACGCCAGCGCCAGTTCGGCCAGGTCGATCAGTTCGGGCGTTGCCTCGGTTTCTGCCAGGATCGCGATCGGCGCGGCGATGAGGTCGCGGGCGTGCCTTCTGCGGTGCTCGCGGTCGTTGTAGCGGTGCAGGGTCAGGCGTTCATTCATGATCTCGATCCAGCGGCCGACGACCGGCCGCCACGGCGCGCCTTCCTTCATGCGCGAGGTCAGCCATTCCATATAGGGATCGAGCGAGACGAGCTGGATGTAAGGGGTTGCGGGTGCGGTGCGGCTCAGGCCGAGCCGGGTGTGCAGGGCGAACGTGACGTCGACAATCGCGCGGCCGCCGATCTCTCGCGCCTCGTCATAGGCCTCGGCGACGGCGCAGCCGACCCCGGCCGCGCACCATGCCTCGTCGGCGAGGCCGGCTGGGGCGGTCTTTTCAAGCTCGGTCAAGGCGATGCGCAGCGGAATGGGCCCGACCCGGCCGACATGGCCGCGCGCGTAAAGGGGGAGTGTGGAGTGGGTTGTCATGTAAGGGTTATTCTGCAACCGCTTTCGATTCAAACATACAAATTCTTTCCCACATAGACGCAGAGAATTTCACTTCCGATTTTCTCTGTGTCTCTGTGAGAAACGCTGAATATCCCATATGGATTCGTTACTGGTCGTTGGAGAGCGATTTGTCGAGCGAAAGGTGCAGGTTGACCATTTCGATCGCGGCCATGGCGGCCTCGGCGCCCTTGTTGCCCATCTTGGTCCCCGCGCGCTCGACGGCCTGTTCAATGGAGTCGGTCGTCAGCACGCCAAAGATGACCGGGATCGGGGCTTCGTACGCAACGTGCGCAATACCCTTGGCGGCCTCGGCGGCGATGAACTGGTAATGGTCGGTCCCGCCGCGGATGACCGCGCCGAGGCAAATGACGGCGTCGAACCGGCCCGACTCGGCGGCCTTGCGCGCCACCGGCGGGATCTCGAACGAGCCCGGCGTCCACATGACCGTGATCTCGTCCTCGGAGGCGCCGTGGCGCACGAGGGCGTCGATCGCGCCGTCGACGAGCCGGCTCACGATGAACTCGTTGAAGCGCGCGGCGACAATGGCCACCCGCAGCCCCTTGGCCTCGAGATTGCCCTGGATCTTGTTCGTCATCGTCGCGCTCCTCATGGGGTGATTTGGTCCGTCGCCAATCAGAGCCATATTGTGAAATGCGTTTGTTCACGAGTCAAGAACTGGTTCGTGCCCCGAGCGAGGCCCACTCGGATCATGGTTTTTGTTTTAGCGCTGGGAGGAGCGCGCCGTTTTGTCCGGCGATGTATTGGGCCCCCGTGACCGAATCGCAAATGCTTGCGCCCTCGGGGAATTCGAAATCGAACGTTCCGGCCGGCGGCTCGCTTTTCAGAAGCTTGAATTCTTTCAGTTTCAGCTTGTAATGCACCCTGCGGATCGGCTGATTGCGATATTCGGCGACCTCATCGGCTTCGGCTTCGATCGGGACCCACACATCGCCGAGCTTCTGGGTCATCAGGACCTTGAACGAAAACGTCTGGGACAGGCAATCGGCCCACTTTGGGGCTTTCATGTGTCCCCGAGAGCGCTTGCGCAAGACCTTTCCTTCCGTCACAAGGCATCCACGGTTGCAGTCAATCCTGAATTCGTAATCGCCGGTTTTCAGGCAAGCGATCACAAGTTGTTCGGCTCCGCCCGATCTGGATCTCACCGTCACGGATTTGCTGTTTGACGCGAGCAACCGGTGAATCGGCATCGTGTCCTGCGCCATGAACAGGAACGGCCAGTTCCCGAAATATGGCGCGCTATGAACCCATGATTCCATGCTTGTCTCTGTCTCGGGCTTGGTGCGCGTTGCATGATTGAATCGACCCGACCCGGCCGGATTGGCAGGGGTCGTGTTCCATCTCTTGAACCGATCGCCGTCAAACGCAAGTCGGCGGGTTACCGACCCATCGTTGTTGGTGATGTTAAACTTATTGTCGAACCGGATCATTTCGATGTCGTTGAGATACGCAAGCCGAGTGGTTCCGGACGTGTTCCGCACATACACGTCAATCAGGATCACCCCAGAAAGCCGATGCAAATCGCGGTAGGTGTTCCGCATGATTTCCAGCGTGTGCGAAAGGCCGGCGTCGGCCTCGGCCGCATGAGCGGCCGAGGCAAACATCAACATCGTCAGGCTCATCAGCAAGGGTTTGATCATTGGGTGTCCGTTTCGAATTTTTTGAAGTCGCCGGAGCCGCCGGCGGCAGGAACCTTTGATATATTAGTGTCGCAAGCGATGAAAAGTTTTTCAGAAAAGATGGCGTGGCACATTTCATCGAACCTCTAATTCTCCTTCCCCCGGTTGACGATAAACAAACATGGATAGGTGGGAATTCCCGCCGGGAGAGTCGTGCGCGTGGAGTGGTCCGATGGGTGAGGGTGTTATTGCCGTTGATGGCCTTCAAATCAGCTACGGCCGGGGTGCGTCGCAGACCCAGGCCGTCCGCGAGATGTCGTTTTCAATCGCGCCCGGCGAGACGGTCGGCTTTATCGGCCCCAACGGCGCCGGCAAAAGCTCGACGATCAAGACGCTCATGGGGTTCATTTTCCCGGCGGCCGGCCGAGTGAGCATCTTCGGCGAGCGCGCGGGGACGGTCGAGGCCCGCCGCCGGACCGGTTACCTGCCGGAAGTCTCCCTCTACTACCCCTTCATGAAGGCGCGCGAGGTTCTGGAGCTTTACGGCGGCCTGGCCGGCCTCGGCCGCGCCGAGCTCAAAAAGCGCATCCCGCCGCTCCTCGAGCGGGTCGGCCTGGCCGGCAAGGGCGAAATCCTGCTCAAGAATTTTTCCAAGGGGATGCAGCAGCGCGTCGGCATCGCGCAGGCGATCATCGCCGACCCCGACCTGCTGGTCTTCGACGAGCTGAGCTCGGGCCTGGACCCGGTCGGCCGCCACGATCTGCGCGAGGTCCTGCTCGACCTCAAGGCGCGCGGCAAGACGATCTTCTTCAGCTCGCACGAGCTCTACGAGGTCGAGTCGTTGTGCGACCGCGTGATCATTGTGAACCAGGGCCGCAAGATCGCCGACGAAAACGTCTCCGCGCTGATGGGGCGCCTTGGCGCCCGCTCGCTCGAGGAATACTTCATGGGCCTCATTCGGCCCGGTCGGGAGCTGGCGGCATGATCCGGCGCATCCGGCTGGTGGCGGGGACGGTCTTCACCGAGGCGATCCGCCGCCGCGAAATCTACGTCATCGTGATCCTGACCGTGGCGCTGCTGCTGGCGGCGAGCTGGGTGCGGTTTTTCGATCTGAAGGCGCTGCACAAGTTCTACCACGAGATCGCGCTCAAGACGATGAGCATGGCCGCGGCCGTGACGACGGTGGTCCTTGCCGCCCGGCAGCTTCCGCGCGAGTTCGAGCGGCGCACGATCTACACGGTCATGGCCAAACCCCTGGCGCGCTGGGAGTTCATGCTCGGCAAGTGGCTGGGCGTCGTCGGGGCGGGGCTGTTTTGCCTCGCGCTGTTCATGGCGGTGTTCGCGGGGGGGACGTGGCTGACCGGCGGGGCGATCGGCTGGCGGATCTTCTTTCAGTTTATTTACCTGCAAGGCCTGATGATCGCGCTGCTGGCCTCCCTGGCGTTCCTGCTGTCGATGCTCATGGCCCTGGACGCGGCGATCACGACGACGCTGCTGCTCTACGTGCTCGGCGCGGTCCTGACCAACGCGATGGTGATCGTTTACGACTTCGTGGGCGCGGCCGGCCGCGTGCTGCTGCTCGCGCTCAATTACATCGTCCCTCAGCCGGCGCTGTTCGACATGTCGGCCAAGGTCGTCCACGAGTGGCCCCCGGTGCCGGCCTGGGTCCTGGCCCTCGCGACCGGCTACGCCCTGATGTTCATCGTGCCGTATCTATCAGTCAGCTATCTCCTGTTCCGTCGGCGTCGACTCTAATTTCGTGCTCGTGCGTCGTGCGTCGTAATCGTAATCGTAATCGAGAATCGAATATCCCATGGCTACCGCACCGTTCACCACCCCCCTTCCCGCCGCTAGTGAGCTTCGCCCCGTGCCGCACCTCGTGCGCGGGGTGTGGCTCGAGTCGCTGCGCCGCAACGAGCTGTGGGTGATCGGCATCCTGCTCGGGCTTTATATCCTGCTCGCCCTTGTCCTTCGCATCGTCGGGATCGAGTCGGCCCAGTCGGCCCGGTTCATCCGCGGCCTGGGGTTCGATCTGGGCGGCCTGCTGGCCTCGCTGCTGGTGATCGTGACCGGCTCGCGCCAGCTTCCGGCCGAGATCGAGCTGCGCACGATCTATCCGGTCCTGGCCAAGCCCGTGCGGCGCGAGGCGCTCCTGTGGGGCAAGGCGCTGCCGACGTGGGCCCTGGGCGTGGCGGCGATGCTCGCGTTCGGCATCGCGACGCTGGCGCTGACGCCGTCCCTGCCGCAGCAATCGGCGTTGCCGCTTGTCGCCGCCCTGGTTCTCGAGGCCGTGGCCCTCGCCGTGTTGACGTCGATGGCGATCTGCCTGTCGCTGTGGATGCCGCCGGCGGTCACGATGCTGGTGGCCGGGGCGCTGGCGTTAGGGGGCGGGTTCGCCTCGAACATGATCGCGCGCGTATCGGGCGCGCAGTGGCTTGCCGGGCTGTGGCCCGACGTGAGCGTGCTCGACCAGTTCCAGCGTTATGTCGACGGCGGGGCGGCCCTTGCCCCCGCGGCGTTCGGCGGCCTCGCGCTCTATGGGGCGCTGTGGATTTTTGTATTCGCGATGGCCGCGGCGGGCCGGTTCCGCCGCATGCCGATCTGAGGTCCGATCATGGTTCGTCACGCCCGCTACCTGTTTGCAGTCGCCGGCCTTGCCGCGTTGATGGCCCTGCGGCCGGCGGTCGTGTCGGGCGCGCGCTGGGAGCCCGAGCTGAGCGACACCGCCCGCGAGCAGGTCAACTCGAGCGCGTTCGCGACGATCCTCGGCGAGATCCGCGCCAGCGCCGCCGACCTGATGTGGGTCAAGACCGAGCGCTACATGCACAACGGCGTGGCGTTCAGCGGCCACCTCGATGAGAACGCGATGGCCCGCACCGGCGAGGTCGCGGTCAAGCACGACCGCGAGCACGGCGCCGACGGCGACGAGCATGACGGTTGCGGCCACACGCTGATCCCGGACGCCTCCGGCGACTACCGCGGCTTCGTCGGCGCGCTGCAGCGCGAAGTCCATCCGTGGCAGCCGGCCGGCGCGCCGCATCTGCATTCGGCCGGCGAGGAACTGCTTCCGTGGTACCGGATGTTGACCTACAGCAACCCGCGCCACTGGCGCGGCTATGCGATCGGGACGTGGTGGCTGTCGCGCGACCCCGCCGCGCGCGCCGAGGCCGAATCGTTCATCGCCGAGGGGGTGAAGAACAACCCCGGCGTCTTCCAGTTGCAGTTGATGCGCGGCCGGATCCTGATGCAGCGCGAGGCGTGGTCCGAGGCGATCGCGGCGTTCCGCCAGGCCGCGGCGCTGGCCGAAAAGACGCGCCCGGCCGGCGGCAAGCCCGCGCCGCCCGCCTGGTCGGCCTCGGACGAGGAGGATTACGCGGCCGCGCTGCGTTACATCCCGCTGCTCGAGTGGCGCAAGCTGAACGACCCGGCCGCCGCGCGCGCCGACCTGGCCGCCGCCCTCGAGCGCCTGCCGGGCGACAAGCCGCTCGGCGAGCTGCGCCAGCAGCTGAAATGAAGAGAGAAGGGTGAAGGGTGAAGAGTGAAAGAGAATCGTTTCAAATTTCACTCTTCACCCTTCACCCTTCCCTCTTTCCTCACGGCTGCCAGGCCATCGTGTCGATCGCCTCGAACGCCTCGTCCATCATCAGCTCGCCCTCGACCAGCGGCCCCTCGAAGCCGAAGCGCTCCAGCGCGGTCCCTTTCAGCCGGTAAAAGTAAATCGATCTGCCCGTGGTCGCGATCGCGACGATGCCGCCCGTGACCGGCTCGATCGAGGCGATCCGGAAATACACGCCGGGCCGGCTGGTCGGCGGCGTCAGGACGCCGACCGGCACGATCTTGCGCTCGTCCAGCCGAAGGATGTTGAGGCGATTCATGGTTCCGCCCGCGGCGGTGTAGCCGGCCGCGAGGAGCGTGCGCCCATCGGGCGATGCCTCCGTCTGAAGGACTCCCTCGCCGAGCGAGGCGTAACTGTCGGGCAGGTTTTCGGGATTGCGCCAGGCGTCCGCGACCCAGCAGCAGGTGACCGTCGCCGTCCCCGAGCCGCTGACCAGGACGCGCGCGCCGTCGGCGAGCGGGGTCAATTGAAACGCTCCCGGCACGGTCGGCAGCGTGTTGGTCACTCCCGAGAACGGCGCGGGATCGAGATAAATCCGGGGGCGCCCCCCCTCGGCCGCCACGCGCCGGTGGAAGGCCATCAGCTTGCCCTGGTCGTCGCCGAGGACGAGGAACAGTCCGTCGCCGAAGAAGCGCACGGCGCGCGGGCCGAATCCGGCCGGCAGCGGCGGCGGCTGATACGCCTCGTCCGTTTCGTTGGCCAGCACCAACGACTGCGTCGTATATGGCGGGAACGACTGAATGATCTTGACGGCCCGGATCGCGTTGCCGCCGTGGTCGGCCACGATCGCCAGGTCGCCGCGGGGGGCGGCCTCGACGGCGATCGCCTTGCCGACGCCGCCGACCGCGAAGCCGGCGGGGTCGATCGGGGCCGGCGGGTTGCGCGTCATATCGATCGCGAACACCTTGTTCGAGTCGTTGTCGGGCAGGAGCATCAGCGCGCCGTTGTGGGCGAACGCGGGTTGGATGTGCGGGGCTTCGGAGCCGAACGCGAGCGGGATTCGGGTCACGGCCGGCGTGCTGTCCGAATCGAGCCGGTGCGGGTCGAGGATCCAGATCGAATTGTGGGCGGCCGAGACCGCGACGAGGTAACGGGTCAGGTCGATCGACCCGGCCAGGCGCGCCGGCGCGGCCCCGGGCCCGGCGGCCACGGCGATCCAGTTGGGCCCGGCCGGCAGGCCCGAAGGGACCTGGCAGACGATTTCTCCGGCCGCGCGCGACTTGACGGGCGCCTCGCGCCCGCCGATCTCGACGCGCGCCGCCTCGAGCCCCGATCCGGCCAGACGCAGCAGGTCGCCGGGGACGGTGCGGCCGCCGGTGACATCATCGATCGCGGAGACCATCGGCGAGCCGCCTTCCGGCAGCGGCGCGCCGACCCAGCGCCCCCGGCTGTCGATCACCATCCCGTAGCCACCGATCGAAATGGAACGCGGCGCGATGTCGCCGGTCGCGTTTTCGGCCTGGAAGGCGTAGCCGACCGAGGCGAACCGCGTGCGCGGCAACATCACGCGGTCGGGGGCGCCGACCGCGACCTGAATGTAAACGGTCCGCGTCGTCGCGAAGTCGGCCGGATCGATCGAGCCCGCTTCGACGGCGCCGGTGCCGATGAGGTGATCGAACACGCCGCCGGCGTCGGGGGAGATGGCGGCGCGTTCACGATACAGGAGCGTGCCGCTGCCGCTGGTCAGGGCGTCGCCGCCGGCGTGGAGCGAAAACCAGAACGTCTGGGGGGTACGGACGGGCTGGCCCGAGTCGTCGGTGAGGCGCCCCTGGTAATGAATCGTGCGCGGCGGCACGCTCTGCGCGCTCGCCGCCGCGGCGGCGCAGACAGCGAACAAGGCCGCGGCAACACGCATCGCCACACGCGCGCATGGGAGCTTCGCAAGGTTCATGTTCGCCAGCTTTTAGAAAATGAAGATGCAACCCCAATTCACCGGAAGGCTATGGTGGAAGGCCGGGCGAATGCAAGCGAGAAATGATATTGGAAATTAACCGATAAATAACATTTTGTATTAAGTAGTCTGCAAGGGCGGGCAAAGCGGGCCGGGCGGCGCGGCCGGCCCGCCAAAAACAAGCCCCCGCGCCGGCGGGCGCGGGGGCTTGGGACTGCTTGAGCGTTTCTTACCGCGGGATGATGATGCGCTGGCCGGGGGCCGGGTTGCGGCCGGCGGGGATGTGGTTGGCGGCGCGGATCTGGTCGGCCGTGACGCCGTAGGTGCGCGCGATCTGGTCGAGCGTCTCGCCCGACTTGATCAGGTGCGTCGTGCGCGTGACGGCCGGCGGGGTGCTGCGCTTGGGCTTGGGGGTCGAGGCCTGTTCGCCGCGCGGCTCGGCGGCCGGGGCGGCCTCCTCGGCCTGCTCGGCTCGGCGGCCGCCGCGCGAGGACTTGATCGCGGCCAGCTCCTCGTTCACCTTCGCCAGCTGGCTCTCGAGCGCCTGGACCCGGTCCTCGAGCGCCTTGTTGGCCTCGGGCGAGCCGCCGCCGCGGGTCATCAGCTCGCCGACGTCGGTCGACACCTTCTGGAAATCGGCGCGCATGGTCTCGACGGCCTGGACCTGGCTGTACATCGTCGCGGCGTCGCGCTTGATGTCCTGGATGTCCTTGGTGTTGGCCTCGATCTGCTTGGTGTGCTTCAGGAACGCGGGGCTCTTCTCGACGGAGCCGCCGCAGCCGGCCAGCGCGAGGAGCGCAACGGCGGCTAAAAACACGAAACTGGAATGGGTGGTCGGGCGCATGGTGGGGTCTCCTGCGTGAACTGTTACAATGAGCGAGGGACGGCGAGGGCCATCCGGGCTTGAGCGGGTACGGTCGCGGCGCGCAGCCGCCGCTATCCTGAGGCTGCTGCCAATACATGAGAATGTCAATCCAAATCAAATGTTTGGCCGATCATTCCTCGATCTTTCACGAAATTGAACCACGAAGGTCCGGCGCGGCGAGTCGCAACCAAACAACAAGACAGAAATGCGGGTCACGAAAGACACGAAAGAAAGCACGAAAAACCGATTCTTGTCGCAGAGGTGCAGAGAAATGCTTGAAGACAGGAATGAACAGAAGGCAAATGAACAGAAGGCAACGGAGGAAACGGAGAATTTCTCGGCGGCTCATCTCTCTGTTGCCTTCGTTGCCTCCTGTTCAAAATCTTGTCGGGAAAAACAAGATTCGGACTTATGGCAGTACGAAGACACGAAGCATTCAAAGCATCCATTTTGAAGGAACAGGTCACCCCCGACTTTGTTGGGGCAAGGCATGAATTCTGGATTTGGCCTTTCTTTGTGTCTTTGAGGTTCAATGAATCGGATTCGTTTCGAAGAATCAAGCCGATCATTTCGAATGTGTTTACTCGATCGCGGCGGCTGTGGTAGAAACGGCGTCATTCGGTGCGAGCGCGATTTCCGGGAGGGAGGTTGATCGATGGCGGCTGCAAGCCCGAGGCAAGCGCCGGCGGCCGAGGCCGAGGCCCTGCTGCGCGCCCTCGACGGCCAGGCCCGCCGCCCGCGGATTTCCGCCTGCTATGGGCTTGGGCTGCTGGCGGCCGGCGTGGCCATGCTGATGCTGCCGCTGGCGTACCTGGGGCTCATCGCCGCGATCGCATGGGGGCTTTACCGGCACGCCACCGGCGAGGCGGTGGCGCTCGGCGACCGCGCGTCGTTGTTTTTTTATGTTGTCCCGCTCGTCTTTGGCGTGGCGATGATCGTCTTCCTCGTCAAGCCGCTCCTGGCGCCGCGCGCGCGGCGGCGGCGCACCCGCGCGCTCAAGCCGCAGGACCAGCCGCTCCTGTTCGACTACGTCCGGAAAGTCTGCCGGCTGATGGGCGCGATCGAGCCGGGGCGCATCGAGGCCAGTTGCGACACGGGGATCCACATGGAGGCGGGCTCGCTGCGGGGCGCGATGATCGGCCGCGACCTGACGCTGCGGATCGGCCTGCCGCTCGTCTACGAGCTCGACCTGCGCCAGTTCACCGGCTGCCTCGCCCACGCGTTCAGCCACGGCGGCCGAGGCGTGGGGATGCGGCTGTGGGCGGTCATCCGGCGCATCGACGGCTTTTTCACGCGGCTCGCGCGCGAGCGCGACGACTGGGACGAGGCGCTCGCGCGCCGGGCCGCCGGCCGGAACATCCTGGCGCGCTGGGCGGCCGGCTTCACGATGCGGCTGGTCGCGATTTCGCGCGGCGCGCTGTGGGTGTTCATGAAGGCCGGCAACCTCGTCAGCTCGTTCCTCTCCCGGCAGATGACGTACGACGCCGACCGCAAGGCCGCCGCCGTGGTCGGCGCCAACGGGGTCGGCGGGGGGGTGTTCATCGCGCAGCTCCTCGACATCGCGTGGCGCAAGACGCTGGACGACGTCGCGCAGGCGCGCGAGGAGCGGCGCGTCGCCGACGACCTGCCGGCGCTCGTGCACGCGAATTTCGGCCTGATCGGCGACGGCATGCGCGGGCACGTCCGCGAGAGCATGGCCTCGCAGCGCGCGGGGGCGCTCGGCATGGCGCCGGCGCCGTGGAGCCGGATCCGAAGGCTCGAGGCCGAAAACGAAAAGGGGTTCTTCTTCGACGACCGGCCGGCCACGCTCCTGTTCCGCGATTTCGGCCCGCTGTGCCGCGATGTCAGCATGGATTACTACGCGGCCGCGATGGGGCCGGCGCTGGCGCAGACGGCCGTGATCCCGACGGCCGAGCTCATCGAGCGGCGCGACTCGGTCAGCGGCAGCTTCGACGCGCTCAAGCAATACTGCCTCGGCTGTTATTTGTTCACGCGGCTCATCGGGCCCGACCCGGAAAAGCTCGCCGAGCCGGCCGATCCCGAGGCGGCCGACGCGGATCTGCGGCGCGCGCGCGGCTACCTCGAGGCGGCGGCCGGCGCGATCCGGCCGGCGGTCAAGCTTTACGTCAAGGGCTGCCAGCAGACGCTTCAGGGCTACGCCATCGAACAGCTGGTCGAGGCCGGGATTCACTCCCGCGGCGTTTCGAAGGAGACGGCCCACGGGCTGGTCGACTCCGGCAATTCGATGAAGCGGGAGGCCGAGGTCCAGATGGCGCCGTTCGAGGACGCCCTGGCGCGGCGGATGACGGCGGCCCTGCGGCTGCTCGAGTCGCCGCGGGTCGGCCTCGAAAACGGCCACCGGCTTGCGCGCCAGGCGGCCCGGCTTGCGATGGCGATCGAGGGGATGCGCAACTGCGCCGACCTCGTCGACGACCTGATCCGCTGCCACCAGGGGCTGCGCGCGCTGGTGACGAACATGAAGGGGCGCGAGCAGGACGACGCGATGGCCGCCCGCGTGCGGCTGGTGCGCGGCGAGGTCTACCGCTCGATCGATGCCCTGTTCATGCGGCTCAAGTCGACGCCGTACCCGTTCGAGCACCCCAACGGCCAGGTCAGCATCAGCCACGTGGCGATCGACGTCCCGCCGGCGCGCGAGGACCTCGTCGCCATCCATGAAAAGGGCCAGGCGACGCTCGAGGCCTTGGACCGGCTCTATGGGCGCGCGCTCGGGGCGCTGGCCGCGATGGCCCTCGACGTCGAGACCGCCCTGGGCCTGCCGCCGATCGGGTAGACGCGATCCCAATCCTTGATTTTTGATTCATTGAACCACGGAGACACGGAGGCACGGAGAAGTCGGATTTTTTCGGCATCGGACTCGTCTGGGGCGATGGGCCAAGGTGACATCTCGTTTTTTCAATCATCTCCGTGCCTCCGTGTCTCCGTGGTTCAAAATTCGAATATGATGAAGGATCAGGACCCCAATGACCGAAACAATCTATTAATTTACATTCGGGGCGGGATCATGCTAAGAATGAATTAATTCAATCTCGACTCAGCCCTCTTTCGCGAGAATTGGCCGTTCGCGTGATTCCTTTCGAAAGATCAGCGCGAAGCGAGATGAGCACATGCCGGATACGAATCCGGCAGGACAACACAAGCCGATCGGCGCATCGGCGAGGGGTTATGACGATGAAACTATATGTCGGGAATCTGAGTTACGATTCCTCGGAGAGCCAGTTGCGCGAGCTGTTCGGGCGCTTCGGCGAGGTGACTTCGGTGACGCTCATCACCGACCGCGACACCGGCCGTTCCAAGGGCTTTGCGTTTGTCGAGTTCGGCAACGACGACGAAGCCCGCGCCGCCATCACCGGGATGGACGGCAAGGAATTCGGAGGGCGCAACCTGAAGGTCAACGAAGCCCGCCCGCGCGAGGCCGGTGGCGGCGGCGGCGGTGGCCCGCGTGGCGGCGGTCCGCGTGGCCCGCGTGGCGGGGGCGGTCCGCGTGGCGGCGGCGGCCGCGATCGCGGCGGCTGGCGCTGATCGAAATGAATTGAGGGCTAAACCCATAACGCCGGGGCGCGCGCCCCGGCGTTTTTATAAAGATGGGACGTTTTGGCGATGATCGAATATACGCAAGACATCTCCGCGCTGAGCGAGGAACAGCTGGACGGGTTCTTTGTCGGGTGGCCGGCCGCGCCGGATCCGGCGCGGCATCTCGAGATTCTGCGGGCGAGTTACCGCGTCTGGTTGGCGATGGACGGCGGGCGCTGCGTCGGGTTCATCAATGCGCTCTCCGACGGGATCTTCTATGCGTTCCTGCCGCTCCTCGAGGTCCGGCCCCAATACCAGGGACGCGGGATCGGGAAGGAACTCGTCCGGCGCATGGTCGAGTCGCTCGGCGGGCTGTACGGCGTCGACATCGTGTGCGATGAAGAGATCGCGCCGTTTTACGCGAAGCTGGGTTTTGCCCGGTGTTGCGGGATGGTAAGGCGAAACATCTGACCGGCTGGCTCAACTCCGGGGTTGCATGGCGGGCGACTGTTGTCTATAGTTAACAGGTGCTGGCCTGGATGAACAGGCCCGTTTATCCTGAATCAGGCTTCCCGCCCATGCCCGCCCAAATCAACGACAACTCAACCTGGCGCGCGTTCGACACCGCCGAGCTCACCCACTCGGCGGCGCATTACCTGACGACCATCATGCATCTCAGGAATCGGCAGGGATATGCGCGCGTCACGGACCTCGCCGAGCACCTCGGCGTCTCGCGCGGGGCGGCCAGCCGCGCCGCCACCCTGCTCAAGGAACGCGGCTGGATCGAGGAGGATCCCAACCGGATGCTCCTGCTGACCGAGCCCGGCCGCGAAGTGGCCAGCGCCGTCGAGCGCAATTACCTCATCATGGAATGCTTTCTCGAGGACATCCTCGGCGTCCCGGGCGAGGTCGCCCACCGCGACGCCTGCAAGCTCGAGCACCTGCTGAGCGGCCAGACGGGCGGGGCGCTCTTCCGGCTGATCCGGGTTCTGAACGAGAGCCCCACGCTGCTGAAGAAAATACAGGCCCGCGTGGCCGAGATCCCGGACAACGACTGGGCGGCGGATGGGGCCGCCCCGAGCGATCCGGCCATGCGGCTGAAGGCGGATGACTTGGAAACGGCGCCGGCCGAGCCCGCCCAGACGCTGGCCGATCTCGAGGCCGGCCGCAGCGCGGTTGTGCGGCGGGTGCGCGGCCATGGAGCCGTTCACCGCCGGCTCCTGGACATGGGGATCACCAAGGGCGCCGAAGTCCGGCTGGAGCAGGTCGCGCCGCTGGGCGACCCGATCAAGATCCGCATCCGCGGCTACGATCTGTCGCTGCGCAAGAGCGAGGCGCGGATGGTGGAGCTGGAAAGTAAAGAGTCCTGAGTCCTGAGTCCTTGAGTAGTGAGTCTTGAGCGAATATGAGCGAGATTGAGACGATCGATCGATCCACCGTGCGGAGGGAATTGCGGGTTGCCCTGATCGGCAACCCGAATTCCGGCAAGACCAGTATTTTCAATCAGCTGACCGGCTCGAACCAGCGGGTTGCGAACTACCCGGGGGTGACCGTCGAGGTTACGCACGGGAGCTGCCGGCGCAACGGCGTCGACCTGCGGCTGGTGGATCTGCCCGGGACGTACAGCCTGACGGCCAACAGCCCCGAGGAGCGGATCGCGCGCGACTGGCTCATCCAGAACAAGCCGGACGTCATCGTGCAGGTCATCGACGCGGCCAATCTGGAACGCAGCCTGTATTTGACGATGCAGCTCGCCGAGCTCGGCGGCCGGATCGTCATCGACCTGAACATGATCGACGAGGCGGAGGAAAAAGGGATCCGCATCGACCGGGAGCGGCTCGGGGCGAGGCTCGGGGTGGAGGTGGTCGGCACGATCGCCAGCCGGGGCGAGGGGATCGGCGAGCTGCTCGAGGCGGTCGGGCGCGCCGGCGGCGCCGCGCCGCTCGAGGGGACGAGCGTGTTTGAATACGGCGAGGATCTCGGGCGGCTGATCGGCAAGCTGATGTGGCGGCTGCGGCTGGCGGGGGAGTCGGCCGGGTCGCTGCCGCACCGCTGGGCCGCGATCAAGTACGTGGAGGGGGACGCCGGCGTGCGGCGCTGGCTGGCGGAGAAGGTCGACGGCGGCCGCGAGATCGCCCGCAAGACCGACCGCGAGATCGAGCGGCTCGGGCGGGGCGCGGGGGTCTCGGTCGAGTCGCTCATCGCCGACGTCCGCTACGGCCGGCTTGCGGCGATCCTGGCCGAAACCCAGGCGGGCGGGGCCGCCCCGGCCGCGCCGCTCACGACGCGGCTCGACGCGCTGTTCATGCACCGCTGGCTGGGGATGCCGATTTTTCTGCTCGTCCTGGCCGGGCTGTTCGAGTTCGTCTTCGCCCTCGGCGAGCCGCTCTCGCACGGGCTCGATTCGCTGTTCCACTGGATGGCGGGCGCGATCCAGGGCTCGATGGCCGACGGGCCGCTGAGGTCGCTGCTGGTCGACGGCCTGATTCACGGCGTCGGCGGCGTCCTGGTCTTCCTGCCCAACATCGTTTTGCTGTTCATGGCGATCGGCTTGCTCGAGCGGTGCGGCTACATGGCGCGGGCGGCGTTCCTGATCGACCGGCTCATGCACAAGATCGGGCTGCACGGGCGCAGCTTCATCCCGCTGGTGACCGGGTTCGGCTGCTCGGTGCCGGCGGTCATGGCGACGCGCACGCTCGAGCACGAGCGCGACCGGCTGGCGACGATGATGGTGATCCCGCTGATGTCGTGCAGCGCGCGGCTGCCGATTTACACGCTGCTGATCGCGGCGTTCATCCCGCTGCCGTGGCGCGGGCCGGTCCTGCTGACGATGTATGTCGTCGGGATCGTGCTGGCGATCGGGCTCGTCAAGCTCCTGCGGCTGACGATCCTCGCTGGCGAGGCGACGCCGTTCGTGATGGAGCTGCCGCCGTACCGGATGCCGACGTGGCGGTCGGTGTGGCAGGACATCTGGAGCAAGTCGGCGCTGTACCTGCGCAAGGCCGGGACGATCATCCTGGCGCTGTCGATCCTGCTGTGGGCGGCCAACAGCTACCCCAAGAAAGCCGTCCATGAGATCGACGCGAGCCCGGCGGCGGCGGCGATGACGGCGGCCGAGCTCGACGCGGCGCGCCACGCCGAGGACCTGGCGTATTCGGTCAGCGGCCGGCTGGGGCGGGCGATGGAGACGGTGTTTGCGCCGCTGGGGTTCGACTGGCGGGTCTGCACGGCGCTGATCGGGGCGGTCGCCGCCAAGGAGGTCCTGGTGGCCCAGCTCGGGATCGTGAGCGCGATGGACGACACGAGCGGCGAGGCCGGGCGGCTGCGCCGGATCCTGGCCGAGCGCTACCGGCCGCTGACGGGGGTGTGCCTGATGCTGTTCGCGCTGATCGCCACGCCGTGCCTGTCGACGTTCGCGGTGATGCGGCGCGAGAGCAACTCGTGGAAGTGGCCGCTGACCCAGTTTGCCGGGCTGACGGCCCTGGCCTATGTTTTAACCATGGCGGTCTACCAGGTGGGCCGCGCGCTGGGGATGGGGGTGTAGGGCAATGGACTGGCAGGTCGTTCTGACCACCCTGATGATCGTCGGGGCGGGGGTTTATCTGGCGGCGAGGCTGTGGGCGCGCCGACGGCAGGCCGAGGCCGGGGCCCCGGCCGGGTGCCCGGAGGGGTGCTGCGGATGCCCGCATTTGCGGCCGGAACACGACGGCGGCGGGGGCTGCCGGGAGGCGAGGCAATCGCCGGCAAGGGCCGATCGGGGCTAAATTCTGTGTTTCCAGTTGACAGAATCGCGATTTACGCCACAAATAACTGGTAGAGCGTTCCGGATCCGAAATGTCGGTTCCGGGACGGATGGTCGTTTGATACGCAAGGTGGTCTATTTATGGTCTTCGGAAAACGGGAAAAGATCGTGGCGGGCGGCGTGATTGCGGCCGTGCTCATGGCGGGGCTTCATTTCGTGCTGTTCAGCCCGCGCGTGCAGAGTTATTCAAAGGCCGCCGGCGATCGCGATGCCAAACTGACCGAGCTGAAAAACATCAAGGTCGCCGATCCCAAGGAACTGGACCGGTTGACCAGCGCGACGACCCGATCGCTCGACATGCTCACGAGCGGCGTCTCCGCGCTCGGCATGTCGGAGAACGAGGTGTTCATCGTTGAGCTCCCGGTGCCGCCGGACCCGAAGGCCACCCCCAAGCCCGAGGATTTCATCAAGAACGCCGAGGCGGCCAAGATCAAGGCCCAACAGCAGATCCCGTTTCTTCTGGACGAGGTTCGCAAGCTGCAGAACTATGCGCGCGCCTCGCAGGCCGCCAACGCGACCAAGTTGTCGTTCTGTGACGGGCCGCCGACGAGCCAGGTGTGGACGACGCCGCAGGGCTGGGCGCTGCCGCTGACGCTGCCGCAGATCCTGACGCGCGACACGGGCAAGCTGTGGGACACGCTCGCCGCGATCGAGGGCATCAAGGGCAACCTGAACAGCATGACCGCCGGCACGGCGTCCTACAACATGCGCCGCGTCGACTACTACAAAGCCATGTCGGCGCTCGGCGTCGATTATTTTTATATCAACGGCAACACGAGCTACGCCAACCAGCTCTATTACGGCTGGCCCGGGACCGCCTACTTCGGCGAATTCGTCCCGCTCATCGCCAAGATGGCGCTGGCCAACGTGATCCTGGACAAGATCAAGGAATACGAGGCATCCAACCCGCCGCTGATCATTCACCAGAAACGACTTGACCGCCAGTTCGTGTTCGACGTCGTCGACATCGACCTGACCTATACGTGCATGCCGCTCGAGGGGATGAAGGAGAGCAAGCTCTACTTCATGTACGAAGAGCTGCGCGCCCTGAACCGGATCCTCGACACGGCCATGAAGCTGCAGGTGACGAACGTCACCGGCGTCATGCTGGATGGCTACGCGTTCCTGCGCCAGTGGGCGCAGCCCGTTCCGCCCCCCGCCATCCCGGCCGACTTGACCAAGCTCGAAAGCGACGAGGCCAGCGTCGGCGTCGACGTCAGCGCCCCCAAGGCCGAGGAAGAGGACGAGGAGATGATGGAGGACGAGATGTACGGCACCGAGGGGGGCGGCGAGAAGAAGGAAGGCGAAGAAGGCGGCGGAGCCGCCGGCGGCGCGCCGAAGGCTCCTCCGGGCCTCACCGTGCCGCGAGCCGACGAATTGGGCGTGGCGGTGCCGATCAAGATCACGTATCAGGCCACGAACGACAAGTTGTGGAAATTCGTCTACGAGATCATCCGCCAGCAGCCGATGACCGAGCTGCAGCGGATGCAGTTCCGGACGCTGTCGCAGTACCCGGGTTTCCAGAACAACACCAATGTCGAGGGGTCCGTCACGTTCGTGATGGTTCCCAAGCTGTTCTCGCTGGTCGACAACGTCCGCAAGCAGTTGCAGGCGTTGAAGACAGCGCCCGCTCCGGCCGCCGCAGCCGCGCCCGAGCAATAATATAAGCCACGGGTTCTTTCATGCAGGACTACCGGATTGAGGCCTGGCGCCACGGCAGCGAGATTCTCGCTTCCCTGAGCGGGCGCCTGACGCAGCAGGCATGCGCCGAAGTCAAGCTCAAGCTGAACGAGTTGCTGACGCCGGCGATTCAGAACTTCTACGTCAGCCTCGCGGACCTGGAGTTCATCGACAGCTCGGGGCTGGGCACGCTCATCGGGCTCAAGATGGAGGCCAACCGGACGCATTCCTCCATGACGCTGCTTCGCCCGGCGGCGCGCATCATGGACATCCTGCGGGTCTCGCGGCTCGACTCGATCTTCGAGATCATGGAGGGGCTCGAGGCCGAGGTGTTGACCCAGAACATCAGGAAGATCGGGACGCCGGTCTTTACCTCGACGGGGGCGACGCCGGTGCCGCCCACGGGCGGCGGCGAGAACCCCGCCCCCGCGGGCGACGGCCGCAGCCAGCAACTCTGCAACGACGCGGTCGAATACCTGCGCCAGGGGAACCTCGCCCAGGCGATGAACGCCTACCAGCGCGCGCGCCAGATCGACCCGGAAAATATCGCGATTCTCAACAATCTGGGGGTCATTTGCGAAAAGAAAGCCGAATGGTACGAGCAGGGACGGGAAATCTGGACGGCGGTTCTCGAATTGAGCCGCCGCAACAACGACGATAAACACATTGCGCGCGCCCAGCGCCATTTGGAAATGCTTGAAAAGTTGATCCGCGTCAACTGAGGTAGGCCGCATGAACAGTCTCAACGCCCCCGGACCGCAATGTCAGATCAGCCTGTATCGGCGCGATGAACGGCTGTTTGTGTTGATGGGCGGCTCGCTTGTCATGCAGAACAGCGACAAGGTGCGCGGCGCGATCCACCCGCACCTGAACGGCTCGATCCCGGCGGTCGACATTTACATCGGGCAGCTTGGGTTCATCGACAGCTCGGGGCTGGGGATGCTGGTCGGGTTCCAGATGAGCGCGCGCAAGAACAAGGTCGAGATGCGGATCCTCGGGCCGACGCCGGCCCACATGCACCTGTTCGAGGCGACCCGGCTCAACTCGGTCTTCCGCATCCTGGACAGCGCGGCCAGCGAGCCGATCCTGGCCGAGATGGCCCGGCCCGAATACGAGCTGAACTAGGGCCGGTTGCCGCCATTGCCTACCGCGAGTCCAACGATCCTGCACAAAATCGAATACGCCTCCCTGCGCTTGGCCGTTTGGGTCCTGGGGCTCGTCCCCCCGCGCCGGCACGAGGCCGCCGCGCGCGCGATCGCATGGGTTTTGTCCCTGTTCCCGTGGCGCCGGGGGGTGCTCGAGGAAAACCTCGCGACGGCGCTCGGGCCGCTCGACCCCGCGCGGCGCCGCGAACTGACGATGGGGATCATCCGGCACTCGGTGGGGCTGGCGCTGGAGCTGGCCTGGATGCGGCGGCTCGATCCGGCGGCGATCGCCGGCACGGTCGACATCGATCCCGCGGCGCGCGAGCGGATCGAGCGCTGCCGCGCGGCGGGCAAGGGCGTCATTCTTGCCTGCGGCCATCTCGGCAACTGGGAGTGGCTGGCGGCGTGGTACGCGCAGACGGCCGGGCCGGTGGGGGTCGTCTACAAGCCGATGCACAACGCCCGGACCGACGAGTTCATCACGGGCCTGCGGGCGCGGTTCGGGCTGGAGGCGTTCTCGACGCGCGAGCCGAGCCAGCGCCGCCTGGTCACGTACTTGAAACGCGGCGGCGCCGTCGGGATCCTGTCGGACCAGGACGCGCGGCGGCGGGGGCGGTTCGTGGAGTTTTTCGGGCGGCCGGCCTCGACCGCGACCGGCATGGCGACGCTCGCGATCCGGCTCGGGACGCCAATCGTGCCGAGTTTCTGCCTGCGCGACGGGACGGGGCGGCTGCGGGCGATCGTCGGCGAGCCGCTGTGGCCCGACCCGGGCGCCGATCCCGAGGCCGAGGAGCTGCGGCTGCTGCGCGGCTACCACGAGGCGCTCGAGCGGGCGATCCTTCAGGACCCGGCGCAGTATTTCTGGTGGCACCGGCGCTGGAAGACGAAACCCAAGAAAATCGTTCGATAAGCCGTCATGACGCCGTTCTGGGCTTCGGGAACTGATCGAGCAGGGCACGGACGGCGGCCCTGACGCGGCGGTCCTTCGCCTTCTCGTCCACGTTCATGTCGATGTGGGCGAGGATCGTGCCGCGCCAGTAAAGCTGGTGGGTTTTCGCATCGAGGACGTCGATGACGAGCGAGCCCTTTCTGAAACAGCGCGCGTTTTTCGGCCTGGCGGCGGTGGGAGGCGGCCTTGAATTCCTCGCCGTAGGATTTGTTGAATTCGGTTTCGTCGAGCTCGGCGTTGAGGCCGGCTGCGAAACTGACGATCAGTTCGGCGCCGCCTTCAAAGCGATCGTAATGCGCCTTCCAGGGATAGGCGCACGACCGGGGGATGCAGGCGCCGTCGACCGCCATGGCGCCGAACATGGTGACGCCGCATGCGGCGACGAGGGCGCTCAGCATCAGCAAACGCTTCAGGATGATTTCCTGAATCGGGATATCAAGATAACTCAACAACCATGGCACGGGCTAATAGCCTCTTTGGGCGCCAGATGCAAGCCAAAGACGATGGGCGGGGGCGGGGCCGTGATTTTCGTTTTTTGGTCGCGGCGATCGGGATATAATTGAGGCGTTCGACACCCGGATGGAAAGGGGTTTGGGCCTTGTCTCTCTATCAGAAAAAGAAGTGCATGAAGTGCGGCAAGCCGGCCACGCATAAATTCACGCGGATCCAGGACGGCCAGATCTACGACTTGTATCTGTGCTCCGATCACGCCGCCGAGCTGAGCCCGTACCAGAAACCCAAGCAGATCGCGCTGAGCGACATCCTCGAAGGGATGCTCAAGCAGGATTTCAGCAAGCTCGTCGGCGGCGGGGGCGGAGCCCCGACCGGCGTGACCTGCAAGCATTGCGGCCTGTCGTTCGAGGACTACCGCAAGAACCTGCTCCTCGGCTGCAGCGATTGCTACGAATCGTTTCACGACTACCTCGTCGCGGACCTGCGCCGCTTCCACGGCGACACGCGCCACGTCGGGCGGCGGCCCGGCGGCGGGCTCGCGCAGCCGCCCGCGCCCCAGCCCGCGGGCCCGTTCGAGGACGCGGCCGGCCGGGTCGAGGAAGAGGAGGAGGAGGAGCCGGTGTCGCCCACGAAGGGGGCGGAAAACCTGATCGCCGACACCGACCGGGCGATCGAGGAGTTGACGCGCACGATGAAGGCGGCGATCGCCGCCGAGGACTACGAGAAGGCGGCCAGGTGCCGGGACCAGATCCGGGAGCTGAGGAACAAGGAATCGTAGCGGCTGGATAAGAAAAAAAGTGGGTTTCATGCCCCCGAACGGAGCGAGGCTTCGGTTCGGGGGCTTTTCATTGAAGGTTCGTTGAAAGAATTTGAGGGCCTTGAATCATGCATTGTGCCCATGC
Organism: Candidatus Sumerlaeia bacterium; assembly: GCA_039683515.1. GTDB lineage: Bacteria > Sumerlaeota > Sumerlaeia > MVZB01 > MVZB01 > JAJFUE01. The sequence goes on along the minus strand of JBDKRG010000020.1, from coordinate 22,269 downwards.
TGAGCCGGGCGTCGCTGACGAGCGCAAACTCATGGAACGCGGATGACGCGGATCGGGCGGATTTGCACGGATTCATTTTGAACCGCCAAGACGCCAAGATCGCCAAGACCTGAAATCTTTCATTCCTTTATTCTTGGCGCACTTGGCGTCTTGGCGGTTTAATTCCGTCCTTCAACGAAACATGTTTTTTGCGCCTTTTGCTCTTTTGCGATTTTGCGTGAACGTTTTCTCGTTAGCGACCTACAGGCGCTTCTCCATGACGGTCACGTCGCAGTGGAGGTAATTGACGCGCTCGCGGACGGACCAGCCGCGCTTGGCGTAGAACTTTTCCTCCGATGGCGTGAAAAGATAGAGCTTGTTGACGCCAAGGCGGGCGGATTCCTTTTCGATCGCGGCGACGAGCGCCTCGCCGATGCCTTGACGGCGATGGTTTTCATCGACGTACAGGCACGCCAGCCACGGCGCCAGTTCCGGCCGGATCGACATGTCGTTCACCTTGAGGCAGACCGTGCCGACGACTTCATCGCCGTCGATCGCGACGAGCGTCAGCGGGATGCGGTCGCGGTTGGCGCGCTCGGCGACGAGTCCGTTCAGGATTTCAACCGTGCGCTCAGGGTAAAGGTACCCCCACTCGGCATGAAACCAGCGCGCGAGCGTCGGGATGAAATGAGTGTGGTCGGCGAGGTATTCGATCTTCATAGTCGTCACATCAGGTCCAGAATGTTGCGCCACAGCAGTTGCGGGGGCATGGCGGCGTAGCCGGATTCTTGCGCGTCGTTGCACTCGATGACAATCCAATCGGCCCCCAGGGTCTTCGCGAAATCGACGACGAGGAAGGGGACGTTGACGCGGGCGGCGGCCTCGCGCGCGAGGTCGAGGCCGGCCTGAAGGTCGCGGCAATCGTAAGCCGGGGCCATGTGCCAGTAACGGCCGCAACCGACGCATCGGCCAAACCACCAGAACGAGCGGTATTCGACCGAGGGCTTGATGACGCCGGGGATCTCGCCCTCGACCGGCATGAGCGGGACGAATTCGCGCACGGCGGGCTTCTGCCAGTTGAGGATCGGGTGGGCGCGGTAGGCGTCGGCGACGCGCTCGTATTGCTCGCGGTTTTGCACGACCGACAATTCGGCGATGTGGCGGTTGGTCTGGCGCGACCCCTTGAGGAAAATCGGCCACTCGAACTCGGCTTCGATTTGCTCGGCGGTGGGGAGCTGGTCGAACAGGTGAGTGCGCGGGGTCATGTCGCTGATGAGCGGATACCACGCCTCGAGCTCGCTCGCCATTTTGTAGTCGGCCGGGGTGTTGACGAGCCGGAGATTATTGCTCGCGTAATCGTTGTATGTTTTTTCGTAATCCTGGATCTGGCCGGTGCGAAGCACGCAGCGCTCGCCGGGGTTCGGCTCGTACGGGTGAGTGCAGGTAAAATACAGGGCGAAATCGAAATCATAAACCGGCACGCCGATCGTGGCGGCGGAGACAAGGAGGCGGTTTTCGAGTCGGACCAGGTTCATGGGCGATCACGCCGGGCATGAAGATTGGCAATTGTCATGGGTAGAAAATGAATGAGAAATGAGCAATGAGCAATGAGAAATGAAAACCAAAGCCGGCGGGAGATGGAATTTCGGTTCGGAGTTCAAGCTTCAGCTTGCCGGCTTCAAGAAGCAAACTAAAGTTTGAACTCCGAACTGAAATTCCGACGTCGAATTGTCGATGTGCTCACTTGGCCTTCGGCGTGATATTCGCGGTCGATCGCCAGATATCGCCGCCGCTGATGTTGCCGTTGGTCGGGTCGTATCGCAGGTGGGCGTAGCGGCTGTTCAGATCATGCGTCTCGGTGGCGAGCTTGATTTGCTCCTCGCGCGGGAGGCGGCCGATGTCGTCGTCGCGGTCGGGGCCGTAGGAATAAACGACTGCCAGCGTGTCGCTCAGCCGCAGGTATTTGAATTTATTTCCCGTGAACGTAAAGCTGTGAACCTCGCCGTTCAGGTTGTCCAAATCGGCATAACACTTGAGCCGTTTTTCGCCGCGCGATTTTTGGTCGTACGGGTCGGCAATGACAAACCCGCCGTCAACAGAATCAGGCAGAGTTTCGGGGAGTTTATGCTCCGACTCAAGCGTTGTCGCAAGATGGAGAATCGCCTGGCGAAAAGCGATTTGAACAAAGGTGGTTTTGGAGCGGACATCTTCTTCCCAGACAAAATAGAGGAACACACTGAACACAAGGATCAGGATCAAGGAGTATTTGATGTCTTCGCGGGGTTTCCAGCGGGTCATTTCTGTTCCATCGCCCACTGGACGGCGCGGTGGATGAGCTCGTGGCTCGACTCGAGGTTGAGTTTGCGCTTGATGTGCTCGCGGTGGGTCTCGATCGTCTTGACGGACAGGTGCAGGTGCTTGGCGATCTTGCGCGTCGACATCCCCTGGCCCACCAGCGTGAAGACCTCCAGCTCGCGGTCGGTCAGGCTGTCGACCGGCGACTGGACGGGGGCCTGCTCGGGGTAGACGGCCCGATGCAGCATGCGCTCGGTCATGTTGTCGCTCAGGTAAATCTTGCCGTTCAGGATCGCGTGGATCGCCTCGACGATCTTGTCGGAGGTCTCCTGCTTGTTGATGTAGCCCTTGGCGCCGGCGTGCAGCGCCCGGTCGGAGAACAGGGTTTCCTCGTGCATCGAGGAGACGAGCATCTTGATCGAGTTATTCTGGGCCTTGATCTGCTTGATGAGCTCGATGCCGCTGCCGTCCTTGAGCGAGATGTCGATGACGACCAGGTCCGGATTCAGATCGTTGATGAGGCGCAGGGCTTCGCAGATGCCCGCGGCCTCGCCGCAGACCTCGAGGTTGGGGTCCTCGTCGATCATCATCGCCAGGCCGCGGCGCACAATCGGGTGATCGTCAACCAGCACGATCCGCGCAACCTGCGTCGCCTGCTTGTGATTGAATTTCCCCATGCCAACACCATTCTGGCCGAAAACATCGGCGGGAATGTCAATATCCCCCGGCCTTGACTTAATCATACTTCCGGTATGGTTCGACCGCCATGCGGAACTGCGATTTCGCCCGGTCGCGCCCTCCCAGAAATCTTCCTTTTGGACTCATAGGATACACCAGCCGGGGTTCCGGCATAAAGCTTTTTTGCGGCCGAAGCGCCGCCGGGCAGGCTCGGCGGCCCGGCCGTTACGAGGATGCCCTGGCGTAGACCGCTGCGGCGAAGCCGGCTTTGAGATTCGTCATCAGGCCGCGGCGGTATTTGATCGGGCGGGGCTCGCCATCGACGGCATAGGACAGCTCGGCGGGCGGCGCGGGCTTGCCTTGCGGGATGCGCAGGACGACGAACGACGGCGCATGGACGCGGACGAGCGGTTCGATCCGGGCCATCGTTTGCCTTGTCACGCCCGGGCTCGAAAGGCCGACCGTGTCGAAGACGGAGTAGTCCTTCAGGCAGTAACCGACGATTCCGATTTCATCCATGACGATGGTCTTGGGGCCGGCGTCCTGCGTGCGAATCCATTCGGCGGCCTGGCGGTAGGCGTTTCGCCGGGGGTCCTGCCACGGGGCAAACCTGGATTGGGGGAGGTTCGACCAGTATAGGACGAACGCCACCAGAAGGATTGCCGCCGCCGGGTGGAGCCGGGGCCACCCGCGCCTGATGAACCGGAGCGTCGTTTCAACCCCGACAAGCAGCGAAAACGACGCCGCGAAAACGAGGGAGTGGTAATACCAGACGTATTCCGGGACGCGGAGCATGCAATAGGCCGCGGTTTGAATGGCCGCCCAGCCGGCGATCCATGGAAACCGGCGCGCCATCGCCACGGCGCCCACGAGCATGAGACCGCATGCGAGGCCGTGGCCGCGCGCCGTCTGGAACAGGTTTTTGAGGATCGACTGGTGATAAAGCGGCCAGATCCCGCTGAGACCCTGCTCGATTTTCGCGTGGAGGGTGTCCGGGAAAAACCGGCCAAAGCTCATCAGGTAGTAGAGATGCCAGATCATCACGACGATCAGGCAGGCGTCGATCGGCGTCCAGACGCGTGCCAGGAATTCCCTGCGCGAGCCCGATTGCCTGTACATGCGCCCAACGAATACCGCCATCATGACGGCCACAAGCAGGGCGCCTTCGGATCGGGCCAGGTAAAACAGGCCGCCGCAAAAACCGAACAGGATCCATTTCTGGCGCTCAAAAGCCCGGATCAGCGCCAGCCCCGTCGCCAGCGTGACGGCAAATTCCATGCCGACGGCGTTGATGGCAAGCGGAGAACAGAACACGGCCAACGGAGCGAGGGATGCGGCCAATGGGTAGCGCCCCCGGCAGATCGACCTCAGGCAAAGCGAAGACGCGACGAGCGACAGGATGTAGAGCCACTTGGATATCGAGGTCAGCTCGGCTCCCCAGACAACCAGCTTGGCGGCGATGATCAGGAAAAGCCACAGGGGGCTGGTTGAAATGAAGCGTTCGTCGCCGATGTTATAAATCGGCCGTCCCGAGTCGAGAAAATTCTCGGCGACCCGCAGGTAAATAAAGGAGTCGTCGATCCGGCAACCGAGAGCCGTCGCGTAATAGAGGCAGCACGCGAGGAGGGCCGCCGCGAACGCGAGGATTTCCCAATTCCGGCGGACGAAGCCGAGGGTGGATGCGGTGGAGATCCGGCGTGGTTTGGTTGCGGTTTGAGCGGTCAAAACAGAAATCAACTTGCAGGTAACCCCATAAATATCCATAAACTATCAAACATGATAACAATAGTATAGTATGGAAATATATTTTAGGGTAACCCGATTGGCGACATAAGTCCAAATATTGCAACGAGCTGTGAAAATATGCTCAAATCAGGATGGACTTGAAATTCATGGCGGTTCATTGATACTGTGCCCGTTTCAGGGTGGCCGGCGCATGCGCGCCGCGGCCGCCCGCAAATCCATCAAGGACTCCCTCCGATGCCTTTCCGAATCCTGATCAGCGACAAGATGAGCCCCGAGGGGCTTTCCTATTTCACCGGCCATGAGGGCTTCGAGATCGTTTACGATCCGGAAATCTCGATGGAGGCGCTGGCCGGACGGATCGGCGAGTTCGACGCGCTGGTCATCCGCAGCCGCACGCACGTGAGCCGCGCGATGCTGGCCTCGTCCGGCAAGCTCAAGGTGATCGGGCGCGCCGGGGCCGGTGTCGACAACGTGGACGTCGAGGCCGCCACCGAGAAGGGGATCATCGTGATGAACACCCCGGGCGGCAACACGCTGTCGACGGCCGAGCACGCGATCTCGATGCTGCTGGCGCTGGCGCGGCGCATCCCGCAGGCCGACCACTCGATGCACGCGGGCAAGTGGGACAAGAAAAGCATCGTCGGGATGGAGATGTTCGGCAAGACGCTCGGCGTCGTCGGCCTGGGGCGGATCGGGCGCGTCGTCGCCGAGCACATGCAGGCGTTCGGCATGGACGTGCTGGTGCACGACCCGCTGCTGACGGCGGAGGCGGCCGAGAAGATGCACGTGCGGTCGGTCGCGATCGAGGAGATGTGCCGCGCCGCCGACGCGATCACGATCCACGCCCCGCTCAACGACGACACCCGCGGGATCATCGGCCGCGACGAGCTGGCGATGATGAAGCCCGGCGTGCTGGTGGTCAACTGCGCGCGCGGCGGGATCGTCGACGAACAGGCCCTCTACGAGGCGCTGCGCGACCGCCGGATCGGCGGCGCCGCGCTGGACGTGTTCGAGATCGAGCCGCTGCCGGCCGAGAACCCGTTGCGCGGGCTGGACAACGTGATCCTGACGCCGCACCTGGCGGCCTCGACCGCCGAGGCGCAGGAAAAGGTCGCGCGCGACATCGCGGCGCAGATCCGCGAGGCGCTCTCGGGCGAAATGATCCGCAACGCGGTCAACGCCCCGTCGGTCGACGCCAAGACGTTCGCGGCGATCCGCCACGCCCTCGACCTGTGCTGGCGGCTGGGGAGGTTCTGCGGGCAGTACGCGCCCGAGGCGATCAAGTCGATCGAGATCGTCTACAGCGGGTCGGCGGCGCAATACCCCAACGAGCCGCTCACGACGTCGGTCGTCAAGGGGTTCCTCGAGTCGCACGTCAGCGAGACCGTCAACGCGGTCAACGCGATCTACCTTGCGCGCCAGCGCGACATCCACATCGCCGAGACGCGCAACTCGAACAGCCCGGATATCTACGCCGGGTTGATCACGATCCGGACGACGGCCGACTCGGGCGAGGCCCACGAGGTCAGCGGGACGCTCACGCAGGAGAAGACGCCCAAGATCGTGGTCATCGACGGCCGGCGGCTGGACATCGTGCCGGCCGGCCACATGCTCGCCATCGTCAACCGCGACCTGCCGGGCTTCATCGGCGCCGTCGGCACGCTCCTCGGCCGCGAGGAGATCAACATCGCGCAGATGAACGTCGGCCGCAACGTCCCGGGCGAGAATGCGCTGACGATCATCAGCGTCGACGGCCCGGTGCGCCCCGAGGTGCTCAAGGAAATCCAAAGCCTGCACAACGTGCTGCGGGTCAAGGCGATCGTGATTTAGAGTGTTTCTCGAAAGTTTTGTCCGCCTTGAGCTCGTGCTCGTAATCGTAATCGTAATCGAATCCACACATTCTTCGTTGAGAATCGCGACAGAACTTCTTGGAAGCACCCTAGCGGGGCGCGGACGGGCACGGGCAGGCATTCAATCGCGCCGATGAATTTCAGGTTGACCATTGCGCCTGCAAAAGTAATACTTTTCTCCGATTTCGTGTGAATAGCCTCGGGCCGGTGGGCCGGGGGCGATTCGAAACCGGAGAAGCAACGATGCACATGGCCGACGCACTCGTCTCGCCCGCCGTCGGCGGCGCGATGTGGGCGGTGACGGGCGGGCTGATCGCCTGCAGCGCCCGCAAACTCAATGCCGAACTCGACGACCGCAGGGTGCCGCTGATGGGCGTGCTCGGCGCGTTCATTTTCGCCGCGCAGATGGTCAATTTCGCCATCCCGATGACGGGCTCGAGCGGCCACATCGGCGGCGGGATGATCCTGTCGATCCTGCTGGGGCCGTGGGCGGCGTTCGTGACGATCGCCTCGGTCGTGACCGTGCAGGCCCTGTTCTTCGCCGACGGCGGCCTGCTCGCGCTCGGTTGCAACATCTTCAACATGGGTTTCTTCCCGTGTTTCGTCGCGTATCCGCTGATCTACAGGAAAATCGCCGGCGACCGGCCGACGCCCACGCGCATCCTGGCCGGCTCGGTCGCCTCGGTCGTCGTCGGATTGCAGCTGGGGGCCTTCGGCGTCGTGCTGGAAACGGCCGGCTCGGGCGTTTCGGAGTTGCCCTTCACGGCGTTTGTGTTGCTGATGCAGCCGATCCACCTGGCCATCGGGCTCGCCGAGGGGCTGATCACGTCGGCCGTGGTCAACTCGGTCAGGAAGGCGCGGCCGGAGGTTCTGGAGGCGGCCCTGGCGGCCGGGCCGGCCGGCGCGAGCTTTTCCATCCGCAGGCTGGTCGTGGGGTTGGGGGCGGCGACGATCCTGACGGCCGGCGTCCTGTCGTGGTTCGCCTCGGCCGCCCCCGACGGCCTCGAGTGGTCGATGGCGCGGACCGCCGGCGCCGAGGAACTGGCGACGCCGCACAACGCCATCCACGCCGCGGCCGGGCATGTCCAGGCCCTGACGGCGTTCCTGCCCGATTATGATTTCAGAAACCCGCAAACGAAGGCCGACGGCCCGGCGCCGGCGGTCAACGCCGCCACGTCGGCGGCCGGCCTGATCGGGGCGGCGATGACGCTGGGGCTGGTCGCCGCCCTGGGGCTGGCGCTGAAGACGCGCCGGGCGGGTTCGGACGTGGCGGGGCCGTGATGCCGAACATCGAATCCGCCTTGCTCGACCTGGGCGGGCTCGACGTCCTCGCGCGGCGGCCGACGCCGATCCAGCGCCTGGATCCGCGGGCCAAGGTCCTCGTCGCGCTGGCTTTCATCGTGACGGTGGTTTCATTCGGAAAATACGAGGTCGCCGGGCTGCTGCCGCTGGTGGCCTACCCGGTGGCGCTGGTGATCGTCGGCGACCTGCCGGCCGGCTACCTGCTCGGCAAGCTGCTCGTCGCGTCGCCGTTCGCGCTGCTGATCGGGATGTTCAATCCCCTGCTCGACCAGTCGATCCTGATGGAGGTCGGCCCGGCGCGGGTCTCGGGCGGATGGATCTCGTTCGCGTCGATCATGCTGCGGTTCGGCCTGACGGTTTCGGCCGCGCTGATCCTGATCGCGACGACCGGTTTTTACCCCGTCTGCCTGGCGCTAAGGCGGCTTCACGTCCCGCGCGTGCTGACGGTGCAGTTCATGCTGCTCTACCGCTACGTGTTCGTGCTGGGCGAGGAGGCGGCGCGGATGGCGCGGGCGTGGTCGCTGCGCGCCGTGAACGCCCGCGGGATGCCGCCGAGCGTGTTCGGCTCGCTGGTCGGCCAGCTGCTGCTGCGCGCCCTGGACCGCGCCCAGCGCCTCCACATGGCGATGCTCGCCCGGGGCTTCGACGGCGAGATCCGGCAGGCCGGGGCGCTGAGGTTCACCGGGGCGGACGCGGTCTTCGCGCTGGGCTGGACGGCGTTTTTTATCGTCGCGCGATGTTACAATCTGCCGCATCTGATGGGCGGGGCGGTCATGCCATGAGTCACCACATCGTTGAAGTCAAGGATCTGAGTTACGCTTATGCGGGCGGGCCCGAGGCGCTGCGGGGGGTCTCGTTCCGGATCGTTCACGGCGAGTCGGTGGGGATCGTCGGGGCCAACGGGGCGGGCAAATCCACGCTGCTGCTGCACCTGAACGGCTGCCTGACGCCGCAGCGCGGGAGCGTGCGGATCGGCGACTACCCGCTGACGAAGGAGACGCTCCGCGGCGTGCGGCGCGCGGTCGGCATGATTTTCCAGGACCCGGACGACCAGCTGTTCATGCCCACGGTGTACGAGGACGTGGCGTTCGGGCCGCTCAACCTGGGCCTGCCGGCCGATGAAGTCGAGGCGCGCGTCATGGGGGCGCTGGAGACGGTCGGCGCGGCGCACCTGCGCGAGCGCCCCCCCTACCGGCTCTCGGGGGGCGAAAAGCGCGCCGTGGCGATCGCCTCCGTGCTGGCGATGACCCCCGACATCCTGGTCCTCGACGAGCCCAGCTCCAACCTCGACCCGAAGTCCCGGCGGCAGCTGATCGAGCTGCTGCGGACGTTCACGCACACCAAGATCGTCGCCAGCCACGACCTGGACATGATCATGGACCTGTGCGAGCGGACGATCGTGATCCACGACGGCCGGGTCACCGCCGACGGGCCGACGCTGGAAATCTTCAACGACCAGGAGCTCCTGCGGCGCAGCCGTCTGGAACGGCCGCTGCGCATGCAGGCGTGCCCGGTCTGCGGGCGTCGGTAGGTCGCTTCGAGGCCGAAGCGACCTACTGGCCGTTGCCGTCGGCGTCGATGATTTGCAGCCGGCCGAAGTCGTTGGCATCGAGGGTCTGTAGTTCTTTTTCGATCCGGGCGCGGTCGCCGACGACGACCCAGACGAATTCGTTGGCGCCAACGACCGTGCGCGCGGCGCTGCGGACCTGCTCGAGCGTCAACTCGCGCACCTTGCGCGGGTAGGCCTGGTTGTAGTCGTCGGGCAGGCCGTTGCACACGATCGATTTGATCGATCCGCACACCGCGCTCGTCGTCTCCCAGTTGCCGGGAAGACGCAGTGTTTTGTTCAGTTTCGCCTTGCCGAATTCGTCCTCGGTGACCGGTTGGGCCGATACGATGCCGGCCAGCTCCTTGCGGATCTCGAGCAGCGTCTCGCGGGTCTTGTCGGACTGGACCGGGGCCTCGACCGTGAACAGCCGCTGGACGCGGCCGGCCGAGAACCGCGAGCGCGCGCCGTACGACCAGTGCTTGTTCTCGCGCAGGTTCATGTTGATGCGCGACGAGAACTGCCCGCCGAGGATCTGGTTCATCGTTTCGATCGCGATCTCCTCGGGGTTCGATTTGGGCGGGGCGAGGCGGGCGGCCAGCACCACCGACTGTTCGGCCTGCGGCTTGTCGATGAGGTAGATGGCCGGCCCGGCGGGCGGCTTTGCCGCGGAGATGGGTTTTTTCGCGGTTTCGCCATTGGGCCAGCGGCGGAATGCCTTCTCGAGCTTCGCGGTGATTTCCTCGAGATGGGTGTCGCCGACCACGACGATCGTCGCGTTGCCGGGCTTGAACCACGCGCGGTGATACTGGACGAGGTCGTCGAGCGCGATGCGCTTGACGGAGTCCTCGGTGACGAACTCGCCGTAGGGGTGATCCGCGCCGTAGACAAGACGCGGCATGATGCGCGCCGCCGCCATCCGCGGGTCCGCCTTGAGCTGCTGGATCCCGGCGAGCTCCTCCTGCTTTTTGCGGTCGAACGTCGCCTTTTTGAAGGCCGGGTTCAGGATGATGTCGGCGAACAGGTCGAGCGCGGGGTCGAGGTTTTGCGCGAGGACGGACATGTCGGCGCCGACGAACTCGTCGTTGGACGAGAACGAATAATCCATGCCGAGCATGTCGGTTTGGTCGCTGATTTCCTCGGCCGTGCGTTTTTTGGTTCCTTCGCGCATCATGCCGAGGGTCAGGTTGGCGACGCCCGATTTGTCCGGCGGGTCGGCGACCGTGCCGCTGTCCAGAATGAGGCTCATGCGGACGAGCGGGACGGAGTCGCGCTCGGCGAAGACGACCTTGAGGCCGTTGGACAGGGTCGCGCGCTGGAGTTTCGGGAACCGGGCGTCGGCGGGCGTGTCGGCGCCGGGGATTTTCGAGCGGTCGACGTCGCCGGCGGTCGCCCGCATTTTCGGGAACGGGTCGACCCGCTGGATGTATGCGCCGTCGGAGAGCCACTGGCGGGCGACGGCGCGCACCTGGCGGGGCGTCGCCTCGTCGAGCTGCTTGTAATAGGCCTTGTAGAAGGCCGGGTCGCCGGCGTAGGTTTGGCCCTCGGCCAGCAGGTTGGCCTTGCCGCGGAATCCGCCGACCTGCTCGATGCCGCGAACGAAGTCGGAGAGGAACCTGGTTCGGACGAGCTCGAGCCCGCGCCGGCTCGGGCCGTCCTCGAGGAACTCCTGCAATTCATCGGCGAGCGACGCCTCGACGCGCGCCGGATCGACGCCGGGCTTGACCATCGCCACGATCGCGAACAGGCCCGAGATTTCCATCGACATGTTTTCGGCTTGCACGTCCGTGGCGATCTGTTCGTCGCGGACGAGCCGCTTGTAGAGGCGCGTGTTCTTGCCGCCGGCGAGGAGGTTGGCCGCGAAGTCGAGGCACGTCGAGTCGGTCGTCCCCCACTGCGGGGCGGTCCACGCCATGAGGATCCGGGTCTGCGGGACGCGGTCCTGCATGATCTGGCGAACGGAGCCGGAATGCCGCGGCACCCATGCCGTGTGGCGCGCCACCGGCGGCCCCGGCGGGAACGAGCCGAAATACCGCTTCACTTTTTCGATCGTGTCCGAGGTCCGCACGTCGCCGGCGACGACGAGGACGGCGTTGGACGGGCCGTAGTAAGACTTGAACCAGCCCTGGACGTCGGCGAGCGTCGCCGAGCTGAGGTCGTCCATCTCGCCGATGACGGTGTGCGCGTAGGGGTGATCGGGGGGGAAGCAGGTCTTGAACAGGGCCTCTTCGGCCCTGAGGCCGTAGGGTTGGTTTTCATACTGGCGCCTCTCGTTCTGCACGACGCCGCGTTGCTCGTCGAGCCGCGCCTGGTCGATCGCCGGTAGCATGTAACCCATGCGCTCGGACTCCAGCCACAGCACGGTGTCGAGGGCGCTGACGGGGACGTTCTCGAAATAGTTGGTGCGGTCGGGACCGGTGGTGCCGTTGTAATTGGTGCCGCCGACCTTGTCGAGCGCCTTGAAGAAGTCGTCGTTGAAATGCTCGCTGCCGTTGAACATCAGGTGCTCGAACAGGTGGGCGAAGCCGGTCTTGCCGAGCCGCTCGTTCCTGGAGCCGACGTGATACCAGACGTTCACCGCGACGATCGGGGCCTTGTGGTCCTCGTGGACGATGACGGTCAGGCCGTTGCCCAGGACGACCTTCTTGTAGGGGATGTCGATGGTTTCCGGCGAGGCCGCAAACGATCCCCCCGCCAGCAGCATGATCATCAGGCAAAACCACGAAAATGGACGAAGAGCCATGGCCAGTCCGCCTTGTCGTTTTGTGTACGGCCTGAGTCCCCGTTGAGCCAACGAAGGCTCCGGAACGCAGGACTCTTTTTTTATAGACGCACAAACCCTCGAATCGTTTTAAAAAAACTTACTCTACCGGATGATTGCCGGCGCGCACCGGCCGCGGGCCACCGGCATGCGGCGGCCCGACCCGAACGCCTTGGTCGAGATCTTCAGGCAGATCGCCGCCTGCTGGCGCTTGTATTCGGCGCGGTCGATCATCGCGAGGACGCGGCGGACGATCTTTTCGTCGTAGCCCTGCGCGATGATCTCCTCGGCGCTGGCGTAGTCCTCGACGTAGGCCGCGATGATCGGGTCGAGCTCGTCGTAGGCCGGCAGCGAGTCGGTGTCGAACTGGTTTTCGCGCAGCTCGGCCGAGGGGGGCTTCGTGATCGAGTTGCGCGGGATGCGCTCCTCGTCGCGGTTGATCCAGCGCGACAGCTCCCAGACGCGCGTTTTCAAGACGTCGCCCAGGACCGCGAGGCCGCCGGTCATGTCGCCGTAGAGCGTGCAGTAGCCGACCGCCAGCTCGCTCTTGTTGCCGGTCGAAAGGACCAGCCAGCCGAATTTGTTCGAGAGCGACATGAGGACCATGCCGCGGGCGCGGGCCTGGAGGTTTTCCTCGGCCAGGCCGAACTTCGTCCCGGCGAAGAGCGGCTCGAGCTGCTCGAGGAAGACCTGCACGATCGGCTCGATCTCGATGACGTGGCGCTCGATGCCGAGGTTCTTCGCGAGGGCCTCGGCGTCGGACAGGCTGTGGTCGCTGCTGAAGCGCGACGGCATGAGGACGCCGACGACGTTCTCGGGGCCGAGCGCGTCGGCGGCGAGCGCGGCGGTCAGCGCCGAGTCGATCCCGCCGGAGAGGCCGATCAGCACGCGCCGGAAGCCGCACTTGCAGACGTAATCGGCGATGCCGAGCTTGAGCGCCTCGTAGATGTTCTCGATCTCTTCGCCCGTGTCGGGCGGGATGCCGTTGCGGCCGTCCTCCGGGGCCCAGTCCCACGCCAGCAGCTCCTCGCGGAAGCCGGCGGCCTGCGCGAGCACGCCCCCCTTGGCGCTCCACACGTTGCTCCAGCCGTCGAAGATCAGGTTGTCGTCGCCGCCGACTTGGTTGACGACGACGAGCGGGGCGCTGTATTTGCGGACGGCGTCCTCGTACATTTTGGATTTCAGCTTGCGCTTGCCGACGCTGTACGGCGAGGCGTTGATGTTCAGCATCAGGTCCGGGCCGAGCCGGCCGAGCTCCTCGACCGGGTTGCGGTGGTAGAGCGGGTGCGGGCGGTAGAGCGCCGTGCTCCAGAAGTCCTCGCAGATCGTGATGGCGAGCTGGAGGCCGCGGAACTCGGCGAGGCGGACCTCGGTGGCGGGTTCGAAATGGCGCGCCTCGTCGAAGACGTCGTAGGTCGGCAGGAGCGTCTTGTCGTGGACCGAGACGATTTTGCCGCCGTCGATCAGCGCGGCCGAGTTGAAGAGCGGCTTGCCGGCGCCCTCGTTGCGGCGCACGAAGCCGACGATCGCGCCGGGGCCGGTCATTTCGGAGGCGATGGCGTGGAGTGCCTCGACGCCCTTGCCGACGAACGCCGGGTGCTCGAGCAGGTCGCGCGGCGGGTAGCCGTTGACGGCCATTTCCGGGAAAACGACGAGATCGGCGCCCATGGTGGCGGCGTCGCCGTAGGCGCGCAGGATCCGGTCGGCGTTGAGCTCGATGTTGCCCATCGAGGTATTGATCTGTGCCAGAACGATCCGCACTGGTTTTCGCCCCTTTTCGTGCTCGTGCGTCGTAATCGTAATCGTAATCGAAAATCGATCGATCGATTCGAGTTTCAGGAACAGTCTAGTCGGGGGGAAGCGGGGACGCAAGCGACCAGAGGGACATAAGGGGCGGAATCGACCCGCGTTTGAGAAAATGTGGAGTTTGATTCTCGATGACGATTACGATTACGATTACGGCGCACGACGCACGAAGGAGGAGCGGTATGCGGTTCATCTCGCGGGTTCCGGTCATGGCCCTGGTTTTGGCGGCGGTTTGCTTGATGCCCCGGGCGGCGGCAGGGGCCTCGGCCCTGACCGACGCGGAAAAAAAGGCGCAGTACGTCGACGCTGTCGTCCATGGCAAGGGCTACCTGCCGTGGATGGAGCGCGGCCTCAGCGAAAAGGAGATCGCGTTCCGCAAGGAAATGGAAGAGCGCAAGACGCGGCTCCTTGCCGAGCGCGCGCCGATCCGGCACCCGGTGATGATTGACGCCCGGGCGCTCGAGACCGCGCGCAAGAACGTGGCCGAGGCCCAGTGGGCGCGCGACATCGTGAAGTCGGCCAGGGAGCGCGCCGACTATATCCTCGGCAAGCCCGACGGCTACGTCGACGACATGATCGGCGAGCTGACGCCGTGGTACGACTACGGCATGACCTGCCCCAACTGCGTCGGCGTCAAGTCCCAGGAAGGCGTCGGTCACGGGCTGATGCAGTGGTCCTACAAGGATCCGGACAAGCTCACGTGCCGGCTGTGCGGGCAGGTCTACCCGTCGGCCAAATACGCCGAGACGCAGAAGCTCGTCTGCCCGCGCACCGGCCAGACGTTCATGTTCTACCTGAACGAGGCCGAAAAAGCCCACCCCGGCGACCGCACCGGCAAATACTCGTTCAAATGGTTCACCTACCCGTTTCATATGAGCTTCAGCGGCAACATCGCCAAGAGCAAGACGACATTCATGATCAGTTCGCTCAACGACCTGGCGCTGACTTACTCGATCACCGGCGACCCGCGCTACGCGAGGAAGGCGCAGCAGATCCTGCTCCGGCTCGCCAAGTGCTACCGCGGGTGGCTGTATCACGACTACCGCAACACGGTCATCGACGCGGACCCGCTTTATGCCGCGTGGCACGACAAGGAGCTCGAGCTCGAGTGGAAGCGCAACCTGGCGACCGATGCATACAAGCGCGATGGGTTGCACAATGCCTTCGTCTTCAACTTCTGGGGCGCCGGCCGCGAGCATCCCAGCACGGATAACATGGGCATCCTGATGGGGCTCGCGCGCGCGTTCGATTTCGTTGCCGACGCGACGGACGAAAACGGCAATCCGCTGTGGAGCGAGGCCGACAAGGCGAAGGTCGAGCGCGACCTGTTCCTGGAATGGATTTTTACGGGCGAGCCCTACCTGGGCGGTCCCGACCAGGCCAAGCTGATCAACAATAAATCGCCCCGGCTTTACAACGCCTACGCGGCGGTGGCGCGCGCGCTCAACCTGCCGCGGCTGGCCGACACGGCCATGCGCGGCTACGAGGCCGTGCGCGAACGCTCGTTCAATTTCGACGGGTTCAGCGTCGAGAGCCCCGGCTACACGATGATGTACCTCGAAGAGCTGCCGATGGTCCCCGAACTGCTCGACAACTTCGATTGGCCCGATTCGTTCGCGGCGCGCCGGGCCGCCGGCAGCGTCTACAACGACCCCAGGCTGCGCAACATGTATCGCGCGATGATCGATACGCTGCGGCCCGACGGCGCCATCATTCCGTTCGAGGACAGCGATGCCGGCGGGCGCATCCCCGACGAATGCATCCAGATCGGGCTCAGACATTACCCGGAATTCTTCGCCGGCAAAGCGGGCGTCCTCGGCGGGCGAAGCCGGTTGGGAACGTACGCGCTGTTCAACTTGAGCGGCGAGGAATACGGGGGCACCACCAGGACGCTCGACCTCAAGGACCTGTATTTCCCGGCGTGGATGACCGGCCTGCTGCGCCACGGTTCGGATCGGGACGCGGCCCTGCTGGGGCTCAACTTCTCGCCCCCGGGGAGCCACCGCCACGGCGACAACCTGACGGTTTATTACCAGGACCACGGCGGCGTCATGCTCGGCGACCACGGCTACGTCGGCGACAGCCCGGTCAACCAGTGGATCACGTCGACGTTCAGCCACAACCTCGTGATCGTGAACGACCGCAACCAGGTCGCGCACGGCCGCGACGACACGATCCGCAAGCCGAAGCTGGAGATGATGATCTCGACGCCGAAGCTGTCGGCGTGCGAGGCCTCCAGCAACGCCAACCCGCCGTGCTCCGATTACCGGCGGCTCGTCGTGCTGCTCAAGGGGCCGGACGGGGCCACGTTCGCCGTCGACATCTTCCGGGTGCGCGGCGGCTCGAAGCACGACTTCCGGCTGTTCAGCGAGCTGGCCTCGAGCGACGCCGGCACGAGCGGCGCGCTCGTCTTCGACGGCGTCGCGATGCCGCCCGAGCCGCCGCTGCCCGACTTCGGCGCGAGCCTCGAGCGCGAGCACATCTGGGGGCTGCGCGACACGCGCGAGGCCGTCAACCCGCCGGCGGAATTCCAGGCGACATGGACCGATACCGGCCGCAGCTACCGCTTCTGGTGCCTCGGCCAGGTCGGCAAGGTCCAGGCGAGCAACGGCCCCGGCCAGGAGTCGCATGCGATGCCCGGCCGCCGCGTTCGCGTGCTCGACCTGGTCGACGAAGTGACGACCGGGACGGCGAGCACGTTCGTCGGCGTGCACGAGCCGAGCCTTGTCGGCGGCTCGATGCCGGTCAAGTCGGCGAAACAGATCAAGGTCCCGGCTTCCGCCGGCCCGAACGCCGTCGCCGTGCGGATCGAGACCGCGTGGGGGAGCTACCTTGTCCTCAGCGAGTTCGACAAGGAAGCCAAGGTCGGCGGCGTCCGGTTCCAGGGCAAGTTCGGCGTGTTCGGTGAGGAATGTGGGGCCGGCGCCCCCGCCGGCCATGGGAAACCTTGGTATGTCGCCTCCGGCGCCAGGACGCTCAAGAAGGGCCTGTTCGGATTGGGCTTTGCCGGAAAGCCGGCGCAGTGGTCGGGCGAGGCGAGCGCCAAGACGGCCGACACGCTCACGGCCGGCGGCCGGCCGAAGGGGTGGATCGATCCGCCCGCGGGCTGCCGGTCGTATGTGCTGCTGAACATCCCGCTGGCGATCGGCGGCCCGCTCGATACCGGCCTGCCGGTCGCCTCGACAACGGCCGGCTCGATCAAGGTCGACCGGTTCCCGATCCCGGAGGGCGCAGGCAACAAGTTCACGCTGCCGGCGCTGCGTTACATGGAATAGATGTGATCCGAACCACGGAGACACGGAGAATAAGCGATTTCAGGATTTCTCCGTGTCTCCGTGTCTCCGTGGTTCAATCTTTTATTCTGTTCCCTTCCCCCATCTGCTAGGCTTACGCGCAATAAAACGGGAGCCGTCAGTTCCGTGACCGACAAGCGCGCATTGCTGACATACCTCGAATTCCTCAAGAAGAGCGGGTTTCTCTATATGGAAGCAGATCCGAATGCCGCGCCGCGCGAAGACGCGTCTGACGCGAAGCCCGAGGCTTCTCCGCAGCCGGCGGCGGCTCCGGCTCCCAGGAAATCCGACGCTCCGGCCACGAATGCCGCCGACCGCGAAGCCCGGCTGGCCGAGCTTGCCCGCGAGGCCGACGCCTGCCGGGGGTGCTCGCTTTATCAGACGCGCAACAAATCGGTCTTCGCCGACGGCGGGCCCAACGCCAGGATCGTCTTCGTCGGCGAGGCGCCCGGCGGCGAGGAAGACATCCAGGGCAAGCCGTTCGTCGGCCGCGCCGGCCAGCTCTTGAACAAGATGATCGCGGCGATCGGCTTCAAGCGCGAAGAGGTTTACATCTGCAACACGCTCAAGTGCCGCCCGCCCGAAAACCGCGACCCGCTGCCGGCGGAGAAAAAAGCCTGCGAGCGGTTCCTCGTCGAGCAGCTCGCGATCCTCCAGCCGCAGATCCTCGTGGCGCTCGGCGCGCACGCCGCCAACTTCCTGTGCGGCACCGACATCTCGATCGGCAAGCTGCGCGGCAAGTGGCACAGCTATCACGGCGTGCCGCTGCTGGCGACCTATCACCCGGCGTTTTTATTGAGGTCGCCGGGGATGAAGGCCGAGGCGTGGAAGGATTTCCAGGCGATCCACAAGAAATACTGCGAGCTCAACCCGGACGACCCGCGGAAGATCTGGACGAAGTAGGCCGACGTCGCCGACGGCGGCATGGATTCGGCCGTTTTCGTGGCTGATGCCGGGTTCGGCGAACCCGGCCTACCCCAAACCCTCGTTGCATTCCAATGGTCTTTTGGTTATGATCGGCGGAATTTAATCTTCCATCACCTGATGCCGATGATGGAAACAAAGCTCGGGAGAAATCCTCCCCGATTCCTTTTCGAAGCCCCCGGCGGATTCCGATGACCATGGCAGAGCCACAAAAACTCGATTTTCCCGGCGAACTGCGTCCCCGCGTCGCCCAGGTCGTGCAGGAGATCCCACCCTCAGGCATTCGAGCTTTCTTCGAACTGGTGATCGGCCGCGACGACGTCATCTCGCTCGGCGTCGGCGAGCCGGATTTCGTGACCCCGTGGCCGATCCGCGAGGCCGCCTTCTACCGCGTCTCCAAGGGCGAGACGAGCTACACGTCCAACGCCGGCCTGCTGTCGCTGCGCCAGGCGATCGCCAAGTACCTGTACCAGCGCTTTGAGGTCCAGTGCGACCCGCGCAAGGAAGTGCTGATTACCGTCGGCGCGAGCGAGGGGCTGGACCTGGCCCTGCGCGCGCTGGTCGAGCCCGGCGACGAGGTGATCGTCTGGGAACCGGCCTACGTCGCCTATGCGCCGCTTGTCCGGCTTGTCGGCGGCGTCCCGGTATCGCTCATCGCCAGGGCCGAGGACGGCTTCGGGCTCGATTTCGACCAGCTCGAGAAGCTGATCTCGCCGCGCACGAAGGCGATCCTGATCAACTACCCGAACAACCCGACGGGGGCCACGCTGCGGCGCGACGAGCTCGTCAAGCTCGCGCGGCTGTGCACGGCCAACGGGGTCGTCATGATCAGCGACGAGATCTATGGCGAACTGACCCACGACGGCGAACACGTCAGCCTGGCCGCGCTCCCCGAGGCCGCCGGCTGGACGATCCTGCTGTCGGGGTTCTCCAAGGCGTTCGCGATGACCGGCTGGCGGCTCGGCTACGCCGTCGGCCCGAGCGAGATCATCGGCGCCATGACCAAGATCCATCAATACAGCATGCTGTGCGCCCCGGTGATGGCCCAGCGCGCGGCCGAAACCGCCCTGACCGAGTGCCTCGACGACATGCGCCGCATGTGCGAGATCTACGCCCAGCGCCGCAACGTGATCGTCGACGGGCTGAACCAGATCGGGCTGCCGTGCCACACGCCGGCCGGCGCATTCTACGCCTTCCCGTCCATCAAGCACACCGGCTTGTCATCGATCGAGTTCTGCAAGCGGCTGCTCGAGGAGGAGTCGGTCGCGATCGTCCCCGGGTCGGCATTCGGTTCCTCCGGCGAGGGTCACGTCCGCATGGCCTACGCCGTCGGGTTCGACACGATCCACAAGGCGATCGAGGGGATGGGTCGGTTCCTCAAGCGTCTATAGGTCGCTTCGGCCCGAAGCGACCCCTGTTTTCAAACACACCTCCCGGACCCCTCCGGCGTTGAGCTTGCGGCGGTTCTCGTGTCGCTTCGAGCCGAAGCGGCCTGCGCTGACCCACCTTCCAGTTGCATTTAAAATGTCACGATGCCATACTTCGCACGGGGCGCGGAGGACAGCCATGGCCCCAACGAAACGCAATCGCGCGTAGAATATTACAAACAAAGGATTTGCTTGACTTTGCACGTTTGAAGAGTCACAGTGAAAGAGTGGGAAATACTGTATTTACTGATCTTGGGTTATTTACAGAGGATGCTTGGAGGAGTGATTCCCACAGGAATTTCTCGTTATTTGTGCAGATGAACCAGGAGGAAGGAAAGAAATGAACCCCATGTCCCTGATCGCGGGGATCGTGGTGGGTCTTTTGATTGGTGCTGGTTTCACTTGGTTATATTTGAGTTATGTGGCGAAGCAAGGCAGACAGCAGGCCCGGGAAGAAGCCCGGCGGACCCTGCGGGAAGCGGAGCAGGAAGTTGAACGCAAGCTCGAGGAGGCCCGACAGCGGGGTGAGGAGGAGGTTAACCGCCGCCTGAGACAGTCGGATCGGGACTTGGCAAAACGTCGCCACGAGACGGACCGGCGCGAACGCAAACTGGCTCAACGCGAAGAAACCCTGGAAAAGAAACTGGATCTGGCCGACCAGCGCGACAAGGAGCTGGAGAAGATCCAGGAGAAGAACCTGCGCATGGCGCAGGAGCTTGAAAAACAACGCGAAGCAATCCGGACCAACTATGAAAACGCCGTCAAGCGCTGCGAGGAGATCTCGGGGCTGACGGCGGACGAAGCCAAGCGCATGCTGCTGGAGCTGCTGGAGAGTGACGTCCGCAGCGAGGCCGCCGCGCTTGTGCGCCGCATCGAAGCCGAAACCAAGGAACAAGCCAACAAGAAAGCCCGCCAGATCATCACGCTTGCCATTCAGAAATGCGCGACCGAGCAGGTCAGCGAGACCACGGTCTCGGTCGTCAATCTGCCCAACGATGAAATGAAGGGCCGGATCATCGGCCGCGAGGGGCGCAACATCCGCACCCTCGAGGCGGCCACCGGTGTCAACATCATCGTGGACGACACCCCCGAGGCGGTCGTCCTGTCATGCTTCGATCCTTTACGGCGCGAGGTCGCGCGCCTGTCGCTCGAGCGGCTGCTCGGCGACGGCCGCATCCACCCCGGCCGGATCGAAGAGGTCGTCGCCAAGGTCGAGAAGGAAATGGCCGAACACATTCGCGAAGTCGGCGAGCAGACGGTCTTCGACCTCGGCATCAGCAACATGCACCCGGAACTGATCAAGACGCTGGGCCGGCTCAAATACCGGACCAGCTACGGCCAGAACATCCTGCAGCACTCGATGGAAGTGGCTCATCTGTGCGCCCACATGGCGGCCGAGCTGGGTGTCGACACCCAGGTCGCCAAGCGGGCGGGGCTGCTGCACGATTTGGGCAAGGCGCTTTCGTATGAAATGGAAGGCACGCACGCCCTGATCGGCGCCGAGCTGGCCCGCAAGTGCAACGAGTCGCCGGGCGTGGTCCACGCCATCGCCGCCCACCACAACGAGGAAGAGCCGCGGACGATCATCGCGGTGCTCGTCCAGGCGGCCGACGCGATCAGCTCGTCGCGGCCGGGCGTTCGGCGCGAGTCGCTCGAGAATTACATCAAGCGCATGCAGCGGCTCGAATCGATCGCCGACTCGTTCCAGGGCGTCGCCAAGGCCTACGCCATCCAGGCCGGCCGCGAGCTGCGCATCATGGTCGAGCCGACCGAGCTCAACGACAACGAAGCGGCCCTGCTGGCCCGCGACGTGACCAAGAAGATCGAACAGGAGCTCGAATACCCCGGCCAGATCCGCGTGACGGTCTGCCGGGAGACGCGGGCGGTCGAGTTCGCCAAGTAGAGAAGCAGAGAAGAATAAAGCTAACGCCGGCGGTCCGATGAGGGCCGCCGGTTTTTCGTAGGCCGACGTCGCCGACGGCGGCATCTTTGTCGCAGGGGCGCGGAGTCAGGCAGAGAACGCAGAGGAGAATTCTCATACGCCAAGACGCCAAGACCGCCAAACGACGCCCTTCGTAATATGGATCCGGGATGACGGAAGTGGAATTCTATGCAATTTCATCTGATGAAGCGGGGGTGACACGTGAGTGCGAAATATGAAGTGTTGGTTTTATCAGAGGATTGGACAAGAAAGCTCGAACAACAGGGAGAAACCAAAATGGGGGGCGTTCAATCCGCAAGAGCAAAACTTAGCTCTGGTGTTATTTATCTTTGCGTGGTCGATCAATGGAAATACATATTTTATGTTGAAGGAGAGGACAACGTTCCATTCTCATTGACTGAGATAGAAGATATCATCGTGACCCATGAACAAATTGATAATGACCTGTATATAGCCCGAATAAATTGCATGAGAGGAAGAAGCATTAACTTTCGGCCGATGCACAGCATAAAAGTCAACTTGGACGATTGAGGTTAAAAATCTTTTGTAATCCGCACTAATACTACTCTGCCACTCCGCACGATAAGCTTTCTTTTTGCGCTGAAGGCGCAAGATAAAAAAGCCTGGGGCGGAGCGAAGCGCAGCCCCAGGTCACGAACCGCACCCAACCGGAGCTCTGAAAGAGCGAGAGAAATCGGTTTCTCCCGCGCCTTCAGCGCT
>JBDKRG010000019.1:0-53067 GCA_039683515.1 Candidatus Sumerlaeia bacterium | reverse complement strand
GTGGCGTTGATGGACCATTCCCACCCCATGCGCCAGGGAATCCGTTCGCCCAGGGACGGCCAGCAGGTGAACATGATTCGTCATCAGGCAAAAACCCCAGATCGCCAATTCCGCGTCGTTGGCCCACGCCGCCAGATCCGCCAGATAAAGCTGCCTGTCGCGATCGCAAAAGAAAACATCGCGCCGCTGATTGCCACGGTGAGTCACATGATACGGCACCCCGGGCAAGACAATGCGAGCCATTCGAACCATAACGCAGGTTCTCTCATGATCTGATATTTCTCAACAAAATAATAAAAGTGCACGTCCCCGATATTCCAGGTTCTCTCACGATCCGATATTTCTCAACAAAATAATAAAAGTGCACGTCCCCGATATTCGTCCCCGATATTCCGTCCCCGATATTCCCGATATTCCGTCCCCGATATTCCCCGATATTCCCATTAAAAAACAAATGGCCACACGTCTCCGTATGTCCGGTGACATGTGGCCGTCGCCTCACACATTGTCCCCGCGATCAGGTGCCTTCGGTTTTCCGGAGTCGGCTCGAAGAGCCGACCTACCTGTTACTCGAGGCCGATTTTTTCCCGGACTTTGTCGAAGAAGCCCTTGGCGCCGGGGGCGGGGTTTTCGCCGCTTTCTTTCGCAAGCTCTTGAAGGAGCTCGCGCTGGCGCTCGGTCAGCTTCTTGGGGACCTGGACCGTCAGGTGGCAGTAGAGGCTGCCGCGCGGGGCGTCCTCGGAGTCGGCGCGCGGGACGCCGTAGTTGGCCAGCCGGATCGTGTGGCCGGGCTGGCTGCCGGCCGGGACCTTGATCGTCTGCGGGCCGTAGGGGGTCTCGACCGTGCACTCGCCCCCGAGGGCCGCCAGCGTGAAGCTGATCGCCTCCTGCGCGTGCAGGTCGATCCCGTCGCGCTCGTAGCGCTTGTGGCGCTTGACGTTCAGGACGACGTAGAGGTCGCCGCGATCGCCTCCGGGAGGGCCGGCTTCGCCCTCGCCGACCATCCGCAGCTGCGTGCCGTCGTCGACGCCGCGCGGGACGCGCAGCCGGATCGAAACCTTGCGCTCGGAGCGCCCCTGGCCACCGCAGTCGGGGCACGGGTCGGAGATGACCTGGCCGCGGCCGTGGCAGACGTCGCAGGTCGTCGTCATCGAGAAGAAACCCTGCACCAGCCGCAGCCGGCCGGCGCCGCCGCAGCGCGGGCAGGTCTTGGGCGAGGAGCCGGGGCGCGCCCCCGAGCCGTTGCACACCGTGCACAGCTCGAGGCGCTTGAGCGTCAGCTCGGTTTCCTTGCCGGAAATGACGTCCTCGAGCGAGAGGTCGAGCCGCACGCGCATGTCGCGGCCGCGCGGGCGGCCGTGGCCGGCGCCGCCGCCGAACCCGAACAGGCTGCCGAACAGGTTGCCGAACAGGTCCTCGAACTCGCCGGCGTGGTGGAAATCGTCCCAGCTGAACCCGCCGCCGCGGAACTGCCCCTTGACGCCTTCATAGCCATAATGGTCATACGCGGCCCGCTTCTGCGGGTCGCTCAGGACCTCGAACGCCTCGGACAGTTCCTTGAACTTCTCCTCGGCTTCGGCGACGTTGTCGAAGTTTTTATCGGGGTGATACTTGATGGCGAGCTTGCGGTAGGCCTTCTTGATCTGCTCAGCCGTCGCGTCGCGTTCAACGCCCAGGGTCTTGTAGTAATCTTTGGTCTCGGACGCCATGACTGCTTTCCGGGCGCGGGTGTCGGGGGCGGCAGGCCGCCACAAGGCCCTTTTTTATCAAAACCGGCGGCGACGCGCAAGGGATGCGGCGGGAAACAACACCCGGCGCGCGATCTTCATGAAATTGAACCACCAAGCCAAGAAAAGGCGAAGGCGGCAAAGTTTTGCCTGACGAACCCTGTATTTTCCCCAGCGAAAGATGTTCGCGTGAAAATAAGTTTCAGAAAATGGCTTTCCGTGGCGGAAAACAGCTTGACGCTTTTATGCTTTTTGGGTAATTTTCTACTTTCAAAGGCGGCCCAGCGCCGCGATCGCGCCGCTAAAAAATTAATCGCCTTTTCGTTGAGGAAGTGCATCATGGCAATGGTTCCCGGTCTGGGTATAGTCGGCGGGGGCGTGTGGGCCCGCCACCACATGAACGCGGTTCGCGATTTGGAAAACGAAGGCCGCGCCAAGCTGGTGGCCATGTGCGCACGCACCCAGGAAACCGTCGATAAAACGACCGCAGAGTGGAAAATTGATGGAACCCGCAACTACGATGAACTCATCGCCCGGCCCGACATCCACGCCATTTCCGTCGTGACCCCCGACCACCTGCACCGCGACATGGCCATCAAGGCGATGCGCGCCGGCAAGCACGTGATCTGTGAAAAGCCGATGGACTTGACAACCGAGGGCTGCGACGAGATGAACGCCGTCGCCCGGGAGACCGGCCGCCTCCTGTTTGTCGACTTCCACAAACGCTACGATCAGGTCCAGCAGCAGACCCGCGAATTCATCCTGCAGGGCAAGATCGGCACGGTTCAATATGGAAACTGCTACATGGAAGACACGATCGTGGTGCCGCGCGACTGGTTCCCGAAGTGGGCCGAGGCGACCACGCCGTTCTGGTTCATCGGCGTCCACCAGATCGACATGCTGCGCTGGAGCCTGGGCCAGGAGGTCGTCCGCGTCAATTCGGCCAAGGGCTGGAAGGGGAAGCTGTCGGGGCTGGGGCTGAACACCTACGACTCGGTCCACGCCGAGCTGGAGTTCAGCGGCGGGGCGGTCTTCAGCGTCGACATCAGCTGGATCCTGCCCGAGACGTTCCCGGCGGTGGTCAACCAGGGCGCGCGGTTCGTGGGCAGCGAGGGGGTCCTGGAACTCGACACGCAGGACCGTGGATTCAGCGGCTGCTTCACCGGCGGCGGGATGAAAACTTTCAACGTAAACTCGGCCCACGTTCAGACGTTGGCACTTGGTGGATCGGTCCACAGCGGTTATTTCATCGACCCGATCAAGGATTTCATGCGGCTGGTGGCGTGGCTGGAGGACGGCGGCGACATCCGGCGGCTCGAAGGCAAGTATCCGTCGGGCCAGGACGGCCGGGCGGCCACGGCCGCGGCGCTGGCCGTCCACCAGTGCCTCGAAAGCGGCAAGCCGGTGGATGTGTGACGATTCAAGTTTTGCTCTCGGCGGATCCGGTCACGACCCGGACTGCTGTTTGTTTGGAAGGATGATAAATCATGGCAATGCAAACGGGCCGGGTTCTGGACGGTCTCAAATCAGGTCACTTGCGCTGGTGGATCCTGCTGCTGCTGTTCCTGTCGACGGTGCTGAACTACCTGGATCGCCAGGTTTTTTCCGTGCTGGCGCCATTCATTCGCGCCGATCTTCAATTCTCCAATACCAATTACGCGATGGTGGTCAACGCATTTACAATCGGCACCATTTTGGGATTGTTAGTCGCAGGGCCGTTCATCGATCGCTTCGGCGCGCGCCTCGGTTTTTTGATCGCGATCGTATTATGGTCGATTGGCGGTGCATTCACCGGATTGTCCTGGGGATTGATTTCGATCTGCATTTTTAGGTTCCTGCTGGGTCTGGGTGAAGCAGGCAACTGGCCGGCCGCATCCAAAGCCGTTGCCGAATGGTTTCCGGCGAAGGAACGCGCCATCGCCATGGGCTTCTTTAATGGCGGCGTCTCGATCGGGGCGATTGTGGCCATCCCCGCGGTCGCGACTCTGATCTGGATGGCGGGCGGCGAAATGATTGAGACGACGAAACTCGTCAATGGCGTCAGCAAGACCGTGGAAGTCCTGCAGCCGCCCAATACTTGGCGCTGGCCGTTCGTTCTGGCCGCCCTTTTCTCGATTCCGTGGCTCTACTACTGGATGAAGCTCTACCACCCGCCCGAGAAGCACCCACGGATCAGCCAGGAAGAAATGGCGCTGATCCAGGCGGATCGGATCCAGGGCGGCGGCAAGAAATCGCGCGAAGTGCTCTACAAGATTCCATTTTGGGGGCTTTTCTTCGCGCGCGGCATCACGAGCCCGGTCTGGTTTTTCATCGCATACTGGCTATTCACTTACCTGCACGACGTTCACGGCCTGAAGCTGAGAGAAATGGCTGCGATCGCCTGGATTCCGTTCGCGACCGCCGACATCGGCAATATTCTCGGCGGCTACTGGTCGGGCAAGCTCGTCGCCAACGGGTGGAAACCGATCAGCGCACGCATCGCCCTCATGGGCGTCGGCGCCGGCGCGATGTTGATCAATTTTGTGACCGGACAGGCCTCTGTGGTGTGGCTCGCCCTGGGGCTGATCTCGATCCTTACCTTTTTCTGGGGAGTGTGGGTATCGAACATGCTCGCACTGGCGGCCGACTCATTCCCTAGCCGGGAAGTGGCCTCGGTGATGAGTTGGACCGGCATCGCGCAACACGGCGGAACGGCGATCTTCACGGCTTTTACCGGCTGGGCGGTCGACAAATTCGCCAACGGCTACCAGATCGTCTTTTTAGCGGCGGCGCTGCTGCCGATGATCGGGTTTATTTTCACGGTGACCATGAACCGGCCGTCGATGGTCGAAAGAGCGAATGGATAAAATTTGGGGCGAGTGGGCTCCCAGGAATATAAAGAATTTTCCCACATTGAAAAACAACACTTCTATATAACTGGAAGGAATCGATCGATGGATTACAACAACATGCTTCTGGGCCCAAACAAGGCCGGTGAACCCAGCCTCTGTGAAGTGCGCCAGTTCCAGTCGCCTTACAAGCTCGACATCGACGACATGTGCGAGCGATATAGCAAGCTCTACACCGGCGCCGTCATCGACATCTTCCAGGAGATGAACCTCCACAACCAGTGGCTCGGGCCGGACGTCAAGTGCCTGACCAAGTGGATGACCAACGACGAGCCCGCCCTGGCCGGATTCGCGTTCACCATCCAGTGGATCAGCGACCCGCGCCCCGAGGAGCGCGGCATGATGGGCGCTAAGATGGTCGGTTCCTACCCGAGGAACTCGATCGTCGTCGTCGACTGCGGCAACGACCACAAGAGCGGCTTCTGGGGCGAGCTGGCCACCACCACGTGCATCAAGAACGGCGTGCGCGGCGCGGTCATCAACGGCGGCGCCAAGGACGTCGGCTTCGTCCGCAAGCTCGGCTTCCCGATCTACGCCAAGTACTCCAGCTGCGTCGACGGCTTCCACTACTCGCGCATCCGCGGCTGGAACCTGCCGATCTGGTGGGGCGACATCCTGATCCGGCCGATGGACTTCCTGCTGGGCGACACCGACGGCGTCCTCGTCATCCCGCAGGAGGTCGCCGAGGAGGTCATGATCCGCACCGAGGCGCGCAGCCGCGGCGAGGATGAGACCCGCGCCCTGCTCGAGGCCGGCATCCACCCGATGGAGGCCTCGGTCCGCACCGGCCGCAAGGACCTTTAATTCGAATCCGAAATTCGAATCTTGAAATCCGAAAAAAGACCGGCCCGCCGCGACAACGCGGCGGGCCGGTTTGCGTTTTACGGGGATAAAAGTTTCCCGGCCATAGGAATCGCCGGCGAGGGCGCCGGCGCCACAGTGCGATGAGCTGTTTGGTACCGAACAGCTGTTTTCGATGTGGGGCTGGCGCCCCCGCCGGCCATTCATGCATCGTTTTTGTCAACCCCGCTATTTCTTCCTGCTCAGCACCACCAGCGCGTTGGCCACGGCCCGTTCGTGGCCTTCGGAGGGGCTGTTCACCACCTGGCCGCCGAGCCACAGCTCCGACGACCCGCCGCCGTCCATGTTGAGCGCCTCGGTCGCGCCGAGATCGGCCATGAATTGCGCCAGCTCCGGCATCGTCATCCCGACCGACAGGCTCGACTGCCGGCCGTCGACCACCACCAGGAAAATGCTCTTGCCGTTGTAGCCGATCGCGGTGCGCGGGTGCCGCACGGCCTGGCCGGCGTCGGGATTGACTTTCCCCCGGCGCACGAGGATCGGGCCGCCGCCGATGGCCGTCGCGACGCCGGTCAGGTCGGGATCGCTCTTGACGGTCATGTGCAGGACCATTTTCTTGTCGAGGGCCGGCAGCTTGTCGGCCAGGTCTTCCTGGATCGACAGGACCATCGTCCCGGGCCGGATGTCGTTGTCGCCGTCCTCGTGGATTTTCGCGATGCGCAGGTCGGCCCGGCTGGAGACCGTCAGCGGCGCGGCCGGCCCGCCCGCCTCGGGGACGAGCACGAGCTCGATCCCGTCGTCGTCGGTGCGGGTGGTGTCGCCGAATTCGGTTGTGTAGAGGACGGCGCGGCCGTCGACGCGCGGGCCGTTGAGCCCGGCCGTGATCGTCGTCGCCGAGGTGGTTTCGTCGCCCGGGATGGCGACCTGGATTTTCGTGGTCACGAAGCCGATGCGCGGCGCGCCGTCGCGGCCGATCCAGAACGCCGCGTTGGACGGCGAGCTGATCAGGGTGCCGCTCGTGATCTGCAGCCCGAGCATGTCGCCCTGGTAGGGGCCGTTTTCGATGCGGAAGAAATCGCCGTTGATCGCCGCGACGGGCGTCCAGCCGTCCTGGTTGACCGCCTCGGCCTGCTCGCTCACGGTGCCGAGGCCCAGGATCCTGCCGCCCGAAACCGTCGACGCGAACCGGATGTCCTTGGAGGCGCGGTCGATCCGGATGATATGGATCGACCACGGGATTTCGCCGTTGCGCTGGTGGATGTGCTCGATTCCGGCCGGGATGGACGGCGCCGTCCGGACCTTGTGCTGGCCCACGAGCAGCGGCAGGCCGAGCACGGCCGCGAGCGAGACGATCAGGAAGAACCTTTGAAGTCGCGCGAACCTGGGCATCGACATCACCTTACGGGGCGCGCAGGAGCAGCACCGGCACCGTCGTGGCGTGGCGCACCTTGTGGGCCGTGCTGCCGTAGAGCAGGTCGGAGATGAAGCGATGGCCGTGCGTGCTCATCGCCACGAGGTCGCAGCCGGTCTCCTCGATGACGCGCAGGATTTCGTCGGCGGGGTCTCCCATCGCCAGGATCGTGTCGACCGTGAAGCCCTCGTCCTCGAGCTGGCGCGCGACGCCGTCGAGGTAGGCGCGGTCCTCGCGGATCTCTTCGGACTCGCGCAGGTTGAGATGCTCGTAATGGCGCGCGACCCAGCCGTCGGCGACGTGGATCAGCGTCAGCCGCGCGTTGCGCATCCGCGCCAGCGGCCGGATGTGATCCAGGATGATCTTGTCGTAACGGGAGTTCTCGAGGGGGATGAGAATGTGTTGATACATCGTTTACCCCTCCATATAACCAATCCCTGAATTTCGTGCTCGTGCTCGTGCTCGTGCGTCGTAATCGTAATCGAAAAATCGAACTCAACCGCCCCTCAACTCACCCACTCGGCGGCGACCTTGAGGATCAGCCACACGTTCAACAGGGCAATTGTAACACAAACGGCCCAGCCGATGATGCGCGTCAGCGGGCCGATTGCGAATTCACCCATCTTGGCCCGGTCGCTGGTGAAAAACAAGAGCGGAAAGGTTGCGAACGACAGCTGCAGGCTCAGGACGACCTGGCTCAGGATCAGCAGTTCGGTCACGCCGCGCTCGCCCCAGATCAGCGTCACGATGACGGCCGGCACGATCGCGATCAGCCGGGTGATCAGCCGCCTGACCGCCGGCGCAAGCCGCAGGTTCAGGAAGCCTTCCATCACGATCTGGCCGGCGAGCGTCCCGGTCAGCGTCGAGTTCTGTCCGGAGGCCAGCAGCGCCAGGCCGAACAGCGCGCTGGCGGCCGGGACGTTCAGCAACGGGCTGAGCATCTTGTAGGCGTCGCCGATCTCGGCGACCTCGCGGTGGCCGGCCCGGTAGAACGTCGCCGCCGCCATCACCAGGATCGAGGCGTTGATGAAGAACGCGATCGTCAGCGCGAACGACGAGTCGATCAGGGCGTAGCGGATCGCCTCGCGCTTGCTTTCGACCTTGTCCTCGTAGTTGCGCGTCTGGACGACCGAGGAGTGCAGGTAGAGGTTGTGCGGCATGACCGTGGCGCCGAGGATCCCGATGGCGATATAGAGCGCGCGCGAGTCGGCGAGGATCCGGCCCGAGGGGACGAGCCCCACGCCGACCGCCGCCCAGTCCGGCTGGGCGAAATAAAGCTCCAGGGCGAAGCAGACGGCGATCGTGCCGATCAGCGTCAGCACGATCGACTCGAGCGCCCGGAACCCCTTGTGTTGCAGCAGCAGCACCACCAGCACGTCGAGCGCCGTGATGCACACGCCGAGCGCGATCGGGATCCCGAACAGCAGGTGGAGCGCGATGGCCGAGCCGAGCACCTCGGCCAGATCGGTCGCCGCGATCGCGATCTCGCACAGCACCCACAGCGCGATCGTCGTCCGGGGCTTGAACGTGTCGCGGCACGACTGGGCCAGGTCGCGGCCCGTGGCGATCCCGAGCTTGACCGCGAGCCCCTGCAGGAACATCGCCATCAGGCTCGAGATCAGGACGACGCTCAGGAGCAGGTAATTGTAGCTGGAGCCGGCGGCGATGTCGGTCGCCCAGTTGCCCGGGTCCATGTAGCCGACCGCCACCATGAACCCCGGCCCGGCGAACGCGAGCATTTTGCGCCACGGCCGGCCGGCCGGGATGGCGACCGTGTGGTAGGACTCGGGGAGCGAAACGCGGTTGTCGTTTCCGCCCCTCGCGGCCGCATTGGGATCATTGTTCTCAGGAACGCCCATCGTGGTTGCATTGTATGGGATGTGGCCAGGCGAATCCCAATTCTTAATTCAGCCCGAACATAAACCTTGATTCAAGGCCGCAAGGTCGGTTCAATAGGATGTTCTATTCGCCGCCCCGCGGCGGATCAGGCGGAGAGGTGACCGAGCGGTCGAAGGTGCGCGCCTGGAGAGCGCGTGTACTCGTAAGGGTACCGAGGGTTCGAATCCCTCCCTCTCCGCCATTTCTATTCAATCCTCAACCATTACTGGACAATCCGTCCGCTGACGAAGGAATCCTTCTCGGCCTTCTCAAACTGCTTGGCGACGAACAGCGCCTGGTACTGCAGGTTCGGCCGCCAGTAGACCCAGCCGTGGATGCCCGGCCGCTCCGTGTATTCGTGGTCGATCTTGTTCTTGAGCAGGATCTGGTGCAGCTCGCGGTTGTTCTTGATGAAAAAATCGTCCACGCCGCACTCGAACGAAATGGCAATCCGGTTGTTCGCGAGCTTTTTGGCCTGCGTCACGACCGACAGCTCTTTCCAGAGTTTCTTGTGCGATTTATACGCACCGATCCGCATGGCGATGTCCCAGTTCTTGGGGAACGGCGTCAGGTCGTAGCCGCCGCTGAACCCGACCGCGACGCCGAACACGTCCGGGTGCCGGATCGACAGGAAGAGCGCGCCGTGGCCGCCCATGCTGTTGCCGCCGATGGCCCGGAACGCCGCGCCCAGCCGTGTCCGGTAGTGGCCGTCGATGTAGCCGACCAGCTCGGACGAGACGAACGTTTCGTATTGATAGGCCGGATCGATCGGGCTGTCGAAATACCAGCTCGTCGTCCCCGCGTCCGGGCAGACGACGATGAAGCCATAAATGTCGGCCATCTGGCCGATAGCGGTCTTGCGGGGCCAGGCCGTGGCGTCGTCGCCGGCGCCGTGCAGCATGTACCAGACCGGGAACGTTCCCGAGCCGCTTTGATACGAGTTCGGCAGCAGGACGATGACCGGGACGTCCTTGTTCATTTTGGCGCTCGGGACCTGGAGCGTGTCGGTCGTGTAGGCCGAGGCCAGGTTCGCGGCCGCGAGAAGACACAGGGAGACGAGGCAACAATTCCAACGGTTCATGATCGGAAGGCCCTTTCATGAGGCAAAATGGTTCATATGTTAGGAGTAAAATGAATGAGAAATGAGAAATGAGCAATGAGAAATTGAACATGAAAAACCCGCGCCGAGGAGCGCGGGTCTAAAAATTTGAATATTCGAAATCCGAATGTGTTTCGAATTTCGAACTTCGGATTCGGGATTTGTTACGCCTGGGCCTTGGCCGCCATGGCGCGTTTGTTCATGCCGCGCGGGGCCTTGACGATCTTGCCGCTGCGGATCTCGCTGGCGCACACGCGGACGGTCTTGACCTTGCCGTCTTCGAGGATGCGCACGGTCTGCAGGTTGGGCATGTAGCGCCGCTTCACGCGGTTGTTGGCGTGGCTGACGGTATTGCCGACGGACGGCTTCTTGCCGCTGATGTAGCACTTTTTCATGGTCAATTCCCCACTTCTCAGGTCTTCCTGGGCGGACCCAAAAAGTAGACCATAGCGAAGGAAGGTTTCTCCGTCAAGACGAAAAAGCCGGAAAAATTGAACCACGGAGACACTGAGGCACGGAGAAGATGGATGTTTTCTCGTTTAGGTTCTCTGTGTCTCTGTGTCTCCGTGGTTCATGATTGGTTGATTCATGATCAGCGCGCGGGCCGCCTCGGGGCTTATCCCCTGCTCCCTCAGGCTTCTGAGCGAGCATGAGCCGTCGCGCTTGCACATCCGCCGGCCCTCGGCGTCGGCGACCAGCTCGATGTGCTCGTACTGCGGGACCGGCAGCCCCAGCGCCCGCAGGAGCGCGATCTGGCGCGGCGTCGAGCTGAGCAAATCCCCCCCGCGCACGACCTCGGTCACCCCCATCAGCCCGTCGTCGACCGCGCAGGCCAGCTGGTAGGCCCACAGCCCGTCGCGCCGGCGGATCACGAAATCGCCGCACAGCTTGTCCAGGTCATAGCGCTGCGGACCCCGGTGGCGGTCGACGAATTCGATCAGGCGGCGCTGCTCGACCCGGAACCGCGTCGTGGCGCCCTCCGGTCGATCCGGGATGTTGTCGCGGAACGTGTTGCAGCAGACGATGCGGTGAACGGGGCCGTCCTCGCCGTGCGGGGCGCTGGCCTCCTTGAGGTCGCGGCGGCTGCAGAAGCAGGGGTAGGTCAGCCCGGCGGCGGTGAGGCGCGCCAGCGCGGCCTCGTAGATCGCGTCGCGGTCGGACTGCCGGTACGGTCCGGCAGGCCCGCCGACGTCCGGCCCCTCGTCCCAGTCCATCCCGAGCCAGCGCAGGTCCTCGAGCATCCGCTCCTCGGCCCCGGGGACCGTCCGCGGCCGGTCGATGTCCTCGACGCGCAGGATGAAGATCCCCCCCTGCCGGCGGATCGACTCCCACGCCACGAGCGCGGTCCTCAGGTTGCCGAGGTGCAGGTCGCCGGTCGGGCTCGGGGCATAGCGTCCTACCGGTCGATCGCGGCGAATGGGTGGGGGTAACTGGATGGCGGGTTCGGTCATGAGTCGGGCGGCGCTCATGGCGCCAGACGAGAATACCTTAATAACCCTAAACGGCTCAATGCTTTTGCGGACGGAAAAGGCCCGATTTCGGGTAAAATAAAGCTAAGGGGGACAAAATGAAACGGATCTCGACCATATTCATCCTGGCGACTCTGGCCTGGGTGGTGGGGTGCGGCGACGAGAAGGTTCCTGTTCAACCCAAACCCGAGGTAACCCCCGTTGTCACGATTGCGCCGACGACGGTAACAACCAAAATGATCCCGGCCGCGACCAAATACACGTGTTCCATGCACCCTGAAGTCGTCAGCGACAAGCCGGGCAAATGCCCCACCTGCGGCATGGACCTGGTTCCCGCAAAGTGAATTTGCGGGTTCGGGAGTCCCGCCCTCAGGCGGAATTTGATTCCGGCTGAAACATGGGACCAACTTTTTTGTTGTCCCGCCCCGAAATCGAACACACAATTCAGCCCTGGCTTGCGAAAGATACCTGAGGCGGGATCCGGATGAAGAACGTCGCTTTGCCAAGAATGGATGAGCGCTCCGAGCTGCGCGATGCGATCCTTCCCCATTGCCGACTCAAGCCGGGCGAAATCTGGGCCGACCCCGGGCGCGGCCACAGGGTCGGCTGCATCGACGCCTCGAACGCCCCGCCCGTCGGCCGCCTCATGGATTCAAGGCAGGCGGCGCTGGCGATCCAAGACCCGCCCTATAACCTCGTCGCCTTCGAAACGCGCTCGGTCCGCGAATACATCCAATGGTGCAGGCGCTGGATGCGCACGACGATGAGCGCCCTCGCGCCCGATTCCGCGCTCTACGTCTGGCTCGGCGCCGACCAGGAGAACGGGTTCCAGCCGCTCCCCGAGTTCATGCTCATGATGCGCGAGTTCGCCGGGCTCAAATCGCGCTCGTTCATCACCATGCGCAACCAGCGCGGCTACGGCACGCAGAACAACTGGATGGCCGTCCGCCAGGAGTGCCTGTTCTACACGCGGGGCAATCCGGCCTTCACGGTGCAATACACCGACATCCCCCGGATCCTGCGCGGCTATTACAAGCAGGTCAACGGCCGCCGGACGGAGAACATGGAGCGGAGCAAATCCGATTGCATCCGCCCGGGCAACGTCTGGGTCGACGTCCAGCAGGTCTTCTACCGCATGGAAGAAAACGTCAACGGCTGCTATGCGCAAAAGCCGATCAAGGCGATCGAGCGCATCATCCAGGCGAGCTCCGCCGAGGGCGACCTGATCGTCGACTTTTTCGGCCACTCCGGCACGACGCTCGTCGCGGCCGAGCGGCTGGGGCGCACGTGCTACACGTGCGACGTCGACCCGGTCTACTGCGAAATCATGATCCGCCGGCTCGAGCGCTACCGCGCCACCGGCAAGCTCGGCTGGCAGAACGACACGCCGTTCCCCGAAGCGCGTCGGTAGGTCGCTTCGGCTCGAAGCGACATTCAAGCGAACGCCGGCAATGCCGCCTCGAAATCGAAATGTTTTATTGGTTCGGGCGAGTGACAAAAGCATTCCGGTAACAGAAATCGCCGGCGAGGGCGCCGGCGCCACAGTGCGATGAGCTATTCGATGCCGAACAGCTGTTGTCGCTGTGGGGCCGGCGCCCCCGCCGGCCATTCACGCATTCTTTTTGTCAACCACGCCAAGATGTCGCTTCGAGCCGAAGCGACCCGCCGGCATTTGGGCTACTTCAGCGCCGCCTTGATCCGGTTGAGCTCCTGGGTCGGGCGGTTTTTGGCTCCGGTGGAGAGCTGGGCGGCCAGGTTTTCCACGTTCGCGATCCGCTCGGCGGTCGGCGGGTGCGACGCGAACAGCGTCGTCACCGGCCCCGAGGCGTCGCCGTACTTGGTCTTGATCTTCACGAAGAAATCGCGCATGGCCAGCGGGTCGTACCCGATCCGTGTGAGCGTGCCGACGGCGATCGCGTCCGCCTCGCGCTCATCCTCGCGGCTGTAATTGAACATCACCCCCGACGAAACAATCCCCGAGAGCAGTTGCGCCGCAGCCGCGGCGTCGGTGCCCAGCAGAATCTGGCCGACGATGTCCATCCCCTGCTGGCGGCTCACCTGGCTGGCGCCGTGGCGCCGTGTGACGTGGCCCAGCTCATGCGCGATCACGCCCGCCAACTCGGCCTCGTCGTCTGCCGGCCCTAACCATCGCGCGGCTCTCCAAGTGCCGCTGGGCCGTCGAGCGTTTCTTCAAGTGGATCAAGCAGCAGCTACGGATCAAGACGTTTTACGGTCGCTCGGATAACGCGGTCAAGACATAGATCTGGATCGCAATCGGGGTCTACGTGATGGTGGCGAGTGCGAGGAAGCGGCTGCATCTGGAACCCAATCCGTACACAATGGTTCAAGTGTCAGGATTATCCCTTCTCGAGAAAATGCCAATATAAATGGTCCTTTCTGAAATCTCCGATAATGAATTTGATCCTGTTAACAATTCACCCAATCCTAAACAATTGGAGCTATTCGACTCTTAACAGGTCAGCAGTGCTCTCATCGATTTTTTTAATCATGTTCTATTCTCCATAACCGTAAATAAATATTTCCAACATATCTTGTTCTGCACGATTAGAATTAAATAATATTTTATTTTTAATCTTTCCTTTCCGAATCGTTCCCTTTATCGCGTACGTAACACAATCTTTTTGCTGACCAATCTGTTTCACATTTAAATCTGGATAATCAGTTGAAATATATTTTACCATTAAAGGAGACGACGTAACGTCCATGTTTCTAAAGGTGATATTTTTAGTGAATGATGACGTGGCATCGTTAACGCCCACACTAATTGCTGGTGGGTTAATCAGAATCGGTGGATATAAATATCCTAAAATACGCACCTTGTGGCATTCTTTCATATCTTCAGTGCCTGTAAATATTGTTATTACTGTATCCAAATTTCCGCATGGAAAAACCGAAGCTTTATTGTTGATATTAATTC
This sequence comes from Candidatus Sumerlaeia bacterium, assembly GCA_039683515.1. Lineage (GTDB taxonomy): Bacteria > Sumerlaeota > Sumerlaeia > MVZB01 > MVZB01 > JAJFUE01. The sequence continues at coordinate 38,856 of JBDKRG010000019.1, read as the reverse complement.
TGCAATTAATGAGAATATCCGAATCATATTTTTTTTTCGTTATATTCTCAACAACAATTCTTTTATCCGTCGATTCAGACCCGAGATATTTTGCAACTGCCCCATTTTTGCATCGCACGACAAAAATATCCGATTTAGTTTGATTGTACAATACGGGACCCACATTTATTGATTCGGGCGTAACAGGAAATACATATCCAGTCAGAACATATTTATACAATGTTTGCGAATTTTTATATTTGGCGAGAATAATTACATTTTGCTTCCCTAAACCTATTCGTGAGCTATCTACTTCAGCGCAAAATCCTGGTTTGCCATTATTTAGCTCTATCTTTGTTTTCAGACATGCACATGCTTTTTTTACTGATACTAACTCGTGTGTTATCAAAAAAGTACGGTCCATCGGAAACAAATGTGATAATTCATCGCCTTTGAAAATAGAACCAAAATCATATTCATATGTTATTACGCTGTCACCTTTATGACAAGAAACCATGATCAATAACAGTATACAGCAAAAGACGAAAGATATTGTTTTACGAGCTTGTGACATTGTTGTCTCCCAAAAAATATGGAGTATATGAATGGCATATTCGTTGACGTTTTGGATGGGTTCCTACACCGCAGCGGGAACATTGCCGAAATATTAATGATTCGCCACGCATAGTTCTACTCATGCGTGACGAATCATTATCGAATTCATTAAAATCCCATGAAACATGATTACCCGTCATTGAGCAGCTACATTCGGAAGGCCGGATGTTAAGAATTTATCTTGCAACTGTTTGAACCGGCGAAGCAAAATCCAGCAAAACAGTAATGACTACCACACTTACAAGTTGTACACGAACCCTCAGCTGTGCAGAGGGGTACATATCCACACGATGTGATTGCACATTCCAATGGCTCAATTGCAAGACATGCGCACCCGTCAGCATTGGCGACCTTAACAGACGAGACTGTTAAAGCAAATATAGCCAGAAACATTGTCAATATTTTCATTATGAAACTCCATTTTCGCAAGTGTTTTCCCCTGTAATACAAAAACCCAACACACACTTACTGGGAATACATTCACAACGAGTACATGTTCCAAATGCCATGCATGCGGCGACTGTTCCACAAGAGGTCAGTGTGCAAGTCAGGGCCGCTTGTGGACCACAACTACATCCACCTTCAGCCCTTAAGCTAGGCGTGTACAGAAAATGTATGGCCGCAATAAGAATCAAACAAAACGGGAGTCCAACTTTCATTTTACTCACCCCTTTCAACATGAAGATTTTGACCATTACAAATGTTCGCCCCACCTGTACACCACTCGAAATAGATTTATTGAGGGTACTCAGTGGCTGTACAAGTATTCGACCCAGCTATGCAAAATCCCAGAGCGCAAACGTTTGGGTAACATTTGCACTCAACGCATGTCCCGGTTACACTACATGGCGGAATCGCACCACAACTATTGAACAGGCAATTTAGTGCTGGCCATCCTGGACAGGAACACGATGCGGCATGGAGAGAATTCGTACAGATACCCATGACCATTAGGATGATAGCCACAATTATGGACATTTTCTTTTTAAACATAAACCTAACCTCCTAGTTGAGTTGTATCAAGTCCAACTAAAGGTTCTATTTATGAGCTTTGCAACTGTTTGAACCCGATACACACCACCCGAAAACACATTTTGATGGGGTGCAAACACAATCAACACAACTTCCGATCGCTGTACATGCCGGAATTTCACCACAACTCGACAGGAAACAACTTACGGCCGGTTGTTTGTCACATGAACATTCATCAGCTTGCGCACAAATTGCGGCAACGATCATAAACATGAGCGCAACCATAGCTACTGATTTCCGTCTTCTAAGCATTTTTATGCCTCCTATTTAGACACTTTCACATACGTTTGATCCAGCGACACAGAAGCCCAGAACACATTTGCTAGGCGTACAAGTACAAGTCGCCTTGCAATCACTCGCTGCCATGCAAGACGTAATCTCTCCACAACTACTGAACATACATTCGAGTGGTTGAATTTCGACACAACCACAGAACTCGATTGCATTTACAGTTCCAACAACAAGGAGAGTAGACATAACAATCAGAGTTTGTAACAACTTCATTGCGACTCGAGACTTACGCATTTTGATCCCCTTCCTAAAGCTAGAGTGTGTTTCGATTTAAATTCATTATTTCACCATACCCAGCCTCCTTCCTTGAGATATATTTATCTGCATTTTGTTTACCACATTAGAAGATTCTCTCTTGGACCATTGTAAAACCATACGGCATGCATGGTCCTCCACTTTGTGGCTTTCTCATCCCAAACAAATCTCAACACATATAAATTTGCCGGATCATTTTCTACTTTTTGGTGTAAGTAGAGATCCGCATAATAAACGTCATGCGGGATTTTCATACTTTCCCGGAAGGATAATGGAGCATAGACAGAATTAGAAACACCACCAGGCGTATTAAATACGTCTCTAAACTGTAAATATAACTTTCCTTCTAGTCCATGACGCGGGTCCCACTGTTCGGGAATATAGTCATCTTTGGAGAGCTTGGCGATAATCGCCCTCGATTTGTCCTTGGAAATTCCACCTATAGTGCTTATTAACTTTACCTTTTTTATCTTAAGTTCGGGCGGAATTTTGCTAGAACCGAGTGTGTGCAGAGTCCCCATTTCTTTCTTCAACAATTCTAAAGTCGACATCTTATTGAGTTCAGATTTATCCTGACTGTTGGATTGCATAGCTTCTATCGCCATTGCTCGGGCTTGGCTCAAAAACTCATCGTTATCAGGGTATTCTTTTTCATAATCTGCCTTATCACCTGCGAAAAGGGCGATGATTTTCTCAGGATCATCTCCCGAATAGGCTTCCAGATATGCAGCAAATGATTCCCTCAGATCGTTAATCATCTTCTCATCCGCTTCGGTTTCCAATTCTATTTTTATCTCTTTCACAAGCGTTGGTATTGAGCTCGGATTGACAGGCGTATATTGGAACGTTTCCCAATCTAGCATTTGCTTTCGCAACTCATCTTGGTTTCTTATACCCACGTCGAACCGTGATATCCTAACATCGGAAACAACTTGAGCAACATATGTGTTGATATCAACTCCTTCGATTGAAGGCGCAACGGTCTTTTGTGGGTATATCTTGGATTTCGTTGCACTTATTGGCTTATCAGTTGAGGCGGCATGTTGTGAGTTTGAATTGGTGTTTCTGACGGCAACGTATGCAATTACCATTATTGCTAATATTATTATGGATGCAATCCATCTTTGTGTGCCAGTTTTACTCATTGTTGTTGCTCATTTTTGATATAAAAAACGATTACCCTATCGAATTTGGAGACAAACATTGAAGGCACCTCTTGATTGGAGGGTGGATTTATGACCCCTGTTTTTTTTAGACAGAGCGCAAGAAAATATTGTTTATCGGGTTTTCCTGGTTCAGGCGATGTAAGAACATCAGGCATCCAAAACGTACTTAGTTGATATCCTCTTTGTTTCAATCCGCTAATTTCACTCCTTACTATATAAGGTGATGATTTAGCCAAGAGTCTAAAGTCGCCCGGAAATTGAGATTGATATATGAATCGTACCTCATTCTTACCGTTTATTCTGAGTGAACCCAAATTTTGACCACCTACAATTTGGCCGTCGGTCCAGTCATCATATCCGACTTGTATCTTCCTGTTAGCCGCATCCTTCAGATTTAATTCAACAGTTCCTATTCCTAATAAATCCTCGAGATCTGTATTTTGCACTTCATGAGTCGAGAGTTTTCCCGAGAGAGGCGCAAATCTGGGTGTGCCAATTTCATCAGCAACGACAAAGCCGCTCAAAACTAGTGCAAGGAGCACAACCATTGACATCGTCCACTTCATATTCAACCCCCTTAATATGAATACACATTTGTCAAAATCTACTATATTGATCTGTCCGAATGAGCCTCTACTATAGAGATGTTATATCGTAAGACAAGATAGTACAAAAAGGCCACCTTGTGGTATATATAGAACGTTGATATTTAAGAATATATCTAACAAAAAATATTTCTTTACGAAAATAGAAAGCTTTAGTTCTTCGGAAATTGGAGGCGCGTGACGTGGCCGAGTTCGTGCGATCACACGGCCAGCTCGGCCTCATCGTCGGCCGCCTGATTCGTCCTCGTGTGGACGTAGACATCGCCGACGGGGATCGCGAACGCGTTGAGCTCCTTGTCCTTGACGACGTGGAACCGCGGCGGCACGTCGCCCCTGGGCGTGTTCGCCCACAGCCGGTTGCCCAGGCCGCTCACGTAAGCATTCACGGCCGGGTTCTGCTCCATGACCAGCTTGGGTTCGATCTGCGCGCGCGCCTTGGCGCCGAACTCGATCTCATCCTGCGGGCTCATCATGAACAGCGTGTCCGAGATCGATCCCAACACGGCGCAGCCGGAAAGCGAAAACACCATCGTCAGCAGCAGCGCGAGTCGGGCAAGCCGGGCTGCCTGAAATTTTGCCATCATGCCCATCATCCCCATTGGATTCACGCATGGGCCCCCGGATCACCGAGGCGACCCATCAAGAAGACAATTACTTGCCGGCGGGGGTTTGCCAGTTCAGTTCGGAAACATAGACGCCGCCGTGGCCGCCGTCGCGCGCCACGTCGGTCCACGCCGCGACCGACCAGTCGCCGATCGTGACCTGGTCGACCCGGCCGGCGAAACGCTGGCTGGCCGGCGAAAGCGCCACGCTTTCGCTCTGGCGCCCATCGGCGTCGATCGAGCGCATGCGGATTTCCTGGCCCGCGTCGGCGAAATTGCGCCACGCGACGGTCAGGCGGCCCCGCGGCGTGCCGTCCATCGAAAGCTGCGTATGCTCGCCGGGGGGCGTCTCGAACATCACGCGCCTGGTGCTTTCGGTGGTGGCCGCGTTCGCCCGGCCAAGGACCTCGAGGGCGATCTTGCCGATGCCGGCCGGATCCGGTTCCTGCCAGCCCGCCGCGAGCGTGTCGGCCTCGGCGCGCAGCGTCACGTTGCCGATCTGCGGCAGCAAGCCGGCCAGCGATTCCACCGTGGCGGCCCGCCAGCGGCCGTTGTCCCATTCGTTGACGGCCACCCGGCCGCCGATCTCGTCGATCTGGTACCAGGCGACGCGCAGCGGCTTGGTGGAGATGATCTGCGGGGCCATGGCCGAGTGGCTTGCGCCCGAAACCACGCCGAGGTCGGCCGGGGGGGCGTTCTCGCGCAGCGCCGCCGCGCGGATGGTCGTGTTGGTCGTGCTTTCCGACTGCCAGACGAGGATCATCCCGAGCCCGGGCGCCTCGGCGATGGCCGGGAACTGGGCTTCGGCCGAATCGCCGAGCGGCAGCGGGCTTGCGGGGGTGACGAGGGCCGGCGTGTCGGACCGGGCGAAATGCAGCCGGCGGCGCCCGCCTTCGAGCGCCGTCCAGACCATGTACAGCCGGGCGGCATCATCGTGGGCCATCGCCAGGTCGCGCGGCTGCCCGCCGACGTTTCCCTTGATCGGCATGATCGGCTGCCAGATGCCGAGCGCCGAACGGTTGCGCAGGTAAATGCCGGGGGCGAAGCCGTCGCTCGTGATCCATGCGGCCGAAACGACGGACGGGTTCGATGCGGCGAGATAGACGTCCTGAACCGTCGCGGTCGTTCCTTCATCGAGCCGCCACGGCCCGCGGACCGTCGCCGGCGATTGGGCCTGTGCCGCGCCGGCGCAGGCCATCAGCGCCAACGCAACCCACGCACGCCGGCAGCGCATTGAAAAAACTTGGTATAGGTTCGATCTCGAGATCTTCATGACAGCCACGAATATAAGATATCACGAGCCGGACATACAATTGGTTTAAAGCATATCGGCAGTTTTGTCACGCACGATCATTGCGGATTGCGGCCGGCGGGACCGAACAAAAAAACCCGCGAGGGTCCGCGGGTCCTTTGCTCAAAAACTGGACATTCAAATCCGAAATTCTCAGCGCTTGCGCCGCAGCCGCAGCCCCAGCCCGGCCAGCCCGCCGCCGACCAGCATCAGCGTGGCCGGCTCGGGGACGACGGGCGACTGCGGATCGGTCAACCGGACGTTGTCGATCATCACCATGCTGTCCGGAAACAGATTGGTGCCGTAAAGCTCGAAGACCGGGATGACGTATTGATAGGGCGTCGTGAAGTAGAACGTGAAGGTCCCCCCGTCGGCAAGCGGGCCGCCGATGGTGCCGAAATGAATGACGGCGTCGTAGACCGGGTTGAGCGGATCGAGGCTGAACTGGGAGAGGTCGTTGACGAAATAGAGCGACGGCGTGAACGTATCCACGGCGTCCATCGTGCCGGGCATTGCGCCGCCGAGATAGGCCGCCCAATCGAACTGGTAGAGATAGCCGGCGCCGGGGGTGACCTGCACACCCTGATAAATGCCGCTATTGCCGGTGAAATCGGACAGGATTGCCAACGAGCTGCCGTAGATCACCACGCCGGAGCTCGTCCAGCCGGTGGAGCCCGCCGAGAAGTCGCCGTTGATCAGCCCGGCGTGGCTGATCGGCGCGCACAGCAACAGGGCGAGCGCGACAGTGAACTTGATCGATTTCATCCCAATTCCCCCGGGCATGATTCGAGACCGTTACAAAACGGCAAGCAATTACAATGCCCGGCCCCGGCGCGAGCGGGTGTTTCCGTAAGAGCTGTCAAGCCAGCTTCCGGCGCAAATTCGCGCCCCCCTGAGGGAAAGCAATCGGGCGGCGCCTTTGCATCCGATTGCAACACGAGTGAGCAATATCTTTCAGATTTCCTGAAGGACGTTTTTGAATTCTTCGCGACTTCGTGCCGTCGCGGTTCTACTTTTCGATTGATCGACCCGGCGCGAGCCGATAGGATGAGTGCCTGCCCGCGCCTCGAGCGGAGAGGTGGCCGAGTGGCTGAAGGCGGCAGATTGCTAATCTGTTGAAGGGTATAATGCTCTTCCCCGGGTTCGAATCCCGGCCTCTCCGCCATCCTTCGATCAATATCCCCACGGCAAAATTGGCGGCAGTCCCTCGCTCACGCTCGGGCTACTGCATTGCGCCCGTCGCCATCGAGTCCAGGATCGCCTGGCACGACTCGACCCTGGCCTGGACGGCGCGGAGCTTCGCGTCGAGCGCCCGCTGCTCGCGCTTGTAATCCTGGTCGTTCAGCACCCCGGCTTCGCGCAGCTTTTCGATCTCGTCCTTGCGTTTGGCGAGGAGGCTTTCCTCGGCCTTGAGCCCGACCAGCTCCTCCTGCCGCTTGGCGAGGGTGGTGCGGTATTCGATCGTCACCTGGTCCAGCTCGGTCTTGAGCAGCCCGAGCTCGCCGCGATACTGCCCCATCAGCCGCTCATAGGTGTGCGTGTCGACCGTCGAGCGCATGTTGGAGAGCGTCGTGATCTGGGCGACCTTCGCCTGGTAGCGCTCGGCGGCGCGGTCGAGCTTGTCCACGACCAGCGGCTTGTGCTTCATCCGGTCCTTCAGGAATTCCCTGGCGTCGCCCGCCATGTCCTTCATCGCCTTGGCGTGCTCGTCGATGCGCATGTCGTCGAGCTTCTGGCGCGTGCTGTCGGCGATCTTCTGGTAGCGCTCCCGGACCTTGCCCGGCATCGGCAGGCTCCACGACTTCTTTTCCTTGACGGCCTTGACCGGCGCGACCGGGACCGGCTCGGGGGGCGGCTGGGCGATCAGCCCGCGCTTGCGGACCACGATCACCACGACCATGATCGCCATCACCGCGCCCAGGATCCCCGTCAGCAGCCTCGGCTGGTAGGGGAGCTTGGCGAAGGCCGGGTTTTTGCTCAGCGCGATCGAGGTCATCCACAGCGAGACCGACATCAGCAGGAAGAACACCAGCATGTTCGGCAGGATCCACGCGAGCATCTCGCCGTAGAAGCTCAGCACGCGCTTCCAGCGGTACGGCGTCTTGCACGCGACGAAGACCATCAGCGACAGGAGCGTGCCGGCCAGCAGCGCGACGATCTTGACGATCTGCGAGACCTGGTCGGTCTCGATGTAGGTCATCGTCGAGTGCATGAGGGCGTAGAACATCAGGGCCGTGGCGATGAGCGAGATCGTCGGCAGCGCCAGCTCGCGCAGGAACGCCTTGACGACCAGCAGCATGTCGCACGCCAGCAGCCACAGCGTGTTGAGCAGGTAGAGGCACATCTGCTCGAGCACCTTGTAGAGGCGCTGCAGCATGGCGACGACCCGCAGCAGCGAGCGCACCAGCGCGCTTTCGCCCGGCGCGAAGTCGATCCGCGGCATCGGCGTGCGGTGTACCAGCGCGTAGCTGTGGAACGCCGAGTAGATCACGATCTCGAAAACGAACACGCGCCACAGGTTGACGGTGACCAGGCCCAGGTACTCGTCGAACAGCGCCTTGTCCTTGAGCAGGTCGTTCCAGTCGAGCGCGGGCCAGTAGCCGGCCCGGTGCAGGTACTGCCCCAGCTCGAGCCCGCCCAGGGTGAGGAAACAGATGCTCAGCAGCGACAGCATCACGATCCGGTAGGCGTTGACCCACCCGTACTTGCGCCCCCACTTGATGTAGCTCAGCCCGAAGACGAACACGAGCGCGCCGCCCAGCGCGCTGAAGAACGGGATCGGGAAGTCGCGGGCCATCGACGGCAGCGAGCCGACCACGACCATCAGGAAGTCGGGCGCCAGCGGCTGACCCGGCGACATGAAGGAGAACAGGAAATCGTTGGTTTTCGTGTCCTGCATGAAGTGGAACATGAAGAAGAAGACGAGCAGGAAGAGCATGTTCCAGAAGAACAGCCGCATCTTGAGCCACGCCCTGCCGGCCATCAGCATCAGCCCGAACTGGATGTAGAAGATCCAGAAATACAGGTACAGCGGCCATGCCCACGACAGGTAGTCCTTGGCCAGGTAGATGTTCGTGAACGTCAGGAACGCCAGCGACAGGTTCAGGACCAGGCGCCAGTGGCCGAGCTTGACGCGCGGCATGCCGCAATGGTCGCAGAACAGGAACGGCAACTCGGTCGGCTGCGCGCATGTCGGGCAGTTCATCAGGTGGGGGGCCGGTGTGCTCATGACCAACTCCGGAATTCTTCGGATCAGCAATGGGGACAGTGTTGTCCAGCGGGGAATCAATGTCAACCGGGATGGCGCTGCGTGGAGCGCGCGGGCCTGGCGCACCGCTCGCAGAGGCCGTAGAGCACCACTTCGTGATCCTCGACGACAAAGCCGGGCGGGGCGAGCCGCCTCGTTTTCAGCGCGCACCCCTCGAGCTCGAAGATCCGCCGGCACCTGCGGCAGCGGAAATGGTGGTGATGCGCCTTGCCGGACCGCTCGTAGCGCGCGGCCTCGCCGGGCAGCTCCACCGGCACCAGCCAGCCTTCCTCGACGAGCCGCCTCAGGTGCCGGTAGACCGTCGCGATCCCGAGCCCCGGAAGCCCGCGGCGCGACTGCGCGTGGATCTCGCGCGGGCTGAGCGGCCGGCCCGCCCGGGCGATCGCCTCGCGGATCAGATCGCGCTGCCTGGTGTTGCGCTGGATCATCGCCCATGCCTTTTTGATAGACGGTTATCAATAACACCCGTTACACTGAAATGGCAGTATAGGGCGCGCCGAGAACGATTATCAACAGGCTTCGATACATGTTTTCGAAGGCAAAACCCCGCATCCCGGCCCGGTGCGCGAGCCTTGGCCCGCTCTGGATTTTTCTGCTTTATTGCTCGTTGGCGTTTTGCCCGGCCCGGGCCGGGGCGCCGGTCTTCGCCGCCACCGTCCGGCCCCTGGCCGCGATCCTGGACGAGCTCACGAGCCCGCGCGCGCATGCGCTGTGCCTGCTCCCTCCGGGCGCCTCGCCGCACACCTACGCGCCGCGGCCGTCGGACGTGGGCCGGCTCCAGGACGCGACGCTCTTCTGGGTGAGCCCCGCGCTCGACGGCTGGGCCGCGCGCCTGCCGGCCGCCCGCCGCGTCGAAGTCCTCCCGCTCCTCCCCCAGCCGTTCCGGCTCGGCTGGGAGGGGATTCACGACGGCCATGAGCACGGGCACGAAGAGGATCACGACGGCGCCGACCCGCATTTCTGGACCGACCCGCTGGCGATCAAGGCCCTGCTCCCCGCGCTCGCCGCAAAACTCGCCGAAATCGACCCGGCCGGCGCGGGCGTCTACGCCGCCAACGCGGCGGCCATGGCCGCGCGCATGGACCGGCTTGACCGCGAGCTCGGCCGGGCGCTGGCGCCGGTGCGCGGCCGCCCGGTCGTGCTGTTTCACCCTTCGTTCCGCTACCTCCTGAAGCGCTACGGCCTGCCGCTGGCCGCGGTGATCGAGCCCGCACCGGGCAAGGAGCCGGGTCCGCGGGGGCTGATGGAGCTGGCGGCCAAAATCAAGGGCGCGGGCGCCCGGTCGGTCTTTACCGAGCCGCAGCTGCCGCGCCGCGTCGCCGAGGCCGTCGCCGAAGCCGCCGGCGTGCGCCTGTACGAGCTCAACCCGCTCGATCCGGGCCCGGGCGGCTCGATCGGGGACCTGCTGCGCGCCAACGCCGCCACGCTGCGGAAGGGCCTGGAATGAGCGCGCCGGCCGTCCAGATCGAGTCGGTGTCGGTCCGCTTCGGCGACTGGCTGGCGCTCGACGGCATCGACTTCGCCCTGCCCGCCGGCGCGTTCATGACGATCGTCGGACCCAACGGCGCGGGCAAGACCACGCTGTTGCGCTGCATCCTCGGCCTGACCGAGCCGACGTCGGGCCGCGCGCGCGTCTTCGAAAAGCCGCCGCTGGACTGCCCGGCCGGCTGGATCGGCTACGTCCCGCAGGTCAAGACGCTCGACCGCAGCTTCCCGGCCAAGGCGGTGGAGCTGGTCGCGACCGGGATGCTCGGGCGCTGGCCGGCGCGGCTGTCGCGCGCCGAGCGCGAGGCCGCGATGGAAGCGTTGGAACACGTCGGGATGGCGGCGCTGGCCGACCGCACGATCGCGAAGCTTTCGGGCGGCGAGCTGCAGCGCGTCTACCTCGCCCGCGCCCTCGCGCGCCGGCCGCGCCTCATCACGCTCGACGAGCCGGCCGCCGGCTTGGACGTCGCCGGCGAGGCCGACATGTACGACGTCCTCGAGAAATACCAGGCCCGGACCGGCGCGACAATCGTGATGATCACGCACGACTGGGACGCCTCGCACCACCACTCCTCGCACGTCCTCGTGATGGTGCGCCACCAGGTGGCGTTCGGCCCGCCCGAGGAGGCGCTGAAGGAGGACATTTTGGGCCAGGCGTTCGGTCACGGGGGCCACCGGCACAGGTTTTGAGGATCGAGTTTCGATTTTCGATTTTCGATTACGATTACGATTACGATTACGAGCACGAGCACGAAAATGAGATCATAATGAGATAAAGATGATTGAAGCCCTATCCATGCCTTTTATGCAGCGCGCGCTGATCGCCGGGGCGCTCGTGGCCATCCTGGCCAGCTACTACGGCGTGTTCGTGGTGCAGCGCGGGATGAGCTTCATGGGCGACGGCCTCGCCCACGCGGCGTTCGGCGGCGTCGCGCTGGCGCTCCTGATCGGCTGCGAGCACTATTTGGTCGTCGCGCTGCCGTTCACGGTCGCCGTGGCGCTCGGGATCCACTGGGTCCAGCAGCGCACGCGGATCAGCGGCGACACCGCGATCGGGATTTTCTTCGCCACGTCGATGGCGTTGGGGATTATCTTCCTCTCGCTCAAGCGCAACTACACCGCCGACGCGTTCTCGATCCTGTTCGGCGACATCCTCGCGATCCGGCCGGGCGACCTGGTGCTTGCCGGAATGGCGGTCGTGGCAAGCCTCGGGACGCTGCCGCTGTGGGGGCGCTGGGCGTATGCGTCGTTCGACCGCGAGCTGGCCCGCGCCGACCGCCTGCGCGTCGCCCGCGACGACTACATCCTGGCCGTATTCCTCGCCGTCACGGTCGTGATCGCGGTCAAGATTGTCGGGGTGGTGCTGATCGCGGCGCTGCTGGTGATCCCGCCGGCCACGGCGCGGCTTCTGGCGCGGACGTTCCTGGCCATGACGCTGATCTCGGTCGGGCTGGGACTGGTTTCGATCGTCATCGGGATGGCGGCGGCGTGGCGCTTCGACGTGCCGCCCGGCCCGGCGATCATCCTCGTGCAATCGGCCGTTTTCTTCATGACGGCGCTGGCGCCGAGGCGATAGCCGCAATCAACCGATCACAGCGGGGTGATTTTGGGGTCCTCGGTCGTGCCGCGGACCTGGACGCGGATCACGCGGCCGACCAGCTCGTTGAGCACGTCGACCGCCGTCCCCACCAGCGGCACGCTCGAGGCGATCTGCAGCACCTGCGCCGCGATTTTCATGTCCAGCGTCTTGTCGAACCCGACCGACCCGCTGACTTTCAGGTTGATGATCGGGTTGTCGAACACGAGGTTGGGGCTCGCGACGCGCTTGTCGGCGATCGTGAACGGTCCGTGGATGCTCGAGAACGAGATGTCCTCGAGCAGCGGCAGCCGCAGCAGCCCGCCGAGGCTGTGCAGGATCGCGTTGGAAACCAGCCGGCTTTGCTCGATGTGGATCTGGCCCTTGCCCGTGACCGGCGCGTCGGTCCGGAAGTCCTTGGCCACCTCGATCTGGCCGGTGACGTTGCCCGACAGCAGGCCGCCCGGGCTCTGTTTCTTCGCGAGCGCCTCGACCAGCGGCCGCAGCTCGACCTTGCGCGTCTCGAACTTCACGTTCATGCGGCGGCTGTAGACCGAACCGCTGATGTCCGCCTTGCCGTCGTAGACCGACGCCTGCGACAGGTACCAGCGCAGCATGGCCGGTTTGCCGCGGAAATCGTCGAGCGAAAGGATCCCGTCGGCGTCGCGGCACTGCACGCCCTTGTATTGGCCCGACGCGGTCCGGAACGTGCCGCGGATCGTAAAGTCCGGCTTCAGGGTCGCGTCGTATGGGATGTCGGGCGGCGGCGGCTTGGGCGTGCCCCAGCGCTGCCGCCACGGCCCGATCCACTCGTCGAGCGAGAAGTGCTCGCCGGTCAGGCCGAAGGCGAGGCTTCCGCGGGGCGGCCGGTCGTGCGTCCACGTGATCTCGAGCGTCGACCGGACATTGCGCGAATGGACGCCGGGGCTGACCTCGAGCGGCTCGGCCGACCACAGCCGGCCGTCGGTGTAATACACCATCCCGGTGATCCCGCGCAGCGGCGTCGGCATGCGCCAGAACGTCATTTCGCCCTTGCTCATCCGGATCGAGCCGTCGAAGTCCCAGCTCCAATCCTGCCGCAGTTGCGCGAGCCCCTGCTCCTGGTCGCGCAGCCGGCCGAAATACGCGATCACGCCGGCCCAGTCCCGCGGCGGCGTGAAGCCCGGGCGCGGCTCGATCTTCTGGTGGTGTTCGATCGTGGCCGAGCCGCCGACGTCGAACTTCTCGAGCCCCGGCGGGGAGCGTCGTTTCATTTCGGCCAGGTCGCCGCTGAGCCGCAGGTTGAGAAGCCCGCCGCCGGGCTTGAGCGCCCCTTCGGCGTTGAGCGCGACGTTGCCGAAGCTGCCGGTCAGCGGCTCGATGCTCAGCCGGTCCTCGCCCAGCTCGACGCCCAGGTGCCGGATCCGCAGCGGCCCGCCCACGCGCGCGACGCTGAAGCTGGTGTAGAAGTCGTCGACATCGAGGCGGCCCGTGCAGGCCAGCCTGCGCCAGTCGGCGAGCGGCCCGTTCAGGTTGACCTTGACCGTGGCGTCGCCGCCGAACTCGGTGAACCCGAACCGGCGCGGACCGATGCCGCGCCGCTCGGCCTGGGCGAGCGCGTTGCCGAGCGGCGTCGAGACTTCGACCGCCAGCTTGCCGTGCGGCTTGACCCACGGCCGCGGCCGGCCGCTGACCATCCCGCTGACCGTCACGCGGCCGCCGAGCAGCTCGGCCGTAAACTTCTCGAACCGGACCGTCCCGTTCGACCAGCCGACCTTGCCGCCGACCTTGCCGACCGGCGGGATCCCCGCGCCGCGGGCGCGCCCTTTGTGGATCGTCGCCTGGCCGTCGAGCTCGACCGGCAGGCCTTGCGATGCGCTGAGCCGCACGGTGCCGCGGCCGTCGACGTCGCCTGCGACGTGGAGCGGCGCCGGCAGGCTCCCCGCCGTCACCGTCGTCGCGAAATCCTGAAGCTTGATCGTCGCCTGGATCGGCCGCGTCCGCCAGAGCGCCAGCGGGAAGTCGCGGACCTGCGCCGCCGCTTCGCCGCTGCCCAGCGCCGGGGGCAACCCGCCCAGGTCCACGCCCGCCGTCTTCGCCGCCTCGACGACCTGACCCCGCACGGTCTGCAGATCGCCGCCGACCCGCGCCGAAAGCGTGAGCGTGGGCGACGTCCACACCGACTCGGTTCCGACCAGCGAGCCGTCCGCGAACAGCCGCGTGCCGCCGAGCTGGGCCTCGAGTCCCTCGATCCGCGCCTCGTTGCCGCGCAGCTGGATCCGGCCGTAGAGCCGGCTGATGCGGTCGGGCAGGCGCGGGTCGCGGATCACCGCGTCGCGGAACCGGATCCCGCCGTCGATCTGCGCCCGCTTCAGGGCGGTCGTCAGCCGGACGCCATGCGGCGTCTCGAACCGCAGCGTGCCGCTCCCGTCCACGTCGCCGTCGCCGACCGTCCGCCACGCCAGCCCCACTTCCTGGAATTCGCGCGGCAGGTTCCCGACCGCCAGCCCTTCCACCACGACCTGCGTCCGGTCGTATCGGCCCGTGAGCTGGTTCACGGCGAGCGTCGTCGACGTCAGCTCGATCCGGCCCGACACCCCGTGCAGCGGCTCGGGCATGTGCGGCAGCAGGAACTCCAGGCCCGACGCCCGCGCGCTCATTTCGGCGCGCGTCGGGATCGTCGTCGCCGAGTCGCCGAAGAAGCTCCCGACCAGCTTGACCGAGCTTGCCGGCGAGGAGGCCAGCTGCCCCGCGGGCAGGAGGCGGTTGGCGATCAGCTTGAGCTCGTCGCCGCCGGTGGAGAATTCCTTGACGCGCAGCCCGTACGGCCACGGCCGGCGCGTCCCCGCCCAGCCCACGAGCCGCGCCACGCTGTTGGGGCCGTTCACGTCGAGCTGTTCGATCGCGACCTGGCGGGCCAGCGGGTCGAGCCGCGCGACCCACCGCGTCTGGACGAGGCCGACGATCACCGACTGGCCGTCGCGGTCCCTGACGCGGACGCCGTCGAGCTGCCCGCCCCCCTTCGAGATCCACTCGCCGCGGCCGTTGCGCTCGAGGCGCGCGCTGGCCAGGATCTGGCCCGTGTTGAGATCGACCGGCATTCTCGAGAACCGGAACTCGCCGCTGTTGAACGAGTCGAGCCGCAGCTGCAGGTCGGCCGCGCCGGCGCTTTCGTCGGGGCGGACGGTCAGCATGAAGGGGCGCCCGGGGCCGGGCCCCTCGGCGAGCCTGCCGGCGAGCATGAGCCGCCGCGGCCGCGACCGCCGTTCGAAATCCACCGTCAGCGCCATGCCCTCCAGCGACAGCCGCACGCGCGAGCCCGCCTCGCCCTGCTCGATCCAGCGCAGGTCCACCGGCGCGAGCGTCAGTTGCTTGAGGACGGCCTTGGGCGGCCCGGCGTTTGTTTTGCTCTCGAGCCTCTTCCGGACGATGTCGATCACGCGCGGCCACGGCGGGAGCAGCTGGAGGCGCTCGTCGCGCGTCGCCACGCGCACCACCGCCGGGCCCTCCAGCCGCAGCGACTCGATGACGCGCGGCCCACGGCCGAAAATCATCTGCAGGAGCGAGCCGCTCAGCTCGACCCGCCGCAGGTCAACCAGCCGCTCGCCGGTTTCGGGGTCGATCAGGACCGGCTCCTCGAAGCTCAGCTCGGCGCGCGCCAGCCGGATCGTCGAGCGGTTGTAATCGAGCTTGAGCCCGACCGTGTCGGCCCAGCGCGCCTTGATGCGTTCGTCCAGCCACGGGATCGAAAGCGGGTAGAACAGCGCGAACAGGACGGCGCCGGCCAGCAGCAGCAGCATGACGACCAGCACGCGCACGCCCAGGCGCAGCATCTGCCAGCGCCGCTTGATCCGCCGCAGCCGCGTCGCCGTCGCCAGCCACCGGCTCGGCGGCGGCTCGTTGGGAGTCTTGTCCTTCTTCCTGCTCATCGCGCTTATTCTGCCCGAGCCCAACGCAAACGATCAAGTTGCTTGCTTGTGTACATTGTGTAAAGTGGTAGGTCGGCTCTATGAGCCGACTTTTTCCGGAGTCGGCTCGTAGAGCCGACCTACCAAAGGAGCGCGAGGATGAAGATCGCCATCATTGGGTTTCAGACCAGCGGCAAAACGACCGTGTTCAACGCCTTGACCGGCCAGCAGGTGGCCACGTCGGCGTTCTCGACCGGCCGCGCCGAGACGCACCACGGCATCGTCAAGGTCCCGGACTCGCGCCTCGACAAGCTCTCCGAGTTGTTCAAGCCGAAGAAGCACACGCCGGCGACGGTCGAGTATTTGGACCTGGCGGCCGTCGCGCGCCAGGAAGACGCCCCCGGCGGCGAGGCCCTGGGCGAAAAGCAGATGGCCGAGGTCGCCGTCACCGACGCGCTCCTGGTCGTCGTGCGCGGGTTCGTCAACGCCGCCGGCGACGCCCCCGACCCGGCCGCCGACATCGAGGCGATCGCGCTCGAAATGGCTCTCAGCGACCTCAAGAAGATCGAGACCCGCCTCGAGCGGATCGACAAGCAGATCCAGCGCGCCCCGACGGCCGAAAAACGCGGCCTCCAGATCGAGATGGACGCGTGCAAGCTCGTCCAGGCGGCCCTGGAGCAGGGCCAGCCGGCGCGCACGGTCAAGCTCGACGAGGAACAGAAGAAATCGCTCCGCGGGTTCCAGCTCCTCACGCTCAAGCCGACGATGTTCCTCGTCAACGACGGCGAGGACCAGTGGAAGGAGCACGGCGCCGAGCCGGTCGCGCTTGGCGCGCTCGCCGAAGCCCCCGGCACGATGGCCGGCCGGCTCTGCGGCCAGATGGAGATGGAAATCGCGCAGCTGCCGGCCGAGGACCGCGAGGCGTTCCTCGCCGACTACGGCATCGCCGAGCCGGCCGCGCACCGCGTCATCCGCATGTGCTACGAGCTGCTCGGGCGGATCTCGTTCTTCACGGTCGGCCCCGACGAGTGCCGCGCCTGGACGATCATGGCCGACACGACGGCCCAGCCCGCCGCCGGCGCGATCCACAGCGATTTGGAGCGCGGCTTCATCCGCGCCGAAGTGATCCGCTGGGACGAGCTCCTCGCGGCGGGCTCGTACGCCGAAGCCAAGAAACACGGCAAGCTCCGCCTCGAAGGCAAGGAATACGTCGTCCAGGACGGCGACATTCTGAATATTTTGTTCAGCGTGTAAATTTCAATACGCCAAGACGCCACGCCCGCCAAGGACTATAGGATAGAATCATCTTGGCGCATTGGCGTAAAAATTCACCCGATCAAATGCGGCACGAAGCGGCTTAGGTTGTCGGTGATCGGGCCGGTTGATTCGCGGATCCCCATCCCGGCCGCCTCCCAGTCGACGAGCCAGCTGCCGACGACCGGCCGCATCCCGTCGAAAACCGGCAATTGCGCGAGCTTTTGATAGATAAACCCCTCCTGGCCGTACTCGCCGGCCGTTTCCGTGACGCCCTCCGCGCCGCGGAGGCTCACGTTCGCCCCCTCGCGCGAAAGGAGCGGCTTCCTGGCGTATTCCTTCATCCCATGCGGATCGCCGAAATGCGCCTCGAGCAGGTTCGGGTGGTCCGGGTAAAGCTCCCACAGCACCGGCAGGATGCCCTTGTTCGACAGGACCATTTTCCAGATCGGCTCGATCCACTGCGTCGACCGATACGACTCGATCAGCTCCGGCGCGAAGCGCTCGTGCACCAGCCACTCCCACGGATACAGCTTGAAGATGGCGTCGATCGGCTTGTTGTTCATGTCGACGAATCGGCGCTTGCCGCCGTCCCAGCCGATCTCGCCCATCAGGATCGAGTCGGTCTTGATCCCCGCCTGCTGCGCGGTGTCGCGCAGGTAGGTCGCCGTCATGACGTCCTCGGGGTCGTCCACGTAGCCGAAGTGCAGCGTGCCGCCGTCGAGCCGCGGCTTGAGCTCTTCCCACTTTTTGACGAGGCGCTCGTGGATCGAGTTGAACTGGTCCTTGCGCGGGCGCGTCTCCTGAAGCCAGAACCACTGCGCCACGGCCGCCTCGAGGAGCGACGTCGGCGTGTCGGCGTTGAACTCGAGGAGCTTGATCGAGCCGTTGCCGTCGCAGGCGAGATCGAACCGGCCGTAGATCGAGGGCGGCTCGTTCTCCCACGCGTCCCAGATCGGCTCCCAGACCGTCTCCGGGATTTTCAGCTCGGCGAGGCGGTTGCCCTCGATCACCGCGCGCGCCGCCTCGATGCACATCCTCGAGAGCTCGTTGGTCGCCTTCTCGATTTCGAGGACCTCGGCCATGCTGAATTCGTAATACGCCGACTCGTCCCAGTACGGGACTCCGCCGGCCGTATGGAACACCAGCCCGGTTTCCTCGACTTTTTTCTGCCAGTCCGGCCGCGGGTTGATTTGAATGCGACGCATGGCGATTACGCGCTTACGCGGGCCGACGAGCCGCCGAACCCGCCGCGCGAGATCGAGCCCTTGGAGCTCGAGCCCCCTGCCGTCGCGCCCGACGCCCTGCTCGCGCCCGAGCCGCCGTGAACCGGGATCAGCATGTGCGGCCGGCCGGCCGTCGTCGTGCCGCTCGTCTGGCCGGTCGAACCGGCGGGCGCGTTCGGGTTGTGGTCCGAGCAGCTCCACGTGAGCGCCGCCGCCACGAGCGTGACGAGGCTGAGCGTGATATTCGTGCTCTTCTTCATGAAAAAAATCCCGCCGCAAAAATGATCCTGAATGCGAACGAAATATTTATCCCAAACGCACAGCTTTTTGCAAGCGTTTGCGGTTACTTGCCCGAGCCCAGAATCAACAGCCCGCCGTCGCCGTCGGGCTTGTAGATGCGGTCCTTGAACAGGAACGCCGACGTGTAGGGATCGTGGATGGATTCGTAAATGCCGATCAGCGCGGGTTTCTTCGGGTCCGACAGATCGAAGACATGGAGTTCATGGCCGTTCTGGTTTGAAATGTGAAATCCGGCCGGCAACGCGAGGAGCCAGCCGGTCGCCTTCGTCGCCGGCCGCTTCGCAGCAGTGATTTTGGGCGAGGCCTTTTCGTCGTCGCTGCACGTGGCGCCTGTTCCCCCGACAAGTGCGGGCTCGGCCGGATTCGTTACGTCCACGATTTTGACGTGCGAATCGTATGCCACCCCGTCATGATTGCTCGAAACCAGGTAGAGAATATTTCCGAGCC
Source organism: Candidatus Sumerlaeia bacterium (assembly GCA_039683515.1). Lineage (GTDB taxonomy): Bacteria > Sumerlaeota > Sumerlaeia > MVZB01 > MVZB01 > JAJFUE01. The sequence continues at coordinate 19,577 of JBDKRG010000019.1, read as the reverse complement.
GCTTGAGCGCGAGCCGGGCATCCTCGTCGGGCTCTTCGTCGTCGCCGCGCCACTTGACGTCCAGCTTGCCGCAAAGGATTGGTTTAGTCGTGTCGGACGCGTCGACGATACTGAGCGAATCGGCATGCATCAGGTACACGAGCGAGCCCGACGTCGCCAGGTCGCACGCGGGTTTTTCGGTTTCAAACCGCCCGATCGCCGCGGGTTTTGCGGGGTTTTTGATGTCGTATACGTTCAACCCCGATTTGGACGCGGCATACAGCCGGTCACCCGACGCCGTCAGCGCGAATGTGTCGCTGTTCAAATGCATCGTCCCCGCCAGCGTGGGCGAAGTCGGCTCGGCGATGTCGATCGTGAAAAGATCCCCGTCTTTATTGATCAGGAACAACGCATCGTTCTCGATCGCGCACGCCCGCGTCTCGCCGCTTAATGGATATTGCGAAATCAACCCCGGCCTACCCGGGTCGGCGCAATCGACGATCGACAGCCGGTCCCCGCCGATGACGTAAGCCTTGCGGTCGGCGACCTTCACGATGTCGGCGAAGAGCCGCGTCCCCCAGCGGCTGATCTCACGGCCATTTTTTTTGTTCTTGATCACCAGCGCCCCATCATCCAATTCAAGGACGGATTCGCCCGAATATTTCATTTCCGGGTCCGGCTCGCGCGCTTCGCCCTCGGTGCTCGGCCAGACCCTTTCCGCATTGGGCCAATTAGCGATCGGCAATGCTGATTTTACGCCCTCCATCCCGAATGTGAGCTTGCCGGTGTTTTTGTCGAAGTGAAAGCCGAGCTCGACTTCAAGCCCTTCAGCACTGTTCAACTGCCCGATCCTTTTTGCCGTGGTTGACGTGCGGTCCTCGATGCAAATAACGCGACTGCCCTTTTCGGAGATAACTTTTGTGCAGAAGATCTGTTGGCCATCGGTCGCATATGCGCAGCGAACATCATCGTCGTGAAGACCATCGGTGATGGGACGAGGCATGCCGCTGACATCATAAACCTCAAACCAATGCGTGCCCAGGAGGCTGCCCGACGACCGGTAAATTAAATACTTGCCCATGAGCTCGATTACGGTGTGCGTGTTGCCGCCCATTTTTTCGTTCTCGTCGATTTTCTTCGTCTTCGGTTTTGCCGGGTCGGCGACGTCGACCATCTGAACGCCGCCGTCTTCGTCGCATCCGAGATACACGATCGATCCGAGCACTTCGACCGAGTTGATGTGGTATTCCGACCGTGCCCATCCGACCTCGGTTGGCTTGGCGGGGTTGGCGATGTCGATGACGTGGAGCGTGTAGCCGCCGGCCGCGTAGACGTAGTGACCCTGAACGGCGAAAGCGGACACGCATTCGCCGATGACGCCGAGGCATTCGACCCCATTGGCGCGAGCCCCGGTTCCGGCCAGGAATAAAACGATCAAAATCCAGCACAGCGCGCCGAGGTTCGAGTCGGTCCGTGTCCGTCCGTGCCCGTCCGTGTCCGTCCGCAGGCGCATCATCGCTATACACCCCTTTGCGTTTTGGCAGTGAGATATTCTTTGGCTTCGAAGTCGGGTCAGAGACCCGACCCGCCTTGGATATGATCGAAAATCCACGCGGCGATATCGCGCTTGGCGGCGGTGGGGGATTGCTCCTCTTTGCCGGCGCGGTCGATGAGCGTCACGCGGTTGTCGGCGGCCTCGAACCCCACGCCCGGCTCGCCGATCGGGTTGGCGCAGATGAGATCGAGTTTTTTTTCGTCCAGTTTTTTCTTCGCGGCCGCGATGAGGTCCTGGCTCTCGGCGCAGAAGCCGACGAGCAGCTGCCCCTGGCGCCTGTTGGCGCCGGCCCACGCGGCGATGTCGGGCGTGCGCTTTAATTCCAATGTTAACTTCTCGCCGCCCTTGATCTTGCCCGCCTCGGCCGCGCCGCTTTCGTAGTTGGCGACCGCCGCCGCGAAGATCGCGATGTCGGTTTTCGGCCAGAATTCCTGAACTTTCGCGAGAAGTTCCCGCGCGGACTCGACCGGGTACGCCTCAACGCCGGCCGGAACCGGCGCGCTCATCGGGCCGTGAACGAGCAGCACGCGCGCCCCGCGCGCGGCGGCCTCGGCGGCCAGCTCGGCGCCCATTTTCCCCGTCGATTTGTTGCTGATGAACCGGATCGGGTCGAGCGCCTCGCGCGTCGGGCCGGCGGTGATCAAAACGGTTTTCCCTGAGAGCGGCGCGCCTGTCTCGAAATATTTCTCGAGCGCGACAATGATGTCGGCCGGCTCGGCCATCCGCCCCGGGCCGACTTCGCCGCACGCCAGCGCGCCCGAGCCCGGCTCGATGAGGCGCACGCCGCGCGCGAGCAGCGTCTTCAAATTTTCCTGCGTCGCTGGGTGTTCCCACATCGCGCTGTTCATCGCCGGCGCAATGAACAGGGGGCCGCGGAACGCCAGCGTGAGCGTCGTCGAGGCGTCGTCGGCGAACCCGTGCGCGAGCTTGGCGAGCAGGTTCGCCGTGGCCGGCGCGGCGACGATCGCGTCCGCCCACCGCGCCCACGAGATGTGTTCCATCTCCCACGCCGCCGGCCGCTCGAAGACGTCCTGGTAGACCGGGTGGCCGGCGAGCGTCTCGAACGTCACGACGCCGACAAACTCCTTTGCCGCGCGCGTCATCGCCACGCGCACGTCGGCCCCGGCCTTTTTCAATTTGCTGACGAGGTCCGCTGACTTGTAAGCCGCGATCCCCCCTGAAACGATGACGACGATGTGCTTGCCTGCAAGAACGCTCATGTGAACCTGCCTTTATTTTTCCGCCGTGCGGCCGGGTAATATCACTTCCTTGCGGTCGGCCGGCAGCGCGCATTTGTAGGGCTTGCCGGCGGTCGATTCTTCGAACGCCTTCTTGGCCAGCGCTAGCAGGTCCGGGTCCATCATCATGTCGACGCCGGTGGCCGCCATGACCTTGGCCGCGACGACCGCCCCCTTCATCCCGCCGCTCGTGCCGCCGCTGGCCGCCACCGCCCAGCTGTGCCACGGCACGCCCGCCGGCGCGGTCGCGACTTTGAGCGTCACCGTCGGGGCGTTCCAGCTCACGTCGCCGACGTCGGTCGAGGTCCCGCTGACCGGCTCGGGCGCGGGCTTGAGCGCGTGGACCGTGTCGTCGAACCCGGCTTCCTGGACGCCGAGCTCGCGCTGCATCGCCTTGGCGAACGCCTGTTCCTCTTGCGTGTATTTGGGCGCGCCGACGAGCTGCAAATTCTTTTCCTCGGCCTTCTGAAACGGCCGGTTGAGGTTCAGATTGTAGATGCCGCTGATGAGCGTGACCTTCTCGCGCGTCTGCGTCATGAGCGCCGCGCCGCGGGCCGCGTCCACAAGCCACTGATACGTTTTCTCGACCGACTCGCGGTCGACCTCGCGGACGAAATACCAGACGCGCGCGTAGTCGGGGACGACGTTCGGGGCGCTGCCGCCGTCGCTGATCACGTAGTGGATCCGCGTCGTCGGCGGGACGTGTTCGCGCATCATGTCGGCGGCCATGTTCATGAGCTGCGCGGCGTCCAGGGCGCTGCGGCCGTTCCAGGGGTCGCCGGAGGAATGCGCCGTCTTGCCGTAGAACTCGACCTGGAAAATGTTGGCCGCGCGGCTCGAGATGTTGTTCACGTCGGTGAACGGGTGCGGGTGCCAGTCCATCACGGCGTCGAGGTCGCCGAACGCGCCCGCCTTGGCCATGTAGACCTTGCCGACGGCGATCTCCTCGGCCGGGCAGCCGAACAACTTGACGGTGCCTTGGACCTTGTTTTTCTGCATGGCGCGCTTGAGCGCCACCGCCGCGCCGACCGAGCCCGCGCCGAACAGGTTGTGGCCGCAGCCGTGGCCGGGCGTGATCTTGCCGCCGACGGGCTGCTTGCGCGGGACGGCCTCGTTGCCGACGCCGGGCAGGGCGTCGTATTCGGCGAGGATCCCGACGACCGGCTTGCCGCTGCCCCCCATGCTCCATGTCGCGACGAACGCCGTCTTCATGCCGGCCACGCCGCGCTCGACCTTGAAGCCCTGCTTCTCCATGTATTTCGCCAGGAGCTCGGCCGACTTCTCTTCCTTCATCGACGGCTCGGAGTATTGCCACAGTTCGCGCGCCAGGCGCTCCATGTCGGGCGCGAGCGCCTCGGCCTCGCCGATCGCCGCCTGCTTGACCGCGGCGAGATCGGCCGCCCACGCCGAGCCCGCCAGCATCAGGAAAATCGCCAACCAGATCGCCCTGACCATAGGAATTTCCTCCAGACAAACATTACCATTCTCCCGGGCAGCCCTCAATTGTCGTGTATTCGTTCCGCAATCGATACATTTCTCGTTTCTCATTCGATTTTGTTTTTGCGAATATGGACCCGCATCGTTTCGACTGAAAGGCCGCGCTCACATGACCCCCGACGCCAACGTCCCGCCCGAAGTGAAGAATATCATCCTTGCCGGTTTCATGGGGACCGGCAAAAGCACGGTCGGCCGGCGCCTGGCGCAGCGGCTCGGCTGGCGCTTTGTGGATACCGACGACCTGATCGAGCGCAAGGCGGGCAAGACGATCTCGCGGATCTTCGCCGAGGACGGCGAGCCGTTCTTCCGCGACCTGGAGTCGGGGATCGCGAAGAGTCTGGCGCAGTATTCGCATTACGTCATCGCGACCGGCGGCGGGCTGGTCCTGAGGCCGGAAAACATCGCCGCGCTCGAGCAGGCCGGCCGCTGCGTCCTTCTGGACGCCTCGGCCGAGACGATCTACGAGCGCACCAAGCGGCACTCGCACCGGCCTCTGCTGCAGGGGCCCGATCCGCGCGGCAACATCCAGAACCTTCTCGACCAGCGCCGCGAAGCCTACGGCCGCATCCGGCTGCGCATCGCCACCGACGGCCGCTCGCACGAGCAGGTCGTCGAGGCCATCCTCAACGGACTTCAAGCCGCGGAGAGCAAATCATGACGACCACCGACCTTCGCGTCGAGCTCGGCGACCGTTCCTATCCGATCCGCATCGGCGCCGGCTGGATCGAGCGGCTCGGCGAGGCGCTCGCGCCGGTTTTCCCGCCGCGCCCGTGCGCCCTCGTCACCAACCGGGAAATCGGCCCCCAGTGGATCAGCTCGGTAAGTCACATCCTGACGTCGGCCGGCTACGCCGTTTCGCTCTGCGAGATCCCCGGCGGCGAGGAAAACAAGACGCTCGCCACGGTGTCCGCGATTTACGACCACCTGCTGGCCAATCGCCACACGCGCCAGAGCGGGATCATCGCCTTGGGCGGCGGGATCGTCGGCGACATCGCCGGGTTCGCCGCGTCGAGCTTCATGCGCGGCGTGCCGTTTATTCAGCTGCCGACGACGCTGCTGGCGATGGTCGACTCGAGCGTCGGCGGCAAGACCGGCGTCAATCACCCCGCCGGCAAGAACCTCATCGGCGCGTTCTGGCAGCCGACGTTCGTCGGGATCGAGCTGAACTTCCTCGGCACGCTTCCCGAGCGCGAGCTGCGCGCCGGCATGGCCGAGGTGATCAAGTACGGCATCATCGCCGACGCGGAGATGTTCGCCTACATCGAAGCCAACATTGATGCGGCGCTCAGCCGCGATCCGGAAGTGCTCACGCGGCTCATTCGGCGCTCGTGCGAGATCAAGGCCGACGTCGTCGCGCGCGACGAGCGCGAGGGCGGCCTGCGCGCAATCCTCAACTTCGGCCACACGTTCGGCCACGCCGCCGAAAAACTCACGCAGTATCAATCGCTGCGCCACGGCGAGGCGGTCGCGATGGGGATGGCCGCCGCCATGCGTCTTGCCGCGCGGCGCGGCATGGTCGGCCAGGCCGACGCCCAACGGGTCGAGGCGCTCCTCGAGCGCGCCGGCCTGCCGACGCGCATGCCCGAGTATTCGATCGACGATTACTGGCGCGCGATGGGCGCCGACAAGAAAGTCCGCGACGGCCGCATCCGGTTCGTGCTGCCCGAGGCGATCGGCCGCGTCGGCATCTACAACGACGTCAGCCGCGAAGAGGTGGCCGAAGCGCTGAAGTAGGCCGGGCGGCCGTCCCCGTGGCGCGAATTCGCGCCGGGCGTGCTTCGTTCAAGACGCTCCAAAAAAGTAGGGCCGGGTGGCGAACCCGGCCCTGTGTTGGTTTTCGAGGCGACGCCGGCGGATCAATCCCGGCGGCCGGTCAGCAGCATGATGTAATAGAGAAGCTGCAGGACGGCGCCGACGGTCGCGGCGACATAGGTCATCGCGGCGGCGTCGAGCACGCTGTCGATCGCCTTCGACTCCTCGCGGCCGGAGATGATCCCCAGCGCCGGCAGCATCTTCTTGGCCCGGTTGGAGGCGTTGAACTCGACCGGCAGGTTCACGAACTGGAACACCACGACCGCCCCGAACAGGATCACGCCGACCCACGCCAGCTTGAGCGAGCCAATGATCAGGCCGATGATGACCAGCCAGACGCCCAGGTTGGAGCCGATCCCGGCCGTCGGGACGATGGCGTTGCGGACGACCAGCGGCGCGTAGTTGGTCGCGTCCTGGACGGCGTGGCCGGCTTCATGGCAGGCGATGCCGACCGCGGCCAGGCTGCGGCTGTCATACACTTCCGGGCTCAGGCGCAGCACCTTGGTGCGCGGGTCGTAGTGGTCGCTCAGGAACCCGCTGACGCGCTCGATGCCGACCCGGTTGCCGAGCCCGGCGTCGGTCAGCATCTGCGCGGCGGCCTGCGCGCCGGTCATCCCGGAGCTCGACCGGACCTTGCTGTATTTTGCAAACGCCCACTTGACCTTGCCCTGCGCCCACAACGCAAGCAGCAAGCTGGGCAGCATCACGAACAACATGTAATGTGGATCGAAAAACATGTTCCGCTCCTTTGTCATTCAAGGATGATAGGCTCATCCCCGACATCCGAAACCATTTTACGGGCTCCCGGCCTTCCTGCCAAGGACGTACGAGAGCCGCCGTTCGATTGTTAGTCGCGCGAAGGGTTGAACAATCACTCGAAATCAAGCCGAATCGGACGGAAATTCGAAACAAACGTAAATGTCCTAAATTCGAAATCCGAAATCCGAAACAAATTCAAATGATCAAAATCCCCTCTTCTTGGCGAACTTGGCAAACTTGGCGCCTTGGCGTATTCATCTTCTCCGCATCTCTGCCTGCCTCCGCGCCTCCGCGACATAAATGACCGCCGACGCCGCCGCGGGGGTTTGGCGCGTGAATCTTGCCGGCGCGGGCATTTTTTAACTTGGCGATCCCTTGAGCTTTCCACATAATCAGCCTGTGAGTATCCATACGCCCAAACAGACCTACTTTCTGCCATCGCTGGGGCTGCTGGTTCTGGCCGTGGCTCTGGCGTCGCAGCCTGTCGCGTCGGCGCTCAAGCTCGCCAACGTCGACGTGATCGCGCCGGTTTTGCCCGAATCGTGGCGCTCGTTCCCGTACCTGGGCGCCTGCGCGCTGGGCCTCGTGGTGTTGTGGCTGTGGCTATACTTCAGTCATCTCAACCCGCTGTGGGACAAGCGGCCGCTGCTGGCGGTGTTCATCAACCACCTCGCCCCGATGCTGTTCATCGCCGCGGGGCTCGCGTCGCTCGACATGGGCGAGACCGGCGAGATCAGCGCCATTTCCCCGCCGGTGATGATCCTCGTCCCGATCCTGATCCTGGGTGTGCCGATCCTGCTGCTCGTGATCGAGCGGCTGACGGCGTTCGTCCTGCACAAGGTCGGCCTGTTCGCCTACGGGCATGAAATGATCAACCTGGCGCTGCGCTCGCTGAGCGCGAGCCTCAGGCTCAAGCCGGGCGACGCCGGCCTGCTTCGGTTGTGCGGCCTGCTTTACGTGTCCGAGAACGAGCCGGCCAAGGCGATCGCCGCGATCGAGCGGCTCCTGCCCGAGGAATACCGCGGCGACGAGGAACTGCTTCAGGCGCTGGAACAGGCCTACCGGATCCAGGGCGACCCGCAGCGCGCGCTCGAGTGCCTCGAGCTGCTCCGGTCGCTGCGCCCGGGCCAGGCCGGCCTCACGCGCCGCATCCTCGACGATTACCTCGCCCTGGGCCGCGACCGCGAAGCCCTGGACCTGATCGAGGCCGGCGAGATGAAGCTCGACATGAACCTGATGCTTCTGCGCCAGCGGCTGATGGTCAAGCTCGGCGACGTGGCGCAGGTGATCGACCAGGTCCAGCGCCTCGCCGCCAAGGAAGGCCCGCCCCACCGGCAGGCGATCCGGCTTTACAAGGACCTGCTCGAGCTCCTCCCCGACAACGGCGAGATCCGCGTCAACCTCGGCCTGCTCATGATCGAAAACCCGATCGAGCCGGTGCGCGAGGAAGGCGCCGTGCTCCTCGAGAAGGCGCTCGTCGAGGACCCGCACCGGCTTTATCTGGCGCGCCACCTCGCCAACTACTACATGGAGCGCAAGCAGCCCGAGAAGGCCAAGGACCACCTGCGGCGCCTCACGAGCGAGGGCGACGCCGACCCCGACACCTACCTGACCTATGCGCAGATGCTGGCCGACCGCAACGAGAACGAGGACGCGGCCGAGGTCCTGCGCAACATGCTCGACCTTCTGCCCGAGGAATGGCGCGGCCACCAGCGGCTGGCGCGCATTTACCTGTCGACCGGCAAGATCGACGAGGCCGAGGAAGCAATCGAGCAGGCCGAGGAACTGGTCCCCGAGGAAAGCCGCTCGTCGGTCGAATACGTGCGCGCCGAGATCGACACCGTCCGCAAGCGCGAGGCGCTCACGCGCATGGAGCAGGAACTCAAGACCACCGGCGAGATCAGCGGCGAGCAGCGGCTCGAGGCGATCGGTGAGATGCTCGGCGTGGACGAGTGGACCGAGAAGGCGCTCGACATGTGCGACCAGCTGCGCGAGGAGCACCCCGAGTTCCTGCCCCGGATCGAGCAGCTCGTCATCAAGGGCATCGAGAAATCGAGCCGCAGCTTCCGGCTGCGCGATTACCTCGGCGACCTGCTGTATCAGCAGCAGCGCTTTGACGACCTGCTCGACCTGGTCCGCCAGATGGCCGAGCAGTCGCTCGACCCGCCCAAGGTCATCATCGAGGGGTGCCGCAAGATCCTGGCGCGCGTCCCCAGCCACATCGACGCCCGGATCGAGCTGGCCCTCGCCCACCGCAGCCGCCAGGACTGGCAGGGCGTGCTCGATGCGCTCGACCCGCTCATCGCCAGCAAGGGCAACCCCCTCGAGCCCGAGGACAAGGCGCTGTGGATCGAGGCGGCGTGGCGGGCCGGCCGGCTCGAGGACGCCGTCCAGGTGGCGCTGCCGCTCTTCGAGCATTTCAAGCGCGAGCCCGGTTTCATCCTGATGCTGCTCGACATCCTGCAGGAGGCCGGCCACTTCAAGGAAGCCTTCGAGACCTGGCAGGCCGCGCTCGAAGCCAATCCGGGCGAAGACCGGCTCAAGCGGCTCGAACGCCAGATCACCAAGCGCTGGCAGGAATACCGCCTCGGCGAGCTCGAGGAGCAAGCCCGGACCGAACCGCTCACGCCGACGCTCCACATGGAAAAGGCCGAGATCCACCGCGAGCGCAACGAGTTCGAAAAGGCGATCAAGCACTACCAGCGCGCCGCCGACGAGGAGGACCTGGCCAAGGTCGCCATGATCCGCATGGCCGGCACGCTCGTCGAGCGCGGGCTGTTCGACCTGGCGCAGGAAGTGCTCGAGCCGATCGAGCTGACGCGCGAGCTGGCCGAGGCGCAGCCGGGCGTCAAGGAGCTGTTCTACCAGCTCGCCCGCCAGATGGAGCGCAACAAGCGGCCCGCCGTCGCCGTGCGGTTCTACAAGAAGCTGTTCCTGATCGACGCGTCGTACGAGGACGTGGTGCACAGGCTGGAGCGCTTATCGTAGACGTGTCAATCATTCGTGCTCGTGCTCGTAATCGTAATCGTGAATCGAAATCCTTCGTATGTTGATGAACCTGAATGTGATGGTGTTTAAGTCCCTCGCTCACGCGTGGGCTGATGCGTCGATTTTCGATTACGATTACGAGCACGAGCACGAGCACGATTGAATAGCAAGATGGAGCGTTATGATGTTCGACATGCTTGTTCGCCTCTACGATTTGCCGGACCTTTCCAAGGCGGCGGCGGAGCTCGAGGCCGCGGGGGTCGTCGTGCGGCGACCGCTCGCGCCTGAGAAGTACCAGGTCGTCGACTGGGTGCGCGGCCACTTCAGCCTCGGCTGGTCGAGCGAATGCGACGTGTCGTTTTCGCGCGAGCCGGTCGGCTGTTTCATCGCGATCAAGGACGGCAAGCTGGTCGGCTTCGCCTGCTACGATTCGACGTGCCGCAACTTCTTCGGCCCGACGGGCGTCCTGCAGACCGAGCGCGGCAACGGCATCGGCCGCATCCTGCTGTGGAAATGCCTGCGCGCGATGGCCGACGCGGGCTACGCCTACGCGGTGATCGGCGGCGTCGGCCCGGCCGAGTTTTACGAGAAGACCGTCGGCGCGTTTCCGATCCAGGGTTCGGAGCCGGGGATCTACCGCGGCCTGCTGCGCCGCGAGTCGGACGCCAAGAACCTCACCAAGACGGAAAAACGACCCAAGAAGACAACGAAGCGATGAGTGATGAGAGATGAAAGATGAGAGATGAGATGGGACGCGTATTTTTGTCTCGTCTCTCATCTCTCATCGCTAAAATACTCGGCCATGCGTTTTTTGATGCGTTCGACATGCGTGCCGGCCCAGTAGAGGCGGCCGCAGCGGGGGCAGCGGCGCACTTCGGTCACGTATTCGCGCACCTTGAGCGGCAGGCGCGCGATCACTTCCTCGATCGCGACCTGCTCGAGCGGCGTGTTGTCGCGCGAGCAGCGCGTGAACGCCATCCGCTCGACGTCGATCGGGTAGCGCCGAACGATGGCGCGGACCTGGGCCTTCAAATCATCCTCCGGAACAATGAACACCTCGGCGGGCGGGCGTTCGAGCCGCACGCGCGAGACGGTCACGAGCACGCGCCCCTCGGCGCGCGCGCGCCAGGCGTTGGCATTGCCCGACTCGCTTTCGGCCGGCAATTCGCAGTCGTAGCCCATCAGCCGCAGCCGCCGGGCCAGCCCGACCAGCATGCCGTCCATGAAGAAAGTCGCCATCGAAGCCTCCTCGTTCACGCGCAATCCATGGCATCGATCTCATTTTAAATTTCTCATTTCTCATTTCTCATTTTAAATTGAATCTATTGGCAAGGCAGCTTTATCACAACGCGCGGCGAACGGAGGGCTTCATCATGGCTACGGTCAAGTGGCTCGGTCACGCAAGTTTTCTGATCCAGGACGGCATCACCATCTACATCGATCCATGGAAATTGAAAAAGAGCGAGCCCAAGGCCGACCTGATCCTGATCTCGCACAGCCACTACGACCATTTCTCCGAGCCCGACATCCAGAAGATCAGCACCAGCCGCACGCGCATCATCGGCGCCGCCGACCTGAAGGGCAAAATCAAGGCCAACTTCGAGCCGGCCGAACCCGGCCTGGAGTTCACGTTCAACGACGTCTCGATCCGCACGACGCCGGCCTACAACACGAACAAGGATTTCCACCCGCGCTCGAACGGCTGGCTGGGGTTCCTCATCACGGCCGGCGGCGAGACGATCTATTACGCCGGCGACACCGACGCCATCCCGGAGATGAGCGAGCTCGGCAAGGTCGACCTGGCGATGCTCCCCATCGGCGGCAAGTACACGATGACCGCCGAGGAGGCCGCCGACGCGATCAACAACCGGATCAAGCCGGCCCGCGCGCTGCCGTATCACTGGGGCGACATCGTCGGCAAACCCGACGACGCGCAGAAATTCAAGAAACTCTGCGCCTGCCCGACGGAAATCCAAACGCCGTGATTCGATTGCGGATTGCGGATTTCGGATTGCGGATTGCTTTGATTTTTGAGTTGGAAATTCAATCCGAAATCCGCAATCCGAAATCCGCAATTCCCCTTGGCTTGGACTGTCTTGGGCAGTTAATCTGTTCTTATGATGGGGGATGTGCCGCCCCAGGACCTGGACGATCGCCAGCGCGCTCTGCTTCGCCTGATGCAAGGCCATGGCTTGATCCGCGCCTCCGAACTGCCGCCACGCCCGGCCGAATCCGCCCCGCGCCGCTCATGTTTCGAAGCGCTCTACCCCGACGCCGAATCGATTTCGGACGGCGCTGGCAAGTGCCGGCGCCTGCTCAGCGTGGTTGAGCTCGACGGCCGGCCGACGCGGCAGGGCTACCGCTGCCCGCCCGCCTGCGACGGCGTCGGCGGGCCGCCCGACCCGGCCTCGCTCGCGATCCTCGCCGGCGACGAGCGCTGGCGCGACCTCGACCCCTCCCAGATCGTCTATCTCGACACCGAAACGACCGGCCTCTCCGGCGGCAGCGGGACGTATGTGTTTTTGGTCGGGCTCGGGCGGTTCGAAAACGGCCGCTTCGCCGTCGAGCAGTTCTTCATGGAAGACTATGCCGACGAGCCGGCGATGCTGTCGGCGCTCGAATACGCGCTCAAGCCGGCGCGCGGACTGGTCACCTATAATGGGCTGGGGTTCGACGCGCCGCTGCTGACGACGCGCTGGCTGATGAACCGGCGGCGGCCGTGCCTGCCCGAGCTGCACCTGGACCTGCTGCGCCCGGCGCGGCGGCTGTGGCGGGGGCGGCTCCCCGACTGCAGCCTCGGCACGGTCGAGCGCGAGATCCTCGGGATCCGCCGCCTGAGCGACGTCCCGGGGATGCTCATCCCGCGCATCTATTTCGATTTCTCGAACGGCGTGCGCCCCGAGCGGATGGTGCCGGTCGTCGACCACCACGTGCAGGATATCGTCTCGCTCGGCGCGCTGGCCTCGCTCATGGCGTTTGCGCTGAACCACCCCGAGCACCCCCGGTTCGACCATGCCTCCGACCAGTGGGGGCTGTGGCGGATGCTGTGGGCGTGCGGCCGCCGCGATGAAGCGATCGCGCGGCTGGAGGCGGCGGTGCTTGCCGCGCGCGACGAGGAGCTGGCGCATCGGCTCTCGATGCGCCTGGCGCGGGTCTATAAAAAATCAGGGCGGATCGATGACGCGCTGGCGATCTGGCGGGCGCGCGCGGCGCGGGCGCGGGCGGGACGGCTCGACCCGCTGATCGAGCTGGCCAAGCACGCCGAGCACGCGCTGAAGGACTACGCGGCCGCGCATGGCTATACAATGCGCGCTATGGAGCTCCTCGCCCAGCAGGCGGACCTGAATTTCCACTGCGCGGCCGAGTCGGCAAACGAGCGCCGCCAGGCCGAACGCGACGAACTGCAAAAACGCCTCGAGCGGCTCAAGCGCAAGCTGTAGTTCCTCCTGAATGCGGGACTCTCAAACGAAAACAGCGCCTCGGGGAACGGCCCGAGGCGCTTGGATGAAGTCTGTCTGCCCGCGGATTCTACTTGGCCGTCTGGCCCTGCGGGCCGACGTCGCGCATGCGGCCGGTCACGAGCGAGCGGAACGTGTTCCAGATGATCTTGACGTCGGTGCCGAGGCTCGCCGTCTCGACGTACTGCAGGTCGTATTCGAGCTTCTTTTTGACGTCCTCGAGCGACTCGTCGTAGCGGTGGCTGACCTGGGCCAGGCCGGTGATCCCCGGCTTGACGCGCAGGCGCAGCGGGTAGCCTTCGATTTTCGAGGAGAGCTCGCTGACGAAGATCGGGCGCTCGGGCCGGGGGCCGACGAGGCTCATCTCGCCCTTGAGGACGTTGATGAGCTGGGGCAGCTCGTCCAGGTGCGTCCGCCGCAGGAAGCGGCCGATCGGGGTGACGCGCGGGTCGTTGCGGCGGGCCCACTGGGCGCCGTCGCGCTCGGCGTCGACGCGCATCGACCGGAACTTGTAGATCAGGAACGGCTGGTTGTTGATGCCGACGCGGATCTGGCGGTAGAACATCGGCCCGCGCGAGGTCAGCTTGACCATCATGCCGATCAGCATCATGACCGGCATCAACGCCAGCAGGCCAAAGGCGGCGGCGAACCAGTCGAACAAATTCTTGGTCAGGACATACCGTTCGGGAGTCTGGATCGTGTCTTCTGGTTTACTCATCTTTCAACGGTCCCTAAAGCTGCGACTGCCAAGGGATCAAGCAAGCCAGATGCCAAAAGCCGCCCCGTGCCGGGCCCATTCCCCAAAATAAGCCTAAGTGCTGGAATTCGAACGGATCGCACACCACGCAAACCCTGTCTGTGTAATGCTTTACACGCCCGAATCCCCGGCCTGATGCATTCGGTTGCATCAAACATGGGCCGGGCTGAAATTGGTTGCAGGCCGGGATTACTCCTCGGTCGCCGCCTCGCCGGTGCTCAGGTTTTCCTTGACGAAGTCGGCGATGTGGGTGGCGATGTCGGGCAGCGGCATCGCCTTGGAGAGGATCTCGTCGACGTTGAGGTGGGCGAGCTCCTCGTGCTGCTGAGGCGTGTCGTGGCCGGTGACGATCATGATCGGCAGGTCGCTCGTGATCGGATTTTCCTTCAGGCGGCGGCAGACTTCGGCGCCGTCGATGTTGGGCATGCGCATGTCGAGCACGAGCAGGTCGGGCTGGTCCGCCCCGATCGCAACCAGCGCGTCGTAGCCGTCGTTGAGGGCCGTGATCTGGGCGGTCGGCAGCTTGTCGAGGACGGCGTGCTGAAGAAGCATCAGGAAATCGTTGTCGTCGTCCAGAAGCATGATTTTGGGGGCAAACGCGGCGGTTTCGGATGAAGTCTCTTTGGCCAGGATCTCGGGCACCGGGATGTTGCGGGTCTTCAGGAAATTGAGCAGGTCCTCGCGCTTGACGCGGCGGTGGCCACCCGGCGTGCGGTACGATTTTATGTATCCCTTATCGATCCATTGGTTGACGGCCTGCCGCGAGACGTTTAGCATTTTACCGATTTGGAAACTGGAGAACTGAACGTAGGTCATCACCCATCCTCTTTTCAGACCGCACTGGAATTACGGGCTGCTTCCTTATACGATAGCAGTGCCCCACCCGTTTATACCCCACGTGGAGGGATGATACCGTAGCAGCGAAGCCAAGGCAAAAGAAATTTAAAACAAAAATGTGATGCTGCGGAATTTTACATTTCGTCACTTGGAACGAGTTAACCACTTGTAAGTAATGAAATGCTTTGACTTATGACTGAGTTTACTTTTCGCTCCCGCCGAACCGTCCGATCAGGGCGGCAGGCCGAAAGTCAGGCCGGCGCGCCGCCGATTCGCCGCCGGCGCCTGCCGTGGCCGCTGCGCTTCGTCAAGTGGCTGGCCATCTCCTTCAGCGACCTGATCCGCTTCCTCCTCTACACGGCGCTGTTCTTCGCGCTCATCGGCGCGGTCAGCTACTGGCTCGTCGTCAGTTACGTCAAGCGCAACGACGAGATCGCCGCCCCCGACCTGCGCCGCCTGACCGTCTACGAGGCGATCGACAAGGTCCACTCCGATCGGATCAGCCTGCAGCTCGACCATAAGCAGCCGCACCCGTCGATCCCCGAGGGGCGCATCATCAGCCAGTTCCCGCCCCCCGACCAGACGATCAAGGCCGGCACGCCGATCCGGGTGGTGGTCAGCTCCGGGACGAGCCTGATCCCGGTGCCGGACGTCATGGTCGGCGAAACGCGGCGCGCCGCCGGCCTGAGGCTGCGCGCGGCCGGCCTGGACGAAGGCAACATCACCACGATCGCCAGGGCCGGCGTCGCCGGCGGGATCGTGCTGGCGACCGATCCGCCGAGCCGCGCGGGCGTCCCCGAGGGCTCCAAGGTCAACCTGCTGATCAGCTCCGGCGAGGCGACCGCCGCCCTCGAGCACATGCCCAACCTGATCGGCCTGAACGCCGAGCAGGCGGGCGAGCTGATCGCGCCGTTCAAGGCCGAGGTGCGGGTCGAGGCCAAGCCGGGCTCCCCGCCGGGCCTGATCCACACCCAGTCGCCGGCCCCGGGCGAGTCGGTCGGCCCGCAGACGCGCATCGTCATCACAAGTTCGCCGGCCGAGGCCGGCCAGGCGCCGCCGCGCGAGGTTCCCGCCGTTCAGGTCAATTGACCGGCAGGCGCGCGGATAAGCCCCCCCCGGGGCGGCGCGCCCGCGCCCGCCTAGGGGTGATCGCTGAGCTCGCTTGCTTCGCGCGCCAGAGCCTTCGTATATGCCGACGCTCCCTGGATCCCCCCCAGCGGTCCGTCATGCGCAAGCCGGCCGCCTTCCACGACGAGCGTTCTGCCGTTTGAATCCAGCCAGCGTTCGACTTCGTGCGTGACGCAGAGCGTCGTGAGGCCAAGCTCCTCGTGCAGCTCGCGCAGGCGGCGCATCAGCCCCTCGCGCAGGTGAACGTCCAGGTGCGTCGTCGGCTCGTCCAGAAGGAGGATTTTCGGCCGGGCCGCGAGCGTGCGGGCAAGCTCGGCCAGGCGCCGCTCGCCGCCGGAGATTTTCGACGGGAACTTGTCGGCCAGGTGCGCGGCGCCGAGCCGCTCCAGCCAGGCCATGGCGTCGCGTCCGCCCAGCTCGACATTGGCGCGGACGCTCAGGTGCGGCCACAGGCTCGGCTCCTGGAAGAGGAGCCCCAGGCCGCGCTCGTGCGGGGCGAGCACGATCCGGCTGTTCGTCGCGACGCGCCCAGCGATCAGGATCTCGCCGCTCGAGACCGGCTCGAGTCCCGCGATGGCGCGCAGCAGCGTCGTTTTGCCGCTGGCCGACGGGCCCATCACCACGCACCACTCGCCGGCCGGGATCGCGAACGAAACCGACTCGAGGACGACGCGCGCGCCGTAGCGGCAGCTCACCGAGCGGCATTCAATCGAGTTCATGGTGCGGCACCAGCTTTCCACGCAAATGGCCGGCGGCCTTGCCGAGCGCCGCCAGCGCGGCAACCGGAACGAGCGCCACGGCCCACGCCGTCAGGCAGAACGCCGCCACCAGCCGGTCCGGAGCATAATGCAAAAGGGTCATCGCGCGCACGGACATCGTCTCCTGGCCCGGCGCCACGAGCAGCATCGCGGCCTGGACCTCGTTCATCGCCAGGATAAACGTGACGGCCGCCGCCAGGAGCGCGGGCCGCGCCAGCGTCGGCGCGACAAGCTGCCAGAACCGCCGCGCCGGCGCAATCGGCGCGATCGCGTTCACCTCGATGAGCGTCGCCGGGATCTCGCGCAGCCGGACGTGGAAGATGATCCACGCGATCGGGAGGTTCACGGTGGCGAGCCCGAGCGGCAGCATCGCGCCGCAGTCGTAAAGCCGGCCCAGCGCCGGCCGGTTGTAGAAGTTGATGAATGCCATGGCCACGACGGAGCCGGGCAGCGCGTACAGCAGAAGCATGAGCGACGCGGCGAGCGTGCGCAGTTTCGATCCGTTCCACAGCCCGCGCGTGGCCAGGCCCGCGGCCATCGCGATCACGGCGGCGGTGGCGACGGCGCTCCAGGCGAGGCTCGTCGCGATCTGGTCGCGCGCGCTTGCGATGACGTGCGCGAACGCGCCGAGGTCGTTCGACATTTTAAGGAGGAACAGCGTCGGGAGGATGAACGATCCGGCCGCGACGGCGCCGGCGCCGATCGAAAACGCGCACCGCCAGGGTCCTTGCAGCAACGGCAACCGGCACGGCCGGCGGCTCAGGACGGGCCAGTTGACGCGCGAGAGGATCAGGCCGAGCGCCGCGGCGCCGGCAAGGCTCATCGCCATGAGCGGCAGCGCCATCGCCATCGCCAGCTCCGGCTTGTAGTAGACGTTGAACGCGCTCATGATCTCGACGCTGAAGACGTGCA
This sequence comes from Candidatus Sumerlaeia bacterium, assembly GCA_039683515.1. Taxonomy (GTDB): domain Bacteria; phylum Sumerlaeota; class Sumerlaeia; order MVZB01; family MVZB01; genus JAJFUE01. The sequence goes on along the minus strand of JBDKRG010000019.1, from coordinate 1,899 downwards.
TGCGCATGAGGAGCGGGATCGAGTAGTCGAGCAGCGCCGTGAGGAAGACGATCAGCCACGCCGCCGCGAGCCACGGCCTCATCCAGCCGAGCACGAACCGCCGCCACAGCGCCGCCGGCGGCATCAGGACCGACGCGGCCTCGACCGCGCTCGTCCCGGCGCTGCGCCAGCCGATGTAGACGAAGCCGAGAGCCAGCGGGTAGAGCTTGAGGCCCATTACCGCCGCGACGCCGGGAAGCGAGTAGAGGGCATACGGCAGCCACGCGCCCGCGCCGAGCCAGTGCGTCAGCGTGCCCGCGAAACCGAGCCACTGGATCCACGCGACCGCGACGAAATGTCCGGGCACGAGGAGCGGGAGCATGAAGGCGAACGGCCACAGTTTGCGTTTTGCGAGCGCGGGCTCGGCGGCGGCGAAGACGATGAGCGCGGCCATGAGCGAGATCGTCGCGGCCAGCGCGGCCAGCGACGTCGTGCGGCCGAGCAGAAACCCGAGCCGCGCGGCTTCGCCGGCGGGCGCGAACATCAGCGCGAGCGTCTGCCGGGGCGCGCGGACGAAATCAAAAAAATACACGGCGAGCGGGAGCAGGATCGCCGCGGCCAGCAGCGCGGGCCACGACCAGCCCATGGCTTTTGCGGCGCGATTGCTCATGGCCGCGTGAACAGGCCCTTGAAGAAATCGGCGCTCGGCTGAACCTGTGCCGCGGCCGCCGCGTAGTCGGGCTGGAACATTTTCGTCTTCGCCAGCCCGGCGACGTTCGGCGGCAGGCCGGTCGCGCCCGCGTGGAGCGGGATCTGCGCCGACGGCGAGCGCGCCAGCTCGAGCTCGACGGCCGGGCTGAGCAGGTAATCGATCAGCCGGCGGCCGGCGTCGGCGTGCGGCGCGCCCTTGACGAGCGCGACCGTGTTGGGGATCACCAGCGCCCCTTTACCCTCATGATCGAGCAGGACCATCTTGACCGGCTTGCCCTGGCCGGCGATCAGGTTGGCGTCGTCGCTGTCGGTCAGGGCCATCGGGATCTCGCCGTCGGCGACCATCCGGCACGCGACGCCGTTCCCCTCGACGATCCTGACGCCGTTGTTTTTCAGGGCGTTGAAATATACCTTCGCGCGCTCGGGTCCCCACGCGGCGAACAGGACCGCGCCGTGGCTGGCCGTCGTGCCGAACAGCGGGTACGCCATCGCGATCTTGCCCGTCCACTCCGGGCCAACGAGGTCCTCGAATTTTTCGGGCGCTTTCGAGACCAGGTTCGGGTTGTAAACCAGCACGCGCATCCGCGCCGCGAAGCCCGTCCAATAGCCTTCCGCGTCCTTGAACGCCGCCGGGATCGAGGCGGCATTGGGCGAAACATACGGCTCGACGAGCCCCATCTCTTTGAGCTGAATCGTGCGGATGATCTCGTTGTTCCAGAAGACGTCGCAGCGCGGGCGCGTCTTCTCTTCGATCAGCCGGCTGACGAGCCCCGTCGTCTTGGCCGCCTCGGTGTCGTAGACGGGCAGGACGTCGACGCCGGTCTCGGTTTTGAACTTGGTGAGGATCGGCTCGGCGTATTCGCGGTCGAGCGCCGTGTAGACGACGACCTGGGATTTGGGCTCGGACTGGTTGCGGCAGGCGGCGACGGGCCAGGCGGCAACCAGCATCAGGAGCATCGAGATCAAACGGATCACCATGAGTTCGACTCCGTGGGCGAAGTGACGGCCGATCACCATTCATGAATAACAGAAGGCGAGAATAATTAACAGAAGGCAACGGAGGGAACGGAGAAGAATATCATTTTAGAGGCGGTGACAAAAGTTATCCGGCAATAAAACACGTTCCAACAGGTTCTCAAGGGATGTGCCGGCGGTTGGGTCGATGACTCTGCAGCGGCCGAATTTGAATGCAAGATGCGCACAAATTCC
>JBDKRG010000018.1:0-125594 GCA_039683515.1 Candidatus Sumerlaeia bacterium | reverse complement strand
GGCGATCGGGGCGCGGCTTGGAGAGGCGCGAAAGCTTGATCAGGGTTTTGCGGATCGCCGTCAGGCGGGCGAAGAAATCGATCGCCTCGGCGAAAGTCACGATATCGGGAGGAGAACACTCCGTGATCTCCTGGACCCACTGCCGCAGGACGCCCTCCAGCATCGCGCCGGTGGCGGAGATGTTTTCCAGGTCGTCGATGGGGGGGATGTCGGGCATTCTGGGGCTCGTGTGGGAAGAGTTCAGAAAAATAAATACAAAATCTAATAAGTTTCTAGTTTCGAGTTTCTAGTTCGGAAATCTTGGCCGGGCGGGGTGGCCTGGCGAGAGAAAGCGTAACATGGAAGATTTGGATTTGGGTATTCCCTTGGCGACCCTTAAGACACTTGCGGGAAACTAATCTTTGGAAAATGCGACGGGAAACCGTTGAAACGGTTTCCGCGGGAGGGTTGAGTTCTCATTATTTTGCACGAGCACCAACCGATAAGCTTCGTCAAGCGCTCTAAATCTCAATTGCTCTCGTTGATAAGCTTTGTGATTATGCCCGCTCCAGCCGCAGCCACGCCTCGCCGAGGGCGTCGATCACGTCGCCGGCGATCATCGCGCGGACGCTCATGCGCTCGGCGAGCATGTCGGCCGCGAAGCCGTGCACGAACACGCCCAGCCGCGCCGCGTCGAGCGGCGGCATCGACTGCGCGATCAGTCCGGCGATCAGCCCCGTGAGCACGTCGCCGCTGCCCCCCTTGGCCAGCCCCGTGTTGCCCGAGTGATTGATCCAGCGCTGGCCGCCCGGCTCCGTGGTGATCGTGTGCGCGCCCTTGAGGACGACGATCGTGTTCCACCTGGCGCAGAACTCGAGGAACGCGCCGAGCCGGTCGGCCTGGACCTCGGCGGCGCTCCTGCCGAGCAGGCGCGCGGCCTCGCCCGGGTGCGGCGTGAGGACCGTCGGCGCCGGCCGGTCGCCGAGCAGCTCGACGTGGTCGGCGAGGATCGTCAGCGCCGAGGCGTCGATCACGAGCGGTTTTTCGATCCGGTTCATGACGGCCGTCAGGAACTGGGCCGTCGGTTCGCGCTGGCCGAGCCCCGGCCCGATCGCCACGGCGTCGACGTCGCGCGCGGCGTCGACCGCCGCCTCGACGTGCTCGGGGCCGAACCACGGCCGGCTCCCGCCGAGCGGCAGCTTGACCGGCTCGAGCAGCCGCCCCTCGATGACCGTTCCGAGCGGCGTCGGGTAGCCGGCGTAGACGAGCCCCGCCCCGGAGCGCATCGCGGCCAGCGTGGTCATCGTCGCCGCCCCGCTCATCCCCTCGCTGCCGGCCAGGATCAGGACGCGCCCGAACGTCCCCTTGTGGCCGGCGACGGGGCGCGGCGGCAGGAGACCGGCCGCGTCCTGCACGGTGATCAGGTTGGTGGTGATCGACGGGTCGTCGAGCAGGTCGGAGGGGAAGCCGATGTCGGCGACGACGACGCGGCCGCTGAGCGACATCCCGGGCTCGACGGTCATTGCCAGCTTGGGCCGGCCGATCGTGACGGTGAGGTGCGCGCGCACGGCGGGCCCCCACGCCTCGCCGCTCATCGGCGGCTCGCACGGCATGCCCGACGGGATGTCGACCGACAGGATATTCGCGCCGCAGGAGTTGATCGCCTCGATGGCGTCGGCCCACGCCCCCTGGATCGGCCCGCGCGTCCCGGTGCCGAAGATGGCGTCGATGACGAGGTCGTGGCGGCCGAGGTCGCGGCGCAGCGCGGCGGCGTCGCTCGCCTCGCGCAGGGCGAGGCCGGCGGGCATTTTGTTGAACGCGTCGAGGGCGGCGCCCTTGAGCTCGGAGGCGGGCGCGAGCATGTGGACGGTGACCGCGATCCCTGCCTCCTCAAGCTCGCGCGCGGCGACGAAGCCGTCGCCGGCGTTGTTCCCCTTGCCGGTCACGATCGCGACCGAATCGGGGCGGAACCGGTCGCGGGCCTCGATCGCCACGGCCTTGCCGGCGCGGTTCATCAGCACCGCGGCGGGGACCCCCCGCTCGCGAATCGTGACCTCATCGACCCGCCGCATCTGCTCCGCCGTCAGTACTTTCATCATTAGCCTCGAACCCGGATTTCACGAGAGAATTAAAATTAAGAGTTCACGCAAAAGCGCCAAAATATTTCAAGAACCGCGAAAGATATATTAAATTCTCTATTTCAAAAACGTATTTTTATTGATCCTGATTTTGGCGTTTTTGCTCTTTTGCGTTTTTGCGTGAACTCTTTTTTATGGTTTGGCGTGGATGTTGATCGGGCCCAGGCCCTTGCCGAGGCCGGGGGCGGTGCGGATCGCCTCGGTGATGAACGCCTTGGCCTGCGTGACGGCCGCCCTGAGCTCGAGGCCGCTCGCCAGCAGCGCCGTGATCGCCGCCGAATAGACGCAGCCGGTCCCGTGGGTCTGGCGCGTGGGGATGTGCTCGGCCGTGACGCGGTGGATCCGGCCGTTGGTCCAGAGCACGTCGACCGCCTCGCCGAGCAGCACGCCGCCCTTGACGAGCACGTTTTTCGGGCCGAGCCGGTTGATCGCCTCGGCGGCGCGTTCCATCCCGGCGACGTCCTTGACTTCGAATCCCGCGAGCGCGGCGGCCTCGTAAATGTTCGGCGTGACAAGAAAGGCGCGCGGCAGGAGTTTCTTGCGCAGCGAATCGACCGCGGCGGCCGGCAGCAGCTCCGCCCCGTGCTTGCTGATCATGACCGGGTCGACGACGAGCGGGAAATCGAAGCGCTCGGCGCGGCGGGCGATCGCCTCGATCATCGGCGCGTCGCCGAGGGCGCCGGTCTTGGCGGCGCCCGGCGCGATGTCCTCGAGCACGGCGTCGAGCTGCGCGACCGCGAACTCCGGCATGAGCACGTCGACCTCGTCGACGCGCTGGGTGTTCTGGACCGTCAGCAGCGTGATGACGCTCATCCCGAACGCGCCCATCTGGTGGAAGGTCTTGAGGTCGGCCTGAATGCCCGCCCCGCCCGATGGATCGGATCCGGCGATGGTGAGTGCAACTGGAATCATAGAAGTCCTGAGTCCTGAGTCCTGGGTCCTGAGTGCTGAGTTAATTTTGCCAGACGGCGGCGCCGGATGCAAATTCGCATCATCTCAATCCATGTGTTATGATCTGATTAGAGTCGATCTCGAAAAAAATATTGAGAGTGTTGCGGTCTTGGCATGTTGAAAAGCTGCGCCCGCAGGACCCAGGACCCAGGACCCAGGACTCAGGACTCAGGACTTAGCACTCACCACCGGAGGGGCGCCATGAAGACGCGCACGTTTGGGCGGACCGGATTGCAGGTGACGCCGCTTGGGCTGGGCACGGCCCAGATCGGGTACCTCGGCCTGAGCCAGGCCGATTGCGACAGGCTGCTGGGCGGGGCGCTCGACCTCGGGATCAACCTGATCGACACCGCCGCCAGTTACATGGACTCGGAGGAGAAAATCGGCCGCGCCCTGTCGGCGCGCCGCGACCGGTTCATCCTGTCGACCAAGTGCGGCCAGAAGGTCGACGCCGACGACCCGGCCGAGTGGACCGGCAAGATCGTCCGCAAGAGCGCGCAGCGCTCGCTCAAGCGCCTCGCGACCGATCACCTCGACATCCTGTTGCTGCATTCGTGCCCGCTCGCCAACCTGCGCGACGGCGACCTGATCGACGGCCTGCGGCGCTGCAAGGCCGACGGCCTGACGCGCTTCGTCGGCTACAGCGGCGACAACGAGGCCGCGCGCGAGGCCGCCAACATGGATGTGTTCGATTGCCTCGAGATGTCGCTCAACATCTGCGACCAGGGGGCGATCGACACCGCCCTGCGCGAGGCCGAGGGCAAGGCCATCCTCGTTAAGCGCTCGATCGCCAACGCGTGCTGGCGCGACCCGTCCGAGTTCTCGCCGTTTTACGAAAGCTACGTCCAGCCCTACGTGCGCCGCCTGAAGGAGATGGCGTTCACGCCGCAGTCGCTCGGCTTCGACGGCGACTGGGGGGAGCTCGCGCTTCGGTTTACGGCCTGGCAGCCCGGCGTCCACTGCGCGCTGATCGGCGGCACGAACCTCGACCACATCCGGGCCAACATCGCCGCGGTCGAAAAGGGGCCGCTTCCCGAGCCGGTCGCCGAGGGGCTCCGCAAAGCGTGGCGCGCCCACGCCGTCACCGGCTGGGCCGGCCAGACGTGATGAGGAATTGCGGATTGCGGATTTCGGATTGCGGAATGAAAACAATTCGTGCGTCGTGCGTCGTAATCGTAATCGAAAATCATATTTTTATTCCGCAATCCGAAATGAGAGGCGGTGACGCAAGTTTTCGGCAATAAAACACGGTCCGGCCGGTTCTCGAGGGATGCGCCGGCGGTGGGTTCGATTACGATTCCAATCACGATTACGATTACGATTACGATTACGACGCACGACGCACGACGCACGACGCACGGACGGAAGACCTTTGCGCTCTGAAGCGATGAGACGCGCTTTCAGCGCTCGGTTGATGCCGTCGCCGACCTGGGGCTCCGCTTCGCTTCGCCCCAGGCTGGTATGATTCCGCGCCTTTGGCGCTCGGGATCACTCGCATCCCAAAACATTCGACATATGGCGGAGTCGTATGAGTCGTCTGACCACCTGCTTGTGATGGGGTCGAGAAAGGACCAAAAGGACTTAAGGGATGTGCCGGCGGTGGGTTCGATTACGATTACGACGCACGACGCACGAACCGAAAAATCTACTATTGCTTCTTCAGTTTCTCGCGCAGCAGCGAGTTCCAGTGGTCGGTCTCGATCACCCGCATGCTGATCTGCACCGCGAGGACCGTCAGCCCGAACAGCGGCAGCGACTCCAGCTTCACGGCGTCCTTGGTCGTCGTCAGGATCAGGTCGGCGCCGTACTGCACCATCGCCGCGCGCCAGCGGTCGACTTCCTCGACGCCGTAGTCGTGGTGGTCGGGGTAGTCGAAGTGGCGCATGACGATCGCGCCGCTTGCGCGGATCATCGATTCGAACCCTTCGGGGCGGGCCAGTCCGCTGATCGCCAGCACGCGCCGGCCGCTCCACGGCCACGCCTCGTCCGGGCGGGCGGCCACGGCCGATTCCGCGCGCGGCCGGCCGCTGACGCGTTCGTAGCCGGCGATGACCGTCTCGGCCTCGAAGACCGGCACGGCGGGGGCATGGGACTTGAGCTGGCGGATGACGCGCTCGGCCTGGCGGGCGCGGCGGCGCGGGGCGAGGTATTCGCCGTGGGTCAGAACGATCGCGTCGGCGCGCCTGAGCGCCCCGAGGGGCTCGCGCAGCCGGCCGGCCGGCAGCATGTGCATGCGTCGCGGCTGGTCGACGACGTCCCACAGGACGATGTCCATGTCGCGCCGCAGGCGGTCGTGCTGGAAGCCGTCGTCGAGGACGGCGATGTCGCAGCCGGCCTCCCGGATGGCGGTCTGGCCCGCGAGCCAGCGGTCGGGGTGCACGACGACCGGCACGCCCGGGCAGCGCTGGGCGAGCCAGCGCGGCTCGTCGCCGGCCTGCTCGGCGTCGGCGAGAATCTTCTGCGCGTCGCTGACCATCAGCGGCCGCGCGAGGCGCTCGGAGGCGCGGTAGCCGCGGCTCAGGATCGCCGGCTTCCACCCCTGCTCCTTGAGCAGCATCGCGAGCATCTGGACGAACGGCGTCTTGCCGGTGCCGCCGACGGTCATGTTGCCGACGCAGACGACCGGGATCGGCAGGCTCTTGCGCGGCAGGATCCCCCACACGCGCAGCGCGCGGGCCGAAACGCGCCCGATCCCGTAGAGGCCGCTCAGCGGCAGCGTCAGCAGCGCGGGCAGCGGGATGAGCTTGTCGCGCGAGACCGGCCGCCGCTGCCGGATCGCCCCGGGGCGAAAGCGCAGCCGCAGCATCGCCCCCAGCGACCGGACCATGATCTTTGAATTGAACGTCGATCTGCCGGCGCGCCGGTCGACGAAGAAAATCGGGACTTCGACGACGCGGAACCCGCGCGACCACGCCGCCAGCAGGACTTCCTGCACGACCTCGGGGCCGGTGGCGCGCATCGCTTCCCACGGCAGCGCCTCGAGGCAGCGCCGGCTGAAGACGCGGAAGCCGCTCGTGGCGTCGCGCACGTCGATGCCGAGCATGGCGCGGATGTAAACGCCGGCGCAGCAGGTGATGATGCGCCGCGCAACCGTGCGGCCGCCCTCGCCGCCGCCCGGCGCCAGGCGCGAGCCGATCACCACGTCGGCCTTCTGGGCGGCCTCGATCATCGACGGGATCCACTTGGGGTCGTGCGACCAGTCGCCGTCCATCTCGATGACGAGGTCGGCGCCGAGCCGCAGCGCCTCGCGGAAGCCGGCGATCCCGGCCAGCCCGCGCCCCTTGCGGCGCATGCGGTGCAGCAGGTGGATGCGCGGCTCTTTCTGGGCGCGCTCGCCGACGATTTTCCACGTCCCGTCGGGCGAATTGTCGTCGACGACCAACACCTCGTAGTCGGGCCCGAGCGCCAGGATCGCATCCATCAGCGACCAGATGTTCTCGGACTCGTTGTAGGTGGGGATCATCGCAATGATGCGCATATCGCCGGTGCCCTGTTGCTCGCGATCGTCATTGTCATCGAGCTCAAAATGACCTTTCATCCTAATCATTCCCCGAGTTTTAAGCCACACGGAAAATCGGGCGCGCCGGCAGGCCGACGGCGCCGACGGCGGCATCAAAGGCGAAAAAACGGAGCCATGAAAGGGGGTATGTGGTTACAGCTTTTTAACAAAACATAGCTGCACAAGTGAAAGAGGGCTGAATCCGTAAACGTGAAGCGCGCTGAAGCGCGCTGATCGGATCAGAAAAGGCTCCCTGACCACCGGCTCAAGCCGGTGGCAACCCATTCGGCCCGCTCAAGCGGGCTTACGGTTCGCGGCAATTCGCAGGCATGACAACTTAAAATGCTTTGGCGGTTGGCGATGGATCAATCGTGCCGAATGCCCCGGTTGTGATGGGTTCGGGAAAGGACCCAAAGGACCTAAAGGACCAAAAGGGGAAAGAAAGGAAACCCACGAAATCGACGAGGGGGCCGGCCGTTCACGCGCGCGTCCCGGGTCACTTTTTCTGATACGCATAGATGTAGAGGTCGTGCTTGGGCAGCGCCGCGCGCTGCACCATGATCAGCCGGTAGTTGTCGCGGAACGCATCGAGGACCTCGTCGGGCCAGAACCGCTCGACGGCTTTCCGGAGGCCGTCGGGGGTGTCGTCGAGCAGCAGCCAGCCGACGCGGCCGTCGCCGAGGGCCGCGAGGATCGCGTCGCGATCGATGCGCCCGCCCCCCCACAGCAGGTTCATCAGGTACGGGTCGTTCACGAGCGGCGTGGCGCCGGCCTGCAGCGCCAGTTCCATCCACTCGAAGTCCGCCACGACGTACGGGGTCGGGTGGTTGCGGATCGCGCCGATCACCGGCGCGTAACATTTCGGCGTCCCGAGCGGCGTCTTCGCGAGGCTGGCGGAGGAGACGATGGCCGGGATCCCGAGAACCATCGCCATCACGGCCAGGGCGACCCGCGCGCGCTGCTCGTTCAGACGGGCCAGGAGCGGGAACCCGTGAATCCCGATCACGGTCGCGCCCAGCGCGCAGACCGGAAGCAGGTAGTTGACGTTCGACCCGATCTTGGAGGCCAGGAACGGGTCGAGGACGAGGTGGCAGAGAAAGCCGGCGACGAAGACGTCGCGGACGAAGAACCCGGGCCTCTCGCGCAGCGCCAGGATCAGCGCCACGAGGATCGCGCCCGCCCCCGGGACGCTGTAGAGATAATACGAAAAGCTCGCGCCGCCCCGGGCCGGATCGAGCGGGTTGGTGTTGGCCTGAAGCCCGGCAAAGAAGAAGTAGCCGCTCGATTGCCAGATCGCCAGCCCCCACAGCGCCAGCGTGAACGCCCCCGCCAGCGCGACGAATTTCAGCGCGCGGCCGCGCCCCAGCGTCGCCATGACGACCACCGCGATCGGGACGACGTCCAGCACGACCGTTTGGCGCGTGAAGGCGCCGAGGGCGACGGCGAGGGCCGCCGCCGCCGGCCGACGCGGCGCGGCGAGGTACGCCCCCAGCGTGAAGACCAGGGCCAGGAAATCGACCCGCTCCAGCGGCAGCCACACCAGCACCGGCTCCGAGACAAGGAACACCAGCGCCGCCAGCAGCGCGGCGTCGAGCCGGCCGGTGGCGCGCCGGACGGCCGCGCCGATCAGGGCCAGGCACACCAGCCCCGCCAGGAGGCTGACCAGCCGGCCGGCCAGCAGGCTGGCGCCGCTGCCCGTCAGCCGCGAGACCCCCCCGGTCACCCAGTAATAAAGCGGCCCGTAGCAGGAGAGGGTCAGCGGCGGCTGCCTGAGCCACTCCGGCGAGATCGGCTCGCGCTCCATGCGGTTGACCATGGCCAGGATGCCGCCTTCGCCGCCGTCGATCTCCTCGCGGCCGGGCAGGTGGAACGCAAGGATCGCCGTGATGGCCAGGATGAAGACGAGGATGATGCCGTGGGGGAGCGGGCGCATGGGTGGTTACCGTTTGGGCTTTTCGTAGACGTAGACGAACAGGTCGTGAACGGGCAGGGCCTCGCGTTCGATGTGGATCCGCTTGTAATTGCGGCGGAACGCCTTGAGGACGTCCTCGGGCCAGTATTCGGAGCGGTCCTTGACGGTCGCCTCGAGCGGCTTGTCCAGCAGCAGCCACTTGACGCTGCCGTCCTCGAGCGCCGCGAGGATCGCGGCCCGGTCGATCTTGCCCGAATCCCACAGCAGGCTCATCAGGTACGAATCGTTCACGAGCGGCGTCGAGCCGGACCGAAGCGCGATTTCCATCCACTCGAAATCGGCCACGATGAAGGGCGCCGGGTCCGGGGCGATCCTGTCCAGAACGGCCGGATAAATCTCGGGCGTGCCGATCGGCGTCCGGACCAGCCGGGCCATCGAGCCGACCGGCGGGACCGTCACGAGCAGCGCCAGCGCCGTCACGATGACCCGCATGCGTTCGGCGCCCCCGGAGAGCCGGCGCAGGATCGGCATGCCGTGGATCCCGATCACGACCGCCGCCAGCGCGAAGAACGGCAGGAGGTAGTTGATGTTGGAGCCGACCTTGCAGCTCAGCAGCGGGTCGAGGACGAGGTGGAAAAGAAACCCGGCCAGGTAAACGCAGCCGAGAAAAAACCGCGCCGGCCGGCGCGCCGCCAGGATCAGCGCCACGAGGATCGCGGCGACGCTCGCGTTGCCGTAGCAGATGTAGGAGATGTTCTTGAACCCGTAGATCGGATGGGCCGCGTTGGTATTGGCCTCGAGGGCCGCGAACAGCCAGTAACCGTGCGACTGCCAGGCGGCGGCGGCCACCAGCCCCAGCGTCAGGCCCGCCGCGAGCGCGACGAACCTGGCCGCGCGGCCGCGGCCGCCGGTGACGAGCAGGCTCGCCGCGATCGGGATCACGTCCAGCACGACCGTCTGGCGCGTGAGCGTCCCGAGCGCGATCGCCAGGGCCGCCAGCGCGATCGAGCGCGAGGCCAGCACGTAGGCGGCCAGCATGAACGCCAGCGCCAGGAAATCGACCCGCTCCAGCGGCAGCCACGTCAGGACCGGGTCCGACGTGGCGAACAGCAGCGCCGCCAGCAGCGCCGCGTCCGGCGCCCCCCCCCGGCGCCTCACGGCCAGCCCGATGAGCCCCATCGAAAGCATCCCCGCCAGCAGGCTCACCAGCCGGCCCGGCGTCAAACTCCCCGCGCCGCCTGTCAGCCGGGAGGCCCCTTGAACGACCCAATAATAGAGGGGGCCGTAGCAGGACAGGGTCAGCGGCGGGGCGGTCAGCCACTTCTCCGAGATCGGCTCCCGGCTCATGCGGTCGACCATCGCGACGATGCCGCCCTCGCCGCCGTCGACGCGGTAGCGCGCGATGACGTGCATGTTGAACTGGGCGCATAAAATCAGGAGGAAAACGACGATGACGGTGTTGGGCAGAAGGCGCATGAGTGCCAGTGTCATGAAAACGGCGCCATAGTGCAAATCGAAAGTGCCGGTCCGCGCTTTGCCTGTCCGGATTGGGCGAATTTCTGTAGAATGGAAGCCGAATGGAAGGAACCCATATGAACTTCAAAACCTTGCACATCGAGGGGATGACCTGCCAGCACTGCGTTCAGACCGTCAAGCGCGCGCTCGAGGCCATCCCCGGGGTCAGCTCGGCCGAAGTCGACCTGCGGAACAAAAGCGCGCGGGTCCACGCCGGCGGCCCTGTCGACGCCGCGCTGATGGAGGCCGTCGTCGAAGATGCCGGTTACCGCGTCGTGTCGGTCGAGGACGAGGGCGAGGACGAGCCCGAAGGGGACCCCGTCCCGCCTTCAGGCGCAAGCGCCGCTTCGCATGAAGGCGGGACAAACAGCCCGATGACCAGGACCATGGGGGCGCACGTCCGGCTCTCGATCGGCGGGATGGATTGCGGCTCGTGCGCGACGCACGTCCGGCGCGCGCTGGCCGGGGTCGCCGGCGTGGCCGACTGCACGGTCAACTTCCCGGCCGAGCAGGCCAACGTCTGGCTCGCCGAGGGGGAGTCGCCCGAGCGGGCGATCGAACCGATGCGGGCCGCGGTCGCGCGCGCCGGCTACGAGGTCGTCGACGCCGAATACGAAGGCAAGGAGGCGAAGACCCCCGCCGAGCGCCGCCGCGAGATGGCCGACCGGCGCGAGGCCGAAGGCCGCGTCTGGCTGCGCCGCTGCATCGAGGGCGCCGTCCTCGGCGCGCCGCTCGTCGCGCTCGATCTGCTCCCGATGCGGTGGACCGCGCGCGTCCCGATGCGCGAGTTCATCGCGCTGGCGCTGGCCACGGCGGTCATGTGGCGGATCGGCCTGGTGTATCTGAAAAACGGCTGGCGCTCGCTCATGGCCGGCGCGGCCAACATGGACGTCCTCGTCATCATGGGCTCGGGGACGGCCTACCTGTATTCGACCGCGCTGATCCTGATCGGCCTGTTCTCGGGGACCCACGCCCACACGTATTATCACGAGGCCGTGTTCATCCTGACCGTCATCTCGCTCGGCAAGTGGCTGGAGGCCTGGACGCGCGGCCGGGCCGGCGCCGCGCTCGAAAAACTCCTTGAGCTCGGCGCGCGCCGGGCGCGGATCATCCGCGACGGCGACGAGATCGAAGTCGACGCGGCGGCGGTGCGGACCGGCGACCTCATGCTCGTGCGGCCGGGCGAGAAGATCCCCGCCGACGGCGTCGTCATCGAGGGCGCGTCGGCCGTCGACGAATCGCTCCTGACCGGCGAATCGATCCCCGTCGACAAGGCTCCGGGGGACGAGGTCGTCGGCGCGGCGATCAACAGCAACGGCTGGCTGAAGGTCCGCGCGACCCGCGTCGGCGAAGCGACCGCGCTGGCGCAGATCATCCGGCTCGTCGAGGACGCGCAGGCCGGGCGCACGCGCATCCAGCGCCTCGTCGACCGCATCTCGGCCGTGTTCGTGCCGGTGGTCCTCGGCGTCGCGGCGCTGACGCTGCTGGGCTGGGGCCTGTTCGCCGGCGAGTGGACCGAAGGGGTCATCCACGCCATCGCGGTGACGATCATCGCCTGCCCGTGCGCGATGGGGCTGGCCACGCCGACCGCGATCCTCGTCGGCACCGGCGTCGGCGCGCAGCACGGCATCCTGATCAAGGACCCGCAGGCCCTCGAGGGGCTCGGCCGGCTCGGCGTCGTCGTCCTCGACAAGACCGGCACGATCACGCGCGGGCGGCCCGAGCTGACCGACGTCGTGCCGCTCAACGACTTTTCACCCGATGAGCTGCTCGCGACGGCCGCCGCCGCCGAGCGGTTCAGCGAGCACCCGCTGGCGCAGGCCGTCGTCGCCGCCGCCAAGGGGCGCGGCCTCGACCCCGCCGAACCCGAGCAGTTCGAGGCGGTGACCGGCTCGGGCGTGCGCGCGAGCGTCGCCGGCCGCCGGTGGCTCGTCGGCTCGCTCGCGTTCATGGAGGCGCAGGGCCAGCCGCTCGATGCCGAAGATCTCGTCCGTGCCGAAGCCCTCGAGCGCGACGGCAAGACGGTCGTCGTCATGGCGGAAGAGAGCGGCCGCCCCGTCGGCCTGCTGGCGATCTCCGACGCCGTGAAGTCGACCAGCCGCCACGCGATCGAGCTGATGACGCGGCGCGAGGGGGTCGAGGTCTGGCTCATCAGCGGCGACAACGAGGCGACCGCCCACGCCGTCGCCCGGCAGGTCGGGATCGCGCCCGGGCGCGTCCTGGCGCGCGTTCGGCCCGAGGAGAAAGCGGCCCGCGTCGAGTCGCTCAAGCATCGCGGCAGCCGCACGGTGGCCATGGTCGGCGACGGCGTCAACGACGCGCCGGCGCTGGCCTCGGCCGACCTCGGCATCGCGATCGGATCGGGGGCGGCCGTGGCGATCGAGGCCGGGACGATCACGCTCGTCTCCGACGACCTGATGGGCGTCCCGCGGGCGCTCGCCCTGTCGCGCGCGATGATGCGCAAGATCCGGCAGAACCTCTTCTGGGCCTTTTTCTACAACGTCCTGCTCATCCCGGTCGCCGCGCTCGGGTTCGTGCCGATCGTGCTGGCGGCGACGGCGATGGCGCTCTCGGACGTCTTCGTCATCGGCAACGCCCTGCTCCTCAAACGCGCGCGGCTGTAAAAATCCCGGGAACGCCGATCTCCCGATCGGCCAAACCACCTTGACGCAGGTGGGTCGCATGCCGATCGGGAGATCGGCGTTCCCGGGGGATTTTCCCTTGCCGGCCGTATAGAGTGTTTCTCGAAAGTTTTGTCCGCCTCGTGCTCGTGCTCGTAATCGTAATCGTAATCGAATCCACACATTCTTCGTCGAGAATCGCGACAGAACTTCTTGGAAGCACTCTAAAAGGGGTTTTGACGCAGTAAGAAAATAGAATGCAGTCCCATCTCTGCGTCTCTGTTTCTCTGCGTCTCTGTGAGAAAGAATTTTTATTTTAAAAAAAGGGCCGATCGGGAGATCGGCGTTCCCGGGGGGATTTTTATCGCCGCAGCTTGAGGGCCGAGATCGCGTGGCGCGCCTCGCGGTTCTTCGGGTTCATCTGGATCGCCGTCTGGAACTCGTTGTAGGCGTTGACCTCGTCGCCCTTGAGCTGGAACGTGCGGCCGATCTCGTAGTGGACCTCGTCGCTTTGGGGCAGGTATTTCATGAGGGCCTTGAAGTGGACGAGGCACGACGTGAACAGCCCGCGCTCGCGCAGCGTGCGGCCCATCGTCATGTGCGCCTTGATGAGCGACTCGGTGATCGTGTGGTTCTTCGGGTCGACCATCTTGGCCTTGCGCCACACCATGAACGCGTCGTCGACCTTGCCGTGGTTGAGCAGCGCCCAGCCGAGCAGGTTCATGACCTCGATGTTGCGCGGGAACTTCTTGCGCAGCGTCGTCAGCTCCTCGATCGCCTGGACCCACTGGTGTTCCTGCATGTAGATGCCGGCCAGGCGGTAGCGCGCCTCGAAGTCCTCGGGGTTGAGTTTGAGGATCTCGCGCAGCTCGTTCTGGCCGCGCGCGCCGCGCGGGGCGTGGGCGCGCGGGGCGGCGCTCGGCTCGCCGGAGGCTCCGCCGGCGTGGGCCTCGGCCTCGGAGGGCTCTTCCTCCTCGACCGGCCGCTCGCCGTGCTCGCGCAGCAGCTCGATCACCAGGCTCTTGAGGTATTCGTTCTCGGGTTCCTTGTCCAGCCGGGCGCGCCAGCGGTTCAGGACTTCGTCCCAGTAGCGGTGCGCCTCGCCGTGGCGGCCCGAAAGCTCGCACGCCAGCGCCAGGTTGTGGATGATCTCGTCGCTGTCGGGGTTCATCTGGGCGGCTTCGACCCAGACCTCGATCGCCTCGTCGAACAGCTCGTGGTTGGCGTAGGAGTAGCCGAGCTGGATGAGGCTGAACAGCAGGTTGTTCTTGGCGCGGCGGTGCGTGGGGTCGAGCTTCAGGACGCGCTGCCAGTCCTCGTTGGCGTCCGCCCACAGCCGCTTCTGGACCTTCTTCCACGAGCGCATCATGTAGCCGGCGATCAGCTTGGGGTCGGCCTGTTCGGCCGGGACTTCGCCGGCGGCTTTCTTCTGCTCGAGCCCGGCCAGGGCCTGCTCGATCTGCTCGTCGGCCATCTCGGTCTTTTCGTTCGGACCGAAGAAAAACTCGCCGCGGATGTAATTGAACGTGCGGACGTCCTCGCGCGCCTTGGATGCCGGGTCCTTCAGGCGGTCGAAGGCGTGCTGGATGCTCATGAAGCGCTCGGTGTGGCGCTCGGGATCGTATTTTTTGACAAGCTGAACGTAGGCCTGCTTGATTTCGTCGGCGTTTGCACCTTTGTGCAGGCCAAGAATCGTATAGGCGTTTTTCTCGTTGTTGATTACCACGACGTGCGACCTGTCGCTCAGTCCAGAAATCCGAACAGCGACGGCTGTTCATTGATGATCATGCAGGTGAGCGCGACTGATTTCGACCCCACCACTCAGGCAACAGCGCCCGCCGGGCGCCGAAGCGTCCGCGGACATGCTATATTGACCCGATCGGGGGTTGTTTGCAAGTGCAAGTCGCCGTGCTTATGCACCTGCGGATGTCGTCGTGCGCGCGCGGGTGCGCGCAATCGTAATCGCAATCGAATCAAATATGCGCCGCCGAACCGGCCGCGGCCCGCGATCTTGGGCTACAACCCTTTTTCTTCCAGCAGCGCCCGGATCCGGACCATCTGCCGCTCGATCACCCGCGCCTCGTCGTAGAGATCGACCGCCCGGCGGCGTCCCGCCTGGCCCATCCGGCGGGCATTTTCGGGGTCGGCGGCAAGCTTGCCGAGCGCTTCGGCCAGCGCCCCGGCGTCGCGCAGCGGCACGATCCACCCCGTCTGGCCCGGGACGACCTCCTCGCGGCTCCCCCGGATGTCGGTCGCCACGACCGGCAGCCCGGCGGCCATCGCCTCGATGATCGACCGCGGCATCCCCTCGCGCCACGAGGGGAGGCAGAAGACGTCCGAGACGGCCAGCAGCCTCGGGACGTCGCTGCGCAGGCCGGCGAAGATCGCCCCCTCGCCCAGGCCGAGCCGGGCCGCGTGGCCGCGGATGCCGTGGGCCGCGTCGTCGTGATCGCTCTCGAGCGCGGCGCCGATGATCAGCGCGCGGGCCGCCGGGTGCTTTTTGCGGAGGAGGACCATCGCCTCGAGAAATTCGAAGTAGCCCTTCTCGCGGACGAGCCGGCCGATCATCGTGATGATCGGGCCGTCCCCGTCGCGGATCCCGAGCTCGCGGCGGGCCTCGGCGAGCTGCTCGGCCGTGAACTGCTCCGGGAAGAAGCGCTTCGTGTCGACGCCGTTGCCGATCGTCTCGGCGCGGGCGGCGGGGGCGATCTTCTCGGCGATCGCGGTCTCGCAGTCCTCCGAGCTCTGGGTGAACAGGTAATCGGCGTAGCGCTGCGCCCAGCGCTCGAGCAGGATGTGCGCGCGGCGGACGGCCGGCTTCATGTTCTCGTGGAAGTAAAACCCGTGGGCGGTGTAGATGACCAGCGGGACGCCGGCGCGCCGCGCGCACGGCCGCGCGATCGCCGAGGCGATCGGCGTGTGCGCGTGGACGATCGTGAACGGCCGCCGCCGGAGCAGCCTGCCGAGCTCGCAATACGCCTTGATGTGCGCCGGCAGGTTGTAGCTGCGCTTGAACGGGATCGGGTGGCAGACGAACCCCTCGGCCTCGATGATCGCGATGTCGGGCCCCGGCGCGCACGCCAGCTCGACATCGAACCCCGCCTCGCGCTGGGCGCGCATGAGCGGAAGCAGGAATCGCCGCGCCGTAAAATCAACCGCGCAGAGCTGCAAAATGGAATGACGACCAGACATGGGACCCCCGGATGCAAGAAATCAATGATGAATGATGAATGATGAATGATGAAAAAAGAAGGGGAAATCGCGAATCGTCTACACTTGGGCCTCGACCGCGGCTTGAAGCCGCTTGACCGTCTGCGCGCCGTGGAGCCGCCGAATCCCGAATCGCCACGCCCCCCGGCCGAGCACGGCCGCGAAGATCCAGAACATCGCGCCATACGAGTAGGAAACCAGGTACGGGTCATAGGTCGAGAGTGCGAAATACATGATCATGGAAATGATCGGATAGACGCTCAGCCTCAGGAGGATGAGTGTGCCGTTGTACAGGATCAGCGCCGTGGCCAGGGAACGGATCATTGCGACGTTCTTCGAGTAGCCGATGCTCAGGGCCGCTGCCGAGGCTGTCACCCCCGCCATCAGCCAGGATGAAGCCACGATCCCCACCCCTTGCCAGATCGCTCGAAGCCAGCACATCAGCCGGATATACTCCTCGGATTTGCTTGGCAAAAACCGGCTGCTCATGATGTTATGGTATGCCGACCACACATCAAACGGCAGGATGACGATTGTGCCGATCGCGGTGACCACCACCCACGTGGTGATCGGCGCCATGAGAAACGCGGGGAAATAGCGCCTCGGGCTCGAACTGGTAAGCAGGATGTCGGTCAGCCGCGCGCCCCTGAATGACTCGAGCGCATCCTGCAGGCAGTTCGCCCACGCAATCAGAACGAATACCGACGGAAGCATAATGATCAGCAGGTAGAGGCTGTTCATGCGGATGCCGAACAGCCACGGCCCATACACGGCGGCCCATTTAAGCAGGATCGCCACCGGCAACAGGAATAGCCACGGCGGCCTGAACCAGAACCGCAAACCGCGGCGCATCTGCGCGCGGTAGAGATCGCGATCCGGGTGCCGCCACCAGCGTTTCCATGCGCGAAGACAAACCATGATCGGCTCCGGTTACTTCTCGACCAAGGCGAGCTTGGTCTGATTGGTTGTTAACCGCACAAGTGTTTTCGTATCGCGGCAAGCCAGCCACAGCGGGACGATGCCGATGACGCCGAACGAGCAGTCGATGAGGCGCCACCAGAACGGGATCCCGCGGATCGGGCCGGCGATGAGGGCGAGCGGGATCACCATCACGCACGCGATCATGCCGAACTGGATGACCCAGATGTTTTTGACCGGGTCGCGCAGCGGCCCCCAGAACGCCACCGCGATCACCAGGTGCGCGAACGCCAGCCAGTCGGTGCCGTAAAACAGGAACGGGTAATGGGTTTCGGTCTGGTTGAGCGCCAGATCGACCCGGCCGATCCAGTCGGCGAGCGCGGGCCAGAGCCGCCGCGGGAGCGACCCCGGCTGCAAAAAGCCGTCGAGCAGGCCGACTTCCCACCTGAGGGGAAACGCGGTCACCCCGCTCAGCACCAGGCCGATGACGAACAGAATCAGCCAGAACCGAACGCGGCGGAGAATGTTTTCGCGGTCCATTTACCGTTGCTTTCACGAGAGGCTTCGAAACAGGCCGGAGCGGACGGCCCGGCTGTCGAACGTCCAGGTGGATTCGGCGTTTTTTTGTTTTGCGCAAAGGGCGATCAATAAATCGGGCAAGTCCAGGCGGGTCGATCGGCCATGATGGATCAGGTCATGGACGAGATCCGCGGATTCGAACTGCAGGACGGGCATCATTGCGAGCGCGCCGAGCGCGTCCAGGATGTCTTCGCGCGATAATGCATAAGTCGATTTCAGGACCCAGATCAGCTCCAGCACGACGGGCGTGACCACGAGAAGCGACTCGCCGCGCTCGTGGGCTTCCGCAAGCAGCCGCCGCGCGGCCCGGCCCATCTTCTCGTCGTCGTTCATCAGGAAGCGGACGAGCACGTTCGTGTCGAGCGCCCTCATGGCTTGCCCTTCCGGATGGCCTCGGCCAGATTCTCGTCCATTTGCCGGATCGTGGCCCGGACGCGGCTCCTGCCCTTGAGCATCCCGAACACGTCTTCGGGCCGGAGCGTCACGGGCTGCATGCAGGCCGACCCGTCAGGCCGGATCTTGAAGTTGACCTTGTCGCCCGTCCGCAACCCCAGGCGCTCGCGGACGTCCTTGGGGATCGTGATCTGGCCCTTGGTGGTGATCGTGGCGATGGACATGCTCCTTACCTCTTGTGGATTCCTTACCATCATACAATGCGGCGGGGAGGCGGGTCAATGGGGATGGCGCAACCGAGGAGCGCCGGTTTCGGCGAAACCGGCCTACACCATCTCCAGCAGAGCCTCGACCCGGACGGCGATCCGGGCGGAGTCGGCGGGGGAGTAGTCGGTCTGGATTTGAAGGTACGGCAGGTTCAGGTCGCGCTCGACCATCCGGCGCACGCGGCTCGACTCGACGTCGTACGTCAGGCACGCGTGCCAGGTGAGGTCGATCACGCAATCGGCGCGGAATTTTTGCGCGAGCGCCTTGATCAGGTCCAGCCGCGCGTCGTTGCGCGTCATGACCGAGCACGGCAGGTGAAAGTATTTCTCCGCGATGGCCCCGAGCGGGTCGGTCGCGGCGAGCGCCTCGTCGACGTCGTCCATGATCGGCTTGATCCCGGTGCAGTTTTCCATGGCGACGATCGCCGCGCCGGCCTCCTCGATGATCTCGACGACGCGCTCGGCGCCGTGCGGGATCGGCACGCCGGTGAGCAGGACGCGCGGCCGGCGCTTGCCGGCCGGCTGCCGCGCCGAAAGCTCGGCCAGCGCCGCCTCGTATTGCTCGAAGTCCTCGGGAATCCCCGAGATGCTGCTCTTGAGCATTAAAAGTTGAGACCCGGTGAGCGGCGGGATGTCGCGCGCCATCAGCTCGGCCAGCTCGCGCCGCAGCCGCCGTTCGCGGTTCATCGTCGCGATCGCGCCGCGCAGTTTGTCGTCGCCGATCGAAACGCCCCAGCGCGCCTCGAGCGCCTCGCGCAGCTTGATGAGCTCGCGCCGCCAGTGCGCCATCGCGTCCGGATCGGCCCACTTCTGCGGCAGCTCGAGGATGTGCATCGCGCGCCGCTCGCCCATCAGCTCGAACATCTTCTTCTTGCCGTCGCAGGTCGTCTCGGCCACGACGAGGTCGGCCATCTCCATAAATGGATTGGACCGGCCGAGCTCGTAGCCGTAGGTCGACTTGATGAGCGGGCAGAGGTTGGCGGGGAGTTCCTCCTCGGCGGTCGCGATTGTGGAAGCCGCGCCGCCGCACAGGCAGACCGGCACGCCCCCGCCGGCCATGATCAGCTCGCGCGGCGTGTATTCGCACATGATGCCGACGATCGGCCGGCCGGCCGCGCGCTCGCGCTGGGCGTATTCGATGCAGTTGGGGATCATCCGCTCGAACCGCGCCAGCGCGGCAAACGCCGGCGCGCCCGCCGGCCGGCATCCCACCCGCGGCGGCGCGCATGGATCGGCCGAACCGGCCTGAATTTTTGCCCCGCGACAGCATTCGCTCATTCGAACCAACTCCACGGAAACGATTCATCACAACCGGTAAAAAATATCAGAGCCGGCGAAGAGATGCATTTTTAAATTGCGGATTTCGGATTGCGGATTGCGGATTGAGAATGATCCATTCTCGTCCGTCGTGCGTCGTGCGTCGTAATCGTAATCGAATCCCGAAAATCGCCCCTGCCGTCTCCCGCCTTCTGGCTGCAAATATTTGGTCCTCCGGGTGGATCGCGGTATCATTAAGATAAGAGAACACCTTTATCCAAAAGATCAGGAGAAATCCCGGTGCCCGGCGGGTTGATGTCGGGCGAAGGGAGCAACACGATATGTTTTCTCAAACCAGCGAATATGCAATCCGCGCCCTGTCGATCCTGGCGCGCCACCAGAAGGACCAGTTCGTTCTCGTGGGGACGCTGGCCGCCGGGGCCGATCTGCCGCACCATTATTTGAGCAAAATCCTGCAAAACCTCGTGCGCATGCAGATCCTGGAGTCGCGCAAGGGGAGCAAGGGCGGCTTCCGCCTCGCGCGCGACCCCGACCGCATTACGCTGTATGATGTGGTCAATGCGATCGAGAACCTCGGCACGACGCGCCGCTGCCTGCTCGGCCAGGCCGAATGCACCGACGAGCGCGCCTGCCCGCTCCACGAGTTCTGGGTCCGCATCCACAACGATTACCTGAGCACGCTGCAGCACACCAGCCTGGGCGACCTCGTGCGCTTCGAAGACGCCCAGCACAGGGAACATCCGGTCATGCAGGAGCCCAACATCCAGCAGCCCCCCGCGGCCTGAAAGATCGAGTTTATTTGAGCCGGGCATGGTCCTGATCGGGCGCCGTGCCCGGCTTTTCCATTTGTGATTTGTTCCAGCCCTCACGCCAGGACCGAAGGCTCGCCGCCGGATCGACAGGAACCGGCGGGTTTCGATTGCTCAAGTAATCGAACAGGGCCGAGCTCAGCGGCGAAGCGACATCATACATCGATTCAAATCTGGTTTTATTCCCCGCATAGTTGCGTCTCTCGCAATCGCTTTGAATCCGTTCGATGGCGTCGAAAACAAGCGGCACATCGCGCTCCGGACTGCCGGCGGCCAGCAATCTTGCAGCCGCCTGGCCCATGAGCATGACCTGCCCATTGCCAACCCCCTCGGATTCAAATATCAGTCTTCCCTTTCGCAGCATCTCCCGGTAGACATCCAGGCTCGCGGGCTCTTCCTGCTTTAACCGTTGCATCTCGAAATAGGTCGCCGATCGGAATCCATGCTCAAGCAGCCGCTCGGCGGTGGTTAAACGGGGTTGCATGTCAATGCGGGGCCCGGTGTAGGCCAGGGCGGCGACCAGGCCGAGCGCAATGGTTGGGTATTTGACCGAGCGCGGCCACGATTTAAAATTTTTGGGGCGCAGCGCGCGGGCAAACATGATGGCGGGAAAAATCGAGAGCGTTGCCGGCCAGTAGCGCGCGTACAGGAACCGCCCGGCGGTCGCGGAGAATACCAGAAACAGCCCCGGGATCAGGAGCCAGTTTGCCATGTTGGACCAGCTGCCGCGTTTGTCGTAAAGCATGATCCCGACCTGAACGGCGAACCACCCGGCGCTGATGAGCATCCAGGGGTAAATGGCCGGATTGAAATACTCGATCCGGGACATTTGGCACCCCTCGCAGGCATGCGCCGCCGAAGCGCCGATCATGAACAGAAGCAGCAGGGTTGAAAGTCCGCGCATCATCGTGGCCCCTTTCGGTCGAAAGGATATATACAACGCTTTTGAAATCAAAAAAAAGAATTGCAATTTCGCCTTTTCTTCGCTATCCTCCTTGCCAGTGGTTTAAGGGGAACGGTATTTAAAAATGATCAATTCTTTTGCGCGCCGGCACGGCCTCCCGGAGGCCCTTGCGGGCCGGTGGGGGGCGCGCGGCATTCGGCAGTGGACGGGGCTGCAGGAGGCGGCCTGGGCCGAGGGCATGATGGAATCGGGGGAGGATTGGCTGGTCGCCGCGCCGACCAGCGCGGGCAAGGGGCTGCTGGCCGAGGCCGTCGCGGCCCGCCACGTGCTCGCGGGCGAGCGGGTTTTGTGGCTGGTTCCGACGCGGGCGCTGGCCGAGGCGTTTGCGGCGACGCTCGCCGAGACGTTTTCGCCGCTCGGGCTCAGGGTCATCTGCGCCACGCGGGAGCGGCCCGAGTCGGATCCGCTGCTGGCGTCGGGGCGGTTCGATCTGTGCGTCGCGGTGCCGGAAAAGGCGCTGTCGTGGCTGGTGAGTCAGCCCGATGGCCTGGCCGGCGTGGGTCTTGTGATCGCCGACGAGCTTTCGCTCCTGCGCGACGCCGACCGCGGCGGCCGGTTCGACCTGCTTCTGACGCGGATCATGAACTCGCCCTACCGCGCGCGGCGGATCGGGCTGTGCCTGCCGGTGCCGAACATGGCGGAGCTTGCGGCCTGGTGGGGCGGGCGGCTCCTGCATCAGCCCGACCGGCCGCGACCGCTGCGCGAGGGGGTCTTCGAAAGCTGGTCGGGCCGCTGGCGCTGGCGCGACCGCGCGACGGGCGAGGAGAGCGGCGAGCGCCTTGTCGAGGAGCGGCAATGGGCGTCGTGGCGCGACCGGCTCGAAGATCACGATCTGGCCCCGTCGCTCATCGAGACCGCGGCGCTGGCCGCGGCGCTGGCCGCGCGGGGCGAGTCGACCATTTTGTTTGTCCCGACGCGGCCGCTGGCAAGGCGGCTGGCCGAGATCCTGATCCATGTTGGCGTGTTCAAGCCGGTCCCGGCCGAGCCGGTTCGCGCGGCGCGCCGGCTGGCTCGGCGCGATCCTTCGATCGACCACCAGCTTCTGGCGCGCGCGCTGGCCCGCGGCATCGGGATCCATCACGCCGACCTCCCGGCCGAGGGGCGGCGCATCGTCGAGGAGGCGCTGGCCGCCGACCGCCTGCGCCTTGCGATCGCGACGCCGACGCTCGCGCAGGGAATGAATTTTTCGGCCGTCAACGTCGTCCAGCTTCCGTGGCAGGCCGGCGACGCGGGCGGCCCAGAGCGGCCGCTCGAGCGCTGGCGCTTCGCCGATCAGGGGGGGCGCGCGGGGCGGCTCGGCCGGGGCGAGGCCGCCGGGCGCTCGATCCTCGTCGCACCGATCCCGCCGCGCGCCGAGGCACTCTGGCGTCGATACATGGTCGAGCCGATCGAACCGCTCCGGTCGCGGCTTACGCCGGACGACGCGGCCGCCGGCGTCATGCTCGCCCTCGGCGGCAACGCGGCGCGCACCGCCGAGAACCTCGAGCGCGAGCTCGGCGCCACGTTCGCGGCGCACTCCGGCGCGCACATGTCGCCGCTGGCCGAGGCGGTTGCGAGTTGCCGCGCGGCCGGCCTCGTGGCCGAGACCGATTCGATGCGACTGACCGCTTGCGGCCGGATCGCGGCGGTGCACGGCCTGGTGCCGGCGACCGTCGCCGCGCTCGCGCGTTGGTTCGCCGAGCCCGCGATCGATGCCGGCGAGCCCCTGCCCAAGCTGCTGGCGCTGGCCCTGGCGGCGCCGGCCGGTTTGTGGCCCGGCCGGCCGACGCTGCCCCGCAACACGCTCACGGCCGAGCTCGCCGCCTGGTTTGAATCGCACGCGATCGAAGCTCCCGATGCCTTGCCGCCCGAAGCGAATCCGCCGCAGCTTGCGGCGATCGAGGCGGCGGGGCGGATGCTGGCGTGGATCGGTTCGGAGCCGACGCGCGAGGTCGAGGCCCGCACGGGCTGGACGGCCGGGATGCTGGCGCGCGCGGGCGAAGGGCTCGCGTGGCTCGCCCGCGCGGCGGCCGCGCTCGATCCGGCGCGCGGCGACGCTTGGGATGGGCTCGCAACCAGGCTTCAGTCCGGCGCTCCGGCGGGCGCCGGCGAGCTGGCTTCGATGCGCATCGAGGGGCTGAATCGGAGCGCGTTGCGTCTGCTCGTCGAGAATGGCCTGGCGGCGCCCGAGGTCATTGCCCAGACGCCGCTCAAGGCCTTGAGCCGCGTCGTTGGCGACGGCGCGCTGGCCCGTCGAGTGCGAGCCGCCGCGGCCGAGCATCTCCGCCGCAGCCGGCGCGTAGGATTGGTATTTCCTTATGCCGCGGATTTCGTTCCCGAGTCGGGTCATAGACCCGACCTACCATTGATCGAGATCGATCTGCAGTCGCCGGGGGTGGTGCGGGTCGCGGGGCGCGAGCTGCGGCTGGCGCCGCTGGGGTTCGATCTGCTCGCCGCGCTCGCCGAGCGTCCGGGGGCCGTGGTGACGCGCGCCGCGCTGTATCAAAAGCTCTGGCCCGACGGCGGCCCCGAGGACCAGCAGCTCGACGCACACCGCCGCCGCCTGAGCCGCGCCCTCGGCGAGGCCCTCGGCGCCGACGAGCCGATCGAAGTCGTCCGGGGCTCCGGCTTCCGCCTGAACTGCGCCGGGGGGGTGCAATTGCGCCGCGGGTGAAACCGGCCGCGCGCGTGACAAACTTGTTACCCGATTTCGCGTCGGTTTCGTGCTAATGGTATTCGCGTGGACAGCGAATCCCTTGAAGGCGAGACCGCAATGAAACCTGGTCTGACCCCATGGCTGCTTGTGTTCGCGTTGTTAGCCGGATCCTCGACCGCCCGGGCCGACGGGGCGTTTTTCCCGGCGTCGGTCGGGGTGCGGACGATGCCGAGCATGCCGGTCCAGCGCGCGGTGATCGTCCACGACGGCACGACCGAGACGCTGCTGATCGAGTCGATGATGAACGCGCCGCAGGGGAGCGATTTTACGTGGATCCTGCCGCTTCCGGCCGAGCCGTTCGAGATCGGAAAGGGCTCGGCCGGCGCGATGAACACGCTGTTCCTGCGCTTCGGCCCGAAAATGATTTCTGCCAGCCAGATCGGCCTGCGGTTTTGGGCGGTGCTGTTGTTTCTGTCGCTGTGCGTGGCCGGGATGATCCTCGCGTTCGACAAGAAATCTTCGGGCCGGTGGGAATCGCTGTTCGTCATCGTGTTGATCTTCGTCGCGCTCGCGGCGATTTCGGTCGGCTCCGGGTCGTCGTCGGTCGGCGCCCAGGCCCGGCTCCTCAAGCGGGAGACCGTCGGCAACTATGATGTCGCCGTGCTGCGCGGGGACTCATCCGAGCCGATCGCGCGCTGGCTGGCCGGGAACCATTTCGCGCCGATGAATCCCGGGGCCGCCGCCGCGATCGACGCCTATGCGCGCGAGGGCTGGGTGTTCCTCGCCGCCAAGCTGCACCGCGCCGGCACGGGCGTTATGGCGCCGCATCCGCTTCAGGTACGCTTCCACACGCCACGGCCGATCTACCCGATGCGCCTGACCGCGGCGGCCGGCGGGCCGGTCTTCGTCAAGCTGGCCATTTACTCCAACAAGATCTGGCGCAGCCCGGTTCTCGAGACCGAGTATGCCAGTCAGATCATGCGCGGCGACGATTACGTGTGCGGCAACGGCGGCTGGTTGTATCATGCGGATCTCGCCAAGCTGCTTGGGTTCAACGACGGCTGGCTGACCGTGATGAGCGGGACGGTCGAGCCCGGCCGGATGCGCGAGGATTTCACGTTCGACGCCGACGCCGCGATCCCGGAACTGCCGGAGTATTACACGCCGCGCGCGGCCGTCGGCGTCGGCGTCATGATCGCCCTTTGGGTGCTGACGGCCGGGTTCCCGGCGATCGCGCTGGCCTTCAAGCATCGCTCGCGCTCGAAAGGCAAATACGCGGCCCTGGGCCTCGTCCTTGTGGCGATCGTCGCGGGCGCGATCGGATCGCGATCCGTGCCGACCATGCCGGGGGCGAGGGACGTCCGCATGATGGGCGGCATCCCGATCGGCCGCAACGAAGGGGCGATGCGCGAGGCGGTCGTCAGGATCAAGCGCGATCCGAAGATGACCCGCGAGGAGATCGGGGCGAAGCTCCTCGCCGAGTTGAAGGACGAACGCAATCCGTTTACCGGCGAGCCGTTGCGGATCGAATTCAGCCCCGGCAACCTGTCCGTCACGTCAACGGATCCTGGCTACACGCTTGGGTACTACGACTATGATTGCAGGTTCCGTCCCGTGGCGACGGGCCAATGAAGCCGGGCTTTAATTACTACGCTGTCCTATGTCGTTTGTTTTGTGATGCAAGTGCGCCCAAGCGCTGAAAGCGCGAAAGAATACAGCCTGGGGCGGAGCGAAGCGCAGCCCCAGGTAAAAGACGCCATATCGTTGGAGCGCTGAAGGCGCGGGAGAAACCGATTTCTCCCGCTCTTTCAGAGCTCCGGTTGGGTGCGGTTCGTGACCTGGGGCTGCGCTTCGCTTCGCCCCAGGCTTTTTTATCTTGCGCCTTCAGCGCAAAAAGAAAGCCGATCGTGCGGAGTGGCAGAGGAGCGTGAGTGACAAAACTTTTCCGGCAATGGATGCCAATAACGGATCGATGCGCACCCAGCCCCTTGCCGGGGCTCGGGGTGCGCCCGACTCGATTCAGGTAGAACTTTTCAATTGCTCAAAAACACGTTCCAGCCGGTTCTCGCGGGATGTAACGGCGGTCGGTCCGATTACGATTACGACGCACGAACCGAAAACTTTCGTCAAGCGGCTTTACCGCAGGAACTTGAGCTGGGTGATCGGCCAGATGCGCATGAAGGCCTGGCCCTTGATGTTGGGGATCGGGACGCCGCCCCAGTAGCGGCTGTCGGCGCTGCCGTGGGTGTTGTCGCCGAAAACGTAGATCTTGCCGGGCGGGACGACGATCCGCTGCAGGCGCAGTTCCTCGCCGACCGGCAGGTAGCTGATCTCCGGCTGGCCTCGGAAGCTGTCCGATCTGGGGTCGATGTTCGAGCCGTAAAGCTGCGTCTTGTAGAAATCGGGCTGTTCGACGATCCGGCCGTCGATCACGAGCCGCCCCGTCGGCGCGAACGTGATGACTTCACCGGGCAGACCCGCGGCGCGCTTGATGTAGATCGAGGCGTCGGCCTTGAAGATCGTCTCGGGGACCTTGAAGACGACGATGTCGCCGCGCCGCGGCGGGTGGAACATGTATGGGATCTTGCTGACGAGGATCCGGTCGAATTGCTCGTAAATCAGCCGGTCGCGGTTCCAGGAGAACAGGACCTCGGGCGGAACCGGCGCGAGGCGCTGCGAAAAGATGTAACGCTCGCCGTTCCACTTGTAGACGAGCGGCTGGGTCTCCCCGACCACCGAGGACGGGTCGAAGAACAGCAGCTCCTTCGTGCCGTCCTGGTCGACATCGATCTGCGCGACGCGCCCGCCCAGAAGGGTCGGCGTCATCGACCCCGACGGGATCTTGTAGATCTCGACGACGAACATGCGGAAGAACATGACGATGACGCACAGGAAAATCAGCTCGTCGACGAACGAGCGCGCGCCGGAGGATTCCTGCGGCTTGGCGGCCGCGGCTTCGGCCGTCTTGGCCTTGCGGCCGGGGGTGGGCTGTCGGCTCAACGCGCGTCATCCCTTCAGTCGGAGTTCAGGAACTTCATCTTGCCCAACGGAAAATACCTGAAAAAGGGTCGTCCGCGCAAGTGGTCGAGCGGCACGCCCCCCCAGTAGCGGCTGTCGCGGCTGTTGAGGGTGTTGTCGCCGAAGACGAAGATCTCCTCGAACGAAACGTGCAGCGAGCGCCCGCTGTCGGAGCTGTCGACCGCCTGGCCGGGCTCGGGCAGGACCGGCACGTAGCGCTGCGTCCGGAAGAACGGCGGGGTGTCGACCGGGTCGCCGTTGGCCTCCAGGCGGCCGGCGGGGTCGATCTCCAGGTGGTCGCCGGGCTCGCCGACGCAGCGCTTGATGTAGATCGCCTTGTCCGCGGCCCAGATCCGCTCGGGCACCTTGAAGACGACGATGTCGCCGCGCCGGGGCGGGCTCCACCAGTAGGCGAACTTGTTGACGAGGATCCGGTCGTCGCGCTCGGCGACCGCCCCCTCGCGCTCGTAGCGGTCCCGCTCCTCGGCCCCGAGCACCACCGGCCCGCGCGCCACGAGCCGCTGGCCGTCGTTCAGGAACAGCAGCGCCGACGGGTTGCCCAGCACCAGCAGGTCGGCGAGGCCGTCGTTGTTGTAGTCGGTCTCGACGACCTGCCCGCCGATCAGGGTCGGGCTCATCGAGCCGCTCGGGATCTTGTAGAGCTCGACGAGGAACAGCCGGATGAACATCGCCAGCACGATCGTGATCACGATCGCGTCGCACCACTCGCGCCCGATCGCCAGGATCGAGCCGTGGGGCCGCCGCCCGGCCGGCGCGGCCGCGGCGCCTTCGGTGGTTTCGAGCCCTGATGTCGTGCGGGGTGGATTCATCGCGGCCTGGCGAACTCGGCCCCGGCGGCGGCGGCCCGCGGGCTGCCGCCCCTGCCGGGGCCCGATTTTCTTATGATGATACGCCGAAAACAGGCGGCGGGCTGCTATTTCTCGATCACGTAGGTTTCCTGGTAGTATGCCGCCGAGCGCTCGGCGATGTTCTTGATGACCGGGTTGGCGTGCTTGGCGTAGGTGTCGCGCAGGTGCTTGAACAGCTTCATCGCCTCTTCGAACTCGCGGTTGCGCTTGTGGAGCAGCGCCTGGTCGTAGCGCGCCTTGGCCTGGACGAACTCGTTCTCGGGGTATTCCTTGATCAGCGCGTCATAGTCCTTGATCGCCCGGTGATCGCCCATCTTCGACTTGGGCGCGTGCTGCTCGTCGAGCCCGGCGTCCATTTCGATCAGGTTGATCTTGGCGACCGGCGTGAATTCGCGGTCGGCCGGGAAATTATCGACCACCGCCTGGTAGGTCTGGCGGACCATGTTGCGCGCCAGGTTGTATTCCTTCTTCTTCTCGAAGATGAGCGGGAGGTTGGCCTCCTTGCGCTGCCGCTCGGCGTAGGCGAGCTGGGCGCCGGCGGTGTTCTGCGTCGGCACGAGGATGCGCCTTTGACCGGCGCAGCCGGCGACCGTGACCGCGATCAGCAGCAGCGCCGCCGCGCGTGACCAATACCTGTTCACCATCGGAAATGCCTTGCCGGACTGGAACCGCGCGGGTCAGTCCTTGTTTTCATGTTCGCCCAGGGTTTTGATTTCTTCGCTGAACTCGCTGACGTCGCGGAACTGGCGGTAGACCGAGGCGAACCGGACGTAGGCGACCTCGTCGAGCCCGCGCAGCCGCGCCAGGACCATCTCGCCGATCCTGAGCGAGCTGACCTCCGGCTCCATCTGGTTCTGCAGCTCCTTGTCGACCTCGGAGACGAGCGCGTCGATCTGCTCGAGCGTCACCGGGCGCTTTTCGCACGCGCGCATCAGGCCGCCGACGAGCTTCTGCCGGTCGAACGGCTGGCGGCGGCCGTCGCGCTTGACGACCAGCACCGGCGTGCGCTCGACGTACTCGTACGTCGTGAAGCGCGAGCTGCAGTCCACGCACTCGCGGCGTCGGCGGATCGACGTCTCGTCGGGCGTCAGCCGCGAGTTAATGACCTTGTTGTTGAGGCTCCCGCAGAATGGACATTTCATGGGCGGCGGCCTGGGCGGGCCGGGTCAATTCCGGCCCGCGGGCCCGCGTGGATTGTCAGGCGAGGACGCGTTCGATCGCCTCGACCACGGTATCGCGGGGCACCTGGCCGACGATGCGCTCGGCGAGCTGCCCGTTCTTGTAAATGACGAGGGTCGGGATGGACTGGATGCCAAGACGCGTGGCCGCGGCCTGGTGTTCGTCGATGTTGACCTTGGCGACCGTCAGCCGGCCGGCATAGGTGTCGGCCAGGTCTTCGACCACCGGGACCATGCGCTTGCACGGGCCGCACCATTCGGCCCAGAAATCGATCAGGATCGGCTGACCGGCGCCAACGGCCTTGTCGAAATCGCTGTCGGTCAGGTTGATGACTTTATCGCTTGCCACAGTTGTCCTCCTTTGTCCGGCCCCACAGACCGGCGCATCCGTTCAATGTTAACTATCAAACCATGGGCCGTCAAGGCCACCGTAAACAATTCGGATGGAAGCCTATTAATTTTGTTTTTCGTCCGCACAATTGGCTTGAGATGGCCGGGGGACTGTGTCAGATTGCTCGCGAGAAGACTCCTCGTTGACAATGCGTTCCGTGCGTTGCGGTGCGCCATCATCTGCTTGGGACTCAAAGGCGAGCCCCTGAATCCAATTCGGCCGATGAGTTGGTGCCGTGACCGCTGACTGCCCTAAACCCGTTTTGTCCATCATCATACCCGTGTACCGCGAAGCCGCGGCTCTCCTGCACAATTTTCTCGAGATCGAAAAGCACGCCGCCGCGACCGGCCTTTCGCATGAATATATCCTCGTCGACGATGGCTCGCCCGATGGGACGTGGGAAGTCGTCAAAAGCCTGCGGGACGGCTCCCGCCGCCTTGAGGGGATTCGCTTCAGCCGCAATTTCGGCAAGGAAGCGGCGATCAGCGCCGGGCTCGCCCGCGCCCGGGGCGCCGCCGCCATCGTCATGGACGCGGACCTGCAGCATCCGCCCGAACTGATCCCCGAAATGGTTCGGCTCTGGCGCGATGAGCGCTACGATGTCGTCGAGGCGGTCAAGGTCGACCGCGGCCGCGAGTCGCTTCCCTACAAAATGTCCGCCCACCTGTTCAACTGGCTCATGTGCAGGCTTACCGGTTACCAATTCGCCGGCGCGAGCGATTTCAAGCTCCTCGACCGCCGCGTCGTCGACGCCTGGCTTACCCTCGGCGAGACCAACACGTTCTACCGCGGCCTGGTCTCATGGATGGGCTTCCGGCATGCGCAGGTGCCGATGCGGGTGGCCGAGCGCATCGGCGGCGGAACGGCCTGGTCGACGCTCCGCCTGGCCAAAATGGCCGTCCTCGCGCTGACGTCTTTTTCGTCGATGCCGCTGCACATCATCAGCCTGCTGGGGGGGATCCTCATCGCGCTCGGGTCCGTCATGGCGGCCTGGACGATCGTGCGATGGGTCATGGGATGGGCGGTCGCCGGATTCACCACCGTCATTCTGCTTCAGGTGATGATCGGCGGCATCCTCGCGACTTCGCTGGGGATCATCGGCGTCTACCTGAGCCAAATCTACGCCGAGATCAAGCGCCGTCCCCGCTACCTTGTCGTGGAGGCCATCGCGGAAACCGCTCCGCCCGTCCACCAGCCCGATGAGCACCGGAGTGGACAACAGGATGTTTGATCAATTCCCCAAGACGCGCCAGCCCCTGCCGGAGGCCTACGCCCGGATTTACGAGGCCCATTACAAGGAAAACCGCAAGGGCGGCACGCCGGCCCTGACCCTTTCCCACCGCATGGAGCGATGGCTGCACCGGCAGATCGCGCGCGACCCGATCCGGCCCGGCCAGTCCACGCTCGAGATCGGCGCCGGAACCTTGAACCACCTCCCATACGAACCCGAGCGCGGCCCGTACGACATCGTCGAGCCGTTCAAGGAGCTGTATGAAACCTCCGGCGAGCTGCGCCGAATCCGGAACATCTACGGCGACATCGGCGAAATACCCGCCGGCGTCAAGTACGACCGCATCATCGCGATCGCGACCTTCGAGCATGTCTGCAATCTGCCCGAAGTCGTCGCGCGCGCGGCGCTGCTGCTGAATCCGGGCGGATTGCTGCGCGTTTCGATTCCGAGCGAGGGGACGATCCTGTGGACGCTGGGCTGGAAGCTCACCACCGGGATCGAGTTCCGCGCGCGTCACCGCCTCGATTACGGTTTTCTGATGCGCTACGAGCACATCAACACCGCGCGGGAGATCGAGGAGGTGTTGCGCCATTTTTTCTCCGACGTCAGGACCTCCGTGTTCGGCCTGTGCCGCGCCCTGTCGTTTTACCAGGCGTTCAAGTGCGCGAATCCGGCGCTTGGCCCGTGTCGCGAATACCTTGAAGGCATTGGCGCCCGCATGGGCTGACGGAAACGCGAATGCATTTGAGACGGCTCAAATCCCTCTATCCAGCCTTTCTGTTCGTCGCCTCGTTTCTGGCCCTGGCCTATTACGCCGCGGTCCTGAAGCATTTCCTCAAGGCCGACGATTACGAGGTGATTTACAACCCGATGGACGCCGCCTTGAGAAACTCGGTCGCCATCGGCGCCGGCCGGCCGCTGTATTGCCTGGCTCTCGAAGCGATCGGCTGGTGCGCGCGCAATCACTTCCGGCACTCCGGTCTCTACCGGTTGCTATCGCTCGGGTTCCTGGCGCTGGCTTCGTTTTCGCTCCTCGAGCTGCTTCTGCTGTACCGGTTTCCGCGCTGGATGGCGTGCGCGTTCGTCGCGATGTTCGCGAGCCTGCCGGCCATCATCGTTTACGAGGGGTGGCTTTCGTGCGGCCCGTATCTGATCGCCGTCTGGCTCGCGATCATGGCGTTTATCCGGGCGCACCGGGCGGCGCGGTTGCCGGCGCGGCGTTGCTGGATGCCGGCCTCCGTCTCGATCTGCCTGCTGATTCTTTCGCTGTCCATCTACCAGCCGGCCGCCATGGTCTTTTTCGCGCTCCTCGCGCTCGACATCCTCTATTCGCCGGCCAAATCGATTGGGCGCGCCGCCCGAATCGGCGCGATGAAAACCTTCATCGGCGGCGTTGCCATGGGTGTCTATTTCGCGGCCTTCAAGCTGGCGGTGTTGATGACCAGCGTGCCGATGCAGAACCGCGAACGGATTTCTTCGGACGTCGTCGATGGATTCTGCGGCATTGTCGGAAAGATCGTCTGGACCTCGTACAATTCGTTCAATATCGCCCCCTGGTCGCGGCGCAGGTATTTCTACCAGCTCTCCATCCTCTGTTTCGTTCTCATCCTCGCCTGGCAGCATCGAAAAGCCCTTGGGGCCTTCCTGCTGAAACTGGTTTCGGTCGCGGGGCTTGTGTTATTGACTTCGCTCCCGCTGCTGGCGTCCTTTTCGTCCTGGATTCCGTTCCGGACCATGCTCGGTCCCGCGCTCGTTTTTCTATTCGTGCATTTCTACGCCTTTCG
Organism: Candidatus Sumerlaeia bacterium; assembly: GCA_039683515.1. GTDB lineage: Bacteria > Sumerlaeota > Sumerlaeia > MVZB01 > MVZB01 > JAJFUE01. The sequence goes on along the minus strand of JBDKRG010000018.1, from coordinate 93,456 downwards.
AACGCTGGCGCCGCTCGTGCGGGCCCGGTTTGGCCGCGCATCCTGGGCGCTGGCCGCGCTCGCCCTGATTTGGCTGGTCTCGAACGATTGGCGCCTCCTGAATGACTACTTGATTTTCCCTTCGCGAATCGAGATGAGTTACATGGGGAAAAGGCTGGGCGAGGCCGCGGCGGTGGGTGGCGTCGCCTATGTCATACGCGCCGAAAACACGTTCATTCCCGGCGCCAAGTCGGACGAGTTCGGTCAATACACCTCGTCGATCGACTGGGCGCTCGACTCGATGGTCAAGACCATTATCAGGGAATACCACGTCGATACGACGCGGCTTAAGGTGATCCCGATCCTCACCCCCCCGGCCCGGCTCCCGTCAGATCCGAACACGATCACGATCGACATGCGCGATCTGAAATACGTCTCGTTCCGATAAATCCGCGTCCCCGGCCCCCTGCGTTTGCCATCCGATTCCATGCCGTGCCGATTCATGTTATGATGAATTCAAATCGACATCAGGAGCGCGACCATGGCCAGGGACATTGACCCCGATGAGGACCGGTCCGAGGAACTGCTGACCGGCTTCGAGAACGAGAACCTGAGCGAAGGCGAAGAGGCGGAGGCCGATGTGGAGGAGGTGCAAACCCAGCAACGCCGCTGGGGCACGGGTCGGCCGTTGGAGGAGGAAGGCGGCGCCGCCGAGACCGGAACGTAAGCCGTCCTCGGCGGCCTCGGCCGTGACGTCAGCCGCGAGCTGCCGCGCCGGCGCCCTGAAACCCAAAGCCGGCCGATCGAGCCGCCGCGGAGCGAAGTCCTGTTGCCGGCATTGCCGGCGGCGTCATCGGGCGAGCGCGTGGTGTCCGGCGCTTCATGCGTCACCCGCTTGGCTGCGTCGTGGCTGCGACTGATCGGCGAGGGCAGGTTCAGTCCGGTGACGGTGATGCCGGCCGCGGCGCTCTTGCAGCCGAGCAGAAGGTATGTGGCCAATCAAAAAACAATATGTCACACGTCCCCGATATTCCCCGATATTCCGTCCCCGATATTCCTAACTCATATTTTGCTTGATTTTACGAGAGTGGTTTGCAAGAACAGTCTGGTGATAAAAGAGTTGTTGTTAGTAAGGTTTTTGAAAGCCATGGGATGAACCATGATCGCATTAGAAGATCCAAGCAGGACCTCGGATGCTATCTAAAAGGTCAAGTTGGGTAGATTATATTATCAGATTCTCGTCGTGGATCAGGACCGTTCACCGGAGGGCCCGAGCCAATAGTGTTAATAAACGAAAAGTGAAGGAAAGCCTTTAGCCCCACACACTGTTGGCCCTGGATTTGTCAGTGAAGGTGATTTCATATGCTGTCATTTACCATGCGGACATGGTTGGGGAATAACCATACTCTCGATATTTGCCGCTGACGAAAGTAAAATATTTGGGTTTGCCGTATTTAGGGCGTGGCCATATGATCGAAATCATTATCAGTATTATTTGTGAGGGGACAAAAATGTCGGACTCCATCATCGATCTCGTTGAAGCGCTCACAGGTCAAAGGGTACCTTTTCAAGTTGGTAAAGAACGGTTGCCTAAGCTAGTTGAGGCGCATTCCCACTTTCGACACAGCCAATTCAATGAGTTACTATTATCTCTAGGGTATGATCGGGTATCTCATGATTTCTTCGTTTGGTTGTTCGATGGACTGAGGGATGAAACAGGCCAGGTTCAGTATGCGAATTTAAAATACGCCGTTGAGCGATTTGAAAAAAAGGCTATTTTTCTATGGGGAAACGTAAAATACGCATTTAAGCGGCTATCTCTATTAGACAGCGATGGACTTAAAGAAGACCTGATTCAACTCGAATCAATAGATAAGACCCGCTATATGAGTAGGCCATCACCATTAGATCCAATTGAACCAATTGATGAAAATAAAACACATTTATTGGGCTACATAACTCAAGCTGAGATTAATAAACGATGGCCAAATGATTCACAAGATCCTGAGGCAGTGAAATGCCGTTCCGAGATGGCAGAAATTATCGATATGGGGAAAGCGAACCACGATCGTTATTTAACTTATGATTACATGGATGTATATATTGCCACATCCATGCGACAGCGCCACGAGTTTATGCTAGTGGGCGGTTTCGTACACAACTTATTTTCTCGTAATGATATTCAAGAATTAAAGTTGCGTTATTTTGATCCAACACAGGCTTATTGTCAAGACCGCATAGATAAAGGGCTTGTTGAAGCGCTAATGCTAAAGCGTTGTCGCTGTACTATCTACCTCGTGCAGGAGTTCGACACATTGGGAAAGGATTCGGAGTTAGCAGCAACGCTTGCCCAAGGGAAACCGGTCATAGCATATGTTCCAGAACTGAAAGACGAAACTAATTTCATCAATGAGGCACTCTTATTGATGAAGAAATGCTATCCCAATATAGATATGCGAAAGTTAATCCTTGATCAAATTCGGATTTATCACCCAGAAGGTGCATGGGACAATGAGAATATACGAAAATGGATCGAGCGACCGGAAGAAATGGTAATCGAAGAAGCTATGCATCTATTGTTTGATAAAGCAAAAGCGAAATATGACAAGAGAGCACATGACCTTTCAGAAAAACATCCATTAGGACTGCAAGTGCATTTAGAATCTGGGGTTGCAAATGGCGTTCTTGTCGTCAGATCTGTTGACCAATGTGCCAAATTACTAAAATCAATCGTGCTCAATAATTTAGAATTTCGAATTGAACGAGAGGAAAAGGGAAGACTGCTCCTAAAAGAATCCATTTCAGATTGTACGTTCCGAGTCAGAACGGGTGATGAGCGATTAACAAATTCTTTTTGGAACTTCTATTTGCAATAGAATGTAATTTGTTTACGGTCGTATGCCTTAAGAATAATGGAACGCAAGTCTAATACAAGAGGACTATTATGAAGAACGGCGTCAGGCCGATACTTGGGCAAATACTACAAAAAATTGCGCCTACTATTGGGGCCACTATAAACATCGAACCCAAATGGGGCATAGTAGGCCAGATTGTATTCAAAAATGGACGAAAACGATATTTTCGATATTCTACTATGGACCTCAACCCGGTTGGAGCATCGGATATTGCCAAGGATAAGGACTACGCAAATTTCTTCATGAAAAAAATGGGCTATCCGACCATACCTGGTCAAGCATTTTTTTCTGACCATTGGGCTCATGCAATTGGTTCTAAAAGAAATATTGATGCTGCCTACCGATTTGCATTAAAACTCGGCTTCCCGGTGTTTGTCAAACCAAACAGTGGAAGCCAAGGAGTTGGAGCAATGGTAGTTCATAATAAACGCGAGCTCTTTAAGGCACTGCATTATATTTTCATGCACGATAAGGTTGCATTGGTGCAAAAGACAATGGTTGGGAAAGATTATCGCGTAGTCGTTTTAAATAATCAAATCATCTCAGCATATCAACGTATTCCCTTAAGTATTGTGGGTGACGGAAAATCCTCAATACTAAGACTTCTGAGAGACAAGCAAATTCAATTTGTAAAATCTGGTCGTGACACAAAAATCAAATTGGACGATTTCCGCATAGCTCATAATTTAAAAAGACAAGGGCTTTCATTCCACTCCGTATTGCCAAAACAACAACGAATATATTTACTGAAAAATGCAAATCTATCCACAGGTGGCGACTCGCTGGATGTCACCAATATTATTCATCCTGGATATAAGAAAATCGCCATTCAGGTTACAAAAGATATGGGCCTGCGCTTATGTGGTGTAGATCTTATGGTTGAAAACGATATCAGTAAAGAACCTGATGTCTATTGGATTATTGAGATTAATGCGGCCCCAGGGCTAGATCATTATATTAAGACGGGTAAGGAACAGGAGAAAATCGTTGAAGATATGTACCTTGCAATCTTAAAGGCTCTTCAATAGGAGTTGAGGAATATTGGGGGCGTGCACTTTATTTATTTTCATTGAAATAATTCCATTTGATTTTCTTCATCTTCGCGGGGGATCGGTTTGCGGCGGTGGAATATTGGGGACGCGCACTTTATTTATTTTCATTAAAAAAACTCCATTTGATTTTATTCATCTTCGCGGGGGATCGGTTTGCGGCGGTGGGCGGCGAAGGACGCCGCCGGGCGCCGTGTGCCGTGATGCGTCACGTGGCACAAAACCCCGGCCTGGACAATGCGCGCGAACCGAGCCATGAGTCAGCCTTGATCATGATTCCTGAATTCTCAAGAAAAAACAAATAACCGCGTATCTTCGATGTTTGGCGCAATCATGATGATTTCGCTTCCGGCCGGGCGGGGTCCGGCGGCCAGCAGAAGAGTTTCTCCTCGGTGCAGCAGGCGGCTTCGATCGCGAGCCTTGGGTCGAAGAGGCCGCGGCGGATGACTTCATCCCACAGTTCCGCGCCGCCTTGGGCCTCGATCGGGACCGCATAGCTCTCGGGCCTGGCCGACGTGAAGAAATAGATCCCGTCGGAGACGAACATCTCCTTGGTTCCATAACAGATGCGGATGATGTCGCCCCACCGGAAACGGGCCTGCCACGGTTTCTTGTCCGGCGGCGTGACGTCCAGGTGGACGCACTCGGCGTCGTAGGAAACCTTGAACCAGTCCTCGAGCGGGGGGCATGCGCCCGCCTCGGCGGCCAGTTTCTTTTCCCTGCGCCGGTCGTAATAGATGCCGAGCAGCAGGATGAGGCCCAGGCCGCCCCAGAAGATGAGGTTGATTTCGGCATTGCTCATGCGCGCCGCCTCGCCGCCGGGTTGATACGTGAACGCCCCGGATGATGACTCAACCGGGGCGTTTCTGGCAAGTTCTGTCTGGCCGGATCGGTTACGACCGGTTGCGCCGCAGGTGGCTCATCCGCTTGCGCGACTGCTCGGTGTGCTTGACGAGGCGCGCCACCTCGAAGTCCATGCTGACCAGCCCGGCGTCGCGTTCGCCCACGCGCTCGAGCTTGAAGCTGGTGATGATCAGGCCCATCGCCTCCAGGTTGCGCAGCAGCTCAAGCATCTGGCGCGGCGGGCCGGAAAGCTCGTTGACGCGGATCGTGATGAAGTAATAGTCGTCGACGTTCGGGATGACTTCCTGCCTGGCCGGTTCCATGCGCGGCGTCGCGATGTGGAACTTCTCGGTCAGCAGGTTGTAGAGGTCCTTGTTGAAGATGTCCTCGGGGGTGGTTCCCTTGGCCGCCTCCGACGCCATGGCGAGCGAGGCATACTCGCTGTTGATCACCCCGCGGTTCTCGAGGATCTTCTTGTAGTCGAGCATGTCCTGGCGCACCTGCGCCAGCTCGCCCGTCGCGGCGAACGCCCCGCCGGATTCCAGCCTGTCGGCAAGCACGAACTGGTAGAGCAGCAGGGCGCCGACAATGACCGCCGTTACGATCACCATCATTTTTTCACGGCGTTGCATTGCGGCCCTCCCCCTCGTTCTTCGAGTTGATGCTTCCGCCCACGATGAAGCTGTAGGCCTCGCGGCCGTTGACCTTGGTCGCGTCCTGGGACTGGAGCTGCCAGTCGTCGGCGTGGTTGCTCTTGCGCATGTCGCTGACGTAGCTGTTCAGGTCGGGCAGGGTCTTGGCGTGGCCGGTGATCGTGATCGAGTCGTTCATCGTGTAGGCGACGCTGCGGATCGAGACCGTGTTGTGCACCGACTTCGATCCGCCGATGCTGCTCAGGACGACCATCGCGTTGTTGGGGTCGTTCAGGTAGCGGTGGATGATGTCGAGCTTGTTCTTCTTTTCCTTGAGCTGGCCGGCCGTCGGCTTGACCCTGGCGAGCATGGCCGTGTATTCCTCCAGCGCGCGGGCGCGGTGCGTGCTGAACTGGTAGTATTTCGCGCCGCCGAGGATCAGCGTCAGCAGCAGGATCGTCCCGGTGACCACCAGTTTCTGCTTGGTGCGCCGGCGGGTCTGGGTCCGGTAGTATTCGGTCGGGGTGAGGTCGATCCGGTAGGCGCCCTCGAGCGAGTCGGTGATCGCCGCGCCGAACGCCACCGCGAACTCGTAGCCCTCGAACGGGAACTTGTGGTCGGCCGTCCCCGGCAGCGCGGCGATCGGGTTGAGCAGGACCACCTCGGCGTCGATCGCCGCGCGGAAATACTCGTCGATATTGTTGAGGAGCGCCCCCTCGCCGGTCATGAGCAGGGACTCGATGGGCGGGCACTTCATTTCGCGGCGCGCGAAGTCGTAGGTGCGCCGGATCTCCTGGATGACGCGGCTCAGCCACCCGGCCAGCAGCGAGTTGTCTTCCTCCGGCGTGGCGCCGGCCGCCTGCGTCTGGAGCTTCGCGCAGTCGGTCATGCGCGCGACGTGGGCGAGGCGGGCCAGCTCGGGGCGCGTCTTGGCGTCGCTGCCGTCCCAGCCGAGCTTGGCCTCGAGGACGCTGCGCAGGTCGATCGACACCGACCGCGCGAACAGGACGCGGCCGTCGGTCAGCAGCACGAGGTCGAGCGTGTCCAGACCGATCGACAGCAGGGCGACGGTCTTGCCGAGCAGCCAGTCGCGGCGCGAAAACAGCGCGGCGTTGCACAGCGCCACCGACGAAAGCGTCATCCCCCGCGGGTTCAGGCCGGCTTCCTGGAACGCGTCGACCGCGCGCTGGACGATCGGGCCGTCGATGGCGGCGAGCAGGACCTCGCTCCCCTCGACCCCCATCTTGCGCATGACGTGGAAGCCCGAGGCATAGCGCTCGGCGTGGAACGGGATGTGGCGCTCGATCTCGAAGCGCGCCATCTGGACGAGCTCGGCGGCGTCGGTCGACGGCAGGCTCACGTTGCGCATGATCGCCTGCTGCTTGGGCAGCGCGACCGCGAACGGCGACGGGCCGGCCTTGATCTGGCGCGCCAGCGCCTTGAGCGGCCCCGCCAGCTCGGCCGACTCGGTCGAAACCTGCGTCATGGCCCCGCCCTCGACCGTCCAGGCCCCCTTGACCTGTTTCAGGGCCAGGGCGCTGAGCGTTTCGCCCGTGATCTGTAACCCGCACTGCAAAATCGCCACGATGTTCCCCCGCCGTCAAGATATCGGCGCCATGAGTTTATCGACTTACCCCGTTTTTGGCAACGCCTTGGCCGTGAATTCACGACTGGGGCGGTTGATCCGGATCCTTGCGGCCGCGCAGCTTGAGGGCCAGCCTGACCCATCGGGACCCTTCCAGTGAGGCCAGTTTCTGTTCAATCTGGGCAAGCCGGCGTGCCGTTTCCATGCCCGCTCGATATGTTGCCTCGGCATCGCCGGCTTGCCCCAGCAGCGAGGAAGGGGCTGCGTTGCCTGCGCGATACCCTTGCAAGTCCAGTGCCGGTTTTGGCGAGGCGGCCCAATCAATCAGCGGCCGGAGGCAAATCGAGGGGTGATAGGCCCGGCGCAGATGGTCGGCGGCGTCCGTGGCCTGGCTTTTGCCCGGTTTCGGGTCGGCTGCGTGCGACAAAATGGCGCTGGCCGCCGCGGCCGGGTCGCCGTGCGGGACCAGGTCGAGCAGCTGGGCCGCGCCGAGCTCCTCGGCCAGCTCGCAGCCGGGGGTGGAGATCGTCGGCACCCCGGCCCCCAGCCAATCCAGGATCCGGTTGCGCGTCCCGAGCCGCCCCTCGGCGCACGGCAGGTCCAGATTGATGCCGAGATCGGCCTCGAGGATCACCCGCGGCACCTGGCCGACCGGGATCCAGCCGAGGAGGTGGTAGCGGTCGCGGTGCGGGCTCGACTCGATTTGCTTTGAGAACCACTCGAAGCCGCCGACGTAATGGCCCGGGATCGCGCCGCCGGTCGCGGCGAAATGAATGCGCGGGTTTTCGGCCATCGCCCGCTCGAGCGCGGCGAACATGGATTCCACGTCGAGCCAGGTGTTGAACCCGCCGGTCTGGACGACGATGAACGCGTCGGCCGGGGCGAGCTTGCCGCGCACGGGGGGCTCCGCGTCGATGTCCATCGGGATCGGCTCGAGCCACGGCCGGATCACCTCGACGAGCGGCGTGAACGCCGTGAACCGGTTGAGCCGGCCCACCGCGCCGAGCTGGCCGGCGATGGCGGCGGCCTGGTCGCGCGAGCAGCCCGACAGCCGGTCGGCGCGCGCCAGCGCCGGGGCGACCAGCGACCACTGCCGCGCGAGCCCCTCGTCGCTCCCGCCGCGAACGGCCAGAAGCTGCGCCTCGGCCATCGGGTCGCCGAAGAAGTCCATCCACATCGGGAGCGCGAGGCCCGAGGCCGCCAGGGCGTGGTTCATCACGTCGGTCGTGGAGACGGTCGCCGCGGCGTGGATTTCCGCGGCCTGGGCATTGAGCGTCCGCGGCAGGACCTCGGCCGCAAGCTCGATGCGCGTGGGTTCGGAGAGGACGGGGTTGTCGCGGTCGGGCGCGAGGTCGAAAATCGTGAGCGTGCGCGCCGCGGCCTGGCCGAACCCGGCGGCGGCGATCCGGACGCGGTGGCCGGCGCGGGCGAGTTCGCGGGCCATCCCCCACAGCCGCACCCCCGGGGCATGCAGCCGCTCGGGCCGCTCGGGGGGCAGAGGCCCCACGCCGGCGGCGAGAATGGCGGGTCTGGATGGATCCAACATCACGCCGCATTTAACCGGATCAAGACCGGTAAATGCAACGATTCCGTAGGCCGGGTTCGCCGAACCCGGCATGGAAGACCAAGATGCCGCCTAACCCGGCGTGGTGGGCGTGGAGTCCTAATGGGGGAATTGGGATGATGGAGCAAGCCATGATCAAGCTGGCGGTTGGACTCGTTGCTTTGATTCTCGGCGTTGCGGTTCAGGCGGCGCCGGTCTCGCCGACGAGCCCGACGCTGGCGCGGATCGACGCCGGCAAAATCCTTGCCGGGGCCCGCGCCGAGGCGCAGCGCCATACGCTTTATCTCGAGCAATACCGCGTTCTGAACTATCCGGGCGGCGACGTGCCGGCCGGGACCGGCGTCTGCACCGACCTCGTGATCCGCGCCTTCAGGAACGCCGGCGTCGACATCCAGAAGGAGCTGCACGAGGACCGCGTCGCGCACCCGGGGGCGTATCCCACCCAAATCTGGGACAACAAGAAGGCCGACAAGAACATCGATCACCGCCGCTGCCAGAACATGGCCGCGTGGTTCGGCCGGTTCGCGACGAAACTCCCGATCGACACCGATATGGACTCACTTCAAAAGAACTGGCGCGCCGGCGACGTCGTCTTTTACGTGCGCGAAGGGCAGACCTACCCGTGGCACGTCGCGATCGTCTCGGACAAGAAAGCCTCCGACGGGATGCCGCTGATCGTCGACGGCTACCCGCCGTGCACGAGCGAGTCGCACCGGCTCGACGAATTCAAGCCGATCCATTCGCACTGGAGGATGGAGAGAAAAACGGGGAGATGAGATTTGAGAGATGAGCGATGAGAAATGAGAAATGAAAGATTAGGAGACGAGATCATCTCATCTCTCATCTCTCATCGCTCCCTCGCGGGTTTCCCAGCTCGACAGCCGCTCGATGACTTCGCCGACGACGCGGTTGGGCGTCGAGGCGCCGGCCGTCAGGCCGATCGTCAGCGGGCGGCGCCGGGGGAGCCAGCCCCCGGTCTCGACCGGCTGGCCGCCGCCGGCCGGCTTATGCCGGATGCGGTCGGGCGAGATCAAGCAGTCGACTTCCTCGATGTGGAAACTCGGGCAGTGCTGCGCGGCGATTTCGCACAGGTGGCCGGTGTTGGAGCTGTTGAACCCGCCGACGATCAGCATCAGGTCGGGCGGGTCGGCCATCATCTCCTGGACGGCGTCCTGGCGCTCCTGGGTGGCGGTGCAGATCGTCTCGAACATTCGGAAGCGCTGCTCGATCCCCTCGGCGCCGTGGCGGGCGATGAGCGCCTCGCGCAGCATCCCGGCGATGGCGAGCGACTCCGACGACAGCATGGTGGTCTGGTTGGCGACGCCGATCCGCTCCAGGTCGCGGGCGAAATCGAAGTCCGGGCTGATCGCGCGGCGGAATTTCTCGGCGAGCGCCCCGGCGCCCCGGCCGGTCATGATGAAGTCGCGGACGAGCGCGGTTTCCGGTTCGTCGAACAGGACGAGATACTTGCCGCCGGTCGCGGAGATGTGCGAGACCGTGGCGATCGTCTCCTCGTGGCGCCATTTGCCGTGGATGACGGAGGTGAGGCCTTCCCGGGCATAGCGCTCGACGCGCTTCCAGACGTGGACCACCGAGCCGCACGTGCCATCGACGACCACGCAGCCGATCCGGCGCAGGCGCTCGACGAGCTGGACCTCGTAGCCGAACGCGGGCAGGAAGACGATGTCCTGGGCCGTGACGTCCTCGATCCCGTGGCGGCCGCTGTAGCGCCCGCCGAGGAAGATCACGCCCATCTCGATGAGCCGCTGGTTGACGCGCGGGTTGTGGATGATCTCGGTGGTGAGGAAGATGCGGCGGTCCGGGAAGCGTCGGCGCGTCTCGTAGGCGAAGTCGATGCACTTGTCGACGCCGTAGCAGAAACCGAATTCCTTGGCCAGGCGCAACTCGATGCCGCCGATCCGCCAGCGGTTGCCGGCCTGGCGGATCTTCTCGACGAGCGGCGAATGGTAGGCCTCGCGCCGCTCGCCCTTGACCTGGTCCTTCAGGCCGAAGCCGCGCCGGACGAGGTGGTCTTCGGGGTTGTCAGTCAACGGAAAAGCCTTAAAAAAGAGTGAAGGGTGAAGGGTGAAGAGTGAAATCAACCGAATTTCACTCGTCACCCTTCACCCTTCACTCGTGATTGATCAATGTTTCATGCAGGAGCAGGTGCGATGCGCGGGTTCGGGTTTATTGAATTTAAACCCCCCGCCGATCACCTCGGTGCTGTAGTCCAACTCAAGTCCGCTCAGATAAAGGTAGCTCTTTGGGTCGCAAAAGACGCGAACGCCCTCGACCTCGAATACGCGGTCGTGTTCGCTGGCTCTCTTTTCGACGGACATGGTGTAAGACAAACCCGAACAACCGCCTCCTTGAACACCGATTCGAAGCCCGGACATTCCGGGTCGCTCCGAGTTCAGCAGCCGCTTCATTTGGTCAGCGGCCGCAGCTGTGACACGTAACATACAGTGGAATCCTCCCAGACCCCATTGCGCCAACGCGCATCAGCTCAGTCATCCGGTTGTGTCCCCATAGACCTCCGGAGACTATTTCTAGAGTGAAGGTAGCAAATACGGCCTCTCAAGTCAAGGGTGCTGAGGGTCCTTCGAGGGCATTACAACCTTAGTAATATCAATGTTATTGATTCGTTTTGAAGTGAACCGTTTTCAGCGTCTCAGACGGACCGTTGCGGCCGAAACCGCGGCCGCGGCCGCCTCAATTTCCTGTTCGGCGCTGAAACGGTGCAGGCCGAAGCGCAGCGAGGTGGCCGCGAGCCCCGCCGGCAGGCCGATCGCGGCCAGCACGTGCGAGGGCTCCTCCGAGGCCGAGGCGCACGCGGCCGCCGAGCTGAGCGCGATATCGCCCAGGGCGCCGATCGGCGAATTGGAGCCGATATTTTCGAAGGAAACATTGAGATTGTTGGGCAGCCGGCGCTCCAGCGCGCCGTTGACGATCACGCCGCCGGGCGAGACGCGCAGCTTCTCGAGAAGCCGGTCGCGCAGGGCGCGGACGCGGCCGGAGTCGGCCGAGCGCTCGGCGGCGGCGAGCTCGGCGGCCCGCCCGAAGCCGACGATCCCGGCCGTGTTGAGCGTGCCGGGCCGGATCCCCCCCTCGTGGCCCCCGCCGTCGAAGAGCGGCTCGACGGCCACGCGCGGGTCGCGGCGGCGCAGGTAGAGCGCGCCGACCCCCTTCGGGCCGTACATCTTGTGGGCGCTCAGCGAGAGGAGGTCGACGCCGAGGGCCTGGACGTCGATCGGCTCCCAGGCGGCGGCCTGGACGGCGTCGCAGTGGAAATAGACGCGCCGCCGCCGGCACGCCGCGCCGATCTCGGCGACCGGCTGGAGCGTGCCGATCTCGTTGTTGGCCATCATGATCGTGACGAGGATCGTCTCGGGCGTGAACGCCGCCTCGATCTGGGCGAGTTCGATCAGGCCGCTCTTGAGGACCGGCAGGTACGTGACCTGGAAGCCCTGGTGCTCGAGCCGGCGGCAGCAGTCGAGGACGGAGCGGTGCTCGGCGGCGCAGGTGACGATGTGGCCCTTGCGCCGGCGGTGGGCGACCCCCTTGACGGCGAGGTTGTTCGACTCGGTCGCGCCGGAGGTGAAGACGATCTCGGAGGGCTCGGCGTGAATCAGCGCGGCGACGCGTGCGCGGGCCTGCTCGACGAGCGCCCCGGCCTCCCAGCCGAAGCGGTGCTGGCTGCTGGAGGCGTTGCCGAAGGCGGTGGTCAGCGCCGGGAGCATCGCCTCGAGGACGCGCGGGTCGAGCGGCGTCGTGGCGTGGCTGTCCATGTAAATCGGCGCGTCCATCGGTAAACCCCCTGCCTATAAAATATATGGCCCGGGCGGTTGTTTTAAAGCTATATATCGATGCCATGCCGTATGGGAGCCGGGCCGTGCTTTACACGATTTTTGAACTCATGCTGTTAATGATCGCGGTCATCGTCGTTCCGTCGCTGCTGGCGTTGGGCATTTTATATTTGTTCAACCTCAAGCATGTGACCGTCTTCGATTACGAGGCGGCGCTCAAGTACGTGCGCGGGCGTCTGAAACGTGTTTGCGGGCCGGGGTCATACTGGGGTCTGCCGGGACTGGTCGTTTATGAAAAGGTGGAGATGCGGCCGCAGCTCGATTTCCTGCGGAGCGAGCAAATCCGGACGCATGACGGCGCGATGATTAAAATCGGCTGCCAGATCCTGTATCAAGTGGTCGATCCGGTTGCGTCGAAGATGGCCGTCAGGCATTTCGTGAGCGCGGTGCGGCTGGTCGTTCGCAATTCGATCCCGGAGGCGGCCGCGGCGATGTCGCTCGACGAAATCGCCCACGGCCACGACGCATTTCATGAACGGATGATTCGGAAAACGGCCGACCGGATGAAATATCTCGGCGGCAGGCTGATCTCGGTGCAGATCGTCGAGATGCGCATCATCCGGAACGCGATCGCGGGGAAGAAAGACTAAGCATGCCGCGCGTGGTGGAGCTCTTCATGACGAACCTGGCTATTGTGATCGCCGTCATCTTTATCGTGTCTTGGCTGAGCCGGGTGATCGGGCACGTGGTCGTGCTCGATTACGAACAGGCGATCAAATACCGGCGCGGGAGATGCGAGGGGGTCGCCGGCGCCGGGTCGTACTGGTTCAATCCGGTCGTGACGCGTTACGTCAAGTTCGACCTGCGGCCCGGGACGGACACGCTCTACCAGGAGCAGACCGTGACAAGCGACGGCGTGATGACGGTGTTCGCGATCGACGCGATCTATCAAGTCGTCGATCCGCTTGCGGCGATGCAGACGTCCGCGAGCTATCAAGATACGTTTCGCGCCGAGCTGCAGAACGCGTTTCGCCGGGTGATCGCGGCCGCGCCGTCGGCGGCGCTGATCGGCGGGCGGGAGGAGCTGGCCGGGCAGATCGCGCGGGCATTGGAGCCCAGGGCCAACGGGCTCGGCCTCAAGGTGATCGCGGTGTACCTGAAGGACGCCCGGTTTCCGATCCGGGATAAGGGGCGACTTCACCCGGACGACCCGCAGCCGCGGGAACTTCGCGGCGACTGACCGCGCCGCGTCGAATCATAATAATTTTTCATTTGACAACTCATTATAATTAAATATAACTGGGATGCCTTTAACCGTGCAGTAAAAAATGAACGCTGTAAATTTATCCGTCCGTGTTTTATTCACGAGTTGTCGAACTGCAGCCTGGTGAGCGTGGCGGAATCATACGCAGGGGAAGAAAGGGCTGGATTCCGGGGTGGGAAAGTGTTGCCCTGGTTGCGCGAAATTCAGTTGTCCAATGATGGAATTGAACCGGATCCAGTCATTCTGGATAACGGTGGAATTGCGCCCAATCGGCCAATTCGAAACCCAATCAAGGATGAGGTGTGCGTATGAAAACGCGACTTGTTCTCATGGCAATCCTTTTGCTCACGCCACAATTTGCTTCGGCCTTCACGGCCAAGGCGTACATCAAGGACACGGGGCATTCCGACTACAAGGTCTGGATCATGCAGGACACCGGTTATTACAATCTCAATCCGCCGACCAGCGGCTATCTTTGGATCGACACAAACATCGGATATGCGCATTACTCGACCGAAGACGAGTATTTCATCTGGACGGACACTTCTCACACAGTCAAGACGCAAATCGGCCAATACCTCTCGGATTGCAGCAGCAGTTCGGACAACATGATCGCGCATTTGAAGTACGCGATCAATTATCCGTCGGGGACGACCGATAATTTCTGGCACTCGTACAGTTACGACCCGACCAACGGGACGGCGGCGTATTACAAGGAGTATACGTCCTCGTTCCTCGGGGCGGGCTCCGAAGAGTTCGCCGATGAAATGGGCTTCTGGTCTCCCACGTCGAACAAGGCGTTTCACCGCTCGTTCCAGGCCGTCTGGAAATATCGCGACCTGATGGGAATCGGGACGAACACCACATGGGGCAACAACGTCGAGAGCTACATCATTAATAACTTCATCACGAGCTCCGGCATCCTGCGCCCGGGTTCGTCCGCGTCCAAGTACACGCACCTGTCGATGACGTTCCACATCATCAACAGCCTGTCGGAAACCGACGGCGGAACCGGCACGATCGGCGGCGACCTGAACATTCAAGCCGCCGATATCTGGACGTCGTCGCGGGCGCAAGCGTTCATGCTCAAGATCCTGACCAACCAGGGCAGCTATTGCGAGTACCCCGGCAACGGGCAGTACACCGGCTACGAAGGCCTGTGGCAGGCGGTCGAGATCCAGGACGACCGGCCGTCGGTGCACGCGTCGTGGGATGCGCTGAGAATCATCAACCGGCTGTATGACATCTACGGCAGCTCATTGTTCACGAGCTGGAGCAGCAACGCGAACAAGGCCAACGGGTCGGCGACGATGAAGAAGTTCGTCAAGACGCTGCTGAACGATCCGAACGGCACCTGGGGCTACATCCTGCCGTCGAGCACCGAGATCAAGGACCCCGCCACCGGCGATCCGGATTCTTATTATCCGTTCATAAACGACGCCTCGAACGAGTCCTCGGACGAGCAGCTGAAATATGCCGCCAGGTGCTATCAGGATCTGCATGGGGCCGGCGTCCAATATTTCTGGAACGAGCTGGCCATGTCGGGCGCAACAACGTGCGGCATTGCGGCTGCCAATCGCGGATATACCGTAAACAACACGGCGGGCCTTCCGGTGTTGTACTTCGGGAAGAACGGCTGCCTCGTCACCCGGGGCATGGTCTACCCGAACCGGACCGACCTGAACACATTGTACAGCAATCACTCCACGAAAGTGTTGTGGACGCTGCGGGACACCAGCAACAACATCATCGGGCTGTTCATCTTCGACCCGACCCATGCCACGGAGAAAATCATCGGCAATCTGTATCTGAAGGGTTACACGCGGGAAAGGGTCTCGTCCATTTCCGACTCCCAGGCGAGCGCCTTTTGCCAGAAGGACAACTCGAACGTCAACGTGGCCGGTATCGACAATTCCGGCAATCTCTTCCTGAAGGGAATTTGCCGTGACGGTGATGCGGAAGTTGACGAGATCTATTGGATGCCGCCGGAAGGGGATTACGATTAATTCCGATGCGCATTCGCGCCTCCGAATGACGGATGAGAGCCTGCCCCGGCCGGGGCAGGCTCTTTTCCCATTTAATGCTGGCCGGTTTGGGGGAGTTGAAGGTATAAATCGAGTTTAATACTTGGCCGGGGTTCCCTGAGGTTCCGGAAGCACCAAACCAGCACGAAAGGCAAGAACATGCCCACCCCTCGTCAGCAGCTGCTCGAAAAACTGGCTGTCAAGACCGACTCCAAGATCGTCCTCGTCGTCATGGACGGCGTCGGCGGGATCCACACGCTGAATTCGCCCAGGACGGCGCTCGAAATCGCCAAGACGCCCAACATGGACGCCCTGGCCGCCAAGAGCGCCCTGGGGCGCGCCAATCCGGCCGACGTCGGCATCACGCCGGGCTCGGGCCCTGGGCACCTGGCCCTGTTCGGCTACGACCCGATCGTGCCGGCCCACGAGATCGGCCGCGGGGTCCTCGAGGCGTGCGGCATCAACTTCCGGCTCGGCGCGAACATGGTCGCCACGCGCGGCAACTTCTGCACGCTCGGGCCCGACAAGAAGATCACCGACCGCCGCGCCGGCCGCATCCCGAGCGAAGAGGGCGCCCGCATCTGCGCCAAGCTCCAGGCGGCCATCACCGAGATCGAGGGGGTGAAGATCCACGTCCTGCCGGTCAAGGAATACCGGTTCTGCGTGATCTTTGAAGGAGCCGGCCTTGCCCCGGAAGTCCTCGACACCGACCCGCAGCGCGTCGGCCTCGAGACGCTGCCGGCCAAGAACTTCGTCGAGACCGAGGCGGCCCGCAAGACGGCCAACATCGCCAACAAGTTCATCGCCAAGGCGTTCCAGGTGATCGCCGACGAGCCCAAGGCCAACGGCCTCGTCCTGCGCGGGTTCTCGGTCGACCCGGGCCTGCCGACGTTCCAGGACCTCTACAAGCTGACCCCGTGCGCCATCGCGACCTACCCGCTCTACCGCGGCGTGGCGAGCCTGGCCGGCATGGACGTCCTCGAAACCGGCCAGACGATCGCCGACGAGGTCGAGACGCTCAAGGCCGTCTGGGACAAGTACGACTTCTTTTTCTTCCACGTCAAGAAGACCGACTCGAGCGGCGAGGACGGCAACCTCGACTACAAGGTCCACGTCATCGAGGAGTTCGACGCGGCGCTGGCCGAGATCATGAAGCTCGGGCCCAACGTCATCGCGATCACCGGCGACCACTGCACGCCGTACGTCATGAAGGGCCACTCGTTCCACCCCGTGCCGCTGCTCGTCTGCGGCGAGAACTGCGACGTCGACGACACGGCCCGCTTCACCGAGAGCGAATGCCGCCGCGGCGGCCTCGGCACGATCTACAGCGAGAAGCTGATGGGCCTGCTCCTGGCCAACGCCGGCAAGCTCAACAAGTTCGGGTCGTAAGCGCACGGTTTTGGCCGAACAACAGGACGCGGGCCGACGCAACATGCGCCGGCCCGCGTTTTTGCATGCGTTCGGGCGCCGTCGCGATGCGGCCGGCCCAACATCGATGCCGTGCCGGCCTGGGAAACTTCGCATTCGCGCCTTGCAAATTCATGCCTCCCGTGCAATATTTCTGCCGTGATTCGTCAGTAAAAGTGGTGGGAAAGAAGTTTGCGGCCTGATTCAGATCAGGTATCGAAGACTTTCATTCATCGGAGGGTGGTATGATGATGCGGAGATTTGCAGCGGCCCGGCGCGGCGGCGTGATGAACATCATTATCATGGTCGTTCTGATCGGCGCGTGCGTCTATTTCTTCATTAATCGCGACACGACGCCTTCGCCCAAGGAAGTGGCCAGCCAGAACCAGCAGGATCCGGAGGCGGCGCTCAAGTTCTACCTCAGCACGGCCTATCACTTCATGCACGACGAGGCGGGCGGGACGTTCGACCACGTCAAGCTGACCGTCACCAAGGACGATTGGGACTGGTACCAGGCCCATTACCAGGAGCTGATGGCCGACCCGTTCAACGTCACGAGCGGCATCGACCCGACGACGGCCCATGCCGTCAGCAAAAGAGTCAGCATGATGAACCTGTTCAATGCCGGTCCCAACCGCGCCGACGTGGAGATCACGAGCCCCACGCTTTCGACGAGCGTGGCGACCTATGTCGTGAGGTACAGGGTCGGGATCGACAACGACTCCTTCGCCGAGCGCGAGGTCCGGATGGTGAAGGAAGACGACCTGTGGAAGATGTCGGACTGGGCCGGGGCGCGGACGCTGTATCGCATTCCGTGACCTGAAACCCGAAAAAGTTCGTTCGGCGCCGGCCGGTGATTCTATGATGAATCATCCGGCCGGCGTTGATTTTTTGGGGGAGGTCGCATCCATGGATGGCGATCGTCCGCTTCGCGAGGAAGAGATCATCCGCCTCGAGCGCCAGGGGTGCGTCGCCGGCGACTGGGGCGGCGTGAGCGTGGGGGAGGGGTTCGACCCGTCGCGCGTGAGCGGCGCGCGGCTGATCGGGCGGGTGAGGCTCGGGGCGCTGCGCGGATCGGTCCGGGCCGAAGGCGGCATCGAGCTGCCGGCCGAGATCCGCGACGCCACGCTCGCGGACTGCCGCGTCGGCGACGACGTCCGCATCCACCGCGTCGGCGGGCACATCGCGCGCTACCGGATCGAGGACGGGGCGGTGATCGATCACGTCGGCACGCTGGCGGCGCGGCCGGGGGCGACGTTCGGCGCGGGGGCCGAGCTGCTCGCCGTCAACGAGGCCGGCGGGCGCCAGGTTCGGCTGTTCGGCGGGATGTCGAGCCAGTTCGCGTACCTGCTGTGCATGCACCGGGGGCGGCCGGCGCTGACCGCGGCAATGAACCGGATGATCGACGCCGAGGTCGCGGCCGCGCGCGCGGAGACGGGCGTGATCGGCCGCGGCGCGCGCGTCGTCGGCGTGAGCGACATGGTCGACGTCGCCGTCGGGCCGGGCGCGGAGATCGTCGGCGCGGACAGCCTGCGCAACGGGACGATCCTTTCGGAAGAAGGCTCGCCGGCGCGCGTGGGGGCGTCGGTCGTCGCGAAGGATTTCGTGATCGGCGAGGGCTCGTCGGTCGAAAGCGGCGCGATCCTGGACCGCGTGTTCGTCGGCCAGGGCGTCCAGATCGGGCGCGGCTTCAGCGCGCAGGACTCGCTGTTCTTCGCCAACTGCGAGATGTTCCACGGCGAGGCGTGCTCGATCTTCGCCGGGCCGTTCACGGTCTCGCACCACAAGAACACGCTCCTCATCGCGGGGATTTTCAGCTTCTACAACGCCGGCAGCGGGACGAATTTCAGCAACCACATGTACAAGCTCGGGCCGGTGCACCAGGGGGGCCTGCTGCGCGGGAGCAAGTCCGGGTCGTTCGCGTATCTGAAGCTCCCGTCGGTCGTGGCGCCGTTCAGCATGGTCGTCGGCCGGCACGGCGCCCCCTTCGACGCCGGCGAGTTCCCGTTTTCGTACGTGCTGGCCGAGAACGAAGAATCGATCCTCGTGCCGGCGGTCAACCTGTTCAGGATCGGGACGATGCGCGACGGCGAGAAATGGCCGCGGCGCGACCGGCGGACGGCGGCGGTCCCGCGCGACCGGATCGTTTACGAAACGGTGAGCCCCTACACGGTCGGGCTGATGATGCGCGGCGAGCGCGCGCTCGGCGAATTATACGAACGCGGCGGCGAGACGGTTCGCTACAAGGGGCTCACGATCAAGCGCGCGGCGCTGCGGGCCGGGGCGAAAACATACGCGGCGGCGATCGACGCGTGGCTGGCGCGGAAAGTCAGCGAGGGGTTCGTCGTTTCGCTTTCAGGCGGAATCGGCGAGCCCGGACCGCCTGGCGCGTGGGCGGATGTTTCGGGTTTGCTCATGTCGCGGGCGAGGCTCGAAATGATCGAGCGACAAATCGAATTGGGCGCCGTCGGATCGATCGAGGCGTTCGAGGCGGCGATGGCAGAGGCCGCCGCGGAATACAGGAATGATGAATCGGCGTGGGCGCGGCGGGCGTACGGGGCGCGGTCCGGCCGGCCGGTCGATGCGCTGTCGGCGGCCGACGCCGCGCGGCTGCGGGATGAGGCGATGGCGTGGGAGCATGGGGCGTATCAAAAGGCGCTCGGCGATGCCGAAAAAGAATTCGGCGAGGCCGCGCGCTACGGTTACGGCCTCGATGAAGACGATTCGCGGGCCGACTTTGAAGCGGTCCGGGGGACGTTCGAGGGGAACCGGTTTTTGAACGAGATTCGGGAAAGACTCGGCGGCGTCAATCAGGACCGCCACGAGCACGACGCGGCGTAGAGCGAGTGCAAGTTATCCGGCAATAGGGATCGCCGGCGAGGGCGCCGGCGCCACAGTGCGATAAGCCATTCGATACTGACTAGCTGTTCTCGATGTGGGGCCGGCGCCCCCGCCGGCCATTCATGCATTATTTTGTCAACCACCCTAATCCTCGATCCAGATCACGCGGCGGGCGTTGAGGAAGACGAGGGCCGTCTTGATCGTCTTCAGGTTCCAGATCGATTTGAGGCATTTCGAATACATTTCGACCTGGAGGCGGTGGCGTTCGATCCGCTCGTTGAGCGCCTGCTCGTCCTTGATGAAATCGGTCTTGTAATCGATGAGCGTCGCGCCGTCGCCGTCGTCGATCACGGCGTCGATCACGCCCTGCAATAAAAACAACTCGGCCGGGTGGCCGGCGGCGGCGGCCGGGTCCAGGTCGAAGATCGGCCGGCGCGCGCTGAACGGGAGCTCGCGGCTGACCGCGCCGCGCCGCTCGAGCATGTAACGGCCGAGATCGGTCGCGAAGAACCACGCCAGCGCGTTGAAATCGACCGAATCGAGCACGGCCTCGATCGGGTGCGGGCCGGTCTCGATCAATCCCTGCTCGACCAGGCCACGCATCGTTGTCTTTAAAATCTCAACCTCGGGAGCGGGATCGAGCGGGACGTGCGCCAGGAGGGCGTGCGTCCAGCTGCCGCGCGCGGCGGCATCGATCTTGATCTCGCCGGCGAGCCACGCCGGGCGGCGGTCCGCGATCGTGGATTCGCGCGTGAACGCCGGGCCGAGCATTTCGGGCTCGGTGAACAGCTCGTCCTCCAGATGCAGCTTGCGCTCGTCGCGCACGCGGCGAAGCTGCGTGACGGTCGTCTTGGCCGGCAGCGAGCCGAGCGCCGCGGCGGGATCGACCGGCGGCATGAGCTCGATCGAGACCGCCGGCCCGGCGGCGGCGCCGGCCTCGGCCCGCAACTCGGCGATCGCGTCGCGCCAGGCCCGATCGGGGGGCTCGGCCGTGCGCGACAGCGCCTGCTTCAAAATCGGGCGCTCGACCTCGCCGGCGGCGGCGATCGGCCCGGCCGCGTCGTGGACGAGCAGCCACGGCTCGGCGCGGTTCATGGAAACGATCGGCGCGACGAGGCTGGCGGAGCACGCGGCGTGCAGGCGCGCCAGCGCGCCGAGCCCCGGCCGGGCGCCGGCTTCGAGGTCGGAGGCGTCGCGCTGGGCGACGAGGATCAGCCGGTCGCGGGCGCGCGTCATCGCGACGTACAGCAGGCGCAGCTCCTCGGAGCGGTCCTTGCGCTCGATCACGTCGCGCAGCCGGTGCCAGGCGAGCGTGCGGTACTGGCGGCGCGTCTCGGGATCGACGCCGACGAGGGCGAGGCCGGCTTCGCGGTCCATCTGCGCCGGGCCGTAACTGCTGGCGTGCTGAAGCCGTTTTTCGAGGCGCGGCACGACGACGACCGGGAACTCGAGGCCCTTGCTCTTGTGGACGGTCAGGATATTCACGCAGTCGGTCGTGTCGCCGACCGTCTCGGGCAGCTCCTCGATCTCCTCGTTGGCGGCGGCGCGGTCGATGAGCGTCAGGAACCGGGCGAGCGGGTTGGCGCCGTTTTCGGCCGAGGCGAAGCGCGGGATCAGGCGGCGCAGGTGCTGGACGTTTTCGAGGCGCACGCGGGCTTCGGGCCGACCGGCGAGCCATGACTCGTAGGCGGTCTCGCGCAGGATGCGGTCGAGCAGGTCGAGCGGGCCGACGCGCAGGGCGGCCTCGCGCCAGCCGTCGATCATGGCCATGAATCGGTCGAGCCGCGTTGCGAGATCTTCGCTCAATTGCCCGCCGCCCGGTTCGGCGCGGCCCGCGGCGGCCAGGAGCGACTCGTGGAAATGGCCGCGCGGCCGGGCGAGGCGGATCCGAAGCAGGTCGTCGTCGCTGAAGCCGCCCAGCGGCGAGCGCATGAGCGTGGCGAGCCACAGGTCCTCGAGCGGGTTGTCGGCGACGCTCAGCGCGGCGCGCAGGTCGAGGAGCTCCTGCGTGGTGAAGAGCGGGTTGACCCCCGGGGCGCGGACTTTCAACCCTTCCGACGCCAGCGCCAGGGTCCAGCGGTCGAGCTCGCCGCGGATCGAGCGCAGCAGGATCGCGAAGTCGCCGGCCGGGCGGCCGGTTTCGGCGATCAGCGCGCGGATCCGGCGCGCGACCCACCCCGCCTGCGCGTCGACCCCCTCGAGGATCTCGGCCGCGTCCTCGGCTTCTTCGCCTTCGGATTCGGCCTCGGCCTCGCCCGGCCGGCGCGGGAGCCAGGCGGCCTCGACGCGGACCGGGTCGGCCGAGGGCTCGGCGGCGCGGCCGGCGACGAGCCGCTCGCCGCCGCGGTAGTCGACCTCGCCGACGTCGCGGTCCATGAGCCGCTCGAAGCAGGCGTTGACGAACTCGATGAGCTCGGGCCGGGAGCGGAAGTTCTCGGCCAGGCTGATGTGGCGGAAGCGGCCGGCGTCCTCGAGCTTGGCGCGCAGCAGGAGCGGGTCGGCGTGCCGGAAGCGGTAGATCGACTGCTTGTAGTCGCCGACGAGGAAGAGGTTGCCGGGGTCGTCCTCGTTCGCGACGCGGCCGACGATGGCGTCCTGCAGCGGCGAGGTGTCCTGGTACTCGTCGACGAGGACGGTCTTGAACCGCGCGCGGTACTGCTGCGCGATCTCGGACGGCGCGTCGGCTTCGGGATCGCTCAGGATGTTCAGCGTGTGGCGCTCGAAGTCGTTGAACGTGACGATCGAGCGGCGCAGCTTCTGGCGGCGGATGAGGTCGGCGGCCTGGTCGGCGAGTTCGAAGAGCATCTTCGCATGGGAGGCGGCCAGGCGCGCGCCGCGCAGGAGCCCGGCCTCGTCGAGGTCGAACCAGCGCTCGCGCCAGCGCCCCCACGCCTGCCTGAGCGGCTCGAGCTCGCGCGCGCTGAAATCGGTCTTGAACAGGGCCGGCCCGCACACGCCCTTGTTCGTGATCTTGCCGAGGACCGGGTCGAACTCCTCGGCCAGGATCGCATCCAGTTCGTCGCACGCGAACGGGGCGGCCGGGTTCACGAGCCCCCCGAGCCGGTCGGCGGATTCCTTCCAGTCGGCGAGCAGGTTGTCGCCGCCCCCCATCGCCCGGGCTTCGGGGATGACGGCGCGCCAGGCGCCCGCGATCTCGCAGGCGCCGCGCGCGCACGCCTCGGCGGCGTCGGTCGCCTCGGGCAGATCGGCGTAGCGGCCGGCCGCGAGCGTTTTCTCGATGCGCGCCAGGGCGCGGGCGCGCCAGCGCTCGGGCCGGTCGAGCGACTCGAGGAAGTGGATCAGGCGGCGGACGGTCTCGGCGACGTTGCGCTGGTCGCCGCCGAGCGCGATCGTCAGGCCGGCCAGCTCCGCGCGCCTGCCCGGCGCCGACGCCCACGACTCCGCGGCGCGGTCGATGGCCTCGAACTCCAGTTCGGCGAGCTCGGAGGAGTCGGCCACGCGCGGGTTGGGCGGCAGGTCGGCGCGGTGGAAGTGCTCGAGGACGACGCGGCGGCAGAAGGCGTCGATCGTCATGATCCACGCGTTGCCGAGGCCGTCGAGCGCCTGGCGCAGCGGCCGGCGGTCGGGGTCGGCGTGCAGCGCCGCGCGCAGCCGCTCCTCGATCCGCTCGCGCATCTGGCGGGCCGCCTTCTCGGTGAACGTGATGATGAGCATTTCGTCGAGGCGCGGCGGCCGGCCGCCCGAAACATCGGTGAGCAGGCCGAGGACGCGCTCGGTCAGGACGGCGGTCTTGCCGGCGCCGGCCGAGGCGGAGACGACCAGGTTGCCGTCGCGGTGGTCGATCGCGGCGCGCTGGGTCGGGGTCCATGGCACCGGGTTCATGCGCCGCCTCCCACGATCGCGATCGCCTCGTCGCGCGTCAGTTTGCCGATGCGGCGGTACGGGACGCGCTCGAGCTCGCAGCGGCGGCAGAGCGGCGCGCACGCGCAGCCCGCGCAGGCGTTGTCGCGCGGGGTCGCGTACGACGGCGCCAGCTCGATCCGGCCGGCGGCGATCCGGCGCAGGTGGTCGGCGAGGATCGTTTCGGCGTGGTCCAGGAGCCGGTCGAGCGCCCCGGCGGGCCAGTGCTGGCCGGTCTTTGCGAGGCTGCCGTCGGCGTTGCGCCTGAAATGGAACGCGACCGATTTGCCGCCGGGGGCGACCCGGCCGTCGAGAAGATCCGCGATCCGGCAGTCGAAGATCCCCGCCGGGCCGCAGCCGGCGAACCACTCGGCGTCGATGAGCGGGGCGCCGCCCGAGCCGCGCGAGGCCTTGCGCGTCGGCGCGGCCAGCGGCCAGTAGAAGATGCCGCCGACCCAGTCGGCCGGGCGCATGCGCCGCCAGGCGAGGCCGTAGGCCAGGAGCTGCAGGTCGAAGCCGCCGACCATGCGGGCGAAGTTGATCTTGCGCCGGCCGGACTTGTAGTCGATCAGGACGCACGGCCGCGACCCCGTGCCGCTCGCGGCCGCGTCGATCCGGTCGATCTTGCCGCTGAGCCTGAGCGTCAGGCCGTCGGCCGAAAGGATCCACGGCTCGGGCTGGTCGAGCCGGCGCTCGGCGTCGACCTGGATGAACCGGCCGGCGGCGGCGGCCGTCTTGAGCGCCGCGATGAACAGCAGGATGTCGCTGCCGATCCGGTCGAGCTGCATGCGGGTCAGCGCGCTGGCGCCGACGCGGTCGGCGTAGTCGGGGTCGGCGGCGAAGCGGGCGATTTGCCGGTCGACGAGCTCGCCGGCGCGGTCCATGTCGACGCCGCCCCAGTCGAGCGTGCCGTCGGGGGCGCGCAGGGCGAGGTAGATCGCCTCGAGGAAGCCGTGGCGGATCGAGCCGAGGTCCATCGCGCCCAGCCGCCACTGCTCGCGCTCCTCGATGCCGAGCATCATCGTGGCGAAGAACGCGAACGGGCAGGCGCTGAAGTGCTCGAGCGCCGTGACCGAGACCGAGCCGCGGCCGGTCCAGTACTCGCGCGCGACGGCCGGTTCGATCGCTGCGGTCGGGGTTTCGGCGAGGAGCGCCCGCGCGCCCGCCAGCGCCGCGCGCTCGGCCGGGGCCATGGTCTCGCAGTCGAGCGGATCGCCGGCGCCCATGAGGGCGGCCAGGCGCGCGGCCTGCTCGGGCGCCCCGAGCGAGTCGGCCGCCGAGGTCAGGCGCAGCGCCCACTCCTCGGGCCGCAGCGGGAGCGAGGCGAAATCCCCCTCGCCGGCGCGGCCGACGTTTAAGAGAGGCGCCTGCGGGAAGGCGTTGCGCACCCGGCGGAAACAGGGCGAGGGATCGGTCGGCTTGCCGTCCTCGTCGCGCAGCGGGCGCGACAGCACGAGCCGACCCGCCGACCGCGTCAGCGCGATGTAGGCCAGGTATTGCTCGTGCAGGGTCTTGTGGCGCGAGTCCGGGCCGAGCCGCTTGAGGAGCTCCATCCGGCCGCGCTCCTCGTCGCCGAGGATCGGGTCGGGGCTCCACAGCCGCGGGAACTCGCGCTCGTTGAGGCCGAGGACGAAGAGGGCCTTGATCTCCGGCGTGCGCGAGCGGTCGACGCTGCCGACCGTGACCTGGTCGAGCGTCGGCGGGATGAGCCGGGCCTGCGTCGAGGCGAGGGCGGTCTGGGCGAGCGCCCCCAGCTCGTCGACGAGGTCGCGGAACTCCTCGCGCGACCCGGGCGGCTTGAAGAACAGCCGCGCCGGCGTGTCGAGCTCGCCCAGGGTTTCGATCCAGCCGACCGTCTGCTCCCAAGCCTGTTCGTGGAGCATCGCGTCTTCCTCGCGGCCGGCGGCGCGGGCCTCGGCGATCCAGGCGTCGATCCGTTCGGCCGCGCGGACCGATTCGAGCAGCGCCCAGAGCGCCTGGGCGGGGGGAGCGCCCCCCTCGAGCTCGCGCTCGAACAGGGCGGCCGGGGCGACGGCGTCGAGCCAGAGAGCGGCCTCGGGGTCGCGCTCGAGCCGCTGGCGCCACGAGCGCCCCTCGGTGTCGGTGGCGAGGACCAGGTTCTCCAGCCGCGCGATCGCGTCGAGGTCGGCCACCGGGTTCAGGCCGCACTTGAGATGCTGCAGGAACGCCTCGCCGCGCCAGCCGGAGCGGACCAGCTCGATCGCCGAGAGGATCAGCCGCGCCAGCGGGTGGCCGAAGATGCGGCGCGGCCGGTCGAGGAAGAACGGGATCCCCCAGCGCCGGAAGATCTCGCGGACAAGGTCTTCGTACGGCTCCAGGTCTCGGGCGAGGACGGCGGCCTCGCGCCACGCCATCGCCGGTTCGGCCTGGCCCGGCTGAAGCCGGCAGAGGGCGGCCAGCCGGCGGGCGGCGGCCTCGATCTCGGTGCGGCGGTCGTCGGCCTCGATCAGCTCGATCGACGCCGAGGGTCCGGCGAACGGGCGCGGGTCGAGCCGGTCGATGACGTCGCGCTCGAGGTGGGCCAGGGCCGGGGAGCCGGCGTGGCGGGTCAGCGAGGGGTCGGCCGGGATCGTGCGCGTCGAGACGGCCCAGCCGAGGTCGCGGAACCGGTCGCGCAACATATAATACGTCTGCTCGACGTTCTCGAAGAGGCGCTCGGGGCCGATCCGGTCGCGCGCCGGGGCGGCGCCGCCGATCGCCGGGTCGACGCACAGCGCGATCGCCGCCGAGCGGGCGCGCCCGAGGAGCGCCTCGAGGAGGGCCGTCTCCTGGGCGGTCAAACTGGCGAAGCCGTCGACCCAGACCCGCGCGCCGGCGATCCCCTCCCAGCTCGAGATCGCGGCGGCGGCGGCCTCGGTCCACGCCGCCGGGTCCTCCCACCCCCCCTCGGCCAGGAGTTCCTGGTATTTGCGCCAGAGAATCTCGAGATCGGCCAGCTTGCGCGCCAGGAGGTCGGTCCTGCGCTCGGCCTCGGGGAGGCTCGCCCGCCAGTCGGCCAGGTCGGGCGCCTTCCACCCGTAGCGCTCCATCTCGAGGAGCATCGCGGCGAGGCTCTCCGGCAGCCCCGCCCCCGAGCCCCGGAAAACCAGAAGCTCATCGCGCGCCTCGCGCATCGCCCGGCGGATGAGCATCAGCCGGCCGAGCTCGTTCGGGGCGCGGCGGGGCCGCCCGCCGCGGCGGAGAAACGCCTCGTTGGCAAGGTGGTGGAACGAAAAGACGCGGGCCCGGGTGAACCCGCCGGCCAGGCCCGGCCAGCAGGCGAGCCGGCGCTCGAGCTGGGCGGTCGCCTGCTCGGGGGCGATGAGGAGGAGCGGTTCCCCCCGGGCGCTTTCGCGCAGGAGGTCGGCGATGGCGGCCAGGCAGCCGTGGGTTTTGCCCGAGCCGGCCCGGCCCAGCCAGAACTCGATGGCGGGGTGGTGGGTGAATTTCGCCATGGGGAGGAGGATACAAAACTGAACCGGGGAATGCCACCCTCCAGAGCGGCTTTTTAGGGCGGCCCAAAGATGTTGCGGCGGGAGATCGGCGCCGCCGGGGGAATTCCACCTTTCGGGTCCGAAAGATCTTTTTTTCTTGGCCGCGAGTAGTCAGGCGTTTATACTTTACAGAAGTAATTTAGGGTTGACAGCTTCGTTTCGAGAAGGCAAAGGGTAGAGCGGCTTGGGCGAGGAAGGCTATGGGCGTTCGCCCGTTTCCGAGGGGGAAATCGGAGAGTTCGGAGCGGGGAAGCCTGAAGCTCTAAACCAAATGACGGCTGGATCGATGCGGAAACCGATCGACCACAAAATCGACCGGGCGGGCGCCCTTTTCCATGCGATGGGCATGGTGATGGTTGCGTTCGCCCTTCTGCTCGGGTGTTCGACCCCGTCCGCCATCTCCCCGACCCACCTGCCGTATATTTCGAAGGTCATCCACCTGCCGATGCTCGAGCACGAGGCCGCCGAACAGGGCGAGCCGGCGAGCGAGCCGACCCCCGTCGATTGGTCCGCCGAACCGGAGGAGGCCATCCGGCTGGTCCCGGCCGACGACCCGATGCTCGCCGAGGCGAAGATCCGCGGGATCCCTTGGCCGATGGTTTACAACGACGGTCCGACTCGGGCGCACAAACCGCAGACCGGGCTGGTCTCCTACTACAACGAATCGCAGCACACCGCCACCGGCGAACGTTTCAATCCGGAAGCCTTGACGGCCGCCCACCGCTCGCTTCCGTTCGGCACCATCGTCCGTTGCATCCGGACCGACACCAACAGTTCGGTCGTGGTCGTCATCAACGACCGCGGGCCGTATGTGGGCAGCCGGATCATCGACCTGAGCCGCCACGCGGCCGAGCACCTGGGGCTGATTCGCGACGGCGTCGCCCCGTGCCGGATCGAGATCCTGGCCTACCCGCTCGTCGAGGCGATGGGACCCAAGGGGAATGGGTAAAAAGAAATCCGAATCAGTCAGAATTTCTAAATCCTAAACAAATCCGAAATAAAAAATTAAAAACGGGTTCATTTCGCCGTTTGGTTTTGGCGATTTGGATTTGTTTAGGATTTAGAAATTAGGATTTAGAAATTCGGCTTCAGGGCTTTGTCATGAAGCTCACCACGGCCCCCTTCGCCTTTTCGCAATCGTAGTCCCACATGAGGTGGTGGTTGTTGCGCGGGTCGATCCAGACGGCGGTCTTGTCGGCGCTGCCGAGGAGCTTGAACGCGCGGCGGCCCTGCGCCGGCGAGCTGGCCAGGTCGCCGTCGGTGAAGACCATCAGCACCGGGCACTTGACGGCGGCGAGCGTTTCGGGCCGGCGGGCGCGGCGGCCGAGCGCCATGAGCGTCCCCGCGCCGCGCGTCGGGACGGCGTGGTAGCTGAAGATCTCCTTGCGCGCCTCGGGGCGGTTCACCTGCACGAACATCGCGCTCTTGATCACGTACGGGATCGCCCAGCCGAGCATCGCGTTCCACGTCTCGGCCGGCAGGATGTAGAACCAGCGATACGTCACGCCGTAGTACGGCGAGACCAGCACGAGCCGGTCGACGCCGCCCTCGGAGGCGAGGATCGTCCCGAGCGCCCCGCCCATCGAGAAGCCGGCGACGTAGACGGACGGGTAGTCCTTGCGGAGGGCGTCGAGCTCGGCGCGGGCGCCGGCGAGCATCGTGTCGGGGGTTTGCGCCGCGAAATCGCGCGGCGTGGTGCCGTGGCCGGGCAGCCGCGCCATGCGGACGTGGTAGCCCTGCGCCGCGAGCCGCTCGCCGACGTCGGCGAAATCCCGCCGCGAGCCGACGAAGCCGTGCAGGAACAGGACGGCGGTCGTGGGCCGGTCGGCGCCGGCGGGCGGGTCGATGTCGATCGCCTCGGCGCCGATGCAGACGCCGGTCCTGGGATCGCGCGGCGTCGACGCGATCTCGCGCTCGAGCGCCCGTCGCGAGGCGCAGGCGTAGGAGAACACGCCAAGCGCGCCGACCAGCAGCGGCGCGCCGACCCAGCGCGCGAGACGCCGCAGCCGGCGTTTTTTCGGTTTGGGTTCAGGCAGGCTATCCATCGGCGCGACTCCGGTTGAGATCGATACTGTTCATATATCAACCATATCGCCGACCGCAGGTTCGGCGCAAGGAAAATCTCACGCATCTTTGTTCCCGTCCCGCGCATCGCCTACAATGAATACAAAATGAAAATCAGCCGCAGGAGGCGCGCCATGAGATTCCTGCTCAAGGTCTGCATCCCCGTCGAGGCCGGCAACGCGGCGGCCAAGGCCGGCCGGCTCGGCGAGATCATCCAGTCCATCCTGGCGGATCAAAAGGCCGAGGCCGCGTATTTCACGGCCGATCACGGCCAGCGAACCGGCTTTATTTTCGTCAACATGCAGGACGCGTCGCAGATCCCGGCGCTGGCCGAGCCATGGTTCCTGGCGTTCAACGCGCGCGTCGAAATCGAGCCGGCGATGGTTCCGGCGGACCTTACGAAGGCCGCGCGCTCGATCGAGAAGGTGGTGCAGAAATATTGTCAAGGAACTGCCGGGTGAGATATTTTTCCGTTCTTCACAACCCCGCGCTGAATCGCTTGGCATTCCCCAGATTTTCGGCCCCAGCGGGGCCGGCGCGAGTAGCCCCCGGCGAAGCGAAGCGCCGCCGGGGGTCAGGATGCAATCAAACACGCGCCCCGGCGGGGCGCCCGCGACATCAGGCTTGCGGGCGCCCGCTTCGGGGCGCAAATTCATGCTTTCCCTCTTACCCCCGGCGGCGGTTCGCTTCGCCGGGTTTGCCGATCGCCAGGATGATCGCGTCCATGACGAGCCACGTCAGCATGCCCGCCAGGCCCATCGTGCCGGCCAGGATCGGGTTGCCCCCCGCCAGCACGAGCATCGGCGCCATGGCGACGCCGTTGAAGGCCCCGTGCATCAGCGCCGCGGCGATCACGGATTTCGCCCGCACGCACATGTAAACAAAAACGGGCGTGGCGGCGGCGCGCCGGGACGCGACCATGCCATGAGCCTGCGCGAGAGCGTAAATAACGCCCACCAGCAACGGCCCGGGAACCAACCCGGTTGTGGTTCACTGTCACGAACTCTGCCAATTTGCGATCATGACGAGCGCGCGGTGTAGATCTTTCTTGATTTTGCGAGTCACCACGATGCACACAACCGCAGCCAGGATGGCGAGAAGAATGACTCCGGTTGCCCCACGCATCTCTCTTGGGGCGGTGATGTGATTTGAATAAAACATCATCGCGACAAATGCGATAACAAAGACAGGCAAACCCAAAATGATTGCTTGAAAATACTTCAATCCAGCCAGGTTCGCTTTGAGTTCCATGCGGCCATCTCTCACGCTAATTTCTCCAGAGGATAAGGCAAGCATCGGTTCCTGATAAGGATCGCGGAGGACTTGAGCAACACTGACGGCGCTTTGCCGTTTGATGCTCAAGCTGCCGTCCGGGTTTTCGGCGACATTCAGGCCCGCGCCCGTGAAAACCGCCCGCGCGCGATCCAGCGCTCTCTCTGCCGATACCTCTAAATCAATGGAGTCTTCGTACATGGGATGCTCTCACTCCGCCACGCTGGCAAGCAACGCCCGCCGAATTCGCTCTTTGGCCCGTTCGCCGAATTTGTATATCCAACCCAGACTGAACAGGCAATTCAGCAAAGCGGCAATCGGCATGCCTATCCATAAGATAATGTCGCCGCGCGTATCCGGGTCGATTGAGTAAACAAGCGTCATCGTCAAAATCAAAAATATAAACCAGAAAACACATGCCGCAATCCTGAAACCACGCAGGCCGCCCAGCTCGGCTTTGAATTCGAGCCGGCCGTCCCCGATGTTGATGCTACCTCTCGTCGTGATGCGGAGCAGGGTCTGATGGCTATGCCACATTCCCGGCCCTTTGAGGTTCAGTTCGTCACGGCCCGCGCTTGCCACATCGAACCCGGCGATAGCAAATATGACCCCCGCCCGGTCGAGCGCTTTCTCGGGAGTGGTCTGCAGGGCGGCCGAGTATTGGAACATGTTCATGGCCTCCGGACTTTCACGCAAAAACGCAAAACGAATTTCAGAAACGCGAAAGGGAAGTTCCGCCTGAAGGCGGGACTACGAACCGGAATCGGGCGGTTCCTTGGTATCGGGTTCATCCGATTCCGGCTCGGGCAGATTGGCCCGGCGGCGCTTGACGACCGCGTCGCGCAGGATGTATTCGATCTGGCCGTTGATCGAGCGCAGCTCATCCTTGGCCCAGCGGTCGATTTCCTCCCACAGGGCCGGGTCGATGCGGATGATGAGCGATTTGCGCGCCACGATGATTATCCCTATTGCGGATTGCGGATTGCGGATTGCGGATTAAAGAAGATCATGACCGATGTTACGCTTTCCGGTTTTCTCGATTACGATTACGATTACGACGCACGACGCACGAGCACGAAAATTCCGCACGATTCACGATTCACGATTCACGATCATGTATACAGCGTGCCGGTGTTCACCACGGGCTGCGCGTTGTGCTCGCCGCAGAGGACGACGAGCAGGTTGCTCACCATCGCCGCCTTGCGCTCCTCGTCGAGCTTCACGATCCCGTCGGCCTCGAGGTGCTTGAGCGCGAGCTGGACCATCCCGACCGCGCCCTCGACGATCTTGATCCGGGCGGCGACGATCGCGGTCGCCTGCTGGCGGCGCAGCATCGCCTCGGCGATCTCGGGCGTGTAGGCCAGGTGGCTCAGCCGCGCTTCCAAGACCTTGACGCCCGCCTTGCCGAGCCGGTCCTGAAGTTCCTTTTCCAGCGCGACCGAGACATCATCAATGTTGCCGCGCAGCGTCGTCTCGTTCGCATGGTCTTCCCAGCTGTCGTACGGGTAGGCGCTCGCCAGGTGCCGCAACGCCGACTCGCTCTGGATCTTGACGTACTGCATGTAGTTGTCGACCTCGAACATCGCCGCGAAGGTGTCCTCGACCTTCCACACGAGAACGAGCGCGATCTCGATCGGGTTGCCGGCCTTGTCGTTGACCTTGAGGCGCTCGCCGTTGTGGTTGCGCAGCCGCAGCGAGATCCGGTTCTTCGTGTAGAACGGGTTGACGAACCAGAAGCCCCCCTCCTTGATCGAGTATTTGTACTTGCCGAACAGGAGCAGGACGGCGGCTTCGTTCGGCTGCAGGACGATCAGCCCGGCCGAGATCAGCACCGCGCCGATCAGGCTGACCGCGGCGAGCAGCAGGAACCCTCCCCCTTGCCAGCCATGGCCGGCGTCGAAGCCCCTGAACATGAGATACATCCAAAGCAGGACGGACAGATACAGCAACACATCGATGCTGAGCATCGCCCAGCCATTGGCGGGTTGACGAACGGTCTCTTTGGACATGGAACGAATCCCCCGTTTTGTCTTGGCATGATACTAATGTGATATCACATTCATATCAGGCGTCAAGCCAAAAGTGAACGCCGCTGGATCAATCGGGAAATCCCCCGAAAAGGATATTTGCAAAGACAGCTTCACTTGTTTGGCTTATAGTGTTAGAAGACTGGCCGGGAGAGACGTTTTATGACCGATCCAATGCCGACAAGCGCCGCGTCGCAGGAAGAGCACAAGCGCACGTTCCCCGACCCCTCGATCACGTTGATCGAGTTTGGCGACGGGGTGGGGATCCTTCTGGCCGCGCGCACCGAGCGCGACGCCGCCAACAAGCGGGTCGTGCTGAAGAAGGTCGGCTACATCCGGCTGACGCCCGAGGGCTGGGGGGCAACCGCCTGCCAGGAATCCTGGGTCGGCAAGGACGACGCCGGGATCTTCCGCGCCATCGACGCGGCCAACGGCAAGGTGTTCCGCTTCCCGTCCCGCCGCCGCTACGAGGTCGCGTTCATCTCCAAGGAAGTTTTCGAGACGGCGATCCAGTGCGTCAAGGAGAAGAACCCGCTGGCGCTTTACGAGCTGATCGCGGTGACGTTCGGCCGGCGCGAGGACTTCAGCGTCGAGGAAGGCGCCCTCGTCGGCCCCGACGATTACTCCTCCGACCCGAACCTGGTCCCCGGCGACCAGCTTCTTCCGTTCCCCAATCTGATCACCAAGTAGGCCGGCTCCGCCGTCACCGGCCCAGCCGCGTCCTGGCGCTTTTCACTTTGCCGCGAATTCCTTCGGGTTTCTGCGCGCGAGCTGGCTGAGCCGCGTGACGGCCTCCTGGGCCGCGGCGCGCACCCCGGCGTCCGCGTCGGCGGCGAGCCGGTCGAGCAGGGCCCGGTGGTCGGGTGTCGGCCGGGCCTCCAGAGCCGGGATCGCCTTTTGCCGCAGAGCGGCCTCGGGCGCCTGCTCGAGCATGCCGACGAGCGGATGACTCGGTTTCTGCTCGGCGAGCCACTGGCCGGCGAATTGGGGATACTCGCCGTCTTTTCTGTCGGGCCCGCGCAGCTGGGCCATCAGCGCGCGGGCGCAGTACTGCGGGTCGTTCTGCCTGAAATTCTCGAGATATTTCTTAATCTCCCGGCGCTGCCAGTCATCGGTGGCATCCTTGATGATCGCCGGGTCGCGGTCGATCGCCTGCTCGACGGCGTCGGCGACGGCGCGCAGCCGCTCGGGCTCGAGCAGCTTCCCGTTATGCTCGAGCGCCCACCTGAGCTCCGAGTTGTCGACATGCGCCTCGCGCAGCGTCTCGGCGAACATCTTCGGCGGCGCGTCCATGCGGACGAGATACTCCCACCAAATCTTGAGAAACTGATTCTGCCCGGCAGTCCGCGCCTTGAAGCGCGGCCAGTATTCCCCGCCCCAGCCGTTGGCGAAAAGCAGATCATACGGCTCCTGGCTGAGCGTGCCTTCCATAACATTTGGAATCGTCGGCTTGCCCAGCAACTCGAACAACTGATTCTTGTGCAGGCGCCGAAAGTTTCGGCCGGCCTGGCCGCGCAGATGCATCCCGAGCCAGAACCAGCGGTTGATGTAACCATAGTTGGACAGATACTTTCGGTCGCGGAAATCCTTCGGCTCGATGCGGTATGTGTCGCGCCTGAGGATATACTTTTCGACCTCCCCGCCCCCCAGCGCCGCGGCAATATCCGTTTTGTCTTGCCATCGGATCAGCGCCGGGGCGATCTGCGCCTGGATGACGGCGGGGGGATCGGGCAGGAGGCTTTGCGCGTAGACCGCATGCGCAACCGGGAACGCGCCGGGGGGATACTGCTCGTCGAGGCCATCGCCCCCACGGCGTTCTTGCCTGGGATAGGAGAATTCATACCGCCCGTCATCCTGCATCTTATACGCATAGCCGCCGTAGCGAGCTGTCCGGATATACTCGACGGCGGCCGTGGCCAGGCGTTCGGGATCGAGCATGGGGGCAATGAGTTCGATCGCGCGGCCGGCGACGCTGGACGTCGTGTATTGACGGTTGGCCTCGGCCTCGCGCCGGATCCGGTCGAGCACGAGCCATGCGGAATCGGCGTCTGTGACCCGACTGGTCCCGTAGCGCGCATCGGCCCAGGCGTCGATCACCTCCTGCATGCGCGGTTCGTCGCGGGCGGCCTTGCGCAAGGAGTTCCAGCCGTCCGGGCCATAGGTTTCGAACGCGCTCAGCCAGTCGGCCGACGGGCGGTAATCGGCAAGCCGGACCTGATCGAGAAGCGTTTCCAGGCGGCGGTCGCGGCCGGGGAAGGTGACGCCGATCGACGAATAGGCATACTCGTCGCCGAACGTGGATTGCGAGCTGCCGCGGGTGTAGCCACAGCCCCAGTCATCCCCAGACCTCGCCTTCGCATAGTAAACAGGGCCGCGCGCGCCCGGGGCGGCGCCGCGCGCCGGGCGGGAAGGAAGCTCGAGCTCGATCCAACGCGTCAGCTTGCGCTCAACAATCCATTTGGGAAAATGCTCGGGGACCGCGAGAACGTCTTCGCCGACTGTTTCGGGCGGCGCTCCCCAGAACGGCACGCGCTTCAAGAACTCATCGATTGTGATGGTGACGGGGGTTTTTCCGAGGTGGACGCCGTTGACCCACAGGTCGGCGCCCTGGGCGTCCGTGCCCGTGAGGTCGATCGTCCACTCGATCGGGGCCTGCTGTTTTGCGGCCTCGCGGCCAAGAAAGTCGAAGCCGCTGTTCAGGATGAAGCCGTAGGCGGAGAGGAGCGTGACGGCCAGGATCACGGCGGGGATCGTCCGCCGCAGGGCGATCAGCGCACAGACAACGACGCCCACGCCCGCCACGATCGCGGCCGCGAGATTGGCCCGGGCAACGGCCGGGGTGAGCTGGTCGAGATCGAAAAGCATGCCGCCGGTCGAGCGCGTGGACGCGGTCAGAAACCAGGTGAGCCCGCCGAGCAGCAGGATGAGCAGCGATTCGCCGGTGCGCGAGGCGCGGCTGGGCGCGGGGGCGTTGGCCGGCCCGAAATCTCGGCCCGCCGATCGGCTCCACAGCCGCTTCGCCGCGTAAACGGCCGCGAACAGGATGAGCAGCAGGAACACAAATTGGATCAGCACGAATGTATATCTGTGCATGGACGCATGCCTTTCGAAATGCGAAGAGTGGCTCACGAACCTAACGGCGCACTTCCAGCGCGCGGTACAGCCGCCGGCCGGCGATCAGGCAGATCAGCGCGGCGAGCCCGTAGGCGCCGTTCACCAGCTCGCGCGGGAATTCGCCGGGGCGCGTGATGTTGAGCATGGAGAATCCGGCGATGATCGCGGCGATGACCAGCAGCCACCCGCCCATCATGCCGCGCGTCGGCTGCGACTCGCGGATCCAGCCGTAGGCCATGAGCGGCAGCAGCGCGAGATACGTCCAGAGCCACTGCCAGATCTCGATCGCGTCGCGCGGCTGCATGATCGGGTAATACGGGCTCGTAAACAGGCGGTCGTGAACGAATGACCGCGCCGGCGTCGCGACGATCAGGGCGGCCGGGATCCACACCGCCAGCGCCCCCGCGCCGGCGGCGGCCATGGTGTGCGACCAGAGCGCCGCGCGGCTGTAACCGCGCCCGTGCAGCCATGCAAACTGCGGCGTCATGAACCGGCCGAGCGCGCTCGTGATCGCGATCGAGTGGGCCAGGATGAACAGCAGGGGCCACTCGCGCGATTCGTAAAGGGGGCCGGGGACCAGCAGCGTCCAGCCGCACGCAACGGCGGCGGCAACGGTTGTGATCGGCCGCAACCGGCGCATCAGCCACAAGAACAGGCGCAGTTTCATGACTGGACCTCCTGCGCGGATTCGAATTCCTCAAAGGAAGTTTGGGTCAGGGCAAGGTAGAGATCCTCGAGGCCGACGGGCGAAATCGCCGGCGCCGCGTCGAACGCGGCGGCAATGGCCCGTTCGCCCCCCGTCGAGCGCGCCCACAGCAGTTCCGCATCGCGCTCGCGCCGCCGGGCGAGAATCTCGATCGGAGAATCGGGCTTCAATGCGGCGCCGAGGGGCGCTTCAATCTCACGCACCTCCTCGCGGAGCTCTTCGAGCGAGCCGTGCAGCACGAGCCGGCCCCGGGCAAGGATCGCGACGTCGTCGGCGACGCGCTCGATGTCGTGGATGTTGTGCGTGGCGACGATCGCGGTCGATCCGGAGTCGTTCACGCGCCGGCGCAGGCGGTCGTAGAGGTCGCGGCGCGCGGCGGTGTCGAGGCCGTCGGCCGGCTCGTCGAGGAGGATCAGGTCGGCCCCCGACGCCAGGACGACGCCGGCCAGCAGGCGGCGGCGCTGGCCCCTGCTGAGCGACCCGTACGGCTGGCGCGGATCGATCCCGCCTCCGAAACAGAATGCGTCGGCGAATGCGCGGTCGAATCGCGGCGAGGCCTCGGCCTGCATGGCGACGAGCCGCCGGCCGTCGGCCCACTCCGGCGGCTCATGCGAATCGAGCAGGCAGGCGACGCGCCACGGCGCCGAGTTCGGCGCCTCGCGGGCGGAAATCCCAAAAATGGACGCGCCGCCGTCGGTCGGCTCGATCATCCCGGCGCAGAGCTTCAGGAACGTGCTTTTTCCCGCGCCGTTGGGGCCGAGCAGCGCCACGATCCGGCCGGCGGGGATTTCGAGGCTCACGGCGTCGAGCGCGCGGCGGCGGCCGTAGTCGCGGCTCAGCCTGCGCGCCACAAGGACGTGTGTCGGTTCAGTCATGCTGGCGCTCCATTTCGTCGGCGACTTCGGAAACGATCTTGATGACTTCATCGGCGTCCGCGCCGAGCCGCGCCCCCTCGGCCAGGAGCCGCCGGCCGAGGTCCGCAATCAGCCGGCGCCGCGCCGAGGCGGTCACGTCCGGGCGCCGGTCGGCCACGAACACCCCCTGGCCCTGGCGCATGACGACGAGGCCCATGTGGTCCAGTTCCTCGTAGGCCTTGACGACCGTGCGCGGGTTGATGCCGAGCTCGGCGGCGAGGGCGCGGATGCTCGGCAGCTGCGCGCCGGGTTCGAGCGCCGCCGAGGCGACGCCGTACTTGACCTGCTCGACGATCTGCCGCCAGATCGGCTCGCCGCTGTGATGGTCCAACCGGATGCGCATGGGGGAACTGTATCACATGTATTACAACAGTTGTCAATGGAGAAAAGCAGGCCGGGTCCGCTCGGGCTGGTGCGTCGTGCGTCGTAATCGTCAGCTGGCGAAGCCAGAACCCAAATTGCCGTTGTTCAAGAACCGCGTCAGCGGTTCGACCTCCAAAGCCGTGGGTTGAATCGCCGTTTTCGCGATTCAACCCACGGTCCAGGTCGCATCAACGCGAACCGGTTTACCGGTTCGACAAAACCGCCGCGCGCGATTGTCGAACCGATCAATCGGTTCGGCGCGGTGTTCCCGCGACCGTGGGTTGCCGATTCAAGAACAGAATCGGCAACCCACGGCTTAGAACGTCGAACCGCCTCACCGGCGCTTTTTTTGCAACATTGCTCTTTGCATCGCATCCTATTATGACTGGAACCGAAGTCATGGAGGCAAGCGATGCAACGCGATGGACAGACGCTGTGGGCCGATTTGTGCGCCAGGCCCGACGAATCCACGTTCGGGCCGATCTACGACGCCTACAAGCCGCTCGTCTGGACGATCTGCCGGCGCATGCTCGGCGGCGACGAGGACGCCGGCGACGCCTTCCAGTCGGCGTGGGCGCGGCTGTTCGCGCACGCCAAGGCCGAAGGGATGCGCGCCGCCGCCGAGCCGATCGAGCGCCTCATTTATGTTTTCAGCATCCGCGAAGCCGACGCCCTCAAGAAGCGCCGCATGCGGCGCGGCCGAAGGGAGATCGCCATGGACGAGTTGCCGATCGTGGCTTCCCCGGACGTCCCGGCGGACGAGGCGGCGGCCGCCGCCGAACGCCGCGCCAGGCTCGAGACCGTCGTCGCGATGCTCCCCGAAAAATACCGGCTGCCGATCCAGCTGCATTATTTCCACGGCCTGACCCAGCAGCAGATCGCGGCGATGATGGACATGCCGCGCGCGACCGTGGCCTCGCGGCTGGCGAGGGGGCTGCGCAAGCTCACGCCGCTGGCCGCGCGCGCGGGCCTGGGCGAGGCGGTCGGCATGATGGGCGCGCTGGCGATCGGCGGCGCGCTGATCTCGCCGCCCAAGGCGCTGGCGGCGGCGGCGGTCTATGCGCAGGTCCAGGCGATGCTCGCGGCCGGCGTGACGACCGCCGGCATGGCGACGTCGGCGGCGGCGACGAAGGCGATGCTCGGCGCGTCGATCCTGAAGGCCAAACTCGCGCTCGTGTGCGGATCGATCATGCTCGCCGCCGCCGCGACGGTCGCGGGCGTCTATTGTCAAACGCGCCATCCGGCCAACCAGTCGCCGATGCCGAAACAAACGGTCCAGGCCGCGCGGGCCGATGCGGTCGCCGTTTCATCGCCGCCAACGACTCAATCGCCCTCGGCCAGCCCGAATTCCGCGAAGGCCGCCTCGCTCGCCACACCGGCCCCTTCGCCCGCGCCGACGCCCGTCCCGACCCCGGCCGGCCCGACGCGCAAGATCCAGTTCGCGGTCGTGTGGGCCGACACGATGCGGCCGGCCGAGGCGACGACGGTCAGCCTCCAGGGCATCTCGTCGAAAGAAGCGGTTTCCGGCCGGACGGATGCGCGCGGCCGGCTGACGATCGAGATCCCGGAGAAATGGGTGATCGTGAACGCGCGCGCCGGGAACCCGGATTCGGTTTGCGAGCGGGAGAGCTTCGACATGCGGACGGCCCGGCAGCCGCTCATGATGAAGCTCAGGCGCGGCGGTCGGATTTACGGCACGGTGATCACGACGGACTATCGGCCGGTGGCCGGAGCCACCGTGATTTGTAAATCAAGGGCGTGGGGGTATGTGGACGGCATCGCCGGCGCCGACGGCTCATTCGAGATCTGCTCGGTGCCGGCCGGCGCGGCGGCGCTCTTTGCGAAATTTCAGGAGATGCGATCGGACGTCAGGCAGCCGGAGGGAGAGGAAATCAAGGCTGTCGCCGGTCGGCGGGTCGGGCCGGTGTCGCTTGTGCTCGAGCCGGGGTCGACCGTTACCGGGCAGGTGAGCGTTGCCAGGGGCGGCGCGGCCGTCGGGGGCGCGGAGATCAGGATCCTCAACGAGACCGAATTCGAGGACATGAAAATCGCGACCGATCCGGCCGGGCGCTACACCATCCGCGGCCTGCCGGCGAAGGAACTCATGCTGTGCGCGAAAGCGGGCGAGTATGCGGTGGAGCGCAGGATGGTCACGCCCAGGGCCGGCGTCGAGTCGCGCTGCGACTTCGCGCTGCGGCCGGGCGGCGTCATGGACGTGCTCGCGCTGAACGCGGCCGGCGTGCCGATTGAATCGGCCGACATCGGCCTGGCGGGAAACCTGAGCTTTGCGTTTTCCCACATGAGCATCAGGACGGGCAGCGACGGGCGGGCGACGCTGCGCAATTTGCCGACTGACGGGGCGATCCACGTGAGCGCCATGAAGGAGGAACTCGGCAGCGGCAGCAGGGCCGTCGCGTTCAAGCCCGGCGAGCTGAAGACGTCCGTCACGCTCACGATCGCGCCGCAGAAAATAGAGAAAGGCTACATTGAGGGAACCGTAACCGACAGCGACGGCAACCCGCTTGCGGGGATCAATCTGTTCCATGGTTTTTATGACAATCCGGATGAATATTCGGCGCGGGCAAAGACCGATGCCGCCGGGCAGTACCGGATCGAGTCAGGGGCCGGCGGGTGGCAACTCGCCGCCTATGGCGAGGGGTGGGGGACCGAAATCAAAATGAACGTTTGGGCCGGGCCGAAGGACCAGCCGACGCGAATGAACTTCGTGCTCAAGCCGGGCCACTGGCTGGCCGGAGTCGTCGTGAACGAGCGGGGAATGCCGCTGCCGGGCGTTGGGATTCGGTTGGGAACGCAGTCTCCGTTTGGCTGGCTGCCGCCGCCAGCGTGGGACATGAAGACCGACGCGGCCGGCAGGTTCCGCGCCGAAAACCTGCCCGATTACGACATCCAGATCGACTTGTACGGCGAGGGGATCCCGGATCAAACCGAAAGATCACGCGTCGACAAGGAAATCAAAATCGTGATCAAGCCGAGGGGGGCCATTCGCGGTCGCGTGCTGGACAAGGCGACCGGCAAGCCGATCGAGAACTTCGCGATCAAGGCGATGGGCAGCGGTCTTAGCGTGGACTTCAGGACGGCGGGTAAGGCTTTCACCAACCCCGAAGGCGGATTCGAGATCGACTCGCTCAGAACGGGTGAAACGTATTTGCTCGAAATTCAGAGCAAAGGTTACGCGGCTCACAGGGAGAAGGAAGTCGTGGCCGCGGCGGCCGGTTCAAACCGCGAGCTGACGATCTCGCTCGACAAGGGGAAGACGATCCGCGGCGTGCTGGTCGATGCCGTCACGAACGAACCCATTGCCGGCGCGCGGCTTGCATACGGCATGCTCCGCGAAGGCGCGCAGCAATGGCAGATCGTCACGAGGCCCGAAGTATTTGCCTACGAGAAGCTTGTTCGCTGCGCGACGGGAGCCGACGGCCGGTTTGAATTCGACGGCGAGGATGATCGGCAGACTTTGTACATCGTGCCTGAAGAGCATCAGCGGGTGGTCGTCACGGCCTCGGAGCGCGCCCGATTCGAGCATGACGGGGAGCATGTGATCCCGCTCCGGCGCGGCGGCGAGATTGCCGGTCGCGTGACGATTGGCGGCAAACCCGAGCCCAAGGCGAGCGTTTACTTGTGCCGGGAAACGAATACCAATCAGAGTCTCGATTATGGTTCGGTCCAATGTGACGAGGAGGGCCGCTACCGGATCGCGGGGCTCGAGGCGGGAAGTTATTCGTTCTCCGCGTTGAATCGGCAGCTGGGCCCCGGCGGGATGGGATACTATGTCTATCAACGCAGGGTGCAACTCGGTGACAACGAGAAAACGCAGATCGACTTCGGGGCCGATTTTGGGGATTCGATCCTGGCCGGGGCGGTGATCCATAACGGCGTCCCGGTGCCGTTCGCGTGGATTCACCTGACGCCGCTGTTCGAGACCGATTACATCGAGATCGACGGCAACTCCGACGATAACGGGATCTTCACGATTGACGGGCTCAAACCGGGCAAATACCGGGCCGATGTCAGCAAGCCAAATCAAAACGCGTCGGACCGGCTGAGAATCGGCGAGACGATCGAGGTCCGCGCGGGAACGACCAGGCACGATTTTGAGGAGGAATGAGAATGGAGATGCCGAATTGGGCGAATATTTTTTAGGGACTCTTCATTTAAAAATCCGTAACATCGTCGGTCGGATTTGTAACACCAGACCGCAGGAGCACATAACCATGACAGAGTTCCGCATCGAAAAGGATTCCATGGGCGAGGTCCAGGTTCCGGCCGACGCCATGTACGGCGCCCAGACCCAGCGCGCCGTCGACAATTTCCCGGTGAGCGGCATCCGCTTCCCGCGCGTGTTCATCCGCGCGCTGGGCCTTGTCAAATCGACCGCCGCCGAGGTCAACCTCAAGCTCGGCATCCTCGACGCCGACCTGGCCCGGGCGATCGTCGCCGCCGCGACCGAGGTCGCCGACGGCAAGTGGGACGCCCAGTTCCCGATCGACATCTACCAGACCGGCTCGGGGACCTCGACCAACATGAACGCCAACGAGGTGATCGCGACCCGCGCCAACCAGCTCTTGAAGAAAAGCGCCAAGAAGCGGGTCCACCCCAACGACCACGTCAACATGGGGCAGTCGAGCAACGACGTTATCCCGACGGCGATCCACGTCGCCGCGATGCTCGAGGTGAAGGAGATCCTTCTTCCGGGGCTCGAGCACCTCGCCAAGACGCTCGAGAAGCGCGCCCGGCAGCTCGACGGCGTCGTCAAGACCGGCCGCACGCACCTCATGGACGCCATGCCGGTCCGCCTGAGCCAGGAGCTCGGCGGCTGGGCGTTCCAGGCGCGCCAGGCGATCGAGCGCGTCCAGTCGACGATGCCGCGGCTCGGGCAGCTCGCCCTGGGCGGGACGGCCGTCGGCACCGGGATCAATGCGCATCCCAAGTTCGCGGGGATGGTCGCCAAGAGCCTCGCGCAGAAGACGAAGCTCCCCTTCACCGAATCGCCCAACCACATGGCCGCGCAGGCCGCCATGGACTCGGTCGTCGAGATGAGCGGCCAGCTCAAGGCCACGGCCAGCGCGTTCATGAAGATCGCCAACGACCTGCGCTGGATGAACTCGGGCCCGATCGCCGGCCTGGGCGAGATCGCCCTGCCGTCGCTCCAGCCCGGCAGCTCGATCATGCCCGGCAAGGTCAACCCGGTCATCTGCGAGTCGATGATGATGGTCTGCGCGCAGGTCTTCGGCAACGACCTGGCCGTGACGATCGGCAACGAGCGCGGCAACTTCCAGCTGAACGTCATGCTGCCGGTAATCGCGCGCAACCTGCTCGAGTCGATCACGATTTTAGGGAATGCGGCAAGAAACCTCGCCGACAAGGCCATCGCCGGCTTCACGGTGAACAAGGAGCGGATGGCGGGGCTTCTTGGCAAAAACCCCATTCTTGTCACGAGCCTCAACCCGGTCATCGGCTACGAGAAGGGCGCGAAGATCGCCAAGACGGCCTACAAGGAAGGGCGCAGCCTGAAGGAAGTCGCCCTCGAGCAGACCGACCTCAAGCCCGCCGAACTGGACCGCCTCCTCGACCCGCGCAAAATGACCGAAGGCGGGATCATGAAGTAAGAATCGATTGAACCGCAGAGCCGCAGAGGGCGCAGAGAGATTTCAAACTCCCTGCGTCCTTTTTTTAATCCCCCACT
Source organism: Candidatus Sumerlaeia bacterium (assembly GCA_039683515.1). Classification (GTDB taxonomy): domain Bacteria; phylum Sumerlaeota; class Sumerlaeia; order MVZB01; family MVZB01; genus JAJFUE01. Next base: position 50,028 of record JBDKRG010000018.1, on the reverse strand, counting down.
TTAGCCGGCGGAATTTCGGTTCGGAGTTCAAACTTTAGTTTGCCGCTTAAAGTCGTATTCACATGGTTCCATTTCGCATCTCATTAACATTCTTGATCCTCATCGGCTTCCTGCTTCAGGGCTGCACGTTTTATAACTGGGATCCATTCGATCAGAAAACCCTCTGCTGTCCATTCATCGAAGGTGTCGGCATCGATCCGAAGCAGCCGGCCGGCTCGCAGCGGTACTTGGACCTGAGTTACAGGACGCGGTCTTTTCCCATGATCGGAAAATCCATCGAATATCATTACGCCATACCGGTCGATGACAAATTGGTATCCGAATATACCTATCAGGGCGATAAAAGGACCGCTGACGACGTTCTGGCGGATGTGACGAACGATAAAGCCTGCCAGGATAAGATCGGCCGGCTTGTTTATTCGAAAGAAATGTACCGACGCGGGAAACGGTTGAAAAATACGGATGGGCCGAGGGTAATCGGGCGCGCAGGTATTCCGCATCAAAACTCGTACACAAATTCTCCATCCACGGGTACGACACAAAGCTTACCGGTTTTAATCGTGCCTTATTGGCCGGATCGCCAGAGCGCCAATCCCCAAATCGCGCAATCGCTTCATATAGACAAGAAGGAGCAGTTGTTCGACCCCTCCGCGCGATTCCTGATGGTTCCAATCGAGCAGCCGAGGTTTCGAAGCGAGCGGTATGTCGGCAACGCGCTGATCATCGCGGAAACGCCCGTGACGATTGTTGCGGATATCGGGATTATCGTCACGGCTCCCGTCTGGATGGTTCTGTCCCTCCTGGGCGATCTTTTTTAAGCGGTCGGATCCCGACCCGATTCCATGCATTTTGATTGCTTTCTTGATGGCCGACAGGGGGTTGTATAATCTGGTGAATGTCGGGCGTGAGGCCCGACCTACCTCTCAGGCAAAGGATTCGCATGAAGATCCTCATTCTTGGCGCGGGGCCGGCGGGGCTGGGGGCGGCGCGGCGGCTTGTTGATGCGGGGCATCAGGACTGGGAGCTGTGGGAAGCCGAGGGCGGCCCGGGCGGGCTCTCGCGCAGCGAAACCGATGAGCACGGCTTCACGTGGGACATCGGCGGGCACGTGATGTTTTCGCATTACGGCACGTTCGACAGCGTGATGGACGAGGCGCTCGGCGAGGGCGGCTGGATCGACCACGAGCGCGAAAGCTGGATCCGCATCGCCGGCGCGTGGGTCCCGTATCCGTTCCAGTACAACATCCACCGGCTGCCGCCTGAGGATTGCCTGCGCTGCCTCAAGGGGCTGCTCGCGGTGCATTGCGCCGACGGACGGCGCCCGGCCAACTTTGAGGAATTCATTCGCCGCAGCTTTGGCGAGGGGCTCGCCGAGCTGTTCATGCTCCCGTACAACTTCAAGGTCTGGGCCTACCCGCCCAGCCGGCTCGCGACCGGGTGGATCGGCGACCGGGTGGCGATGCCCGACCTGAACAAAATCGCCGAGTCGGTCGTGATGAAGCAGGACAACGTCTCGTGGGGCCCGAACAACACGTTCCGGTTCCCGAAATTCGGCGGCACGGGCGCGATCTGGCGCGCGGTGGCCGGCGGCTTGCCGCAAGAGAAACTGCACTTCAGCCAGCGCGCGATCCGCGTCGACTCGAAGCGTCGCACCGTCACGTTTGAGGACGGCGTCCAGGTCGGCTACGACGCGTTGATCACGACGATGCCTCTGGACGAGCTGATCGCGATGAGCGACCTCGCCGAGCTGCGCGCGCCGGCCGAGAGCCTCAAATACTCGAGCGTCCACGTCGTCGGCGTGGGGCTGAACGGCAAGCCCGCGCCCGATCTGGCGACGAAGTGCTGGATGTATTTCCCCGAAGCGGTCAACCCGTGCTTCCGCGTCACGTTGTTCAGCAATTACAGCCCGAGCAACGTCCCCGACATCGACCGTTACTGGTCGCTCATGGGCGAGGTCTCCGAGTCGCCGGCCAAGCCGGTCGACGCGGATGCGGTCACTGACGAGGTGGTGCAGGGGATGATCGCGACCGGGCTGATCGAAAAGCGAAGCGACGTGCACCACACGTGGACGCGGCGGGTCGAGCGCGCCTACCCGACGCCGGCCCTGGGGCGCGACGAGGCGCTGCACCGGATCCTCCCCGAGCTCGAGCGGCACGGCATCTATTCGCGCGGGCGGTTCGGCGCGTGGAAGTACGAAGTCAGCAACATGGACCACAGCCTCATGCAGGGCTGCGAGGTGGTCAACCGGCTCCTCTACGGCTCGCCCGAGCTGACGCTCTGGTTCCCGGCGGTCGTCAACCAGATGCATCCGGTTTACGGCAAAGATTGGCTGTAGAGATTGCGGATTGCGGATTTCATGATCGATCAAAAGAAACAGCACGAACTCGTCCTGGTGATGCCGGTTTACAATGAAGAGGATTGTATCGCCGGCGTGGTGAGGCAGTGGGCCGAGGTCCTGGAGCGAACCGTCCCCGATTATAAGATGCTCGTCCTGAACGACGGCTCGCGCGACAGGACGGCCCGGGCGCTCGAGCCGTTCGCGAACAACCCGAAAATCGAAATCGTCGACAAGCCGAACTCGGGCCACGGGCCGACGATCCTGATGGGTTACCGGCGCGCGGTCGCCGAGGGAGCGTGGGTGTTCCAGACCGACAGCGACGACGAGATGCCGGCCGAGTCGTTCCCGGAGCTGTGGGGCCGGCGCGAGGATTTTGATTTTTTGTTCGGCGCGCGCGGGGGGCGCGAGCAGAGCCTCGGGCGCAAGTTGATTTCGCAAGTCTCCCGCCTCGCGGTGCGGCTGCTGTTCAAGCCCGGCGTCGACGACGTGAACACGCCCTACCGGCTGATGCGCGCCGAGGCGCTCGCGGAAATATTGCCCGCGATTCCAGACGACGCGTTCGCGCCCAACGTGATCATCTCCGGGCTGTGCGCGCGGCGCGGTTGCCGCATCGACAACGCCGTCGTGCCGCATCGCGGCCGGCGGACCGGCTCGGTGTCGATCGTCAAATGGAAGCTGTGGAAATCGGCCGCGCGGGCGCTTGTTCAAACGATCAATGTGGCGATGCGGTCCAGATAAAATACTTTCTCACAGAGACACAGAGAGCACGGAGAATTCGGATTTTTGAATCCAGGATTTTCACTGTGTGCTCTGTCTCTCTGTGTCTCTGTGAGATAAGTATTCTGATTTGTCTTTTGAAATTCCGGCTGGTTTCAAGTAAGCGGGTAACCTATACTGGCAACGATCTTGTCGTGGAGTTTGCTCATCATGGTTCGAAGCATCGCGCTTGTATTCGGCACCCGGCCCGAGGCGATCAAGCTGGCCCCGCTTTATCTCGAGCTGGCCCGCCGGCCCGGGGAATTCAAGCCGCTCATCTGGGCCACGGCCCAGCACCGGCAGATGCTCGACCAGGTGATGGAGATCTTCGGCCTCAAGGCCGACCGCGACTTCAACCTCATGAAACCGTCGCAGACGCTGACCGACGTGACCGTCGCCGTCCTCAAGGCGATGGAGAAGGCGTTCGCCGAGGAGCGCCCCGACTGCGTGATCGTGCAGGGGGACACGACGACCGCGTTCGCGGCGGCGCTGGCGGCGTATTACCAGCGCATCCCGGTCGGCCACGTCGAGGCGGGCCTGCGCACGGGCGACAAGTTCGCGCCGTATCCCGAGGAGATGAACCGTCGGCTCGTGACGCCGATCGCGGACCTGCATTTCGCGCCGACGGAACAGGCGCGGCGCAACCTGCTGGCCGAGGAGATCCCGAGCAAGGACGTGTTCGTGACCGGCAACACGGTCATCGACGCGCTGCAGATCGTGGTCGACATGGTCCGGCGCGACCCGCCGCCGCGACCCAAGGGCTTCCCCGAGGAGACGTTTGGCGACGAGCGGCGGCTAGTGCTGATCACCGGCCACCGGCGCGAGAATTTCGGCGCCGGCTTCGAGTCGATCTGCAAGGCGATCGCCGAGCTGGCCGAGCGCTACCCGCAACACGAATTCGTCTACCCCGTCCACCTCAACCCGAACGTGCAGGAGCCGGTCCACCGGCTCCTCGGCGGGCGGAAGAACATCCACCTCATCAAGCCTCAGGATTACAAGCCGTTCGTGTGGGCGATGGACCAGTGCTACTTCCTGCTGAGCGACTCGGGCGGGGTTCAGGAAGAGGCGCCGCACCTGGGCAAGCCGGTCCTCGTCATGCGCGAGACGACCGAGCGGCCCGAGGCGGTCGAGGCGGGCACGGCGCGCCTCGTCGGCACCGACGCCGAGAAGATCGTCTCGGAAGCCGTGCGGCTCATGGACGACCGCGACGCCTACGAATCGATGCGCCGGGCCCACAACCCGTTCGGCGACGGCAAGGCCTGCCACCGGATCGCCGAAAAGCTGGCCGAGCGGATTTAGAGCGAGTGAAAAAAGTTTTCGGGCAATAGGGACCGCCGGCGAGGGCGCCGGCGCCACAGTGCGATGAGCTGTTCGATACGGAATAGCTGTTTTCGATGTGGGGCCGGCGCCCCCGCCGGCCATTCTCACGCTAATCACCGCATCGGGCTTCTTGCCCGATCCCGTCGAGGACCGCTTCGGCGACCGCTTGAACCTGCTCCCCGGTCAGCTCCGGATACATCGGCAGCGAGAGTTCCTCGTCGGCCAGTTGTTCGGTCACGGGCAAATCGCCGCGCTTGTAGCCGAGATCCGCGTAAGCCCCGCTCAGGTGGACCGGGATCGGGTAGTGGATTCCGGTCGCGATCCCGCGCTCCTGCAAGGCTCTCTGGAGCGGTTCGCGCCGGGCCACGCGGATCCCGTAAATGTGGTAGACATGCCGCGCGTAAGCCATGGGACTGGGGGTTTGCACTTCTGCGGAGCCGGCAAAAAGCGCGTCGTAGCGGGCGGCGTGGGCCCGGCGCGCCTCGGTCCAGCTTTCGAGGTGCGGGAGCTTGACGCGCAGGATGGCGCCCTGGATCCCTTCCATCCGGTAATTGTAGCCCTTCAGTTCGTGGTGGTATTTGCGCGCCGCGCCCCAGTCGCGCAGCATGCGGATCGTGGCGTCGAACCGGTCGTTGTTCGTCGTGACCGCCCCGCCTTCGCCGTAGGCGCCCAGGTTCTTGCCCGGGTAAAAACTGAAGCAGCCGAGGTCGCCGATCGACCCGACCCGGCGCCCCTTGTATTCGGCGCCGTGGGCCTGGCAGGCGTCCTCGATCACGATCAGCCCGCGGTGGCGGGCGATCTCCAGGATCGGGTCCATGTCGGCGGGCTGGCCGTAGAGATGGACCGGCACGATCGCCTTGGTGCGCCGGGTGACGGCCCGCTCGATGAGGCCGGGGTCGATCGTGCGGGAGTCGGGGTCGATGTCGACGAGGACCGGCCGCGCCCCGCTGTAGACGATCGCGGCCGTCGTGGCCACGAACGTCATCGAGGGGGCGATGACCTCGTCGCCGGGGCCGATCCCCGCGGCCAGCAGGGCCAGGTGCAGGGCGCTCGTGCCGGAGTTGACGCCGATCGCGTGGCGCGCCTGGCAGCAGGCGGCGAACTCCTGCTCGAAGGCGGCCACCTCCGGCCCCAGGGTGAAGCTCGAGTTCTCGAGCACGCGGCCGATGGCGGCGTCAACCTGCGGTTTCAGGCTGGCGTACTGCGTCTTGAGGTCGACGAAGGGGATCACGGTAGGGTTCTCCGTTGGGCATGGGTGTGGGTTCGGGCGCGGGGGCGCGGACGTCGCCGGTGACGCGCGCGGGCACGCCGCAGACGACCGCGTACGGCGGCACGTCGCGCGTGACGACGGCGCCGGCTCCGACCAGGGCGAACTCGCCGATGGTGACGCCGCAGATGATCGTGGCGTTGGCGCCGATGTTGGCGCCGCGCCTGACCACCGTCGGGACGATTTCCCAGTCGCCGGGCTCGAGCAGGTCGCCGTGTTCATCGACGGCCCTCGGGTAGCGGTCGTTCGTGAAGCAGGCGTGCGGGCCGATGAAGACGCCGTCCTCGATCGTGACGCCTTCGGGGATGAACGCGAAGGCCTGGATCTTGACGTTGCGGCCGACCTTGACCTGGCGCCGGATCTCGACGAACGACCCGATTTTGGTGTTGTCGCCGATTTCGCAGCCGTAGAGGTTGACCTGCTCCGGATGATGGATGGTCACGTTCGCCCCGAGGATGACGTCGTTTGCGATCATCGTTTTCGCCTTATGTTGGTTTCATCAACGATTATGGCCCAACACGGCCGGCCGGCCGAAAGAAATAATTCGAGCCCGCGCGGAGGAGGCCCGCCCCGCGCCGGGCAAACGCCGGGCCAATGCCCGCTTGATTTGGGCGCGGCATTGATCGATATTGGGGCGCAAGCCGTACACGGCATGATTCGCCATGGCCGGAGAAGAGCGGGGTCATCATGACATACAAAGCGCCCGTCGGCGACGGCGGGCAAAAATACCTTGCCGTCACCGTCGACGTCGAGGCGATGCCGACCATCGGCGCGGCCGATCATGTGGACCGGCTGATCTGGGGCCGCATCGCCGGCTGGGACAGGGAGGTCGGCATCGGCCGCATGATGGACATCGCCGACGAGTTCGGCGTGAAGTTCACGTTCTTCCTCGACGTGCTCGAGCGCAACCGCCACGGCCAGCCGATCGAGGAGGCCGCCCACGAGATTCTGAGCCGCGGCCACGACCTCCAGCTTCACATCCACCGGGAATTTCTCCCGGAGGACTTCTGGAGCCGGCTCGGCTATCTCAACCCGACGTGGGGGATGCACCAGTACAACGACGAGGCCGCCCGCCTCGTGGTCGATTACGCGGTCGAGACGTTCGTCGCCATGACGGGCCGCAAGCCGCTGGCGTGCCGCGTCGGGGCGTTCCGGTATAACCGGGCGATCCTGCGCGCGATCGAGGCGCAGGGGATGCGGCTCTCGTATCATTATTATCCCGTCACGAGCCACCGCGAGAAATACCCGCACGGCCCCGACGCCGGGATCCTGCCGGTTTTCCGCTGGAGCAACGGCCTGATCGAAATCCCGACCGGCTGCCTCGAGAACCCGCACCCGCGCAAGGGACTGGCGCGCTATGCCGGCTTTGCCCGGGTTTTCGGCGTCGAGGAGGGCTTGGCCTACATGGAAAAGTTTTTCGCGCAAGGCCCCGAGCACAACGTGCTCGTCATGCTGCTGCACAGCTGGTCGCTGATGAGCAAGACGGACTCGGGGCTTGGCGGTGAGCTCAATCCCGGGCTGGCCGACATCTTTCGCTTTTTCATCGACGAGCTGCCGGCCAACGTCAAGGTCGTCACGGCGCCGGACCTGCTGCGCCTTGTTGAGATCGGAGGACTTAGCCCCGCGTTCGAGATGCCCCTGGCCGTCGCCGGAACCGAAGAACTGCCGCTGTGGAAGAAACCAAAATAAATTGTGACGGTGCGACATGCTAAAACGTCAAATTAAAATGTATGGCGTTGCATTCAATCGATTTTAGAACAGCGATCAAAAAACGAAAGGAACTGGTTCAATGAAACTCACGCGTTTGGTTATTGTCCTGCTGATTATGGCCGCCATGCCAACAACCTCAAGGGCACTCGAGACCCTAATCGGTCCGGTCGGTATCAATGCCACCAGCCCACGTTGTGCTCTTGACGTGAGCGACCCGGCATTAAATACGGCTTTTTGCCTTTCCAAGGCAAATTCGACCGTTAACTATTTCATGGTCCAAACCTTCGGAGCGGGTGCCTTGAATCTGGATGCATACAATGCCAGTTCCATTCAGATCGAGTTCAATCCGCGTCCTGCCGACGGCGTCGGTGCGGCTTATTTCAAGTTCTTCCGGAACACAAACACCACTGGCCAAACCTCCCTCGATTTCTGCCGCGGGGATGGAACCAATACGATTGACAGCCGAATCGGCGTCAAAGGCACCAATACGTTTTTTACGAATACACATATCGGAATTAACACTAAAAACCCGAGTTCATCTTATTGGCTGGACGTTATCGGACCGGCACGTACCGGCAATTTGGTCACTTCCGGAACGCTGAGTGTCTCCGGTGCGGTTTCCACCGGCGCCTTGACCGCTAATGGAACATTGAATGTCACCGGCGAAGCGACGGTTCCGGTCATCAACATCACCGGCGGCTCGGACCTTTCCGAGAAATTCAACGTCAACTCCAGCGCCATGAGCCCCGAAGCGGGCATGATCGTCTGCATCGATCCGGCCAATGCCGGCGAGCTGAAGGTCAGCACCAAGGCCTATGACCGCACGGTCGCGGGCGTGATCAGTGGCGCGGGCGGCGTCAAGACCGGTATGGTTATGGGCCAGACCAGCATGAAGATTGCCAACGGCGATCTGCCGGTTGCGCTCACCGGCCGCGTTTATTGCATGGTCGATGCCTCGAATGGCGCTATTCTTCCAGGCGACCTGCTGACCACCTCCAACGTCCCCGGCCACGCGATGAAGGTCACAAACCACTCCAAAGCCTCCGGAGCCATTATCGGCAAGGCGATGACCTCGCTCGAAAAAGGCCGCGGCTTGGTGCTTGTCCTCGTTACGCTGCAGTAATACACAAAACGATAACTAAAAATGAATCGGCGGAGTTCAAGAACTCCGCCGATTTGTGTTTGATGCATTAAAGTGATCATGCGAGAAAAAATGCTTAACATGGCTTGCTGCGCGGCAAAAATAATGTGATTATTTAAGGCACCTCGAATGCAGGCGTCTGGAGGCGTCATTACCTAAGGAACGCACGTTGATTTCAGTCAAGACAAGCCTCACAGCCCCAACAACCCCAACAACCCCAATCACGCAAACTCGAGTCCCGGAATTGGAGATAAACCCGTCACGACTGCCCGTATGGGCGATTGCCTGGTGCATTGCGATTGCGTGCATCGGATTCTCGTGGAACCTGTATAGTCTGAACGGCAGCGACCATCAGGATGCGATCAATTACGAGTGCGCCGCCCACAGCATGATGAGCAATGCGTCGTTCATGAGGTGGTGCCTCCCGTACGAAAAGTTGACCGAATCAGGCCAGCTGTTTGACGGTTTTTCTCCATACCCGAACTACGCCTACATTTTCACGGTCGGCGTTCTGGGCAAAATCCGGGGCGTGTGGGATGTTTCCAACGGGCTGATCGTTTCGTTTTTCTTCAATATTCTGGCGACCCTGGCGACGGCGACGCTGATGTACCGGCTGTCGCGCGACGCGTTGCTGACCCTACTGTTTGCCGTCGCGCTGCAAGCCGCCCCGATCTATCGCGACGTTTCGATACTGCCGATGACCGAGTTGTGCCTGGTATTTTTCTTCACCGTGGCGCTTATGCAGGCGATGAAGGGGCGGCTGTTCCTGTCGGGCGTGCTCTTAGGCGTCGGCTATATGTTCCGCGGCCAGGCGTTGTTGTTCGTGCCGTATTTGCCCCTGGTGTGGTTGGGGTGCCGTTCAATCAAGGGTTACATCAAGGGGGGATTTTGGGCCGGCCTCGGTTTCCTGCCCGCGTTCCTGGTTGTGTGGCGGATGAAATTTATCCTGGCGAGGGGGCTGCCGACATACGATTTCTACGCCGACCTGGCACTTGCGCGGGTCCTGCCGCAGCTGCTCGAGCCGGGGGCCATTTCGGCCATGCTGCATTTTTCGGCCGGCGTGATCGCGGAGCATTCGCTTCTGTTCTTACCGGCATTGATCCTGCTGATGAACCCAGGCCGGTTGAGCCCCGTCTCCCGCCGCCTGGCCCTGATCGCGCTGTTGAACATCGCGCAGACGGTGATCCTGTGGGCGCCCGACGGCCTGGTCTGCTTTCGGCTGCTCGTCCATTTCGTGCCGTTGCTGCTGATCGTGCTCTACCTCGAATTTACCTCCCGGCGGCGGCGATTCGTATCGGGACTGGTTCTTACCGGGCTGATCCTGTTGTTCCCGCTGCAGAACCTGCCTGACATTTTAAGGGGTGGCCACGCCGAGCAGATGGCCTACGTGAAGCGTGTGGTCTTTCGCTACCAGGATCTGGATCGCGCCATCTTCGCCAAGGAAGGCAACGCCATCGCCTCGACCGATTTCGCGCTGACGCACTTGTATGACGGCAAGGCCCAGCCGGTCATGCTTCCGGAATTGGATGCATTCCTTGCCGGCATTTTCAACCACCGGATCGACATCGTCCTCGTCTCGGCGCGCCAGGGCCGCGACGCGGTTTACAAAAGCTGGATGAACGCGCCGGCGGTGGTGCGGGACCGCAAGGGCGTCACGTTTGTTCAGGCCCCGACCCCTTCGCCGGACGAACTGCGCGTCTATATGCGCGACGATTTGTACCGCGCCTACCAGGCCGGCCGGCCCGACCTGCCGCCGGCTCCCGCGAAACCGGCCGTTGCCGCCGCCGCCCCCGCCCCCTCCGTTGCGGCCGTATCCTCTTTTACCGACGGCTGGAAAACCGTCAGCTCCTACAAGGACGGGCGGATCATCCTCTCGATCGATCCCGGCAAATCCATCCTGATCCGGCTCGCCGAGGAAAACCCGGCCAAGGGCGATCGCGTCGGCATCACCCGCTCGTTCCCGACCGAGAAGGGAAAGAAATACGAACTTCGCGCGACGATCGAGGATGGCTATGCCAAGGACTTCCCCGGGCGGCTGGTGGAAGAGATTGATATCAACGGCCATTGCGTCTGGAGCCACGATATCGGCAAAGGCCGCTTCGCCGGCGCCATGCCCATTCGCGGAACCATTACGGCGCCGGGGCCGCGCATCGATGTGACCATCCAGCTTCGCGCCGCCGGCCCGATCGAGGCCTGGCACTGGGGTTTGCAGCCGCTCAGGGTTCTGGGGTTCGAATTCAAACCGGCCGCTTCCTGAGCCGCATATCCCCGGTTGACATCCCTGACTCCGGAGGCTAAGGTCTCCGGGTCTTTGATTCATAAATCATGAGGGCAATGTCATTGATTAAGAATCATGAATTAGAATATCCGGCTTGTAATTATTGCGGTTCCACTGAATACAAGGTTTTGTTCGAGCCGAAGAACCGCGACGTGGACCTGCGCGAGACGTTTTCGGCCTCGCACGGCATCCTCGGCGCCCAGCGCGTGGTCAAATGCTCCAAGTGCGGCCTGATCTACGTCTGCCCGCGCCTGAACCAGGAGATCGTCGTCGGCGCCTACGAGGATTCGGCCGACGAACTCTACGTCTCCCAGGGCGCGGCCCGCGTCCGCACGTTCGATAAGTGCGCGCGGTTCGTCGCCAAATATGAAAAACCCGAGGGCCGGCTGCTCGACGTCGGCGCCGCCGGCGGGTTCTTCCTCAAAAGCGCCGCCAAGCTCGGCTGGAAGGTCGAAGGCGTCGAGCCGAGCCGCTGGCTCGCCGAGTGGGGCAACAAGAATCTGGGCGTCACGATCCACCAGGGCACCCTCGAGCGCATGACGTTCGACCCGGCGACCTTTGACGTGATCACCATGTGGGACTCGATCGAGCACATGGAAGACCCGCTGCAGGGGCTCAGGGACGCGGGCCGGTTCATGAAGCCCGGCGGCCTGCTCGTCATCAACACCCCCGATATCGGCAGCATCTGGGCGCGGCTGTCGGGGCAGAACTGGTGGTTCCTCCTGTCGCACCACCTCTACTACTTCACCCCCAAGACGATGACGATGATGCTGAACAAGGCCGGCTTCGACGTCGTGGCGATCCGGCGCCATTACCAGTCGCTCGAGCTCGGGCACCTCATCAAGATGGTCGGCCTCTACAGCAAGCCGATCTCGAAGCTGGCCGGGGCGGTGGCCGGTGCGCTCCGAATCGACGGCTGGGTGATTCCGTATTACGCGTCGCAGATGAATGTGATCGCGCGCAAGGCAAAGGGCTGATGGCCATGGCAAAAAAGGCAATCATACTGGGCGGCGGCATCACCGGCCTGACCGCCGGCTTCAAACTCGCCGAAGCCGGCTACGAGATCGTCGTCATCGAGAAGGAAGACCAGCTCGGCGGCCAGGCGCGCACGATCAAGCGCGGCGGCTACTACCTCGATCTCGGCGCGCACAAGATCTTCACCGTGATGCAGCACGCTCACGACTTTCTGGCCGACCTGGCCGGCGACGACCTGTTGACGCGCCCCAAAAAAGGCCGCATCCGCTACGGCGACGTCTACCTGCCGTTCCCGGTCGGCGTCAAGGACATGCTGCGCGAGCTGCCGTTCGCCAAGCTGGCCTACCTGACCATGAGCCTCATGAAGGCCAAGCTGCTGGGTCTGTTCCGCAGGAAGGACCCGAAGACGTACGAAGAGTGGTTCGTGATCAATTACGGCCGGGGGATTTACCAGGAGTTCGTCCAGGAGGCGACCGAGAAAATCTGGGGTGTGGCCTCCAACCTGAGCGCCGACCTGGCCAAGCGGCGCGTGACGTCGCCGAACCTGTGGGAACTGATCAAGCAGACCGTGTTCGGCATCAAGATCGACCGCGTCACGAGCACCGATATTTTCTATTACCCGAAGTACGGCTGCCAGGTCTTCCCCGACCGCCTCGCCGAACGGATCGTGGCGCTCGGCGACAACAACCGGGTCCTGCTGTCGACCACGGCCGAAAACATCGTGACGCGGGATCATCGCATCCGCGCCCTGCAACTGAGCAACGGCGAAACGATCGACCTCGACGAGGACGACGTCGTCATCTCGTCGATCCCCAAGCGCTCCTTTGCGAGGCTGATGGACCAGCCGCTGCCGGGTGACGTCGAATATCACCTCATGCTCCTGCGCGAGCGCAACATGCTCCTCATCTACATCATGCTCGACCAGGAGCAGGTGATGGAGGACAACTGGATTTTCTTCCCGGAGGCGAAGTTCCCGTTCAACCGCCTGTTCGAGCAGAAAAATTGCAGTCCATTCATGGTCCCCGAGGGCAAGACGATGCTGTGCGCCGAGATGACCTGCCACGTCGACCAGCATTTCAACCAGGCAAGCCGCGACTACATTGTCCAGAAGGCCGTTCAAAGCCTGCACGACATCGGCCTCATCGACAAGGCCCGGGTCTGCGACACGCACACGATCTATCTCGAGCACGCCTACCCGCTGTGGGACGTCTCCTACAAGGAGCACGTCGACAAGGTGATGGGTTACCTGGATTCGTTCGACAACCTCTACACGGTCGGGCGGCAGGGCGGGTTCGTTTACGGCGGCATCGCCGATTGCGTCGACATCGGCCTGGTCACCGCCAAATTCATCTCCGACGGCCGCCGCCGCGAGGAGTGGCCGAAGGAACGCACGCGATTCGACGATTATGTCGTCGTTGATTGAGGTTGGCGTGGAAGTGGAGCCGAGCGACCAGAACACGACGCTGTCGAGCCGGGTTGCCGCCCTGGTGCCGTGTTATAACGCCGGCGGCCGCGTCGTCCCCGTCCTGAAGCGCCTGCTCGAAAAAACCGATCGCGTCATCGTTGTCGACGACGGCAGCACCGACAATCTGCGCGGGCTGATTGAGGGCCTGCCGGTGCGGACCGTCGCGTTTCCGGTCAATCGCGGCAAGGGGCACGCCCTGCTGGCGGGCTTTCGCGAGGCGCTCGCCGACGGCCGGGTCGAATGCGTCGTCACGCTCGACAGCGACGGCCAGCACGACCCCGACGAGCTGCCGCGTCTTTACGACTCGTTTCGTCGTGAACAGGCGGACCTCGTGATCGGCTCGCGCGTCTTCGAGAGCCGCGAAATCCCGTGGCGCAGCCGGTTCGGCAACAACCTGACGATTTCGCTGACCGGCCTGCTGCTTGGGCAGCGGCTGCCTGACACCCAATCGGGCTACCGGCTGCATTCGCGCCGCTTTATCGAACATATCCTCGAGACGATCCGCGGCGGCCGGTACGAAACCGAGATGGAAATCCTCGCCCACGCCCTCAAGGGCCGGTTCAAGGCCGTTCCCGTGCCGATCAAAACCATTTACGTCGAAGGCAACGCCAGCTCGCATTTTCACGTCCTGCGCGACTCGTTCCTGATCTACCGAAAGTTGCTCGCCATGACGTTTCTGCGCGGCGGGAGGTGGTAGCGGCATGCGCGTGGCCCTGGTTGTGCCCCCCCTGGTTTCCCGCGCCAACGACGTGCTTGGCAGCGGCATCTACTACATGCCGTATACGATGGCGTATCTCGCCGGCCGCCTGCGCGAAGCAGGCCATTCGGTCGCCGTGCACGACATGTTCGCGGCCGCGCCGCGCCGGATCGTGCGCGTCCCGCCGATGATGAACCAGGGCATCGCGGCCGAGGACCTGCCGGGGCGCTTCTCCCAGCCCCCCGAGGCCGTCTTTGTCTTTGCGTGGGCGGTGACCTCGTTCAAGGTCATCGGGCAGATTGCACGCGCGTTGCGCGGGCGCTTCCCCGACGTCCCGATCATTGTCGTCGAGAACTCGCAGGCGGTGACCGGGATGAGCCTGGCCCAGGTGGCGCCGGACCTGCTCGCCGAGGGGACCGATTACCTGATTTTGGGCGAATGCGAGGAGCGCGCCGTGGCGCTGCTCGACCACATCGCCGGCAAGGGGGGGATGCCGGCCGACGGTTGGGCGCGCATCGAGAACGGCGCGCCGCGCGTCGTGCCGGCCGATTCGACGATCGCCGACCTCGACGCGCTGCCGTTTCCGGCGTGGGATCTCTTTCCGCTCGAGGCCTACTGGCGGCTCGGTTACGCGCATGGCCCGCAGGAGGGCAATTACCTGGCGATCCTCACCTCGCGCGGCTGCCCGTTCGGCTGCAAGTTCTGCGTCGTCCCCTCGACCAACCACCGGCGCTGGCGGGCGCGCTCGGCCGAGAGCGTCTATCGCGAAATGTGCCACCTCTACGAGACGCTCGGCGTGCGCGAGTTCCATTTCGAGGACGTCAACCCCACGACCCGCGAGCAGCGCCTGGTCGAGCTGGCCGGCCTGATCCGCGCCAACCACAAGCCGTTCATCTGGAAATTCGCGTCGGGGACCAAGATCGAGACGATCTCGCTCGAGGGGCTGCGCGCGATGGCCGCCGGCGGCTGCTCGTACGTTTCGTTCTCGCCCGAGACCGGTTCGGACCGGGTCCTCAAGCTGATGGGCAAGCCGTTCGACCGCGCCCACGCGCTCGATCAGACGAAGGAAATGGCGCGGCTCGGCGTGGCGTCGCAGGCGGTGTTTTTGATCGGATTCCCCGGCGAGACCGACGACGACCGGGTCCAGACCGAAAAATATATGGCCGAGCTCATCCGCGCCGGCCTCGACGAGGTGCTGATCCTGATCGTCTCGCCGGTGCCGGGGTCGGCGATCTTCGACCAGTTCAGCGGCTACGGCGACTACAGCGAGCTGACCTTCTCGCCGACATGGCGCGACGACTACGCCGTGCTCGAGGCCTGGCAAAAACGCCTCTACCGGCGGTTCTTTCTGCTCAAGGCGATCCACCAGCCCCTCAAGTGCTGCGGTCATGCAATGAACGTGATACGGCGGAGATTCAAGACCAAAATGGAAATGACGTTCTGGCGCTGGGCCATCGTCAAGCGCGCCATGCGCGGCGCGCAATAGTCCGCTCTCGCCCCCCCGCCATTTTAAGTTGTCGGCCGTCGGCAGCGATGGTACATTAGTCACATATAAATTTTTGCAATCGGAGAAACTCACATGCTGAGCCTGACCCATCGTCATTTCATCGGCGTGACGTGCCGTCTCGCAATGCTGCTGGCCGTCGTCTTCGCGGCTCAAGCCTGCAAGCAGCAGGGCCCCGAGACCGGCACCCGCGAAGCGGTCCCGCCGCCGCAAGCCGCCGAAACGCCCGAAGTCCAGGCGACGACCCCGCCGCCGGCTCAAACTCCGGCCGTGGAAACGCCCGCCCCCCAGGCCCCACAGCCGGCGGCCGTGGCCGGCAACCTGCTGGTCAACGGCGATTTCTCGGACTGGCAAAACAACTGGCTCGCCCGCTGGAATAAAGATCCGTGGGGGAAGGTTCAGGTCACCCCGACCGACCAGAAATACAATGACAAGCCGGTCGTCCGGTTTGTGCCCCCCGCCGATGGGATCGGCGTGTTGTTCCAGACCGTGCCGGTCGAGCAACTGCAGGCCAGGCCGGGCGACACGTTCAAGGCGTCGGTTTCGCTCCGGGCCGAGGCGCCCGACGCCGTCCTGCTCGTGCTCTACGGCAAGGTGCGCACGGCGGAGGGGGAGCGGGACGTTTACCTCGCGGAGAAGACCTATTTCGGCAACGGCGAATGGACCACGCTCGAAACCGGGTGGTCTCCGGGCGCGAACATCCAGGGCCTGACGGAAATCAGGTTCTGCGTCTGGGCGAAGGAAAACTCGACCAAGCCGATCGACGTCGCGAACGCCGGGCTGGAACTGGCGCGCGGGGCCGGTCAATAAGCTCGCCGGCAGAATCGGAAACAAGCGCAAAGCCCCGCCGTTCCGGAATCCCGGGCGGCGGGGCTTTGCGCTTGTTGCGGCCCGGTCAGATCGCCTTGAGCGCGAAGCTGACGTAGCAGTGGCTCTCGCACGTCAGGAACAGGTAGCGCCAGTTGTTGTTGATGCAGAATTCCTGCACCGCCTGGATGACGCCGTACGGGCAGGGGCTGACGATGTTGCCGGGGGTGTAGTCGTGGCCGGCGATGATCCCGCCCGGCTTGACCTTCGCGAGCGAGATCGCCAGCTCGGCCGCCGTCGTCTTGTAGTCGTGCACGCTGTCGATATACACCCAGTCGAAGTAGTGGTCCGGGAACTCGGGCAGGCGCTCGGTCGAATAGCCGACGTGCAGGCTGACGAGCCCCGCCGCGACCTCCGAGGCGAACCGCTCCTCGACGATCTTGCGGTCGTCATGGTAGCGGTCGGCCACCCACGCGTCGACGAGGTGCAGCTTGCGCGGCTGGTTGCGCTTCAGGATCTCGGCCGAGAAGTCCCCGTTGGCGACGCCGATCTCGCAGGCGATCCCCCCCTTGGGCAATTCCTCGAGCATGTCGTAGCGCGTCGGCAGGAGCCGGGCTCCCTCGACGTGGCGGCGCTCGAGGCGCGGCTGCGGGTAGGAGAGCACGAGCTTGTTGCGCCACTGGCGCATCTGCATGTCGTGCTCCTCGACGGCGGCCTTGATCGGATCGGCGGCTGGATCCTGGGCGGCGTTGCGGTCCATTGAGAAACGTCCCCCCGGCCGGCCCGTGCGGCCGGCCTCGGCTGAGGTGTGCCCTGCGTTCAAACCCGGGCCCGATGCATGCCTCAGCATGAGCACGCGGCCGTGCCGTGTCAACCCCAAACCCCCGCGCCGGGGATCGGGGTTAATTGCTTGACTGATTGATAATAGCGGGGATAAATATCATGGAAGGTTCCGCCGGCCAAGTCATCCCCAGCTCCCCCAGGCCCCGGCCGGTCACTGCCAAGCCAAGGTGCGCGATTGATGTCATCGACAGCCTCAGTTCGCCGGATCACTCCGGACAACCCGGCCGGCGCCGAGAGCCTCTCGTTCTGGTTTCCCGTCTGCATCGCGCGCAACTGGGTCCTGCTCAGGCAGCTGACGATGCGCGAAGTCAAATCGCGCTACGAATCGAGCATGCTCGGCATCTTCTGGGCGTTTTTCACCCCGCTGACGTCGCTGCTGATCTACACGTTCGTGTTCGGGTATATCTTCAAGGGCCAGGTGCTGCACGGCGGCAAATCGCTGACCGGCATGTTCCCCCTGTTCATCCTGTGCGGCCTGACGGCCTACAACATCTTCTCGGAGAGCATCAATTCGAGCGCGCGCGTCATCGCCGCCAACGCCAATTACGTCAAGAAGGTCGTCTTCCCGCTCGAGATCCTGCCGGTCTCCAACCTGCTGGCGGCCTGCTACTTCGGCGTGATCTGGTTCCTCATCACCATCGCCGGGATCGCCCTGGCCCTGCACCGCATCAGCCTGACGGCCGTCTGCCTGCCGCTGCTGATGATCCCGCTGCTGCTGTTCTGCATCGGGCTGTGCTGGATCGTCGCCTCGCTCGGCGTCTATATCCGCGACACCCCGCACTTCATCGGCATCATCCTGCTCATCATGCTCTACATGACGGGGATTTTCTACTCGCCGGCGATCCTGCCGCCGCTCTTCCAGAAAATCCTGTTCCTCAACCCCCTGGCCGTGATCGTCGAGCAGATCCGCCGCGTGCTGCTCTTCGGCGAATGGCCGCAGTGGGGGCCGGTGGCCGTCGTGACGGCGGTCTCGATCGTCCTGGCGCAGGCCGGCTACATGTGGTTCACCCGCACGAAGAAGGGGTTCGCCGATGTTATCTGAGGACCACGTGCTGAGCATCCGGAACGTCAGCAAATGCTATCACATCTACCGTGAGAAACATCACCGGCTGCTGCAGGCGCTGACGGGCGACCGGAAGAAGTATTACAAGGAATTCTGGGCGCTGCGCGACATTTCGTTCGACGTCCGGCGCGGCGAGTGCGTCGGCATCATCGGCCGCAACGGCAGCGGCAAAAGCACCCTGCTGCAGATCGTCGCCGGAACGCTGACGCCGACCCGGGGCGAACTCGAGATCCGCGGCCGGGTGGCGGCCCTGCTCGAGCTCGGCAGCGGGTTCAATCCCGAGTTCACCGGCCGCGAGAACGTCTACCTCAACGGGACCGTCCTCGGCCTGGCGCCCGCCCGGATCGACGCCAAGTTCGACGAGATCGCCGCCTTCGCCGACATCGGCGAGTTCATCGAGCAGCCGATCAAGACCTACTCCAGCGGCATGGTCGTGCGGCTGGCGTACGCCGTGCAGGCGCTCGTCGAGCCCGAGTTCCTGATCGTCGACGAGGCGCTGTCGGTCGGCGACGCCGCCTTCCAGATGAAGTGCATGGCGCACATGCAGCGCCTCATGGACCGGGGAACGACGATCCTGATCGTGTCGCACAGCGTCCAGACGATCCGCACCTACTGCGGCCGCGCGATCTGGCTCGACCGCGGCCGCGTCCGCGAGGCGGGCCCGGCCCCCGAGGTCACGAGCCAGTATGTCGAGTTCCTGTTCGCCGGCTCCACGTCGCGGCCCGAGGAGGTCAAGGCGGTGACCGACCAGCCGGCCCCGACCGACCAGCTCATGGCGCTCGAATACCCGGGGCGCAAGGATCCGCTCCGGCGCTGGGGGTCGGGCGAGATCCAGGTGACGCATTTCTCGGTCAGCGGCGACCGGAGCGGCAACACGCCGGTGTTTCAACACCTCGAGAACATCCGGATCCGGTTCCGGGCGGCGGTGCGCCAGGGCCTGGCCGCCGACGTGATCGCCGTGGCCGCCGCGCTGCGCGACATCCGCGGCATCGACGTGATCGCCGTCTCCTCGGCCGAGCACAAGCTGTACTGGACCTCGCTGGAGCCGGGCGAGATCGTCGACGCCAGTTTTGAGTTTGAAAACATCGTCAATCCGGGCGAGTATATGCTGATCGTCGCGGTCGAGTATTTCGTCGAGGGCAAGCGCAAGTATTGCGATTACGTTGAGAATGCGTTCCTGATCCAGACCGTTTCCGAGCACCGCCACTTTGGCGTGGTCGAACCCCGGGTCCAAATTAATATCAACAAGAGTCAGGCAGGTTGCCCGGCATGAATTCTGAGCCCACGATTAATTCCCAGGATTATTGGGACAAGCGCTTCCAGGGCAGCTGGCAGGAGAAAAAGGGGGGCGACCAGACCCGCTTCTTCGCCGAAATCCTGATCGAGCACCTGCCCGGCTGGTTCCGCCACGACTTCGTCCAGCAGCGGATGAGCCTGTGCGACTGGGGCTGCGCCGAGGGCGAAGCCGTTGCCTACCTCAAGGAGATTTTCCCGGAAAACGAGATGACGGGCGTCGATTTCTCCGAGACGGCGATCGCGCATGCCGCGTCCAAATACGCCCGCATCCGGTTCGCCGCCGAGAACTGGATTGGCCACAAAGACATCAAGCCCCAATACGACGTCGTCCTGGCGTCCAATATCCTCGAGCACTTCGAACAGCCGCTGGCCGTGCTGCGCGACGTCCTCGGGAACAAGGCCGCCAAATACATCGTCGTGCTGATCCCATTCGCGGAGCGGCCCGACGCGACCGATCCGGAACACTTTTTCCGCTTCCTCAAGAACAACATCCCCATGGCGTGGGATGAGTGGGTGGGGACTTATTTCGAGATCGTCGACACGGCTTCCATGAAATCGACCCGCTGGCAGGGCCAGCAGGCGATCGTTATTTACACTCGCAGGGATTGGATCATGAAATCCGGCATGGACCTGACGGCGGCGAATTACCCCGCCGACATCCCGGTCCTGGAGGCTCGTCTCCGGGAACTGGGCGCGCTTCTGGACAATGCAAAAAGCCAGAGCGAACTGGCCGGCAAAAAACTCGAGATGCAGCTGTTGCACGACAAGATCCTGATCGACAGCAACAACCGGCTCCAGCAGCATTGCGAAAACCTCAGGGCGGATCACATCAAGTACGTCAACCAGATCAAGGATCTCGAAGTGGCCAAATCCAGGCTCGCGATCGAGCTGGACGGCCTGAAGTCGCAACAGCGCGACGCCGAGGCGCGCGCCAAGAGCCTGGAAAACCTCGAACGGCACTGGCGCGAGACCGCCGGGCGCAACGAGAAGGAAAAAGAGGAGCTTCACGCCGAACTCCGCCTCGTTCGGAGCGAACACGACGAGCTCGTGATGCGCCACAAGATGTGCGCCTTGCCCCGGGAGGTCGAGGAACTGCAGAAAACGGCCGCGCATCTGGACGAAGTGCTCTCGAAGCTGGATCAGTTGCAGGCCAGGAACCAGCAGTTGAACGCCGGCAACGAGCTGTTGCAGGCCAAGAGCGAGCAGTTGAGCGCCGGCAACGAGCTGTTGCAGGCCAAGAACCAGCAGTTGAACGCCGGCAACGAGCTGTTGCAGGCCAAGAACCAGCAGTTGAGCGCCGGCAACGAGCTGTTGCAGGCCAAGAACCAGCAGTTGAGCGCCGGCAACGAGCTGCTGCAGGCCGGCAACGAGCAGTTGCAGCAGCAGGCCGAGGCCCTGCGCCGCCGCATGGAAGGCCTCGAGCAGTCACGCGACAATTTGATCCGCGAGCAGTCGCTCCAGCAGGAGCGCCTGGCGGCCCTCCATCAAGAAAAATCGGACATGCAGGCCAGGAACGCCGAGCTGTCGGATAAAATCCTCCGCCTGCAGGCCCAGGCGCTCGATCTGGGCAACGAGAATGCCCGCCTGATGAAGGACAGCGAGCTTCTCAGGCAGATCAAGGGGATGTATTACTACCGCCTCGCGCGCATGCTGGACACGGTCAAATACAAGCTCGGCCTGGGTCGCCGCCGCAACGGCAATCCGGCCCCGGCGGAGGCCGCCGCCGCCCCCCGTCAAGCCGGCGCCGCCGCCCCCCGCGATCAGAATCTCGACTATCAGGATTCGGTGGTGGTCGAAACCATGGAGGAGCGCTCCACGGCGCCGGTCAAGCCGGCCGCCAAGGCGCTCAAGGATTTCGTCGCCGGATCGATCCTGGACCAGTTCACCGAGGCCTGTTTCGCCCCCGAATGCACGCTGCTGCCGTTCGGCCCGCAAAACTGGAAGGCGGTCCTCGAGGAAGTCCCGATCGACTTCCTGTTCGTGGAGTCGGCATGGAACGGCAACAAGGGCGCCTGGCAGTACCGCGTCGGCACGTACGCCGGCTGCCCCGGCCGCGAACTCGACGACGTCCTCAAGTGGTGCTGGCTGCGCGGCATCCCGACGGTCTTCTGGAACAAGGAGGACCCGCCGCATTTCGAGAAGTTCATCGAGGCCGCCGGCAAGTTCGATCGCGTCTTCACGACGGACGCCAATTGCATCCCGCGCTATGTCGAGCGACTGGGCCATGAGCGCGTCGGCGCGCTGCCGTTCGCGGCCCAGCCCGCCATCCACAACCCGCTCCAGAAGAAACGCCGCGACGGCAATGTTTGTTTCGCCGGCACGTATTACGCCGACGACTTCGAGGAACGCCGCCACGACATGGACGTGCTGCTGCGCGGCAGCAAGGACTTCGGGCTCGACATCTACGACCGCCGCTTCGGCTACGAGGGCCCCGACCAGGCCCGCTACCGGTTCCCGGCCGAGTTCCAGCCGCACATCCGCGGCCGGCTCGACTACCAGCAGATGGTCGAGGCCTATCACGCCTACCGCGCGTTCGTGAACGTCAACTCGGTCAACGACTCGCCGACGATGTTCTCGCGGCGGGTGTTCGAGCTGCTGGCGTGCGGCACCCCCGTCGTCACGACCCGTTCGCTCGGCATCCGGCAGTTCTTCGGCGAACTCGTCCCCGAGGTCGCCTCGGTCGAGGAAGTCACCGCGGCGCTGGACCGGCTGCTGAACCACCCCGACGAGTGGTGGCGCGTCTCCGCCCTCGGCATCCGCACCGTCATGAGCCGGCACACTTACACCCACCGGATGAAGTCGATCGTCGAGGCGATCGGCTTGAACGCCGGCGAGAGCGGGCAGGCTCCCCCCACGGTCGTCGTCGTGCCGGGCGCGCACCCGCGCCGGCTGGCCGAATGCATCGCGGGCCAGGTCCTCGCCCCGGCATCGGTCATCGTGGCCGACACGGGCCGGAGCGCTCGGCTCCAACGCGACGCGCTCAAGCTGGCGGGGATCGACTGCGGCATGGCGCCGCCGCAAAAACTCCTCCAGCAGCTGGGCGGCCTCGGCGCGGCTCCGGTCGCGTTCATGGACGGCAACCACTATTACGGCCCCAACTACCTGGCCGACGCCGCGATGGCGCTTGCCTACGCGGCCATGCCGATCAGCGGGCTGACGGCCCACTTCACGGCGGCGAGCCCGACCGCGGCGCGCCTGGACGAAAGCGCCGGCGAGGAGTATTTCCTGCGCGAGCGCGTCCTCGGCGCGACGGTCATCGCCCAAGCCGGCCGGATCACGGACGCGATCCTCGACGCGGTCCTGCGCGGCGACTGGGTCCAGGCCGGCCCCGACTGCTACGCGCGCAGCCGGTTCGAGTTCCTGCATGCATGCCCCGAGGATGCCCAGGATCAACTCATCCGTCAGGTCTGTTTATGATTTGGCCGAACCTGTTCGGGAAAAAGCCAGGCAACCCCGTTCGCCTGCTGTTTTCGGGCCATGACTTCAAGTTCCTGCGGCCATTCATCGAGCATTGCCGCGCCTCCGGCCTCTACGAGGTGCGGCTGGACCGGCACAAGGGCCACCAGATCGACTCCGAGGCCGACGCGCGCGAATATTCGAAGTGGGCCGATATCATTTTCTGCGAATGGGCGCTGGGCAACGCGGTTTATTATTCGCAGCACAAACGCCCCGGCCAGCTTCTTGTCGTCCGGCTTCACCTGCAGGAAGTCCAGGCCCGCGACACGATCGACTTCATTTACAAGATCGACTGGTCGCAGGTCGACCGGCTCGTCCTGATCACGCAATCGATCTACGACTGGATGACGAACGAGTTTCCCGTCCTGCGCGGCCGCGCGTGCCTGATCTACAACCCGATCGACGCGGCGGGCGCGTTTGCGCTCCCGAAGCCGCCGGGGACGGAGCACCGGCTCGGCTTCGTCGGCGTCGTCCCCCAGCGCAAGCGGCTCGACCTGGCCGTCGACATCCTGGCCGGGCTGCTCGAGCGCGACGACCGCTACGTCCTGCACGTCAAGGGCCGCCGGCCCGAGGAATACAGCTGGATGCTGTCGCGCAAGGACGAGATGGCGTGGTACGAGGCGCTCTATCGGCGCATCGACGCCCTGCCGGCCGGCAAGGTCGTCTTCGACCCGCACGGCGACGACATGGCGCCGTGGTATGCGGACATGGGGTTTATCCTGTCCACCTCCGACTTCGAGGGCTCGCACCAGGCCGTCGCCGAGGGGATGGCCGCCGGCTGCGTCCCGGTGATCCGGCGCTGGGAGGGGGCCGACCGCATTTACCCGCCGCGCTACGCCATCGACTCGGTCGGCGAGGCGGTCCACGCCATCGAGCGCTGGAACACCCCCGAACGCATGCGCGCCGAACAGGCATACTGCCGCCAGT
Organism: Candidatus Sumerlaeia bacterium; assembly: GCA_039683515.1. Taxonomy (GTDB): domain Bacteria; phylum Sumerlaeota; class Sumerlaeia; order MVZB01; family MVZB01; genus JAJFUE01. Next base: position 26,185 of record JBDKRG010000018.1, on the reverse strand, counting down.
ACGCCGTCGAGCGGTTCGACCAGCGCGAGATCTGCAACAAGCTCGAGTCGATTTTCATCCGCCACGCCGGCCGCGAGCTGCCGGCCGCACCGGGAGTCGCACGGGCCGCGGCGACCCCCGCGGCCTCGACCCTGCCGCCGGTTTTGCTGCTCGGCTACATCGCCCCCGGCTACCGCGGCGGCTACCGCATCCGCATCGAGCAGGAGATCCGGGCGCTGCTGCAGGTCGGCTGCCCCGTCCATTTCGCGTGCCTGCATCCGGCCGCCCCCGCCGACAGTTTGCGCGACCACCGCGAGCAGTTCGAACGGCTCGGCTGCCGCGTTCACCTCGTCCCGTCGCCGCAGTTCTTCGACATCGACGTCACGGGTGACACGTTCAAAACCGAGATTGCGCAGCTTGGCCGCGTGATCCGGGAGCACGGCCTCGAGCTCGTCCACGCCGAGGCCCTGTACACGGCACGCCTGGCGGCGCTGCTCAAGGCGGCGTGCCCCGCCGTCAAGCTCGTGTTCGACGCCCACGGCGCGACGCCCGAGGAGGAGCGGCTGATGGGCGCCCATCCCAACCGCGTCCGGGCGATGGCCGAGTGGGAACGGCGCGTGTTCGCGGCGAGCGACCTGAACGTCTTCGTCTCCGGCGCGATGCGCGAATACTACCGCGAGCGCTACGACCTCGGCGACACCCCGGCCGCGTTCGTCCCGTGCTGCATCACCGACCACGCTTTCCCCGGGCCGGATGCCGCGGCCCCGGTTGCCGTCCCGCCGGACCGCCCGGTCGTGGCCTACCTGGGGACGCTGGCCGCGTGGCAATGCGGCGCCGAGATGATGCGGCTGTTCGGCGAGCTGAGCCGGCGCCGCCCCGATCTCCATTACCTGCTGATCATGCCCGCGGGCGATCATGAAAAGGCCCGCGAGCTGATCGCCGCCAACGGCCTCGCCGGCGAAAACGTGCTCTTGGCCGAGCTTCCCCACGAACAGGTGCCGGCCGCGCTGCGGCAGGCGCATGCGGCCGTCATGCTGCGCCGCGACGACCCGGTCAACCGGGTGTCGTCGCCGACCAAGTTCGCGGAGTATCTTGCCGCCGGCTGCCCGCTGATCATGACCGGGCGGATCGGCGATTACAGCGCGCTGGCCGTTCAGTCCGATATCGGGATCGCCCTCGATCCGGCGCTGCTGGACGAACCCGCCTGGCCCGAGGCCGAGCTCGAGAAAATCCTCGGGTTCATCGATCGCTGCCGGGCCGGCCACGACGCCATGGCCCGCCGCTGCCGCGACACGGCGTGGGAAAACCTGCACTGGGAACCGGCGATCGAGCGCCTTGCCGCCGCCTACCGCGCCGTGCTGATGGCGCCCGGTGACGCCGATCGCCCGGTCGGCTAGGCTCGGTTAAAATTTCTCCGCGAGAATCTTGACGATCCGCTCGGCGGCGTGGCCGTCCCACAGCGGCGGCGTCCTGACCTGGAACTCGCCGCGCATCACGCGCGCATACGCCTCCAGGATGACCCGCGTGTCCATGCCGACGACCTGGTTCGTCCCCTCGGTCACCGTGACCGGCCGCTCGGTGTTCTCGCGCAGCGTCAGGCACGGGACGTGCAGGATCGTCGTCTCCTCCTGGATCCCCCCCGAATCCGTGAGCACGATCCTGGCCGAGGCCATGCACTTGAGGAACTCGAGATAGCCGACCGGCTCGATGAGGATGATGTTCGTCATCGCGCGCAGGCGCTCGCCGAGCGGTGTCCCCTCGAAGTTTTTGCGCGTGCGCGGGTGGACGGGGAAAATGATCGGCATGTCGCGCTGGATCACCTCGAGCGCGTCGACGATGCGCTCGAAGACGGCGGGGTCGTCGACGTTGGACGGCCGGTGCAGCGTCAGCGCCGCGTAACGGTTCTCTTCGACGCCGAGCTCCTCGAGAATGCGGTTTTCCTGGGCCTTTTTAAGGTTCTTCAGCAGCGTGTCGATCATCACGTTGCCGATGAGGAAGATCTTTTCGTCGGCGACGCCCTCGCGCTTCAGGTTCTCGACGCCGCTCGGCTCGCTGCAGAACAGGTAGTCGCTGATCGCGTCCGTCAGCAGCCGGTTGATTTCCTCGGGCATGCCCCGGTCGAACGAGCGCAGGCCCGCCTCGACGTGGATGAGCTTGGCCCCGAGCTTGACCGCGACGAGGCCGCAGGCGATCGTCGAATTCACGTCGCCCACGACGAGCACCGCGTCGGGTTTTTCGCTCAGGCACACCTGCTCGAACGCCTTCATCGTCTCGGCCGTGTTGACCGCGTGCGAGCCGCCGCCGACGCCCAGGTTCATGTCCGGTTCGGGGATGCCCAGGTCGCGGAAGATGAGGTTGCTCATCTTCTCGTCGTAATGCTGGCCGGTGTGGACGAGGAGCGGCTGGATCGCCGGATAGGGTTTGTACGCCTCCATGATCGGCGCGATTTTCATGAAATTGGGCCGGGCCCCGACGACGTTGATGATTTTCACGATTGAACTGCCTGCCTTGGATTGATAACCGGTGTCGAAAAATTTCCGCTCTCCGCGCCCGGGGCGAGGCCGCGCCGCGGAGACAAGGAACCAGGAACTAGAAACATGAAATATGAATCTCTCTCATGGGATCTCCGGGACCTTGATGCCGCATGCGATGAAATCCGTCCCGCCGGTGATCGGGTCGAACCCGTGGAACGTCTTGACGACGAACCGCCGCGCAAGAAGACGGATCAAATCGGTGTCGCCGTAGACGCGGTACGTCCCCACGCCGTATGTGTCGTATTCTTCCTGCGTGTAGTGCTGGACCGGATTGTCGAAAAACTTCGTGCGGCCGTTCATGATGTTGGACGCCTGCACGAACAGCCTGCCGCCGGGCCGCAGGACCCGGTAAATCTCGTCGATGGCGCGCGCGTCGTCGCGCGTGTGCTGCAGGACGGCCATCGCCATGAACCCGTCGAACGAGCCGTCGGCTATCTGCCGCATGTCGCACATGTCCATCTGCAGGTCGAACCACGAGACCGGGCGCACGTCGAACGTGACGATCTTTTTCGCCCCCGCCAGGATGTATCGGGTTTCGGCCTCCCCCGGCGTGCAGACCAGGAACTCCTTGCCGGGAAACGGGAACTCCCGGTGAATGAACATGTCGTAGGCCCACTTGAGGATCCGGTGCCGCTCGAGCGACTGGCAGGTTTTGCAGCGATTGGGCGTTTCCGAGAAGAACGCGTAGAACTCGCTTTGCGGCGCCCCGCAGATATTGCAACGGTCGAGCTTGTAATCGGCCAGGTTCGTGCCGGCTGTCGGGACGCTTTCAGTCATGACCTTTTCCCGCTGGAAATGTCAGGTTCCACTCGGGGAATACGATATCCATTTATCGCGCCATGTTCAACGGCTGTGTGGCCGGTCGGCCGCCGGCCCGGGGGGGGGCGGGCATGGATTACAGCGCCTGGCGCGCCGGAGCCGGCAACAGGCGCAGGGCTTCGGTCCCCGCCACGCACAGCGGCATCTCGAACGCCGGCTCGATCTCGCCCAGCTCGATTTTGCGCAGCAATTGGGGGGCGGTCACGGTTTCCACGTCCGGCGGCAGGCTGGCCAGAAACTCGCGGAACGCGTTGATGAGCGACTTGTCCTTCCACTCGAGGACCCGGTTCTCGTTCCTGACCAGGAACGACCAGCTGTGCAGCAGCATGACGAGGGTGTTGAACCGCGGACCCAGCCCGTAAAACTGCCGCATGAAATGCAGCGCGTGTTTCGGATCCATGATCCGCGAGAAGCCGTTGTAATGGAAGCTGCTCTGGTTGTGCTTCAGGCAGCCCATCGGGATCTCGTGCAGCCCGTTGGACCAGCGGAAAACCGGCAGGACCCCGGCGTCGCAGCCGTACGGGTAGGCATTCAGGTGGCAGGTGAGCGGGTAATACTGGTACGAGAGTTTGATGTCCTGCGCCTTGAGCGCGCGCAGGATCGATTGGTTGTACCGGAATGCGCCGCCCCGGTAGGCGATCGGGCGCACGCCGGCCATTTCGACGAACGTCTCGACGGCATGGTCGATGGCCAGCTGCGCCGCCTCCTCATTGAACTGGTTCATCGCCCAGGTCGGCGGTTTGTAGCCGAGCTCTTGCCAATAGGGGTTGAGGAATTCGATGTGCAGGTGCAGCTGCAGGTCGTGGCCGCGCTCCTGGATCATGCGGGCCGCCTCGTCGATGGCCGACCCGTATGCGTGCCGCTCGCAGACGTCGAGGAAAAACGTGATCTTGGCGCCGAATTCATCGGCGATGTCCATCATCAGGTCGATCCCGGCGCCGAACGGCACACCCGGGTACCGGCACCAGATCAGGCGGTCGACGTGATTCGATGTGGCCTCGGCCGGCAGCGCCTCCACATCGCAGGTGAGTGAGAGATATCGTTTCGCCCCTTGCATGGACCGGCTTCTTCTTACGTTGTGAACACCTCGTTGCGCATGAACATTTTTTAATCATAAACCGGTGACAATTTCAACTATTTTGAATAATTTAACATTGCGTTGAACATGGCTATGTAAAATATGCTTATTTTGCCGAGAACCGGCGCCGACGGCGTTTTCGATGGGGAAACCGGCTTGAGCCCGAGTCGGGCCTACTTGAACCTCGGCCGGCCCAGCCGGCCCAGATGCATCCCCAGGATCCGCAGCCCGAGCCGGCCGCAGCAAAGCGCCGTGAAGAGGTGATAAAGCCGTGTCGCGCCGGCAGCCTTCGGCGCCAGCGCCCACATGATCCTTTTGACCGCGTGCCACAGGTTGTCGCGCGCGCGGGCGCGCTCAGGGATCAACAGGTCCTGCTCGAGCCGCAGCCGGGTCCTGTAGGCGTCGCGCATCATCCTGTATAAATGCCGGCGCGTGAAGCGCGACGGGTCGATCATGTGCCGGACGCGCGCGGCGGGCTCGACGAGGACCTTCATGCCGAGCCTCTGGATGTCGAGCGCGGCCACGATCTCCTCGCCCGAGTCGACGGCCTTCCCCCCCCGGCCGTAGCGGCAGCGGAAGCCGCCGACCTCGAGCAGCGCCTTGCGCCGCGCCGCCCAGTTGCAGCCGACCGGGAACCGGCGCCAGTCGCCGGCGGCGATTTCGGTCCGCTCCGCGGCCGAGACGCTCCCCCAGTGCGCCGCCGCCCCCTCCGACCACCAGCCGGGCTTTTCCGGCGGGGGCTCGACGGCGATCGCGCCCCCCACGACCCCGACCGACGGATCGGCCGCCGCCTCGAGCAGCCGCTCGAGCAGGTCGGCCTCGGCGACGATGTCGTCGTCCAGATAAACCACGAGCTCCCCGCGCGCCTCGGCCAGCCCGGCGTTGCGCGCCACCGACAGCCCGCGCAGCGGGTAATCGACGAGCCGCAGGTTGGCGAACTTTTCCCGGAACGACTCGACCAGCGGCCCCAGGTCCTCAGCCGGGTCGTTGTTGACGACGATCACCTCGAACCGCCCCGGCGCGAGCGTTTGCTTCGCCACCGATTCGAGCGCCCGCCCGAGCGATTCGGGCCGGCCGCACGTGCAGATCACGACCGAGGCCGCCAACTCGTCGGGCGCGGCCTGCTGCGTGTCGATCAGCGTTTCGATCCGCGCCGCCATCTCGCCGAGCGCCCGGATGCGCAGCCCGCGGATGAGCACCCCGATATCCTGGATCGCGATCCAGCCGCGCCGGCCGCCGCCGAGCCGCGGCAGGGCGACGGGATGCTGCAACGTCACGCACACGTCCCAGTCCGCGCCGACCGTCTCGGGCAGGGGAGCGCGGCCGGCGTCGATCAGCACCCTGAGGCATCCGGCGGGCAATGGCGGCGGCGTCGCCTCGGCCGGGTTCTCGGCCGAATGCACGAAGATCGACGCGAACCATTCGCGCGGCAGCCGGTCGAGGCGCACGGTTTCCGGGTCGAGCAGCGCGTCGCGGTAGGCGTGCAGGTTCAGCTCGCGCGCGCTCGGGCCCTTGGCGGCGAACCAGCCGATGGGGTAAAACGCCATGTCGCGCCGGAAGGCGTCGGTCCGCATGAGCCGCTCGGTGCGCTCGTCCCGTTTGAGGTCCGCCCGGCGCGCCGTGAGCGACGAGCCGTGCTCGCGGTATGCGTACAGCGATTGTTTCCCGGGCGCGTGGCGCAGGTTCAGGAATTCGTTGACGCGCAGGAACAGGTCGTAGTCTTCGCACGTGAAGTGGCGCGGATTGTAGTCGCCCACGAGCAGCCGCGCCCGGTCGCGGTAGAGGAACGCCGGCCCGATGTAGTTGCCGTTGACGTAGTTGAGCATCGAGACGTCGCGCGGCGTCCGGATGCGCCCGCTGCCGGCCGGCGACTGGAGCCCTGCGCAGAACGTGGAGCCGCGCTTCGGGTTTCCTTCCTCGTCGATCAGCTCGTAATCGGCGTAGATCATCTCGGCCCAGGCCAGCTTCTTGAGCCCCTTGACCATGTATTCGAGAAACCGGGGCTTCATCCGGTTGTCGTCGCTCGTCCACGTGAGGAACTCGCCGCGCGCGGCCGCCAGCCCCGCGTTGAGCGCCGCCGGCAGCTTGCGGTTCTCCTGCCCGATGACGCGCACGCGCGGGTCGGCCCGCGCGAACCGCGCGAGGATCTCGGGCGTCGAATCGGTCGAGCCGTCGTCGACGGCGATCAGCTCGAGCTGCCGGTACGTCTGCGCCAGGATCGACTCGATCGCCTCGGCCACGAACCGCTCGCCGTTGTGGACCGGCAGGATGACCGACACCAGCCCGATCTCGCTCGGCGTCCGGATGCCGTGCTGGAATCCCGGAAATTCCTCGTCGCGCCGGCGCAGGTGATCGTGGAACGCCCACCCGACCCGGCTCATGACGCGCGCATGGGATGTGCCTAGCGGTGAGGGCGGGGCAGGGCTGTGATTCGATGCCATCATGGCACGCAGTGTTGCAGAGATCAGCCCTGATTCGCAAAAAAAATCGCAGCCGAGAATCCGGCGCTGCGCTTTCTATTCCATAAACGCCTCAATTACATTGGAGTATTGCTTGATGGTGTGATACCCCAATTCGCGATATGCCGTGAATTGTTCCTCGCTGTAAAATTGATCCGTTGTCGGTTCCTGGGGAAAAGCTTCCTTTGAAATCGCCTTATAATATGCCGTGCTGATGGGCAGATATTTGTAATCATACATGAAAACCGGTTTGATGTAGATTACCCATACAACATTGTCCCCGAGTTCCTGAATATGATGCTTCAATGCGCCAAGGTTATGCGGAGACCATTGGAGTTTAAAGATGTCGAACTGAGAAACAGATGTTAGTTGATCAAAATCGGCGGTTTGCACCGGCAGATTTTTGATGACCCCGATCATAACGGGAACCGAAGTGTTGAAGTCGTTCAGATTTATTTGCAGCCTGGCTCCATATTCGTTCATCAGGCGCATATCAAGTCGTCTTAGTTCGCTGAATGCAAGCGCGCGGATTTTCTTAAGAGAACCGGTCGTGTTCGAATCGCTCAATTTTAAGCAACTTGGATCGTGAGAGCAATCTGAAATGACGATGATGCGGCATCCACGCCGAATTGGCGCCAAGACGGCCAGGTTCTCGAAATTACCCCCATCCGATAAAAAGTAGCGTTTGCTTTTGGGTGTTCGATCGTGCCCGATATCGATATCCCTATTTGCCTGAATGATCCATTTGAACGGGTTAAAAGCTCCGACACACCAGACAAATCTGTTCCAACAGTTACTGAAGGACAAAAAATCGCAATTTTTTCTGTTCCAGGCCGCCCCCCAGCCATCGATGTAATAACCCAAATCCATATTGAGTAAATTGATGGTTTCACGTTGGTACCAAGGCGCCCGAATATCGCTTTGGCTTATCGCGCCGCCGCTTATGGCCATCGCATAATCTGTCCGCATCCACTTATGTTTTTTGTCGGTATTTACGTAACCGACGGCATCGGATCCACAGTGCAGCGGCGTAATCTCAAAATTATCTCCAAATTGATTGCGGAACATCCCTGTATCGTCGCTCAGCGAAAGCCCCGCGTTGATAATCCAGAATGGCTTGCCCCAAACAATTGGATTCCGATTTTCTCCCGGGAACAAGTCGCTGACATACGGCGGCGTTGGGGATTCTGCCGATTTGTTCTTATTTTGTTTTTCAATTGCGGCCAGAATCTGAGAATAGATGGATTCACTCATGTCTCTTCTCAATGGGTATTCTTTAACATCCGGATTAATAAATGCGTGCCTAAGCCCTTCGCGGTATTTATCGCGGTTGGTATACCAGCCGACATTCCAGTCCAGATCGAAAATACCGTTGCAAATCCAGTGAAACGGAACCCAAAAACTGTGCACCAGAAAAGACCACGTGAATTCAGTTTTGCCATGGGAAACATTTCGTCTGGTTAAATAATTCGCGTTCGACAGGACATGGCGGATTTGTTCGGATTCGTTTTCCCAAAGAAACATATCATCGCGATGTGTCATATACCAACCAGCAATATAACCCCCTCCTGAAATGCTGCTCAGATAATCGAATTTGTCGAGCAGCCTGGTTTCGTGGAGCGCCTGAAGAACGCCAAGATTATACGTCGCGCTTCGAATACCTCCGCCGGATAGACAGAGCCCTCGCATTTGAGGGGGAATAGTTGTATTGCTTGGCCGCAATAGTTTTCGCATTAGAATTGGTCTATATTCTTCCTTGTATTGGTAAAGCAGCCGATACTGATTATACTCGGCTGTTTTATTGTATTCATCAAAGTATTCCCAAGCTCTATCGTACCGGTTGGGAGTCGGTGAATTACCTTTGAATTCGAATAATTCTTCATCAAATGGCGACGCATGGATTCTGTAACTTAGGGCTGTGATGAAATCCTCATGAATTTTGCAGCGATGATCATAGCTTGTGGCGCATCCTCCTAGAATCAGCACGAAAAATGCCCATAGTGATCGCTGTATGTTCATGGTTGTTCCCTCCCACTTCAAAGTTGATTTTATGCCATCAGCGCCAATGTATCAGGCAGCTGACAAACAGCTCGGCTAAAAGCCGCAGTGCTACAACTGAATCTATAAGTTTATTTGTGCGCGAGATTGCGCAAGATTACAAGTGAAAACTTATGTAGATATCTAATATAAGCATAATTACATCAACTCGGCGACTTGACTTTGTCGGGCCGGATGATGCTGTGCCAGGCGGCATAGCGGCCGCGCGAGAGCTGCATGGCCAGGAACCAGCCGAACGGGTGCCATGCCCCCGCGCGCACGAACGCGGCGATGCTCAGCAGGTGTTCGACCGGCCACGGCCGCGGCTTGTGGCGCGAGCCCTGCAGGAATTCCATCCGGTCGCAGCTCAGGTGCGTCTGGTAGATCAGCCGGGCCGCGTAGCCGAGCTTGAGCCGCCTCGGCGGGATCAGGTGCGTGATCCTGAGCTGCGGGAAGTAGCCGGCGCTGAGGCCGAAATTGAGGATCGTCATGACGAGGTCGATGTCCTCGCCGCCGCCGAGCGCCCCGCCGACGCGCCCGAGCCGCTGCCGGATCGAGTCGGCCGCGATCTGGTCGGCCCATTCGCGCGCGGCGTCGGCGCGGATCGCCATCCCCGCCCCGCGCGGGTACCACGGCCCGTACGGCTTGTCCTTGAACCCGATGATCGGCTGGTTGCCGGCGTCGCCCACCGCGTAGTACCTCAGGAACGGCTCGAGCCACGCCGGCGGCGGGAGCTCGAACTTGCCGCTGATCCGGCCGCCGATCACGCCGATCTGAGGCAGCCCCCCGAAAATATCGATCACGTGGGAGAGGTAATCCGGCGCGAGCACGTTGTCGTCATCCACAAACACCAGCACCTCGCCGTAGGCCTCGTGGATGGCGCGGATGCGCGCGTGCGTCAGCCCCAGCCGCTCCTCGCGCACGATCCGCATCGCGAGCCCGCCCGCGATCTCGTGGATCCACGACTCGAGCGCCGGCTGGCTGGCGTTGTCGACGACGAGCAGTTCCCAGCCCTCCTGGCCGACCGACTGCTGATTTAACGCCGCCAGGGTCTGTGTAAAATCGCGCCGGCTCGGGTTGTGCGAGCAGATGCAGACGCTCAGGCGTGGTCTTTCAAGGGCCATCGACGCGCTCCAGTGCCCACCAGACTACCCGCCTTGCCGGCCGCCTCCAAGCCAAAACTTGCCCGTGCAATGGTTGCGTGAACCCGATACGATGGGTGGCAGGCAATGACGATGACGCCACATTTACCAACGCTCGGCCCGTTTATGAATGCGCCCGTTATTTTCAGCGTGGTCATCCCCTGCTTCAACCAGGCGCGCTTCCTCGGCCAGGCGCTGGACTCGGTGCTGGCGCAGGACTACGCGCACTTCGAAATCATCGTGGTGAACGACGGCTCGACCGACGACACGAGCGGCGTGGTTAAAAAATACCAGCAGGCCCACGCCGCCTCGCTGCGGCTCGTCGAGCAGGAGAACGCGGGCCAGGCGCGCGCCCGCCAGCGCGGCTTCGACGATGCCCATGGCGACTGGCTCGTGATGCTCGACGCCGACGACCTCCTCGAGCCGGGCGCGCTGGCGCGCGGGGCCGCGGCCATCGGGCGGCGCCGGGCCGACGCTCTGGTCGGCGACGCCCGCATCGTCGCCGAGGACGGCGTGACGGAGCTTGGCATTTACCATCAAGCCCGCCCCCCGAAGTGGCCGTCGATCCTGCGCGTCAACCCGATCGGCTCGCTCGCGGCGGCGTGGGCGAAGATCTCATCGGTCCGCAAGGTCGGCGGCCTGGCCGTCGACGGCGTCCCCGGCAGCGAGGACTGGGACCTGTGGGTCCGCATGGCGCGCGCCCGGATGCGGTTCGTCCCGGTCAATGCGATCTTGGCTTCGTATCGCCAGTCGGGCGCGAGCTACAGCCGGCGCCTCATCCCGATGCTCGAGGCCGCGATCAACGTCCTGGATCGCTCCGGCATCGACCCGCGCCGCTACCAGATTTTCCGGAACAGCCGCGTCTTCGCGAGCCTCGGCAGCGCGCTCGGCATCGGCGCGAAAGCCGAAGAATTCGAACAAATCTTGGACAAACTCATTCCCGGAGCGATCGATCCGGCCGACTGCGCCGACCAGATGCTCGGCAACCTGCAAGCCGCCATGCGCGGCTCCGGCACGCAGCAACTTCAGCCATACGGCCTCGCCGAACTCGTCAAAATCAAAATGGAACGAATGAATTTCAAGGCCGCCGATGATATGTCCGCCCGCGTGGGTCGAATCATCCGGGACCCAGCCGCCCCGCGCTCCTTAAGAGCCCGCCTCCGCGACCGGTTTTAGCGTGGTTGAAAAAAGATGCGTGAATGGCCGGCGGGGGCGCCGGCCCCACATCGACAACAGCTATTCAGTAGCGAATAGCTCGGCGTACTGTGGCGCCGGCGCCCTCGCCGGCGATTCGTATTGCCGGAAAACTTTTATCACGCACTCTAATTCGTACGGCCGCCGCACGGATTGGATTCATGATTGATTTGAATGATTTTGATTATTCCGGACGCTTGTTTCGAATTTATGAACGATTCTGCTCGATTCTGACCGATTGTTTTTCTCTGCTTCTCCGCCTATCTCTGCGCCTCGGCGACAAAGCTGTAGCTCGGCCTCCCGCCGCTTTCGTAGATCCCCTGCACCATCTGCATGACCTTCATCGCGTCCTCGGACGTTCCAACCTTCACGGGCTTGTCTTCGAGCACGCATTCGACAAACTCGCCGAGCTCGAGCTGCCATGACGGGTCGGTGTCGAAATAAATAACTTCTTCGCGCGGCTTGCCCGTCGCGAATCCTTCGTCGAACTGCTTGCGCGCGACCAGGATCGTTTCGTCGCCGTAGCTGCGCGTCGAGCTCAGAATCCCGTTCACGATCAAGTAACCGTCGGAAAAGAACAGTTCCAGGTTGAAGCGGTGTTTCCACTGCGTCGACGAGCTGTGGATCATCGCGATCCGGCCGTGCGCGTCGCGCAGCAGCGCAAAGGCATTGTCCTCGACCTGGATCGGCCAGTAGGCGGTCGTGACCATCGCCTTGCACTCGACGAAATCGCCGCAGAAGTAGCGGAACAGGTCGAGCATGTGGATCCCCTGGTCGAGCAGGATCCCGCCGCCGGCGACTTCCGGGTCGCTGCGCCACGAGCTCTCGAAACCGCTGCCGCCGGCCTTGCCGTAGATGCCGCGCATCCACAGGAGCCGCCCGAGCTTGCCCGAGCCCATGATCCGGCGCGCTTCCATGATCCCGGCGTGGTAGCGGTGATTAAAGCCGAATTTCAGTTTCAATCCCGGGTTGCGTTTTTCGGCCGCGATCATCGACTCGACCTCGGCGATCGAGCGGCCGGGAGGCTTTTCGCTGAAGACGTGCTTGCCGGCGTCGAGCGCGCGCACGACGGTGTCGGCCGTGATGTTGTTGGGCGTGCAGATAAAGACCGCGTCGACGTCGGACCGAATCACCGCCTCGGGGTCCGTGAAGAACTCGACGCCGGGGTATTGATCGTTCGCCGGCGGGTTCGGGTCGGCGGCGCAGACCCACGCGCAGTCGGGGCGCTTCTGGATTTCACCCGCGCGAATCAGCCCCATCTTGCCGAGGCCGACGATTCCAATTCGAAGTGGTTTGTTCGGTCGATTCATCCCAAGCTCTTCTTCGTGCTCGTGCTCGTGCTCGTACTCGTAATCGTAATCGTAATCGATCCCAAACGATCCTCATCGATCCTACTTGTACAGCCTTCTCCCCCGTTTCATTGCGAGGTATGTCGTCATGATGTGCTCGAGCACGGAGAACATGTCCTCGACGGGGCCGTATTCGTCCCTGGTGGTCGGCATGTGGATCGAGATCTTGGCGATTTCCTTCAGCTTGCCGCCGGCGAACCCGGTCCACGCCATCGTGCGGCCGCCGCGGGCGTTGGCCCACTTGAGCGCGCGCACGAGGTTTTCGCTGTTGCCGCTGACCGAGAGCGCGATGACGAGGTCCCCGGCCTGCATCAGCGATTTGAGCTGTTGGACGAAAATCTCCTCGTAGCCGTGGTCGTTGGCGAGCGCCGTGATCGACTCGACGTTGTCGGACAGGGCGTAGGCGCGGATCGGCCTGGCGTCGTCGACCCACGCGCCGCAGACGGCGTCGTTGACGAAGTGGCTCGCCACCGCCGAGCTCCCGCCGTTGGCGAGCAGGTAAATCGCCCCGCCGTTCTCGATCGTGTCTTCGATCAGGTCGCAGCACTCGGCGACCCGGCCCGGGTCGATCGCGCGCATGATCTCGGCCATCCGTTCGAAATACGCCCCGGCGTATCCCGCCGGTCCCTGGGCCTGTTTAAATATGGTTTCGAGTTGGTGCATCATAGCGGCTTTCAGTCGGATTTTTTCATCGCGGCGATTCTCACGTGCGAACTCAGCCTGTGTTTTTGCAGGAAAGCCTGGAAATCCTCGCGCGCCTCGTCGTCGCGCTTCTTGAAGAGCAGCTCGACGAACCGCGGGAGCCTGACGGTCGGGTCGGCCGCGGCCGCCGCCTGCGTCAGCTCGACGTCGAGCTGGCCCGGCGTGCTCAGCTCGATGACCTCGAACCCCGCCGCCTCGATCAGTTTCTCGAGGCCGTCGATCGAGGGGAGGTTCAGGTGCTCGGGGACGTAAATGTACTGGGCCTTGTCCCACAGCGTCTGGATGTCGAACCCGCTGGCGGTGCGCGTCGTCAGGAACAGGCTGCCGCCGACGGCGAGCATCTCGCGGGCGCGCCCCAGCATCTCCATCGGCGAGAACTGGTGCTCGAGTTGCTCGAACGCGGTGAGGGCCGCCAGCCCGCCCGGCTGCGTCTCGGTGACGAACGCCCCCGCCTGCCGGCACGCGTCGGCCAGCCCCGTGAACGGCTCGATGCTGAACAGCTGGTCGAACAGCCCGAGCTGGCCGATCTCCTCGAACAGGACCGGGTAGTTCGTCCCGAAATCGCCGTATTTTTTCGAGGCGCAGCGGCTGGTTTCGTCGATCAGGCGGCCCATCCAGTAGGCGTTGGAGCGCAGGATCGTCGTGCGCCGGGCCTCGCTCGTTTCGCGCGCGAGGCGCTCGGCCCGGTAGCGCGCGGCGCTCGACGAGCGGTAATACTCGGCGAGTTTGGCGGCCTTGGGGCGAGGGGAGACGTAGAGGCTCGAGCAGCCCGGGCACAGCCGGTATTTGAAGCCGTGTTTTTCGAACGCCACCGGCGCGTCGCCCGCACCGCACGCCGGGCAGTCGACCTCGACCTGGTCGGCCGGGCCGCCGAAATACTTTTGGGCGTCCTCGATCGAAAGCTCGCGGAAACGATTCATCAGCTGCGGCGGCCGGATGACGGCCTCGCGCAGATCGCTCTGGACGACGACGTGTTTCATGCTCTGATCTCCATCGGCCCGCCGCCTTCGCAACAGCGCCGCGGGTGACATGATCCGATTGCATGCCCGTCATTTCAAGATGTTTTCGAGCCAAAGCATGTTCCGTTCGTGCTCGTGCTCGTGCTCGTAATCGTAATCGTAATCGAAAATCGAATCCGGAACTTATGATTGATCGCGCTTCTTTTACGGTTTCGCCAGTTCCCTGATCCGCGCGCGCACGGCTTGGGCCTCGTCGCCGCGCCCCATCTGCTCCAGGATCTGCGCCTTGCCTTCCAGCATCAGGAACTGGTCGCCGGCCATGGCGAGCGACTGGTTGAGATACCCCAGCGCCTCGCCGAACCGCCCCTCGGTGAAGGCGGCGGTGGCCTCGATGTTGAGCTGCGAGATGCGGCTCCAGTCGGCGTCGGCGTAGGCCACCCCCTTGGCGCCGGTCAGCTTGACGGTCTGCAGCAGCTCGACCGGGAAGTCGGGCACGACCGACCGCAAGAGCGCCAGGTTCATGCAGATCCGGCGCATTTCCTTCCCGTTGGCGAGCTTGTCGGCCTGCAGTTCCTCGAGCATCGCCGCCGGGTTGAACGGCACGGTCCCCAGCTCGCGCGTGAAGACCACGTTCTCCAGGTCGTTGCGCTGGTCGCTGATCACCGGGGCCTTGCCGTAGAGGCGCTGGAGCGTCGGCGTGGCGTGTGTGAAGATGACCAGCATCTGGATCGGCCGGTCGATGCCGATCGACGCCAGGTCCTCGAGCGTGTGCCGGTCGTGGCGCCCCCACTGCTCGATCCGGCGCAGGTCGAGCGGCCGGCTGCAGCCGACGAGGATGATGTTCGTGCTCGGCTGCTGCGCCCGCGCCCCGCCGATGAACGCGTACGAGAACGGGAAGCTCTGGACGAACGTCGCGACCGCGAGGTCGACCGCCCGCGGCGGCATCTGCTCGATCGGCAGCCACTGGGTCATCATGCCGCTCGGGGTGAGGCGCTTTTTGACCGCGTCGTAATACTCGCGCGAATACAGCCGGTAGACCCCCGCCTGCATCGGCGGCGGCGGCTCGCTGGTGACGAGGTCGTATTTGCGGTCGGTCAGGTTCAGGTAGTTGCGCCCGTCGTCGTGGATCAGCCGCACGCGCTGGTCGCTATAGACCCCCCGGTTGATGTTGTCGAACTGCGGGGCCGTCCGGAACACCTGGTCGTTGAGGTCGACGATGTCGAGCCGCTTGATCGAGTCGTGGCTGGCGATGGCCGAGGCCGTGTTGCCGACGCCGAAGCAGATGAGGAGCGCCGACTCCGGCGCGTCCTGCGCCATGAGCGGCACGTGCGCCATCAGCCGCATGTAGACCTGCGCCAGCATCCCCGTCCCCGACATCGAATGGCTGTCGAAGAACAGCCGCGGCGAGGTGATCGGGTCGTCCAGGACGAATGTCGTGTGCGCGCCGTTGCTCCGCATGGCCCGCGCCGGGTACTTCGTCGGCGGGCTGCCCGGCCTGAAATAGCTGCGGTCGAACCCGTGCGGCGTCACGAGGCACAGCCCGGCCAGCGCGGCCACCCCCGCCAGCGGCTGCCACGGCGGCAGCGGGCGCATTTCCCTGAGCAGCAGGACGAGCACGACGGTCACGGCGAACGTCCCCGTCATCAGCTTGAACGAGTAGAAGGCGTTGACGCGCGTCGCCACCCACGTGAACATCATCATCCCCGCGCAGAACGCCACCGTGTTGAGCCCGTAGGCGAGCCCGAGGTGGCGCCGGTTGCCCTGCATCCGGTTGCAGACGTAGGGCAGGAGCATCGCCACCAGGAAATACGCCGGGAACACGAAGATCCCGATGTAGGCCAGCTGCGTCACGATCTCGGCGCGCACGTTCGCCATCAGCCACGCCAGCAGCGAATACGCCCACGGCGCCTGCCAGCCGTGCCGCGTCGGGATCGGCGAGGCGATCAGGAAATAAACCAGGAACGCCAGCACGAACGCGAATTGGAGCGCCCGCAGGTTCAGCCGCCGCGACAGCCGCACGACGACGCTCCCCGCGAAGATCGCGATGATCGCCCAGAAGCTGATGAACGACATCGCGGCCGAGTGCTGCATCCCCGTGAAATGCACGCGCTTGAACATGTCCCCCTCGAGCGCCCCGCTGATGAACCCGCTCAGGACCGCGCAGGCCAGGAGCACCGACGGGTGGAAGAGCGCCCCCCCGGCGGCCTCGGCCGCATCCGGCGCCGCGGGCCGCCCCGCCGCCGCCTTCGGCCCCGGGACCCACCCGCCCAGGACCAGGAAGAACAGCCCCAGCGCCACGTTCAGGCCCATGATCACGAGGAACGTGCGGTCGTGGCCGAGCCACGGCAGGAACACGATCTGGCAGCCCAGGATGCCGATGCACGAGCCGAGCGTGTTCCAGCCGTACAGCGCCGACGGGAACTTCGCGTCGTCGCCGAACGCATGGCACAGCAGCGGGAACGTGATCCCCATGAAGAAGCACGGGACGAACACCAGCAGCGTCGAGATCAGGATCTGCGCGATCTGGTAGACGTGCGTCGGCTGGTAGATGCCTTGCTTGTAAACGTAGGGGAAATGACCCCACAGGTCGGCCGGCAGGAGCGCGGCCAGCGGCGTCAGCAGGGCCGCCGCCGCGATGAGCAGCTCCACGAGACCGTAGGTCTGGAACGGTCCCTTCAGCCTCAGCGCGCGCTCGAGGAAGCCCCCCAGCCGCCGGCTGGCCAGCGCCCCCGCCCCCAGCCCGCCGATGAAGTTCACGACCACCAGGACGAACGTCAGGTTGGTCGAGCCGAAGCGGTCGACCAGCACGCGGAACCAGACAACCTGGTAGCCCAGCGCGATCAGCCCCGAGAGGCAATACAAACAATATACGAGCCGCTTCATGTTGACCAAGGGTGTTCGCCTTCAGGCGGTGTCGTGTGCATCCGCCTGAAGGCGGGAATGGGCGGTTATGCGCTTCTTACTTCTTCTCCGTCTTTTCCGGCTTCTCCGTCATCTGCCCGGAGCTCCGCGCGACGATCATCGCCTTGAGATACTTGATCGACTCGTCGAGCTGGATGTCGCGGAACGGCTCGGACGGCTTCTTGGCGGCCGTCGTCTTGGCCGACCCGTTGGTGAGCCGCTCGAACAGGCTCAGCGTCGTCTTGGAGTCGTCCGTCTTCGGCGCCTGCCGTTCCTCGGGGCTCGTCGTCTCGTCGGTGTCGCTCGGGAGCCTGAGCTCCTTGCCCGGCTCGACGACGGCGAATTCGCCCATCAGCCCCCCGCGCAGGATCAGCTCGGCCTCGTGGTTCGGCGGCAGCTTGACGCCGACGTCCGGCGTGATGCCGCCGCTGTGGCCGTCGCCCTTGTCGGCCAGGATCGGCTTGCCCGACGGCGTGTAATAACGCGCCGTCGTCAGCCGCAGGCCGGAGGGCTTCATGTCGCCGTTGGCCTCGCGGTCGAGCGAGTATTTGAGCGGGCTGATCGTCTGGACCGAGCCCTTGCCGAACGTGTGCAGGACCTTGCCGTTTCTGGCGTCGTCGGGCCCGATGATCAGCCCGCGCTTGGTGTCCTGCATGGCGCCGGCGAAGATCTCCGAAGCCGACGCCGAGCCGCGGTTGACCAGGACGACCAGCGGCTGCGCGCAGAGCTGGTCCTCGACCGCGAGATACTTGCGGTTGTCGGCCGGGTTGCGCCCCTTGATCGAGACGATGACCTGCCCCTCGGGCAGGAAGAAGTTGCAGATCTCGACGCACTTGTCGAGCAGCCCGCCGGCGTCGTTGCGCAGGTCGACGACCACCCCGGCGACGTTGTTGGCGTTGAAGTTCTCGAGCGCCTTGCGCACTTCCTTGGCGGTGTCTTCCTGGAACCGCGCGATCCGGATGTAGCCGATCCCGCCGTCGAGGATCTTGCTGAAGACGCTGATGATGTGGACCGTCTCGCGCGTGATCTCGAAGTCCAGCGGCTGGTTCTTGCCTTCGCGCCAGACCTTGATCTTGACCTTGGTCCCCGTCGGGCCGGTCAGGGCCTTGACCGCGTCCTGGAGCTGGATCTTCTCGGTCGTCTTGCCGTCGATCTCGATGATCCGGTCCCACGGCATGACGCCGACGCGCGCCGCCGGCGAGCCCGGCAGCGGCGACACGACCGTCAGCACCCCGTCGCGCGTGGTGATTTCGAGCCCCACCCCCGAGTATTCGCCCTCGGTGTCGCGGGTCAGCTGTTCCTGGACCGCCGGCGGCATCCACGAGCTGTGCGGGTCGAGCGCCCCCATCATCCCGTTGATCGAGCCCTCGAACAGCTTCTTGCTGTCGATCTCGTCGACGTAGCGGGTTTTGATCTGCGAGTAGATTTCGGCGTATAGTTCGGCGAAGTCGTGCAACTCGCTGCTGGACTTGCGCTGCTCCTCCATGGCCGCGATCTGGGCCGGCATCTTCAGCACGAAGAACCCGCCGGCGAACACCAGGGCCAGGCACATCATCAGCAGGCGCCCCTCCAGGGTGCCGAGTTTCGAAATCGCACGTTTCGTTGACTTTGCCATGAAATGCCTTCCACTGATTCGATTAGGGCGGCCTCCGCCGGCCGCCGCGCCACCGTTCCAGAGTATCAAATCCCCCCGCGCCCCCGCAATTGGGGAAGTTGGGCCTGAGTCCTGAGTCCTGAGTCCTGGGTCCTGAGTCCTGATGCTTGCGTCTGCGCCCTTGGTTTTGAATTTCGATTTTAGAATTTTGGGTTTGTTTCGAATTTCGATATTCGGATTTCGGATTTTATCTCTGAATTCATCATTCATCTTTCATCATTCACCATTCATCATTTATGATATGGCCCAGTTTTTTGGGGGTTTGGCGCGATGCAGGATGTCATCAGGCTCGAGGGCGTGTCGCTTACCCGCGGCGGGCGCGTGATTCTGGACGGGATCGACTGGCGGGTCGGCCGCGGCGCCTGCTGCGCCATGCTCGGCCCCAACGGCGCCGGCAAGTCCACCCTGCTGGCCATCGTGACCGGCTTCATGTGGCCCCAGGACGGGCGCGTTTTCGTCTTCGGCGAGGAATTCGGCCGGGTCGAGATCGCCCCCCTGCGCAAGCGCATCGGCATCGTCGGCCACTCGCGCCTGCCCGAGCACCACGGCGACATGACGGCGCTGGAGACCGTCGTGGCCGGCCGCTGGGGGACGATCGTCATCCCGCCGCGCGTCACCCCGACCGACGAGGACCTGGCCGCCGCCCGCCGCGAGCTGGCCGGCGCGGGCCTCGAACGGTTCGCCGGCGAGTATTTCGAGAACCTCTCGGGCGGCGAGAAAATGCGCGTCCAGCTCGCCCGCGCCGTCGTCGCCGACCCCGAGCTGCTGATCCTCGACGAGCCCACCTCCGGTCTGGACCTGGGCGGCCGCGCGGCGTTCAACGGCGCCCTGGAGCGCCTCCTGGCGGCCCGCCCCAGCCTGACGACGATCATCGTCACGCATCACGTCGAGGACCTGCCCTCCTCGCTCTCGGACGTCCTCCTCATCCGCGACGGCCGGGTGATCGCCGCCGGCCCGGCCCGCGACAACCTCTCGTCCGAAACCCTGAGCGCGGCGTTCGGCTGCGAAGTCGAGCTCACCCGCCGCAACGGCCGCTACCAGACCCAGGTCCGCCCGATGACCGATTGGAACTTTTAAAAGCGAAGAAAAACACGAAACGCACGAAAGCGGGATTTGTTTGTGCAGAGTGGCCGAGAATTCAACCAAGCTTCGATATTGTCTTTTTCGTGTTTTTCGTGTCTTCTTATTTTCGTGTCTTTCGTGTTTGAATTTGCATTTGCTTTGGATTGGATGACCCATGACCGGCGCGGCGAAGAAAAAACACGTTGAAGAGGGCGGCGAGGCCTTTGCCCCGCTTCCGCTGACCAGCGCGGCCTACCAGGCCGAGTTCCTGCTCCAGCGCCGGCTCGACCGCGCGCGCATCAGCGCCCGCTACGCCGGCAAGACGCTCGAAAACTTCAGCGCGCGCGACAAGCCGCGCAAGATGCTCGTCCACAGCGCCCAGGCCTACGTGAGCGGCTTCAACCTGAAAAAGGAAGCCGGCGCCAACGGCGTCTACCCCAAGGGCCTGCTCATGACCGGCCCCGTCGGCTGCGGCAAGAGCCACCTGGCGGTGGCGATCCTGCGCGGCGTGATCGAGAAGGGCTACAGCGGCCTCTATTACAATTCGCCCGACCTGCTGCGCGACATCCGCTCGACCTTCGAGCCCTCGAGCGACCTGACCGAGGACGACCTGCTCGAGGAGGTCACCACGGTCGACCTGCTCGTCTTCGACGACGTCGGCGCCGAAAACGCCACCGGGTTCGTCCTCGACCGTTTTTACCTGATCATCAACGAGCGCTACGAGGGGTGCAAGCCGATCATCGTGACGACCAACCTGAACCTCGAGGAGCTCGAAAACCGCCTCGGCAAGCGCATCGTGAGCCGCATGCTGGAGATGTGCGAAATCTTCGGCCCCTTCCCCGAAGAGGACTGGCGCCGCCGCAACTTGCGATAACAGGCTATTGGCCTGTCATCGTGCTCGTGCTCGTGCTCGTAATCGTAATCGTAATCGACTCACTCGAACTCCCAAATTTCCCATTGGATCCATACGACCCACAAACCCACGAATATCGCCGAGGAGGTGGGCAATATGAAACGTTTCTCCGCCAAGCTCCTGTTTGCATACCGCTGCGAGGATTTCGAGCAATCCATCCGGCTCTGCGAGGAACGTATTGTGACCTTCAATGCGCGTTCGCCTCGTCATGCGCTTCAAGTCGCTCGTTCCAAAGGCCGCAAGGCAAGGCTCAAGTATAAAAATGATGCCGGGGGACAGGTTTACTTCGAATTCATTGGCATCATGGACATGGTTGAATTGTTTTGCGAACCGGATGAGGTCTGGTACGACATCCGACGTCGCCGGGTTCCGCTCGAACGATTGATCCCTACCGACGATCACTTGCTCAACCACACTTGATCTCCGGCTGCGCCCCTGATTCCTGCATGAACATCCGTTCATCCGCCCACTCCGGGCTGGATTCTCCCGGCCCGGGCGTATATGCTTTCAGCGTGGCGGCGCGGTTGCCGATAAGGTTACGTAGGGGTGTGCGAGTCTGTTGCAAGGATTTTCCCGAAGATGAGTCATTACGTGCTTTACGCGGCGCAGAGCGAGTCGAGCCGGGATATCCCCTGGCCGCTCGACCTGGCCTCGCGCGGCGTTGTCGTCATGACCGCGCGCAACCATGCCCAGGCGATCCCTTACTGCCGGGCCTACCCCCTCCTCGCCCTCATCGTCGAGATCGACACGCTCGACGACGCCTGGCGCGAAGGGTTCTCGCGCATCAGGCAAGCCGTCCCCGCCGAAAACCGCCCGTCGCTGATCGGCCTCCTCAGGGGCGACCTCGACGCCGCCGGCCGCGCCGCGCTCTCGGCCGAGGGCCTCGACGGCCTCGTCTCGGCGAGCGACCCGGAAAGCTTCATCGTCAACCAGATCGAGACCCTGACCCGCCTGGC
This sequence comes from Candidatus Sumerlaeia bacterium, assembly GCA_039683515.1. GTDB lineage: Bacteria > Sumerlaeota > Sumerlaeia > MVZB01 > MVZB01 > JAJFUE01. The sequence goes on along the minus strand of JBDKRG010000018.1, from coordinate 4,447 downwards.
CGAGTTGCGCCAGTTCGAGCAGACCCGCATGGATGTCAGCCAGCTCGCCAACCGCACCCGCGAGCAGCTCCATGAGCTCAGCCAGCCGCTTTCGGCCATCCAGGGCCGGCTTCAGCTCCTGGCCGCCGTCTGCCCCGAGACCGATCCGTCCCACAAAAACCTCAAGGAACTCGTCCAACTGTCGTTCAAGGTCTCGAGCCACCTGGCCGAGATGCAGCAGCTCCACCGCAAATTCTCGTAGCCCCGCCTCCCGTCCGTGCCCATCCGTGCAAGTCCGTGTTCTCTCCCCCCTCCCGCGAAGCCCTCCTTGCGCCTCGCCCCGCGCCTCGGCTATCATGCCGCGTGGAGTTTTCGCCAATGGCCAAGCCCGATCACCCCAGCCTTCCCCGCCGCATCAGCCGGTTCGTCCGCGACGATATCTGGGGCATCCTGCCGACCGAATTCAGTTCGCGCACGCTCAAGCTGGCCTCGGTTTTGTGGGGCGGCGCGCTGATCGCCATCGCCGTCTTCATCGCCCACAACCGGTCACGTCATGGGCTCCCGCTCGGCGTCCTGCCCCCCGCGCTTGGCCTTGCCGGTCTCATCGTCGCGGCCCTGCTGCTGATCCCGCGCGTCGATCAGGCTTTTTTCATCGCCGTCATGCGCGTGATGGCGATCGTCGGGTTCTTCGTCTCGAGCACGCTCATGGCGCTGAGCTTCTACCTGGTCGTGACGCCGATGGGCTGGATGCTCAGGCTTGCCGGCAAGGACCCGCTGGGCCTGCGCGCCGCGCCCGCCTGGCATCCGCACCGCCACGACACCACCCGCCGCCGCTATTTCCGGATGTTCTAAAACCAGCAAAAGCCAACGGAGGAAACCGCGAAATGCCGTTCCCCCCGTTGGCTTTTGTCGTTTCTGAAATTCAGAATTTCGGATTTGTTTCGGATTTCGATATTCGAATTTCGGATTTTATTTCGTTACTTCGCCCCGAGCTTCTCCAGCAGCTCGATCGTCGTTTTTCTATCCGGATGCCGCTTGGCCACCTGGAGCGGCGTGGTTCCCTTGTCGGTCTTCGCGTTGACGTCGGCCCCGGCGCGCGCCAGCATCTCGATCACTTCAGGCCGGTCGCTGTTGGCCGCCAGGTGGAGCGCCGTGACCCCCCGGTTGTCCCTCAGGTTGACGTCGGCCCCCGCGGCGATCAGCAGCTCGGTCAGCTTGACCGGCCCTTCCAGCGCCGTCAGGTGGAGCAGCCCCGACCCCAGGTTCCTGTCGCGCACGTTGGCGTTGGCGCCGTGCTTGAGCAGCAGCTCGGTCATGGCCACGTTGTTGGCGCAGACGGCGTCGTAGAGCGGCGTCGGGCCGCCGCCCGCCATCTGCGTGTTGGGGCTGGCCCCCGCCTCGATCAGCAGCTTGACGGCGTTGAGCTCGTTGCCGTTGACCGCGATGTGCAGCGGCGTCATCCCCGCCGACGGGTCGAGCGCGTCCAGATCGGCGCCGCTCTTCTTGATCTTCCGGATTTCGGCCTTGTCGCCGGCGATCGCGGCGATCAGCAGCCGCCGCTGCGGCAGCGTCGTCGACAGGTCCTGGGCCGTCACCTTCGCGAACGGATCGCCCTGCATCGCCGTCACCAGCTGGGGCGATTGCGGATTGAGCCGGCTGCAACCCGGCAGCGCGGCGAGGGCCATGCAAATGAGCAAAGCCAGGCGGGAAATCATGTTGGCCTCCTTTGGAGGGCGGGATTCCGAAAATATTTCGAGCGACGATCGCCAGCCATCATCGCCCAATCGTGTGCGGAAATCACCATTTTGTTCTATACTACCGATAAGTAATGACGGATAAATGGAAGGTGCGGGGAAATCCGCTGGCCTGTTCCAAAACCATCTGTTAGACTGAACTAGATCTCGGCGCACGACGGCGCCCGGGATCCTTCGAACGCGGTTCGATAATGTTTCCAAGGGTTCGCTTCATGAAGGGATTCAGCTCAGCCAGTCTCTGGATTGTCATATTCCTCGTTTTCATCCTGCTGTTCATGCAATACCGGCAACAGGATGCACCGGACGACCTGTCGATCACCGCCTGGCGCGACAAGGCCGCCCAGGGCCTGATCGTCTCCGCCGTCGACAAGGAAGGCAAGATCACCGGCCAGTATATCGCCGACCCCAAGACCAAGCAGAAGAAGAGTTACCGGACCATCTACCTCGAGGGCCAGTCGACCAACATTCTCAACTGGGTCGATAAATACAACGTCCCCTACAAGGGCGAGCGCTCCAACGCGCTCCTTTCCAACCTGATCATGACCGCCCTGGTCCCGCTCATCGTGATCTTCGCGTTCTGGATGATCCTGATGCGCCAGCTTCAGGGGGGCGGCAACAAGGCCATGAGCTTCGGCAAGAGCAAGGCGCGCCTCGTGAAGGAAGGCGAGATCAAGATCACCTTCAAGGACGCCGCCGGCATCGACGAGGCCAAGGAAGAGCTCCAGGAAGTCGTCGACTACCTGAAGGATCCCAAGAAATTCAGCCGCCTCGGCGGCAAGATCCCCAAGGGCGTCCTGCTGATCGGGCCTCCCGGAACCGGCAAGACCCTCCTGGCGCGCGCCATCGCGGGCGAGGCGGGCGTCCCGTTCTTCTCGATCTCCGGCTCCGATTTCGTCGAGATGTTCGTCGGCGTCGGCGCCAGCCGCGTCCGCGACCTGTTCGACCAGGCCAAGAAGAGCAAGCCCTGCATCGTCTTCATCGATGAAATCGACGCCGTCGGCCGCAGCCGCTTTGCCGGCATCGGCGGCGGCCACGACGAGCGCGAACAGACCTTGAACCAGCTGCTCGTCGAGATGGACGGCTTCGCCGAAAACGAGGGCGTCATCCTCATCGCGGCGACCAACCGCCCCGACGTCCTCGACCCGGCGCTGCTGCGCCCCGGCCGCTTCGACCGCCAGGTCACGGTCGACCTGCCCGACATCAAGGGCCGCGAGCAGATCCTTCGCGTCCACGCCAAGAAGATCAAGATGGACATGGCCGTCGACCTGAACCGCATCGCCAAGTCCACGCCCGGCTTCTCGGGCGCCGACCTGGCCAACCTGATCAACGAGGCCGCCCTCCTGGCCGCGCGCCGCAACAAGGACATCGTCACCTACGCCGAGTTCGAGGAGGCCAAGGACCGCGTGATGATGGGCCCCGAGCGCCGCAGCATGGTCATCACCGAGAAGGAAAAGCTCGTCACCGCCTACCACGAGGCCGGCCACGCGCTCGTCTCGAACTTCACGCCGGGCTCGGACCCCGTCCACAAGGTCACGATCGTCCCGCGCGGCCGCGCCCTGGGCCTCACCTGGATCCTGCCGAGCGACGACCGCCACAACATGAGCCGCCAGCAGCTCAAGAACCAGCTCTATTACATGATGGGCGGCCGCGCCGCCGAGATGATCCAGTTCAACGAGTTCACCACCGGGGCCGCCAACGACATCAGCCGCGCCACCGACCTGGCCCACCGCATGGTCTGCGATTTCGGCATGAGCGACCGGCTCGGCCCGCGCTCCTTCGGCGACAGCTCCGGCCACGTCTTCCTCGGCAAGGAAATCACCCGCGAGCGCAACTATTCGGAGGAGACGGCGACCGTGATCGACGAGGAAGTCAAGACCCTCATCGACGAGTCGCACAAGTACGCCATCACCGTCCTGCGCGAGAACAAGGAGATCCTCGACCGCGTCGCCGAGGCCCTGGTCGAGCGCGAGACCCTCGACGAGCAGGAATTCCTGGCCCTCGTCCGCGGCGATGAGCTTCCGCCGCTTGAAAAGACGTCGCCCCCGCCGCCGCCCACGACGCCCGAGCGCAAGGAACGCGAGCGCGAACCCGCCCGCTCCCCGCGCCTCGGCGGCCCCGAGGCCCAGCCCTCGACGTAATCGTCACATGGCGCATCAAATCAATCGGCCGGGGTTCACACCCCGGCCGAATTTTTTATGGAACTCGAAACTTTTTACCAGTATCCCCCCGCGCTATTCTCCCCCCAGAAATCGCTATCCCCGCATCTGTTCGTGCTCGTGCTCGTGCTCGTGTTCGTGCTCGTGCTCGTAATCGTAATCGTAATCGAAAATCGAATTCGATCCCCCCGCGCCACTCTTCTCCCCAGAGGTAGAGCCATCCCCGCTGCTTTTCGTGCGTCGTGCGTCGTGCGTCGTAATCGTAATCGTAATCGAAAATCAAAAATCGATCCTTCCCCCCGCGCCACTCTCCTCCCCAGATGTAGAGCTATCCCCGCTGCTTTTCGTGCGTCGTGCGTCGTAATCGTAATCGTAATCGAATCATCACCAAGCTTCGAAACCGAGCCCCGTCTCGATTACGTCGATTGCCGCGATTGCCGCAAGACTTTTGTTTGAATGCAGAAGTTAGTTGGTGAAGAGGATTCCTCCCGGTGGCAAAAAGGCCGAGCCCGGCCTGAGCCGGCTCAGAAACCATTCAGGAGGAACCCAGATGTACGA
>JBDKRG010000017.1:0-6013 GCA_039683515.1 Candidatus Sumerlaeia bacterium | reverse complement strand
CGAAAGTAAACACGAAAAATCACCAAAAAATACCTTGTCGCAGAGGTGCAGAGTTTGGCAGAGGTGCAGAGAAATTCTGAACAGGAGGCAACGGAGGGAACGGAGAATTTTTTGGCGGATCATGTCTCTGTTGCCTCCTGTTTAGAAATCTTGCCAGGAAAGCAAAATTCTGGCGGATAGTAGTACGGAGAAAAACGGGGAAGCCGGGGATGAAAGAAAACCAGATATCGGGTCAGGCGGTCGATGCGGCTTATAAAATTCATTATGAGAGCCGATCATCCCGATGATGACGAAAAATGAAATTTCTCTGAGTTCTCTGTCTCTCTGCGTCTCTGTGAGAAACGATTGGGAATTTTCGAATGCCTGATTTGGACATCACCACCCTCCAGTCGAAGGTCCGGCGGATCGAGATCGTCTCGAACCGGCTCGTGCAGGAGCGCGTCGCGGGCGAGTATCACAGCGTGTTCAAGGGCCAGGGGATCGAGTTCGAGGAAGTGCGGCCCTACATCCCCGGCGACGAAATCCGCTCGATCGACTGGAACGTGACCGCGCGCGCCGGCGCGCCGCACGTCAAGCGGTTCCGCGAGGAGCGCGAGCAGACGGTGTTTTTCGTCGTCGACCTGTCGGGCTCGTGCCAGTTCGGCTCGCGCGGGTCGTTCAAGAGCGAGATGGCGGCCGAGATCTGCGCGGTGCTGGCGCTGGCGGCGATCGCCAACAACGACCGCACCGGGCTGCTTCTGGCGACCGACCGGCCGGAGATCGTCGTCCCGCCGCGCAAAGGGCGCCGGCATGTGTTACGGCTCGTGCGCGAGGTCCTGGCCTACGAGCCGGCCGGCCGCGGCACCGACCTGGGCAAGGCGCTCGACCACCTGCGGCTCGTGCTGCCGCGCCGCGCCGTCGTGTTCCTGATCTCGGACTTCCTGGCCGACGGCTACGAGCGGGCGCTGGCGACGGTGGGGCGGCGGCACGACCTGGTCGGCATCCACATCGAGGACCCGCTCGAGCGCGAGCTCCCCGACGCGGGGTTGATGGAGATCATCGACGGCGAGACGGGCGAGCCGGCGGTGATCGACACGGGGGACGCGTGGCTGCGGCGCCAATACGCCGAACGGAGCGAGCGGCGGCGGGCGGAACTGAAGAGTCTCTGCGGGCGCCACGAGGTCGATCTCATCGAACTATTGACCGATCGGCCGTATGAGAGTGAACTATTTACATTCTTCCGGCGGCGCGCCAGGCGCCTGGCGCGCGGCTGATGCCAAAGGAACCATCGTTGAACAACACACCCGTCAAGCCACTGTTTACCATGTCCAACGGCGAGCCCCGCCGCAAGCGCCTGATCATGAAGCTGTTCATGCTGGTCATGATCGTCGGGGCCGTCTATGCCGCGTTTGAAATCACGTCCATTTCCAGCCGCAAGGCGCGCCGGATGATGACCCAGGCCGCCGGGCAGGTCGCCGCCGGCGAACCCGGCGACGCCGCGCACATCTACGAGCGCATCGCGCGCGCCGAGAAGGTCGACCCCCAGCTGCGGCTCGAGGCCAACCGCCAGCTCGTGCAGCTTTATCGCGGACCGCTGGCCGACACGACCGCCGCGCTGGCCGCGCAGGGCCGGATCGAGTCGATGACGGCCGCGGCCGCCAAGACCCCCGCGCCGGCGGCCGCGGCGGCCGCGACGACGTCGACCACGACGCGCAGCGCCGCGCAATACGAAATCGTCGCGCGCGTCGGCGACGAGGCCGTCACGCTCGAGCAGATCCTCTACGCGTGGGGGCAGTTCAACGGCAACCGCCCGCCCAAGGGCGAGGAATTCAAGGGCTTCGTGAGCCAGTATCTGGACATGGTGCTCATGGCCGACGAGGCGCAGCGCCGCGGGCTCGACAAAAAAGGCCAGCTCGCGCTCGACCTGCAGCTCAACCGGCTCGTCAGCCTCAACAAGGCGATGACGGTCGACCTGATCAACAAGCTGCCCGCACCGGGCGAAAAGGACCTGATCGATTACGCGCAGAAGAAGTGGGGGGGCGAGGGGGAGACCGAGGTCGAGCTCGGGCTGATCGTCGTCGAGGAACGCTCCGAGGCCTCGCTCATCCAGCAGCGCGCCCAGGACGGCGCGGATTTCGTCAAGCTCGCCGGCGACCGCAGCGTCGTTTTCGAGGACCTCCCCGACGGCTACAAGCTCGGCCGCGTGAGCGTCACGGCCGACGAGATCAAGATGATCGGCCGCAAGCCGGGCCTCGCGGCGCGGCTGGCCGCCTACGTCGACGGGGCGACGACGGGGCCGATTAAAGTCGAGGACGGCTGGGGGGTCGTCAAGATTCTCGGCCACAAGACCGGCCGGATCACCAGCATCGCGGGGCACGAGGACGAGGTGATCGCGGCGTACCAGCGCGACCGGCTCGCGGTCATGCAGCAGGCCGAGGTGAACCGGCTGCGCCGCGAGCGCAAGATCGAGATCGTGCGGCCCGAGATCGCCGTCCCCGCCGCGCCCGAAGCCGCGCCCGCCAATGCCGATGGAGTGACCACCGCAACCGCGCCATGACCTGGATGTTTCGCCGCTTCCCTTGGGTTTGGCAGCTCGCGCTGGCGTGCGCCGCGCTGGCGTTGGCGCGCCCGGCGGCGGCCGCCGACGCCGGGGCCGACCAGGCGACGACCGTGACGACGCAGGAGTTCGCCATCGAGGTCACGCCCAACCAGGCGCGGATCGGCAGCCGGCTCGAGCTGCGGCTGCGCCCGTCCAACCCCAACTTCGACATGCACCGGATCTCGGCGGTGACCGCCCAGCCCGACCCGGACGCCTGGGACAAGGTGCTCGACTGGCGGCTCGATTATTCGAAGCCCGACGCGTCGGGCGCCGGCAGCTGGATCGCCGTGCTCAAGCCGTTCGAGACGGGGCGGCTGACGATCCCGGACGCGGTCGTGACGTGGAAGCCGGCCTCGGGCGGCGACCCGATCAAGGCGCGCGTGGCCGGGCCGACGATCCAGGTGCAAAGCGTCATCCCGCCGGCGGCCAGGACGCTGGACCTGACGCCGCTGCGCGACCCGATCGCGGTGGCGCGCGACTGGAGCTGGGTGTGGCAGTTGGCCGTGGCCCTGCTCGTCGGCGCGATCGCCGCGTGGCTGGGCCGGCGCTGGTGGCTGCGGCGCGGCCGGCCGTCGGGCCCGCCCGAGCCCGATCTGCCGCCGGGCCTGTGGGCGCTGCACGAGATCGACCGCCGCAGCCGGCTGCCGGTGTGCGCGAGCGGGCCCGCCAAGGCGATCTTCACGCTCGTCTCCGAAGTCGTGCGCCTCTACCTGGAGCGCCGCTACGGGATCTCGGCGATCGACATGACAACGATCGAGTGCATGCGCGCGCTGCAGGAGCGCGAGCCCGGCGACGACGTGATCCGCTGGGTGCAGAGCTTCCTCGACGAGTGCGACGTGGTCAAGTTCACGCGGATCGATCCGGCGCCGGACCGGTGGGGGACGATCTGGAACGACGCGCGGCTGATCGTGAAGATGACGACGCCGGCCGACGAGCTCGGCGAGGGCCAGCCCGCCAAGGCCGGCGCTCCGGAGGCCGCGGCATGATCCGATTCGCCCAGCCCTGGATGTTTCTGCTTTTTCTGTTGCTGCCTCTCATCGGGCTGTGGCTCGGGCGGCGGCGCAGGAAGGGCCTGCGCCCGAGGATGCGGTTCAGCTCGCTGATGCTGATGGGGATGATCAGCAATTCGGCGCGCTCGAGGATGCTGTTCCTGCCGACGCTGCTGGCGCTGGCCGCGGCGGCGCTGATCATCGTCGCGCTGGCGCGGCCGCAGAGCGCCTGGCGCGAGCGCGAGCGCCACACCGAGGGGATCGACATCATGCTCGTCATCGACGTCAGCGAGTCGATGCGCGCGGAGGATTTCGCCCCCAACCGCCTCGAGAAGGCCAAGGAGGTGGTCAAGCAGTTCATCGCCGGGCGCACCGACGATCAGATCGGCATCGTGATCTTCGGCGCCGAGACGTTCACGCTCTGCCCGCTGACACACGACTACGCGGCGCTCGGCCAGTTCGTCGACTACATCCGGTTCAAGATCATCTCGGGCGAGGCCACCGCGATCGGCATGGGGCTGGCCAACGCCGTCGACCGACTGCGCCAGTCCAAGGCCAAGAGCAAGGTCGTGATCCTGCTGACCGACGGCGAGAACAACGAGGGGAAGATCGGGCCGATCACGGCCGCGCAGATCGCGCAGAAGCTCGGCGTGCGCGTCTACACGATCGGCGTCGGCACGGACGAGGGGGGCGTGCGCGTGCAGGTCCCGACGCTGTTCGGCGTGCGAACGCAGATGATCCCGATGCGGCTCAACACGGACGAGCTGAGCAAGATCGCGAACATCACCGGCGGCCAGTTCTTCCGCGCGACCGACGGCAATTCGCTCGAGAAGATTTACCGGCAGATCGACCAGATGGAGCGCACGCGCAGCCAGCAGCCGACGCTCCAGTATTACGACGAGCTCGGCCATTACCTGATGATCCCGGCTTTGCTTTTGCTGTTGCTCGCGTTTTTATTGGAGAACACGTGGCTCAGGACGTTCCCGTGATTCGAGGCATTGATTTGTTCTTTTAATATTTATTCTTCGCATTCATTGTTTCGAGTTTATTTCCGATTCTGACCGATTAGAGTGCTTCCAAGAAGTTCTGTCGCGATTCTCGACGAAGAATGCGTTGATTCGATTACGATTACGAGCACGAGCACGAGCACGAGGCGGACAAAACTTTCGAGAAACACTCTAGAAATTTCTTGCGATGCGGTTCGACAACCCACAGATCCTGTACCTTCTCTTCCTCTGGCCGGTCCTGGCGTTCATCGGCTGGAACGCTCTGGCGTGGCGGAAGCGCGCTGCGCGCAAGCTGGGCGACGAGGCCGTGCTGGGGCGGCTGTATCCGGCCTCGATCCGGAACTGGCGCCGGCGGCGGGTCGTGCTGCTGCTGCTCGCGCTCGGGCTGCTGACGATCGCCGCGGCCCGCCCGCAATACGGCCAGATCGAGCAGACGATCCAGAGCGCGGGGACCAACGTCATCGTCGCGTTCGACGTGTCGCCGAGCATGCGGGCGCGCGACGTGCAGCCGGACCGGCTCGAGCGCGCCAAGTCGAGCCTCAAGCTCCTGCTGCACCGGCTCGTCGGCCAGCGCGTCGGGATCGTGGTCTTTTCCGGGACGGCCGTGCTGCAGTGCCCGATGACGCTCGACCAGGCGATGGTCCGGCTGATCCTGGACTCGCTCGGCACCGACTCGATCAGCACCGCGGGGACCGACATCGGCGCGGCGATCCGCACGACGACGCTGGCGTTCGAGAACGACGGCAGCCAGGGCGGCCGCGCGATGGTGCTCATCACCGACGGCGAGGACAACGAGGGGAAGGCCATCGATGCCGCCAAGGAAGCCGCCGCCAAGAAGATCGCGATTTACGCCATCGGGATCGGGACGGCGGCCGGGGCGCCGCTGCAGGACGGGGGCCAGTTCAAGAAGGACGCAGGCGGCAAGTCGGTCAGCACCGCGCTCGACATGAAGACGCTCAACGAGATCGCGCGGATCACCGGCGGCAAGGCGTATGCGGCGGGGTTCTCGCCCGAGTCCGCGATCGGCTCGGTCGCGACGGGGATCGACCAGCAGGAAAAAGTGAAGTTCGACGCGCGGCGCGAGGTGATCCACCAGGACCGGTTCCAGTGGTTCCTGGCCCCGGCGCTATTCTTCCTGCTGTGGGCGATCGCGTCGAGCCCGAAGGCGACGGTGCTGGCGAAACCGCGCTAGTAGTTTGACCACCTGCTGGCGATGGGTTTGAGAAGGGACCTAAGGGACCAAAGGGACCAAAGGGAAAAGGAACCCATCATCTTGGATGGGGGCGCACGACTGGAGCCCTTGACGGCAGTGATAGAGCGAGTGACATCCATGAGAAGTTAAGTCAAGCGGCAAACGGAGATTGCCGGTTCGCCCCCGGTAGCTGTCGGTGACGTGTGCGTGCGGATGGAGCGGCCGGCGGCATTCTTTAATCTGCTGT
>JBDKRG010000016.1:0-233758 GCA_039683515.1 Candidatus Sumerlaeia bacterium | reverse complement strand
GGAGAAATTTCTTGCGCTCTTTCAGAGCTCTTGTCGATGCGGGCTCGCTGACCTGGGGCTGCGCTTCGCTCCGCCCCAGGCTGGAATCTTTTGCGCTTTCAGCGCATCAATCCCATTCGCCCGCCGGCTGTTGCGCGGCTATCATTTATTAAGATGCTTTACTTAACCAGAAAGATCCTGTTGCCCGGGGCGACCTCGTCGCCGTTGTAGACGATCGTCAGGTTGGAATTGCCGGCGATCTCCATCGTGTGCGCGATGAACTGGTTGCCGAGCTTGTCGCTCGTGCCGCTGACCGTGACGGCATTTCCCGGGAAGTAGAGCGAGCCCGACAGGTCCAGGCCGGCCGTGCCGTTGATCAGGCTCGGCGTCGTGTTGTCGCGCGCCTGGAAGAAGAGGATGTTCTCGTAGGTCTGCGCGTTGGGGAACGAATGCAGTTCCGGGTTGGGCGGCGTCATGACGATGTTGCCGGTGCCGTTGATCGAGACCGGCCCCGAATCGATGAAAATCATGACGCCGTTGGCGGTCAGGTTGGTTCCGCCGCGCAGGTTAAAGCCGGCGCCGCCGAGGACGTAAATACCCGGCTCGAGCGTGATGTTGCCGCCGGAGAAATCGAACCCGCCCGAATAGTAACCCGGCGACAGGGTCACGGTCTCGACCGTGATCTTGGCCTGGCCGCGATCGGTCGCGGCGTCCCACGTCGGCTCGGGAACGTATGCGAGCGGATCGGGCTTGTAGGCCGCGCCGGGGTTGATGACGGTGTCGCCGATATCGCCGCCGCCCAGGTCGATATCGCCGCAAATGTTGATCGACGGGGCGTCGACGATGAACTTGCTCCCCTGCAGGTCGGCGGCGTTGGCCGCCGTGGAGTCGACCTGGATGTCGCCGCCGTTGACGCTGACGATGGCGCTGCCGCGGACGTAAAACGCCTTGGGGTCGTCGGGCGACAGGCAGATGATCCCCTCGCCGGTCCCGCCGCCGATCATCGCGGTCGCCTGGCGCTGCACGTTCGCGGTCCTGACGCCGAAGAGCGGTCCGAACGCGAGCGGCAGGGGGCCGTCCTCGGACTCCGCGGTGCGCCGCGCATTGACCTGCACGGCGTTGGGGTTGTTGAGCTGCGGCGTAAACGTCCGCAGGGTCCGCGAGTAGCGCCCGATGACAATGTCGCCGGCATCATCGTTCGTTTCGTTCAGGGCCAGGGTGATGAACTGGCGGGAGGCCTTGTTGGATCCGCCGATCGCCTGCGCGTCGAGGCGCGCCTGCCCGATGTCGGTCCGGACCATCCGCGCCCCGGCGAGCGCGGCGGCGTCGGCGCCGGCCTGAAGCTGGTTCGAGACGTATGTGCCCAGACCGACATCGACCGAGAACCCGATGATGCCGATCAGGATCATCAGCACGAAAGCCACCCAGATCAGCATGACGCCCCGTTGTCCTGCACGCTGGAATCGTTTCATTGGCAATCGCTCCCCGCAAAACAACAACGTCATTATTTCTTTTTGGCGTTGGACACCTCCGACAGGCGTGTCTTTTCAATGATTTTCATGTTCTGGTCGGCCTGCTCGGGCGGCAGGAACGAGCCGTAGATCGCGCGGGCGTCGTTCAGGTTGCCACGCATCGCCATCGCCAGGGCCTGGTTGGCCTTGTAGCGGTTGTCGGCCGGGTCCGCCGCGGCGGCCTTCTTGAAATACTCGAACGCCTTGTCGTAGCTCTTCCGCATCAGCTCGCACATGCCGGCGTTGTTGAGCAGGATCGGGTCCTGGGGGGCCTCCTCGAGCCCCGCCTGCAGGACAAGCAGCGCCTCGTCGAGCCGGTGCTGGCGCGCGAGGATGTCGGAGAGCTCGTAGTAGGCCAGGACGTAATCGGGATGGCCGACCACGAGCTGGCGCAGCAGCGCCTCGCTGTCGTCGTGGCGCCCCTGCGCCTCGAGCACCCGCGCCATCGAGAACAGCGTCGCCGGCAGCGGCGCCATGACCTCGTGCTTGCCGTCGGGGGTCTTCATCGTGATCGTCTTCGGCGCATGCGAACAGGCGGCCATCAGCCCGCAGGCGGCCAGAACGGAAATTCGGGTAAAACTCCACATCATGGATGATTCCTTTTCATGGCTTGAATGCCACTCGGGAGAGCGGCGTTCCCGGGAATTTCAATACCGGTTGTTCGACGGCGCCGGGCCCGACGCGGGCGAGCCCATCGCGGGGGCGATCAGGATCGGCATCGGCCCCGCCGCGTCGGGCGTCACCGACCGCGCCGCGGCCTCGCCGCCCACCCCGTCGCCGCCGGGCCAGTCCTCGTCGAAGTTCATCCGCGCGACCTCGACCCCCTGCGACTCCAGGTACGTCCGGATGGCCGCCAGCCGCGCCTCGCGCATGTCGTCCGAGCCCAGCCGCACGTGCAGCGTGCCCGGGCGCGTCTTGTCCTGCGCGGCGATGATCGCCAGATCGCGCCGTCCAAGCTCGGTCAGGTCGGCCGTTCCCGGAGCGAAATGCCACGAATAGATCGCGCGCTGGCGCTGCACGGCCGCCACCGCCTGCTCGTCGAGGATCGACGCCACGATGCGGCGATCCGGATTGGGCGCGCACACCACGTCCTTGGGGCGATGGCAGCAACCGGCGGCGACCACCGCAACCAGCATGGCGGCCAGTGCGATCCCGAGGTGAACTCGTTTCATGTTGGAACAACCTCCTGATGGGTTTTCGATTCTCGATTACGATTACGATTACGAGCACGAGCACGAACATGGACACGAACATCAATGAGCGCACGAACCATCAATAGCTAAGCACCTCGATCAGCGTCATCAGCGCGGGGCCGACGGCGATGATCAGCAGCGCGGGGAAAATGAACAGCACCATCGGGAAGATCATCTTGACCGACATCTTCTCGGCCTTCTCCTCGGCGCGCTGGCTGCGCTGTTCGCGCATCGTCGTGGCGAAAACCTTCAGGATCTCCGCGATGCTGGTGCCGAACCGCTCGGACTGGACCATGACCGCCACGAGCGAGCCGATCTCGTCGGCGCCGGTGCGGACGGACATGTGGCGCATCGCGTCGGCGCGCGGCACGCCCAGGTGCATCTCCAGGTTCGTCAGCGCCATCTCGTCGGCCAGCCGCGGGCTGATCCGGCGGATTTCGCCCCCGACCGTGTTCCACGCCATGTCGAGCCCCATCCCGGCCGACACGCAGATCTCGAGCAGGTCGACGGTGTCGGGCAGGTAGCCCCGGATCTCGGTGCAGTATTTCTCCCGCCGCCACACGACGTACAGGTTGGGCAGGAAAAACAGGGTCATCGTCCCGCCGGCGATCATCAGGAATCCGCGCGCCGGGTCGAGCTCGAGCGCCAGCTGCAGGGCGGTCAGGCCGGCAAAGCCGGCGAGCAGGAAGACCAGCTTGATGCCGAGGTAATGCACCGCGGCGTGGGGCGAGAGCATCCCGGCCTGCACGAGGCTCTGCTGCAGTTTGCGCGAGGTGCCGCGGAACGAGGCGCGCGTGCCGAGCCAGCGGAGGAACCGCAGCGGCGAGTCGGCCTTCTTCTCGTCGGCGGGGTTGTCGGGCGCGGCGAACCGCAGCCGCTGGTCGAGCGTCCGCCGCGCGCCGCGGTCGATCAGGAACGCGCTGCCGAGCGAGCAGACCGCCGTGAACGCCAGGATCGCAATGACGATTTGTTCCATCCAGTCCATGGTCCCCCCTCAGTAGCGCAGCGTCGAGATCCTCTTCATGACCCACGCGCCCATCAGCATGCCGATGCCGGCGACCCCGAGCATGATGCGGCCGGTCGTGTTGTCGGTCAGGCGCGCGGCGAACTCGGGGACGAGGACGCTGATCATCAGGAAAATGACGAACGGCATCGCGAGCAGGACGTTCTTGCTCAGCTGCGTCTGCGCGATGAGGATCCGCACCCGCCGCGCCAGCCGCATCCGCTCGCGGATCACGACCGAAAGCCGCTCCATCATGTCGGCCAGGTTGCCGCCGTTGCGCAGCTGGATCACCACCGCCGTCGCGAAGAACTTGAGGTCGTCGCTGTTGGTCCGGTTGACCGCGCGCGTGATCGCCTCGTCGAGCCCCGTGCCGAGCTCCTGCTGCTGGCAGATCTCGCTGAAGACGCGGCTGATCGGCTGCGGCAGTTCCTGGGCGATCAGCTGGAACGCGCCGATGAGCGGGTGGCCCGCCCGCAGCGATCGCGTCGCCAGGCCGAGCGCGTCAACCAGCTGGTTCTCGAACTTGTTCCGCATCCGGGCGATGCAGATGCCCGGGTAGGCGACGAGGCCGTAGCCGATCCCGATGACCGCCACCGCCGCGACGATCAAGCTTTTTGTCCACAAGAACGCGGCGATCCCGCCCAGCGCCAGGATGCCGATCGCGACGAGGAGCAGGGCGGCCGGCGTGGTGTTCCACCCGGCGCGCCGGATCAGGTTGTCGAGCCGCTCGCGAACCGACAGCTGCGAGACCCGGTCGACGCTCGTGCGCGCGAGGCGGCCGTCCATCCACAGGTAGATTTCGCGCCGGCCCGGGTCCCGCGGCGCGTCCAGCCCGAGCCGCTTCTCGATCTCGCGCTCGCGCCGCGTGTTGAGCATCGTCCAGATCATCAGCCCGATCATCCACAGCGACAGCGTCAGCACGAACACCGCCACGATGAGGATCAGTTGCTGGAAGTCGATGTGGATGGCGGGCATGATGACGGGCTCCAGGATTCGATTCTCGAGTACGATTACGAGCACGAATGGGGGGCAGCCCCATTATTCTTCCTTCGTCAGACGGCGCTGCTGGAAGATGTTGTCGGGCAGCTTGTGGCCCTCGGCCACGAGCCGCTCCATGATCCGCGGCCGCACGCCGCAGCATTCGAAGTAACCCCGGGCGTGGCCGTCCGGTCCGACCCCCGTCTGGTGATAGCGGAACAGGTCCTGCAGCAGGATGTTCTCGCCTTCCATGTTGACGATCTCGGCGATGCTCTGGATTTTCCGGCGGCCGCCGGTCAGGCGCACCTGGTGGATCAGGATGTTCAGCGCCGAGGCCATCTGCTGGCGACTGACGTGGACCGGGAAGTTGAAGCCGGTCATGGAGACCATCGTCTCGATGCGGCGCAGGGCGTCGCGCGGGCTGTTGGCGTGGACGGTCGTCATCGAGCCGTCGTGGCCGGTGTTCATGGCCTGCAGCATGTCGAGCGCCTCGACGCCGCGCACCTCGCCGATGATGATCCGGTCCGGGCGCATGCGCAGGGCGTTGCGCAGCAGGTCGCGCTGGGTGACCTCGCCCTTGCCCTCGATGTTGGGCGGCCGCACCTCGAGGCGCACGACGTGCTCCTGCTGCAGCTGCAGCTCGGCGGCGTCCTCGATCGTGATGATCCGCTCGTGGTTGGGGATCCACTTGGACAGGACGTTCAGGAACGTCGTCTTGCCGCTGCCGGTGCCGCCCGAGATCAGGATGTTGAGGCGCGACTGCACGCACAGCCTGAGGAAATCGATCATCTCGCCGGTGACGCTGCCGATCTCGACGAGCTTGTCGGGCGAGATCGCGATCGTGCCGAAGCGCCGGATGCTCAGCGCCGGTCCGTCGATCGCCAGCGGCGGGATGATGGCGTTGACGCGCGAGCCGTCGCTCAGGCGCGCGTCGAGCATCGGCGAGCTCTCGTCGATGCGGCGGCCGACCCGGTTGGCGATGCGCTGGATGACCTGGATCAGCTCGGCCTCGCTCGTGAACCGCACGCCGGTCCTGGCGAGGATCCCGCCCTGCTCGATGTAGACCGGGTTCAGGCCGTTGACGAGGATGTCGCTGATCGTGCGGTCGCGCAGGAAGTCCTCGATCGGCCCCAGGCCGAAGATCGCGTCGAGGATGTCCTGCATGAGCCGGTCCTTGTCGACCGCCGACATCGGGATCTGTTCCTGGCGCAGCAGGACCTCGATCTTGCGCGAGCACTCGCCGTAGAGCTGCGCCATGCTCATGCGCCGGGCCGCGGCCAGGTCCATCGACTCCAGCAGCATGGCGTGGATGCGCCCCTTGAGGTCGCCATGGAGCGGCTCGGCGTGGCCGTTGCCGTTGCCGTGCGGCCCCGCGGCCTGGGCCGCGGACGGGATGTTTTCGAGTTGATCCATCATGACAGTGAAGCGGTGACCTCGTTCCTTGGATTCCTGGCGCGGCTGGCGCAGCTGAGCGCCAGTTCGGCGATGTCCCGCGCCAGCCGCGAACGCCGCGCGCACTGGCTCAGCGGCTGGCCCTCGGTTGCGGCGCGGTTGGCGTTGTCGAAATCGTTGCTGACGCAGAACAGCCCGGTCGGCGCGAAGATCTTCTGGATCTGCGCCAGCTGGATCGGGTTCTGCTTCTGGTAGCGGTTGACGACGATCATCAGCTGGCCGGGCGCGACGCCGGCCGCGTCGAGCATCCGCGTCAGGATCCGCGCCATGCGGATGTCCTTGATCGCCGGCTGCATCACGATCAGGACGAGGCTGCTGGCGCGCGCGGCGTATTCCAGGGCCGCCCCCGCCGGCCGGGGCAGGTCCACGATCGTCATGCTGTAGGTCTTGGCGCACAGCTCGAGGATCTCGGCCAAACGCTCGGGCGCCGGTTCGCCGCCGCGCCGCGCGCTTTCGACGGCCGGGTTGAGCATGACGTCGAACCCGTTCTGGTAATGGAACGCGGTCGATTGCAGAAGCGCCGCGTCGAGCCGGTCGCTGCCCAGCAGGTAATCGAGCCCGTAGCGCCCCTCGATGTTCAGATACACGCCGATCGAGCCGTAATGGCTGTCGCCGTCGACGAGCAGGACCGGGTCGCGGCCGCAGGCGTGCAGCTCGAGGGCGAGGTTGGTGGCCAGCGTCGTCGCGCCGCACCCGCCGCCGGCCGACAGCACCGTGATCAGCGAGCCGCGCGCGGCCTGCACGGGGCTGAGCGTCCCGAGAAGCGCGCCGACCGCGTAACCGAGCTCCTCGGGGATGTCGCGCTTGAGCTGGATGTGGCGGATCCCGATCTGCATCGAGCGCATGAGCATCTGCGGCGTGCGCTGGGCGGTCAGGACCACGAACCGGCTGTGGGCGTAGCGATTGACGACCGGCTCGAGGTCGGCGAGCATCGCGTCGCGCGGGCCGTCGTCGACGAGGACGACCATCGACGGGTCGGCGTCGAGCCGGGCCGCGAGCTCCTCGAGGTCGCGGCAGGCCGCAAGCTCGCCGCCGTCGCCGTTGCGCAGCGCCGCCCCGACCGCGTCCCGGACCTGCGGGTCCTCGCTGACCAGGATCACTTTAGACAGCAACACCATCGCACAATCCTCTTCCGTGTATTCCGTGTCTTCCGTGGTTCATAATTCCGAAATCCGAAATCCGAAATCATTTCACTTCCGCGGCTCGACTTTGCGCTTGATCGACGGCGGCTCGTCGTAGTTGGCCCACGCGCCCGGGCCGCGCAGCTTGTCCCAGTCGTGCGCCTTGAGCCAGTCGGCGTCGGCCCGTGAGGCCTTGCTGCCGGTCACCTCGCCCATGGCGTACAGCTCCCAGTCGCTCGGCGAGGCCTCGGCGACGCCCGGCAGCGGCACCTCCTGACCGATCGAGAGCGGCTCGACCAGCTCGGCCTTGACCAGCACGAGGAGCTCGGTGTTGGACTTCTCGTCGTGCACGGTGCGGAACGCCGCGCCGAGCACCGGGATCGACCCAAGCAGCGGGACCTTGGTGACGCGCGTGCGGTTGCTCTGGCTGATCAGGCCGGCCATGGCGAACGTCTGGCCGCTCTTCATGTCGACGGTCGTCGAGGCGCGCCGCGTCAGGACGGTCGGCACGCGGAACCCCTCCATTTCGACCGCGCCGATGTCGGAGAGCTCGCTGACCTCGGGCGCGACCTTCATCCGGATCGCGCCGTCGCCGAGGACGGTCGGCTCAAACTTGAGCCCAACGCCGTACTGGCGGTATTCGATCGTGATCGACACGCCGTCGACCGCGCCCCCCTGCACGACCGGGATCGGGTATTCGCCGCCGGCGAGGAACTCGGCCGTCTCGCCGCTGCGCGCGATGAGCGTCGGTTCGGCCAGGATCTTGAGATACTGGTTTTCGGCCAGGGCCTGGATGAACAGCTCGAGGTTGGTGCCGGGGAAACCGGCGATCATCGTCACGAGCGGGTTGGTCTGGACGTCCTCCGTGAAGCCGAACGAACTGCCCCCCCGGACGCTCGACCCCTTGAGCGGGCCGATCGAAACCGGGTTGAGTGCGCCGCCGCTGGCCGTGCCGGTCTGCAGGACGCCGAAGAAGTCCTCGCCGGTCTTGAGGACGTTGAGCCCGAGCGCGCGGATGGCGGTGCGGTTGACCTCGGCGAGGCGCACCTTGAGCTGGACCTGCTGCACGCCGGGCAGGCGGGTCATGTTGACGAACTTGATCTTGGCCTGGTCGCCGACGCTGGTCAGCAACGTCTGCACGCGCTCGGCCTGGTCGGCCGTGCTCAGCGTGCCGCCGACGATGTAGACCCCCTCGGTGTGCGAAAGCTGGAGGTTCGCCCCCGGGAACAGGTCGCTCAGCTCGCGCTGAAAGCGCTCGAGGTCGATCATCACCTCGACCTTGTAGTGGTAGGCCTGGTTGGCCTCGTTCCAGACGCTCAGGTCGGTCGTGCCGGGGGACTTGCCGATCAGGATCAGGCGGTCGACGCCCATCATCTGCACGTCGGCGATCCTGGGGTCGCCGACCGTGACGCGGCTGACCTTCCACGGCGCGCGCAGGATCCGCGACTGCCCCGACATCGCCGTGATCGGCTCGCCGCGGCCGTCCAGCGCCACTTCGGGCATCTGGGCCGGGGCGATCGAGGCGGCCAGCAGCAGCATCAACACCCCAAGCGCGCCCCGCCGAAACTTACGCGACCAGTTGCGAGAAGAGATGTGTTCCACGAAGACGACTCCTTGTGTTGTTGCCGCGCACTTGATTGAAAATGCGCCTCTATCCCACCCGTACTCGTGCTCGTGCGTCGTGCTCGTAATCGCTCCCTACCGCGCCGGGATCGACACCACCTCGCGGGCCACCCCGCGATACACCTCAACCTGCCAGCCCCGCGGCCGCGCCGGCTCGGACTTCTTTTCCACGATCACGACGGGCGTCGGCGCCGGCGCCGGCTCCACGGCCGGTTTCTTGTTGCGCGACTCGATCATGGCGTTGAGCAGGTCGGCCATCCCCGCCAGCTTCCCCTGGCTGAGCAGCGTCGCGTCGGCGTCGATCGGCACGCGGTCGGAGGGGTTGCGCAGCGCGAGGCTGACCTTGCCGTATTCGGTCGCCAGCTGCAGCGCCTCGGCCTGGCGCGGATCGACCTTGAACGTGACGAGGCACTGGTTGTTGCCCGCCGCCGGCCGGCTGTTCTTGACCTCCACCGCGGCCGTCTCCTCCGGGTTCGAAACGAGCTGATTGTCGACCGCCAATATTTGAATGTTTTCGAGCAGCGTCGTGGCGACCGCCTCGCCGAGCGCGCTGTTGGCGCTCTGCAGGCGGAACGACACGAGGACGTCGACGACGCTGCCGGGGTAGAGCAGCCCCTTGAGCGAGGAGGGGACGTTGAGCGAAACCGTCACGGCGCGCGTGCCGGGGCCCAGCTGCGTCGCCAGCTCGAGGCCGGCCCCGCGCGGGGCGAAGTTGGCCGGCATCACCGGCTGGCCCTGCGCCAGCGGCGTCGACACGACCCGCCCCACCACCTGGACCGGATCGCCGTAGGCGCCGGCGGGGGCCTGTTTGCGCGGCACTTCGCGCACGGCGATCATCGCCTGGTCGAGCACGGTCATCGGCTCGATCCCGCGCGCGGCAACGAGCACCTTGGCGACCGGCTCGGCCTGCGCGCCGGGGCGGCCGCGCGAGCCGATCGAGGCCGTCAGCGCGGCGGCCGAGGCGGCGGCCAGCAGGCCAAGGATGATCAGGACGATGAACGATGTTTTCATGGGTCTCCTCCGGCTATCACCTCATGGGCCTTCCTTGGCCATGACCACCGACGCCCCCAGCGAATCCGGCCCGGGGAGCAACGCGCAATTGAACAGCGAGACGCCCGACCACGGGGCCGTCACCGTGACCGACAGCGCCTGGCCCGAGTCCAGCGCGGAGATATTGGCCGGGCTGATCGACAGCGTATACTTGCCGGCGAGGCCGACCGCCGCCATCTGGTTGGTGACCTGCGCCTGGACGTCGGCCACGGTCGAGTCCGGCAGCGCCGCCAGCCGCGCGCCGTTGCGCGCGATATTCGTGATCTGATGGGCCTTCGTGAACAGCCACCCGTACTCGAGCAGCCCCAGCAGCAGCACGATCAGCAGCGGCAGCAGGACGGCCATTTCCACGCAGATGACCCCCCGCCTCCGGCGTCTTGTCAAATATTCCATAGCCATACCCCTCCGGCCGTCACGCAGCTGCCGACGAACACGGCCACCGCGTACGGCATGCGGGTCATCACCTGGGCCGTCGGCAGGACGCTCGCGCGTTCCCTGAGCGAACCCGGCCCCAGGGCGATCCATGGCAGAAACATCGTCATGCCGGCGAGATTGCGCCACGTCTGGGCGGCGCGGCGGCGCAGCAGCGCATACGCCAGGCCGAGCACCGCGCCGCTGGCGGCGACCCCGCCGAGCAGGTAAAACCCATACGGCGCGCCGAGCCATGCGCCGAGCGCGCCCATCAGCTTGGCGTCTCCCGCGCCGCCCATCCCGGCCGCGAACAAGACCAGGTAGGGAAGGGCCAGGACGATGGCAACCCACAGCGCCCACCCGAGCGCGTCCAGCCCTCCCCGATACCCGTTCCACGCCAAGCCCGCCACCAACACCGGCAGGGTCAGGAAATTGGGGATGCGCCTCTGACGGATGTCAAAGACCGCAGCCACCAGGCTTGTCGCAACGATGATCCACCACATGTGATGCCTGATTCCCCGGCCCCACCGGCGTTGAATGGGATCGCGCCGCCAACCGCGGCCTACGGCAACGCCGTATCGACCGCCTGGAATTTCGCGGTGACCTTGGGGCCGAGCGTCAGGACGACGCCGATGACGCCGGCGAGGATCAGGCCGAGCAACACGGCCCACTCCACAGTCTCCATGCCGCTTTCATCGCGGATGAAAGCTTTCATCGCTTTGCGAAGCATAAAAGCACCTCCCTGGTTTATTCAGGATTCCGACAGGAATCCGGACATAAAACAGCCGACACAAAAAACAAAAACTGCGTTGATCGATAATTATCCAAGCAACATGAATGCCAGTCGGAGACCCAAATTGTTAAATGATGAAAGTACGCCGTTCACGGGGCGGGTGAAACCGCCTGCAATCCGGCTAATCGGTTTTCACTAATTGTCTTATGGATGAATGAACCCGTTCTCAAATGGAAACACATCGGCGGGGATGCAGCGCCCCAAAACGTTCACAACAGGTCGTACACGGACCACCATGAGCAACAAAAGAGCCAACCCGTTGCACAGGATTGCAACCGCATGCACAATTGATAGCTTAAATAATCATCATTATTTCTCGGAAAATTTCGGGAGAGGTTGATCGAAGCTGAACACCCGTTTCTCCCGGCCGGCCGCAGCGCAAACTGTTCCGCTTCCTGAAAATGGCCGCCGGGCCAGGGTTCACCCAAAAAATTGGAGCGCCTGATGGGAATCGAACCCACATCCTCGGCTTGGAAGGCCGATGCACTAACCATTGTGCTACAGGCGCCCCTGGGTGGGACTAGGACATCTTATCAACGCCGGGCCGCAGGTCAATGATTATGGTTGGTGGTGACCAGAGTCGGGTCGGAGACCCGCCCCGCCTGCCAGATCCTGAGTTTCCAGCCGTCGGCAAAGAGCCCAAGTTCACGCCCTTCCCTGTAAAAACGCTCCAGCCCCCTGCGCGCCGCGGCGTCGAAATCGAAATCGACGTTGCGGCGCAGGTAATACGACGCCTGCCGCGGCGTGAGCCGGTCGAACGCCAGGCCCGGCCAGCGCGACGCGACGCGCCCGGCCTTGTCGCGGTTGCGCGCCTTGACCTCGTCCAGGCGCGCGAGCCAGCCGCCGATCGGCGCGCCCGGCCGGATCGCCCACATCGCGAAGACGAACGGCAGGCCCGTCCAGCGCGTCCACAGCGTGCCCATGTCGTAGATCCTCGCCCCGCGCGCGCGCAGCCTCGCCCACGACCGCAGCGCGCGCGACCCGATGAGCACCATCGCCTCGCCCGGCCGGAGCAGGTCCGAGGGTTCGGGCTCGTCGAACGGGACCGGCCGGCCGGGCTCCAGATCCAAACCCATGCAGCGCTCGGTGAGAATCCGGCTCAGGGCGTTGCTCGTGCGTGACTGGGCGTCGGGGCGCAGGACGCGCCACTCGGAGGGCTTGCCGAGCCCCGTGATGATCACGCTGCGGACGGCCCCGCGCGTGCCGATCATCGTCCCGGGCGCGACCGACCACTCAGGGTGGTTGATGATCGCCGCGACCGGGACCATGCCGATGTCGATCCGGCCGAGCTCGAGCCAGTGGGCGAGCCGGCTCGGCGGCGCCTCGCAGTATTCAAGCCCTTGCAGGCTCTCGAGCCCCGTCGAAAGCGGCCGCACGTTGAGGTAGGCGACCGCGCCGAGGCGCAGCGGCTCGCATGTGTGTGGTGCCGTCCGGGCGCGCATAATCCGAAAATATTCGCACACTTCGATCGGGTATGCCAGATTACGATGTAGCGACCTCGGGTATGCCGCGTTCATACTCGTGCTCGTGCTTGTGCTCGTAATCGTAATCGTCAATCGAATTGATCCGACATTTGGCACCCGACCCCACCACCCACGCCCTCATCCCGCCGGCGGCCGGCGCGAGCCTCGAGCTGGCCGCGCGCGGCGTCGGCCATCAGTTCCAGCCGACGTGGTGGTGCCTGCGCGAGATCGATCTGGTCTGCCGGCCCGGCGACCTGATCGGCCTGGTCGGCCCCAACGGCTCGGGCAAGTCGACGCTGATGCGCGCGCTGGCCGGGCAGATCGAGCCGACGGCGGGGGCGGTGACGCTCAACGGCAAGCCGCTCGCCAGGCTTTCTCCCCGCGAGCGCGCCCGGGCCGTGGCGTGGCTGCCGCAGGACGTGCGGCCGACGTTTGACTTTACCGCCGAAGAGGTGATCGCGCAGGGGCGCTACCCGCACCTGGGCGCGTTCGGCGTCCCCGGCCCGCGCGACCGGGAAATCGTGCGGCTGGCGATGGAGTGGACGCGCACGCTGGCGTTCGCGCGGCGGTCGCTGGCGGCGCTGTCGGGCGGCGAGCGCCAACAGGTGCTGCTGGCGTCGGTCCTCGCCCAGCAGAGCCGGTTCCTCCTGCTCGACGAGCCGACGTCGGCCCTCGACCTGCACCACCAGATCGACGTCTTCGAGCAGATCGCCGAGCTGGCGCGCGCCGGGCTCGGCGTGATCGTCATCACGCACGACCTGAACCTGGCGGCGCGCTACTGCGACCGGCTGGCGCTGCTGCACGAGGGCCGGCTCGTGGCCGACGGCCCGCCGAGCGAGGTCATGCGCGAGCCGGTCCTGCGCCAGGTCTACGACGTCAACCTGATCGTCGAGCGCAACCCGGTCGTCGGCTCGCCGATGGTCGTGCTGCTCGGCCGGCACGGAGGCCCCTCATGAGCCGGCTGAGCGCCAGAAAATACTGCGCCGTGGTCGGGGTGTTTCTCGCGATGGCGGCGGCGGCCGTCCTGCTCGCGCCGCTCGTCGGCCTGGAGAAAATCGATTCGATCGATGCGCTCGGGGAATGGGTGCGCAACCCGTCGGCGCGGCCGGTCGACGTCGACATCCTGATTTACATCCGGCTGCCGCGGATTTTCCTGGGGCTCCTGGCCGGCGCGGGGCTGGCCGCCGTGGGCGCCGTGTTCCAGGCGCTGCTGCGCAACCCGCTGGCCACCCCCTACACGCTCGGCGTCGCCAGCGGCGGCTCGTTCGGCGCGGTGGTGGCGTATTACCTCGCCGAGCTCGTCCCGGGCATGGCGGCCGCGTGGGGACCGGTCAGCCTCGTCCAGCTGTTCGCGTTCGCGGGTTCGCTGCTGGCCATCATCCTGATCTACATGCTGGCGCGGACGGGGGGGCGGCTCTCGACGAACGAGCTGCTGCTGGCGGGCGTCACGATGGGGCTGATCTTCTCGGCGCTGATCATGGCGGCGCGTTACTTCGCCTCGCCGGGCCTGCTCGCGAACATGGACCGCTGGATGATCGGCCAACTGTCGTGGGCGACGTGGCGCGACGTGGAAATGCTCGCCGTGCTGGTCATGCCGGCGCTGGCGGGGATGCTGGCGCTGGCCCGGCCGCTCGACCAGCTGGCCCTGGGCGAGGAGCTCGCCGGCGGCCGCGGCGTGAACGTCACGCGGCTCCAGGTGTGGGCGTTCCTGCTCGGGTCGCTGGCCACCGGCTCGGTCGTCGCCGTGGCCGGGCCGATCGGCTTTGTGGGGCTGCTCGTGCCGCACGCCGTCCGGCGGATCGTCGGGCCGGGCCACGTCCTGCTGCTGCCGTGCGTCATGCTCGGCGGCGGGGCGTTCCTGATCGCCTGCGACACGGCCGCGCGCACGATGTGGCACGCCGCCGAGCTGCCGGTCGGGATCCTGACGGCGCTTCTGGGCGGGCCGTTCTTTATAGGCTTGCTGATTCGCGGCAGACGCACGGGGAAGGGTTGATTCGTCATGTTCTCTGGTCACTTTTCTTCGCTCAGCTGGATCGTCATTGTCGGCTACATGCTGTTCACCACGTGGCTCGGCAAGCGCCTGGCGGGCCGGCAGGCGACGATCCGCGACTTCTTCCTCGGCGGGCGCAAGCTGCCATGGTACGCGATCTGCGGCTCGATCATCGCCACCGAGCTTTCGGCGGTGACGCTGGTCGGCGCCCCGGCGTTCCTGTGGGCGGAGACCGGCAACATGACCTATGCGATCCTGGGCGTCGGCACGATCCTGGCCCGGATCATCGTCGGGTTCGTGTTCGTGCCGCGCTACTACGACGAGGAGATCTACAGCCCGTACGAATACATCGGCAACCGGCTCGGCGAGCGGGCGCGCCGCACGACCAGCGCGCTGTTCATGGTCGGCGGGATGATGGGCCAGGGGGCGCGCCTCCTCATGTCGGCGGTCGTCCTCAACGTGATTATCAGCCAGACCGGCGATTCCGATTTCGGCATCCATTACTCGATCTGGATCATCGGCGCGGTGGCGATCCTGTGGACCTACATGGGGGGGATCAAGACCGTGATCTGGACCGACGTCATCCAGTTCGTGATCTTCAGCCTGTCGGCGGCGCTGACGCTCGTGGTTGTCGTCGGGCAATTCCAGACCGCAACGGGCGAGAGCGGGATCGGGACGATCCTGAAGCTGGCGAGCGATGCCGGCAAACTCGAGTGGCTCGACCTGAGCCTCGACCCGCGCAAGGAGTTCACGCTGCTGACGGGGCTCGTGGCCTCGACGCTGGCGGGGCTGGCCGCCTACGGCACCGACCAGATGATGGTGCAGCGGATGTTCTGCTGCCGGGGGCCGCGCGAGGCGCGCCGCGCCATCATCTGGTCGAGCGTCAGCCAGGTGCTCATGCTCGTCTGCCTGCTGGTCGGCGTCGGGCTGTGGGCGTTCTACCAGAAGAGCGGGATGGCCGGCGTGCCGCTGCCGGAGGAGATCGCGAAGATCGACCAGGACGAAAACAGCCTGCTGCCGGTATTCATCAAGTACCGCGTGCACTGGTTCTTCGGCGGGATCATGGTCGCCGGGATTTTCGCCGCGGCGATCAGCACGCTCGAGTCGATCCTCGCCGCGCTGGCGCAGCAATCGATCGAAACGCTGCACCGACTCGGCGGCAGGTTCAAGCTGGTTCACGGCGACGAGCAATCCGAGACCAACGCGATTCGCGTCAGCCGTATTTTCGTCGTGTTCTGGGGCGTCGTCCTGTGTGCGATGGCCTCGTTGTTTTACGAAATGCGCGACGCGCGGCAGCTGCTCATCGTGCTGGCGCTGTCGGTCGTCGGCTACACGGCGGGCGGGATCCTGGGCACGTTCCTGATGGCGCTGATCCCCGGGCTGCGGCGGCGCGCCGAGGGGATGGAGTGGGCGGCGCTCCTGAGCGTGATGACGATCTTCGCGCTGAGGTGGCACGAGCCGTGGGCGCCGTGGGCGATCGCGGCCGCCGGCGCGGCGTTGATCGTCAGCTCCGTGTTCCTGCTGCCGCGCAAAATCTCGCCCCCCATCACGATCGTGGCGTGCGTGGCGGTCATCATGTTTTTAAACCTGTGCAAGGTGGTTTATCCCGACTCGCCCGAGCCGCAGTTCCTGACGCTGGCGTTCCCCTGGTTCGCGCCGCTGGGGGCGGTGGTGATGATCACGGCCTCGCAGTTCATCTGCATGCCGGCGTCGCCGACGGCGACCTCCCGGCAATAGGTTTGTTTAATTCCCGTCCCGGGTTCGGCGGACCCGGCCTGCTTCCAACCACACATCGCCGGGCGAGATGATGCCGTTCGTCGGGTCATACGTGACCCGGCAGCGCTGGTCGACGGCATCGGGGCCGAGGCTGTAAATGGTCAGCGTGTTTGATGTCCCATTGATCACGCGCAGCGGCTTCCCGGTGAACGGGTCGCGCCACGGCGATTCGCGGTCGATTTGCTTGGGGGCGATCCTCTCGACCTGCGTTTCGGTCGTCAGCCCGCACTCGATCGCCGCGCGCAGCAGGTTCAGCCGGGTCTCCGATTCACCATTCCACAGGCGTGACCACCGTAATCCCTCATACATGCTGTTGGGCATGCCGTACAGTAGATCCTGCCTCATCACAGCCGACTTGCATTTTGAAAATTCCGGCCACGGCATCGCCGCCTCGCGAATCGCCTGTTCGGCCAGCCGGTCGTAATCACGAACCACTGTCGGCACCTGCTGCTTGCGATACATTGCCATGACCGCATCGCCGACGATCTCGGGAATGCGCGGAAGATCCATCCCTTCGTACCTGAAATAATACTTGTTGTTGCCCGGCTGCCACCCGAAAACGCCGCTGGTCCACGGCTGGTTCAACTGCTTGACAAGTTCCTTGCGATACGCCGGCAATACCATCCGGACGTAATCCGGGAACCATTCCGGGCCATAGTAATCACGGTGCACGCGCTTCAGATCGGATTGAATCGCTGCAAGCAAATCGCGGGGGGCATCTTCGGCCAAGATGTGGCTCATGGACATGTAGATGACCGTCAGCGTGTGGAATCCGGAGATTTTCCTGAAGAGATCGCAACCGCCGTTCACGGCCATGTTCATCGCGCCGCGCCAGTATTTTGTGGCGGCGGCATCGTCGCCCAACTCGAATTGCCGCTGACCTTCCGCCGCAAGCATCCGGTTGCCCGCATAGAGAAAATAATCCGGGTACGAAACGGTCTCGAGGTCGGGCTCGTTGGCGAGCATGTCCAACGTTCGCACCGGAAGGCCGGGGCTTTGGGCAAAATCCAGAAAGGCGCCCACGATGTCGGGATGGGCCCTCAACCACCCGGCGGTGGAGGCGGGCAACGGCCGCCCTTCCTCCCACAAGAACCTCCCAAGCGGCTGCGTCGTATCGTGATCGAACGCATCGAGAGCCTTCTTCTGGTCCGGATTCTGAAAGCGCCGGCTCAGCTCCAGGTATTTTTTCGCGCCGATGAGGTCGGGGCGTTCACGCAGCTCCTCCTCGAGGAACTGGTCGTAAGTGGGGACGCTGCCCGGGGTTTTTTCTCTCGCCTTGAGTCGACGGGCAACCGGCACGCCCGCGGGATTGGCCGCCCGGCGCGGGGGCACGGTCGCGGAGGCCCAGCGCGGGGGATTTTCCGGCTCCACCGGGATGCTCACGAAGTTGACCAGAACGGCCGCGGCGATAAACAACACGATCGGCAGGCCGAAAATGCAGGCGACGATCATCCAGAACCAGCCGCGCAGGCCGCGTTTGCGTTTGATTGTTTCGGTCATCGTGGTTCTCGTTTGAGATCGATATGGATGTCGCCGGGCGAGATGGTGCCGTTGGTGGGGTCGTAGGTAACGGCGGCGCGCTGGTCCTGCATGTCCGGGCCGAGGCTGTAAATCGTCAGCGTGTTTGAAGTCCCATCCATCACGCCCAGCGGCTTCTCGGTGAACGGGTCGCGCCACGGCGATTCGCGATCGATCTGTTTCGGAATGATCTTGGCGACTTGGGTCTCGGTCGTCAGCCTGCACTCGATCGCCGCGCGAGTCAGGTTGAGCCGGGTCTCAGCCTGGGCATTCCATGATTCGCGGCCCCAATAATAAAAGTGCACGTAATTGGAGACGGCATAATAAGGCTTTTTTGTGACCGGCTCCCGGACGTCTTCATACTTCGATTCAAAGAACAACCGGTCATAGAATCGTTCCCTGATTTGACCGGGCGGTTCGGGGGGCTGGAATGGCTTTCTCGCCGCGAGTTCCGGCCAGGTGGCGGTCGCGCGCCACAGGATCTCGGAATACGTCGCGTCGAAGTCCCGAATGATCCGGGTCGATTGCTCCTTGATTTGCATCGCCGACGCCGCATTGATCGCCAGCCGGTCGAAACGCGGGATCTCGAGGCCGCTCAAGCTGAAATGCAAATCACCGTAATGATCCGGGTTATCGACATCCCATCCGAACGCGGGGTTAAACCACGGGTGGTCCAGGTCGGCAATGAGGCGTTTGCGCCTCGCGGCGATTCGCCACGCCAGCCATTCGCGATGGCCGTCGGCCGGGAAGAGAAGCGCGTGCGCGGACGCGAGCGCGGCGCGGTATTCAAGCAGGGCGTCGCGGTCGATCTCGGCGTTGATCCTGTCTTTCAGGCATGCAATGGGAATCAGCACCGAATACATCCCGCTGTAATCGGGCTCGAGGCCGCATATGACGGACAGGCGGATCGATGCGCGCCAGTAGCAGTCCGCGCCGGCAAGATCGCCGACTTGAAACAGGCGCTGGCCCTCGCCGGCCAGGATCGCCACGCCGATCCGCATGAAGAAGCCCATGGTCGGCATACTGTCCGGGTCCTCGATTTGCGCGATCAGTTTCATCGGACGGATCGGTGGGCCGGGGCCTTCGGCCAGGTTCAGGAACTTGGCGACGATATCGGAATGCGTCTTCAGCCACTGATCGGCTTCGCCCGAGACCGGGGTTCCGGCCTGCCACAGCGCCTTCTGATGGTAATCGGAAAAGTAGAAGCGAAACATCACGTTGCGCCCGGGGTCGCCGTAATAGATGCGGTTAAGCTCGAGGCATTGCCGGGCACCTTCGAGGTTGGGCCGGTCGCGAAGCTCGGCTTCGAGAAAAAGCCCGTAGGGCGTACACCCTGACGTCGGCCGATCGTCGGATCCGGCCCGGAGCGCGACGGCGAACGGCTTCTCGGCCGGAGAGGCTAATGGTTTCGGCGTAGGTGTTGGTTCCGGGCCGACGGCAAGGTAGGCGGGTATTTGCTGCTGCGATTGTGGGATCTGGATCCGGTTAACGAGCAGACTCGCCAAAAAAAACAACGCTCCGGAGACGGCGAGGAGACCGATCACCACAACCGCCGCCCGGCGCAGCCGGCGGGTGATCGTTTTCGGCGGATTCGAATCGTCGCCCATGAAAAAACCTCCGAGCTCTCCGACCAATAGACGTCAAACCGGGTGAAAAGTTTATGAAAAATTCGGAACAACGATTCGAATTCGAAACACGAAATTGCACAAAAATACATTTTGTCGCAGAGAACGCGGAGAGGAGCAGAGAGGCGGAGAAGCAGAAGAAATCCACCCAATTATTTTCGTGTGAATTCGTGAAAATATTCGTGCGTTTCGTGTTTGAGTGTTTTTGGGATTGAGCCGGTCGATTTTCGATTACGATTACGAGCACGAGCACGAGCACGAGCACGAAAAATCAAGCGGACACTCACATCCAAATATCACCTGAAAATAACCGAAAACTCCGATTATGATTGCTGTGTCCGGCGGGCGGCTGGCATCATGTTCGGGAGTGCGGGATGCGGATCTCCGGAGGTAATCCCAGTGGAACAGCTCAAGGTCAACATCATCGGCATCGGGATCATGGGGACCAATGTCGCCAAGGTTTTAGCGCTCAATCCGCAGGCGCGGATCACGGCGGCCTCGGCGCTCAGGCAGGAGACGCTCGACAAGGCCAGGGCCGAGTTCAAGCTCGAGCGCACCTACACGGATTACGAAAAAATGATCGCGGCCGAAAAGCCCGATGTCGTCTACGTCTGCACGCCCGACCAGGCGCACCTGGCTCCCGTCATGGCCTGCCTCGAGTCGGGGATCCACGTCCAGGTCGAGAAGCCAATGGCCACGAGCGAGGCCGACGCCGCGGCGATGGTCAGGAAGGTCGACGAGACGGGGCTCAAGCTTCAGGTCTCGTTCAATCACCGCTGGCTCGCGGTCTACCACCAGACCAAGCAGATCATCAAGTCGGGCCAGATCGGCCGGCCGGTCTGCGGCTACGCGCGCAAGAACAACCCGATCGACGTACCGACGAAGATGGTCCCATGGGCCAAGGACAGCTCGCCGATGTGGTTCCTCTCGTGCCACGACATCGACCTCATGACGTGGTGGTTCGACGAGGACCCGGTCGAGGTCAAGGCGTTCGGCCACAAGGGCGTGCTCAAGAAGCGGTTCGATTACGATTGTTACGACGCGATGCAGGGGCTCGTGAAGTTCGGCTCGGGGGCGTTCGCGACGTTCGAGGCGGCGTGGATCTACCCGGAGTGCCACCCGGCCCGGCCCGACTCGTTCATGGAAGTCATCGGCGAGCAGGGCCACATGCACCTTGACCGCAAGATGGAGCAGATCGAGATGTCGTCGCCCGAGGGGATGGGCTGGCCGCGCTCGCTGCTCATGGCCAACGTCTTCGGCCACCAGGTCGGCGCGTTCCCGAGCTGCGTCAACAGTTTCATCGAGATCGTGCTGGAGGACAAGAAGCCGATCGTCAGCGCCTACGACGGCTGGCGCTCGACGGCGATCCTGGACGCGATCCACCGCTCGGCCGATTCGGGCCAAACCATTTCGGTGCCCAAAGCGCCTGTATTGTAAGAGATGGGACTGATGGGACCTATGGGACCCATGTGAAAACTAAACGGAGAACCTGCATTGATAAACGCTTCACCAATTCGACCGGTCATGAGCATTGCGCTCGTGTGGATGATTCTTCTCGCGGGGGGCGCCCGGGGCGCGGGGCAGGCCGAGACCGCCGTCGAGCGGCTCAAACCGGCGCTCGTGCGCATCCACGTCGTCGATGAATACGCCGACGACGGCCGCGAGACCCGCAGCGAATCGACCGGCAGCGGCGTGATTATTTCGCCGGACGGCTATGTCGTGACGAATCATCACGTGGCCGGCAAGGCCGTGCGGCTGATGGTCACGCTGTTCAACCGCGAGGAGATCCCGGCCCGGCTGATCGGGACCGACGCGATGGCCGACATCGCGGTGATCAAGCTCATGCCCGGCGACAAGCGGACGTTCGCCAGCGCGCAGTGGGGCGACTCCGAAAAGCTCGCCGTCGGCGACACGGTCTACGCCATGGGTTGCCCGCTGGCGCTGTCGCAGTCGGTCACCGAGGGGATCGTCAGCAACGTCTCGATGACGATGCCGGCGGGTTGGAGCGACGACTTCGAGCTGGACGGCGAGAATGTGGGTTCGATCGTCCGCTGGATCGGCCACGACGCCGAAATCTTCCCCGGCAACTCGGGCGGCCCGCTGATCGACATCGACGGCAAGATCGTCGGCATCAATGAAATCAGCATGGGCCTGGGCGGCGCGATCCCGGGCAACCTGGCGCGCGCGGTGGCCGAGGAACTGACCCGGCACGGCAGCGTCCGGCGCGCGTGGCTGGGCTTCATCATCCAGCCGGCGTTCAAGGTCGAGGGGGAGGCCGCCCGCGGCGCGATCGTCAGCGACGTCATCGCGAACTCGCCGGCGGGCAAGGCCGGCATCAAGGCCGGCGACCGGCTGGTTTCGATCGGCGGCAAGCCGGTCAACATCCGCTTTGTTGAAGAAATCCCGCCGCTCAACCTGACGGTCTCGCAGTTGCCGATCGGCCAGCCGGTCCGGATCGTCCTGGAGCGCGACAAGGCGACGACGACGTGCGCGGTCGTGCCCGAATTGCGCCAGCCGGTCCTGACGAAGGACCACGAGTTCCGGGCGTGGGGGGTCACCGGGCGCAATCTTTCCATGTGGACGGCGCTGGAGCTCGGCCGGCAGGATACGAAGGGCGTCCTCGTGACGACGATCCGGCCCGGCGGCCCCGCCGCCCAAGCCAAGCCCGAGATCCGGGAAGACGACATCCTCGTCGAGGCGGGCGGCCACGCGATCAAGAGCATCGACGACCTGACCAGCCTGACCAGGGCCAAAACCCAGGGCCAGACCGAGCCGGTCCCGATGATCGTCGGCTACGAGCGCAAGGGCGAGCGGCTCATCACGGTCGTCAAGGTCGGGGTGCAGGACCTCAATAACCCGGGGCGCGACATCACGAAGCCGTGGGTGCCGGTGGCGACGCAGGTGCTGACGGGCGACATCGCCGAGCAGATGGGTCTGCCCGATCTCAGGGGCGTGCGCGTGACGCGGGTTTACGAGCAGGGCACGTCGGCGACGCTGGGCCTCCAGGTCGGCGACATCATCACCGCGCTCGACGACGAAAAGATCCAGGCGACCGAGCCGCACGAGACCGAGGTGTTCCCGACGATGGTGCGCCAGTACAAGGTCGGCGCCGAGGCGACGCTGACCGTGCTGCGCGGGGGCCAGGAAATGAAGCTGACCGGCAAGCTGCCGGCGCGCCCCCTCCAGCCGCGCGAGATGAAGAGCTACGAGGACCACGACTTCGAGTTCGCGGTGCGCAACGTGGCGTACCTGGACCGCAAGACGAGCAAGTGGACCAACGCCCCGGCGGGCGTGCTGGTCAGCTCCGTGCAGCCGGGGTCGTGGGCGGCGCTGGCGCGGCTCGCCGGCGGCGACCTGCTCGTCGCCATCGACCGGCGCGGCGTGTCGTCGGTCGACGAGGTGGCGTCGCTCATGCAGGAGATCAAGAAGAAGAAGCCGCGCTCGGTGATCTTCGAGGTCCGGCGCGACGTCCACACGATGTTTATTGAAATCGAACCGCTGTGGGATGCATCCTGATCGGGACGAACGCGACTATTCCAATAAAGGCGTGACCATGAAACTCAAAACGATCGGCTTCGGACTGGCGTTGATCCTCGCGCTGGCGGCGACGGCTTCGGCCGCCGACCTGCGCGCCACCGGCCGCGAGCTGGCCGGCAAGATCGGCGGCGCGGTCATCCGCGTCAACGTCGTCATCAAGATGACCGCGCAGATGGAGCAGCGGCAGGAGCGCGAGATCGCGCACGAGGTCAACGGCACGGTGATCGGCGAGGACGGCCTGACGCTGGTGCCGCTGTCGGACATCGACCCGGCGAGCATGCTTCGGCAAATGCGCGACATCAAGCTGGAGACGACGGTCAAGGACATCAAGCTGCTGATGGCCGACGGCAAGGAGATCCCGGCGACGGTCGTCAGCCGCGACGCCGACCTCGACGTGGCGTTCCTGCGCCCGGTCACGAAGCCGGCGACGAAGTTCACGTTCGTGAACCTGGCCGACAGCGCCCAGCCGCAACTGCTCGAGCAGGTGGTCGTCGTGGCCCGGCTCGGCAAGATCGCCAACCGGCGCATCAGCGTCATGACCGGCGAGATCCAGGCCATCGTCGAGAAGCCGCGCACGTTCTACGTGCCGAGCTCGGAGCTGGCGACCGGGGGCGAGGGCGTCCCGA
The DNA here is from genome assembly GCA_039683515.1 of Candidatus Sumerlaeia bacterium. Lineage (GTDB taxonomy): Bacteria > Sumerlaeota > Sumerlaeia > MVZB01 > MVZB01 > JAJFUE01. The sequence goes on along the minus strand of JBDKRG010000016.1, from coordinate 210,109 downwards.
TCTACAACGCCGACGGCAAGGTGATCGGGATCGTCCTGACGCGCATGCTGGCCGGCCGCGGCGACGAGGATCCGATGGTGATCATCATGCCGGCCTCCGACCTCGACGAGATCGCCCGGCAGGTCCCGGAGAAGGCCGCCGAGGAGCCCGCCGCGGTCAAGCCCGCCCCCGCGCCGACGGCCACGCCCGCGCCCAAGACGGCGCAGTAACAGACAACAGAAATACGGGTCTCGTGGGTCCCATGGGTCTTATCCGTCCCATGGGACCTTTGTTCGAGCGCCTGTTATTTTGGTCCCTTGGGTCCCTTTCGTCCCTTGGGTCCTTTCAGCCTACTTGAAGTTCCACCACGATTCGGCGCAGGTCCTGGCGGCGATGGTGAAGAGGACCGGGTTTTCGCCGACGATGTCGGGCTTGCCGATGCTGACGACGCGCAGGCGGTAATCGGCCGCGCCGGGCAGCTTGTCCGGCAGGACGACGCGGGCCGTGCCGCCGGCCCCCAGCGCCTCGCCGAGGACGGCGACGCGCTGGTTGCCGCGCCAGAGCTCGATGCGCACGGACGCCCCGGCCCAGCGCTCGACCGACTGCCACCGGACCTCGATCGTGTCGCCCGGATGCCAGGACTGCGCCGCGGCGGGCTGGATGATCCGGATGCCGTAGAACTCGTAAGCGCCGATGTCGGGGAGGAAGGCGCCGTCGGCGTCGCCGTCGAGCGGCCGGCCGATGCCGTCGAAATCGGACGGCAGGCCGATGGCGTAGCCGGCGTCGACGCACGGCGAATCCGGGCGCAGGTGGAGGTCGTCGTCGGAGATCAGCCTGGGGTCGTCGCCGATGTTGCCCGAGGCCTGCGGCAGCTGCATGTTCATCAGGGCGGGGTCGGTGAACGCGCCGGCCCGGCTGCGGAACGCCGCGACCGCGTTGTCGTGGAAGCAGTTGTTGGCCAGCAGCGTCGGGCTCGTGCCCGAGCTGCTGTAGTAGACGCCGTAGCGGGTGTTGCCGTAGATGATATTGTTCGCGATCACGGCGTTGTAGCAGTTGTAGAGGCCGCCGCCCTGCTCGGCGGTGTTTTCGAAGATCGTGTTGTAGGCGATGGCGCCCCTGCAGCCCTGCATCGCGCCGCCGTAGCGGGCGCCGTTGGCGGAAAAGATATTGTTCAGGAACGATCCGGTCGAGTTGCTCAGCGCGCCGCCCGTGCCGGTCGCGGTGTTGGCGATGAAGCGGTTGCCGCTGGCGGAGCCGGTCAGGTACATGACGGCGCCGCCGTCGGTGGCCGAATTGGCCTCGAACAGGTTGCCGTCGATCGTCCCCTCGTGCACGGTGATCGCGCCGCCGAACCGGCCGGTGTTGCCGCGCAACGTGTTCCCGGTGACGTCGCCGTAGTAGATGCAGAGGACGCCGCCGCTGCCGCCGACGGCGCGGTTGGCCTCGAACGTGTTGCGGGCCAGGGTACCGCCGCAGGTGTTCATGACGCCGCCAGAGTTGCGGGCCTCGTTTCGGAGGAACGAGTTGTCCTCGACCGTCGCCGAGCAGAAGACCATGACGCCGCCGTCGAAGGCGGTGTTGGCCTCGAAGCGGTTGCCGCGCACGATCGCGTCGCAATCCATGAGCGCGCCGGCGTTGAGGACGGCGTCGTTGCCGACGAAATCGTTGTCGATAAAACGGGCGTCGCAGTCGAAGGCGACCGCGCCGCGGTAAGCCGAGTTGGAGTCGAACAGGTTCTCGGAGATCAGGCCGTGGCACTGGAACAGCGCGCCGCCGTCGTCGGCGAAATTGTCATGGGCCCGGTTGCGGAGGATCGGGCCGTTGAAGCGGTAGAGGCAGCCGCCCTGCTCGGCCTCGTTGTCCTCGAACGTGTTGTCGCTGAACTGGCCGAAGCACTCGAAGGCGACGCCGCCGTAGACGCCGGCGGCGTTGCCGCGGAAGACGCACCGGGTGACGGTAGTGCTTTCGCAGCCGTAGAAGACGCCGCCGTAGGCGGCATAGTTGTCCTCGAACGCGCTGTCGCGCACGATGCCGTCGAAGTGGGCGAGGCAGCCGCCCATCAGCCCGAAGTTGCCGGTGAACGAGCAGGCCTCGATCGCGCCGGCGCCGCCCTCGATCACGCCGGCGGCGTCGGCGGCGTTGTCCGCGATAATGCAGTTGTTCAGGGTGAGGCCGGCGGCGCCGGCGAGGATCGCCCCGCCCCGCGCGGCCCTGCCGTTGCGGATCGTGAGGCCTTCGATGGTGGAGGCTTTCGCGCCGATGCCGTCCATGCGGAGGGCGGGGCCCTGGCCGATGGCGTCGATGAAGGTGCTGGTCGCGTAGCCGGGCAGATACGGCTGGCGGCTGCGGAACCGGACGGCGCGGGAGCCAAGGTCCAGCGGGCCGTAATACGTGCCGGGATTGAGCACGACAAGGTCGCCGTCGAACGCGAACAGGACCGCCTGCCGGGCGTCGGGCCAGTCGGTCGGGACGATGACGACGCCCCCCTTGTTCCTGTCGAGGGGGCTGCTCCGGCGGGCAACCTCGAGGGCGTCGCTCAGGCCGTCGCCGTCGGTGTCGACGCCGTCGACGCGGGTGCCGAACGAGCGCTCGGTGTCGTCGTCGAGGCCGTCGCCGTCGGCGTCGGCCTTCGCCCCCCGCTCGTAGCAGCCGAGGTCGGGCTGCCAGTGAGCCACGCGGCCGAGGCCGTCGAGATCGTGGGCGGGGAGGGTTGAAAGGACATGCCAGGTCGCCCGGTCCGCGCAGGGCGAACCCGCGCCGAGGCGATAATCGTTTTCCGTGCCGCAGCCGATCTCGGGATCCGGCGCGGACGCGCGCACGAAGCGCGGGTCGGCGGTGAAGTTGTCCGCGCAGACCGGGCTCAGTTCGCCGAGCTGCTCGGCGCCCCTGGCGGAGCCGGCAATCGGCGCGTTGCCGAAGAAACAGTTCGAGACGATCTGGGCCGGGTAGCGGCCGGCGAAGACGGTTCCGGCGATCGCGCCGCCGCCGGAATTCTCATGGAAGATGTTGTTGCGCAGCTCGATCCCCGTCGAGCCGTCCAGGAGCAGGGCGCCGCCGGTCGTGGCCGAGTTGAAGGCGACGGTGTTGTGCAGGACCGAGCCGTGGCACAGGGCGAGGGCGCCGCCGCGCGCGGCGGCGTTGGACTCGAACAGGTTGCTGTGGATGCGGCCGCCGCAGCGCCACAGGGCCCCGCCGAGCGAGGCGGCGCGGTTGGCCTGGATCGTGTTGGCCAGGATCGGGCCGGTGCATTCGGCGAAGGCGCCGCCGTCGCCGGCCGAATTGAAGCGGACGGCGTTGCGCTCGAAGGAGCCGCTCGAGCCGGCCATCGCGCCGCCGGATTGGCCGGCGGCGTTGCCTTCGAACCGGTTGGCCCGGACCAGGCCGGCGGCGTAGAAGACGGCGCCGCCGGAAACCTCGGCCCAGTTGGCCTCGATGACGTTGCCGCTGATCGTTCCCGCTCCGCCCGCGATGCCGCCGCCGCGCGAGGCCCGATTCTTGTAGATGGTGTTGGACGCGATCGAGCCGTTGGCGCCGTGGATGCCGCCGCCATCCTGGTCGGCCTCGTTCTCGCGGATGACGTTGTCGTGGACCGAGCCGTTGGCGACGCTCAGGCCGCCGCCGTTGTAGGCGCCGTTGTACAGGACGAGGTTGCCGGTGAATTCGCCGACCATCAGGCCGGCGCCGCCGCCCTCCTCGGCCCAGTTGTTGCGGATGATGTTCTTCGAGACGACACCGGCGCAGGCATACAGGCCGCCGCCGCGCCGGGCCTCGTTCTCGCTGACGATATTGCCCGTGATCGGGCCGCCGCACATGTCGAAGCCGCCGCCGTCGGCGCCGGCGACGTTCATCTCGACCGTGTTGTTGGAGATGGCGCCCGAACAGCGATACAGGCCGCCGCCGCTTCGAAACGCGACGTTGGCGCGGATGACGTTGTAGCGGATGGTCGCCAGGGTTCCGGTCGATTCGCTCCCGCCGTGGATGCAGCCGCCGTAATTGGCGAGGCCGTGCGTGAGGGTAAAGCCTTCGATGATGCAGCCCGGCGGCTCGGTGCCGCGAAACAGGACGACAGAGCCGCCGTATTGGCCGTCGACCACGGTCTGGCCGGCCACGTCGGCGTCGAGCGGGTCGCGCGAGCGCAGGTGCAGGCGGCGGCCGCGCAGGTCGAGCGGGCCATAATAGAATCCGGGCTGGACGATGATCGTGTCGCCGTCGGCGGCTGCGGCGATGGCCGCCGAAAGATCGGTGAAATCGGCTGACGGCAAATCGTCGCGCTGATCATCGACATTCCAGACGGCGGCGGCTGCCGGAAGCCATGCCGAGGCGAGGATTGCGGCGATGACGGCAACCAGCCGTTGAAACATGGCGGACTCGTGCTGGCAGAAATTCCGTACCCATGGGTGGGTATCTTTCATTTAAGGGCAGCGGCGGCAATCCGACAACGGATTTCAAGCGGCATGCCGGCGGGCAAGGCCGTGCGGCGACGCCAACCGCAATCATATCAACTTCCCGAGCAGACTTCGGCCGCCCCCCCAAAAACGCCGGGAACTTTTTGGGCCGGCTTTTTGTCTTAAGATGGGAAAACATCCGGCCGATAGGGCGCTCTGGCGCCTGAGGACGGGCGAACGAAAACGAGGTGAGCCGAAAAATACAGGAAAAATGGATGAATCTTGAAAGATTTTTCCGAGACGTTGATCTGTCGGCAATTGCGTCTCTTATGAATCCCTTGACTTTTCAAAACCCGTTGGATAATGTGTTTCCCACGTTTATTGGGGATAGAGGACATACGGTAACATGAACGCTGAAATGAGCTCTGGATCGCGGGTTCGCTCGTGGTGTTGGGTGCTTCTTCTGGCCGTTATCGTTTCCACAACGACTTACCCGGCGCAGGCCGGCGCGCCGCAGCAGCATAAATCGGGTCTGGCTCCGTTCCAGTGCTGGCTTGGGGTCGTGGGCAATCAGGGATCGGCAAGCTTCGCGCACGACGCCGTCCTGCTGTGCAAGGATTTCGCCGACCCGGGCACGCTCCAGGTGCCGAACAACCGCGTCCAGGCGGCGGTTCAGCCGGTCAAGGCCCAGGTCAAGAGCGCGCGGCTGATGCCCGAGCGGATCAAGATGCTCGGCCAGGCCGGGTGCCTGATGCTGCCGGGATGGCGGCTGCGCCTGACGACGCTCTCGCTGCTGGCCCGTTAAGCGCGGAGCCGATCTAATAAAAAACGAGGAATTCCCAAACCGAAACCGGCCGCACGAAGCGGCCGGTTTTCGTTTGGGATCGTGGCGCGCCGGCCGACCGGTCAGGACGGGCTGACGCCGCTGGCCTGGTGGCGGCGGCGCCACTCCCCCGGGGTCAGGCCGGTGGCGTCGCGGAATTGCCGGATGAAGGTGCTCAGGACGGGCATCCCGGAGCGGCGGCCCACCTCGCCGATGCTGTCGTCGGAGGTGAGCAGCAAATCCCTGGCGCACTCCATCCGCTTGCGGATGACGAACTCGACGGGCGTCTGGTGCAGCTCGCGCGAAAACAGGTTGTAGAGCCCCTTGCGCGAGACGCCGACGCTTTCGGCGATCTCCTCCATCGAGAACTGCTTCGAGAGGCACTCCTCGATTCGCTGGATGGCATGCTGCAGCTGCGGGTGGCGCAGCACCAGGCGCGAGGTGCTCTGGCGCTGCACGACGCCGGCGGGCGGGATGAGGATGGGATGGCGCGGCACCTCCTCCCCATCCAGCAAACGATCGAGCAACTCGGCCGCCCGGTAGCCGACCATCACGGCCTCGGTGCGGATGCTCGAGAGCGGAAGCGACAGGCAGAGACAAACCTCGGGGATGTCGTCGACGCCGAGCACGCCCACCTCGCCGGGAATCGGGAAACCGGCGACGACACAGGCATCCATCACCATCGCGGCGTCATAATCATTGTAGGCCATGACGGCCACCGGCTTGGGCAGGCGGCCCAGTTCCTCGACCAGCCAGCGGCAAACCATGTCCCAGCGCTCGTGATCCGGATGGGGGATCCGCGGCCAGATCAGCTCGCGGCAGGAGAAGCCGTGGCGCTCCACTTCCTGCCGGTAGCCGGCGGCCCGCAGGCGGCAGACGTTATTGTCCTCGCGGCTGAAAAAGAGGAAGCTGTGCCAGCCCTGCTCGAGGAAATGCCGCGCCCCGACGCGGCCGATCATCACGTTGTCCTTGGCAACGCGGGCGGCCGGGATTTCGGCCCGGATCATGGACAGATCGACGAACGGGACGTTCAATTCCAATGCGAACCGCTCGGCATCGACGTCGCCCGCCAGCAGGGTGATCACGCCATCGCCCGGCCATCCGTAGGTGATCTTGCCGGTCCGGACCGTGTCGGCGTTCAGATGCCAGCCGTGCTGGCCGGCATATTGGGCGATGCCGGTATAATATTGAGGCTGAAACTCAAAGGGCAGGTAGAGAATATTGCGCTGTGGGCGGCTGGTCTTCATGGTAATGAGCAGGATACCCCCGGATTACACAATTTGCAATTTAATACTGCCAAATTGCTAATTGCGTAAAAGAGGCCATCTCGCATATGGTTGAGATGTCGAGCTGGCAAAGTCTCATTACGAAAAACAGGACCTATACGAAAAACGCGAGGTAGATACAGTTCACCGCAAGCGAGTTGACGGCGGTGGAGTCATATGGTGTGGGGGAGGACGGGGGTATTTCGGAGACCGGCTCTTATGCCGCGTCGGTCGGCCAAATACCCCCACCAAGAGAAAACAAGTTTCGATTCCTCAGGGGGAGGACGTGGGGTATTTCGGGAGCCGGCTCTGATGCCGCGTCGGTTTCCGAAATACCCCTGAGATTTCGCAATAGCAAACCACAGTTCCTCAGGGGGAGGACGTGGGGTATTTCGGGGGCCGGCACTGATGCCGCGTCGGTCTCCGAATTACCCCTGGTACTTCTCGCAACCTTACGACAGTTCCTCAGGGGGAGGACGGGGGTATTTCGGGGTCTTGCAGTTGATGCCACTGCCGGTCGTCGGAATCCCCCATTGTTCAAACGAACCACGGAATGATAGACCGGACTGGGGAATCACGGCAAACAGAAAATTCAAGTCCTCGGGGGAGGATCGGGGGTATTTCGGTGCCCGGCTCTGATGCCGCGTCGGTCACCGCAATACCCCCGAGTTATTTTGACCAACCCCATGGCCCCCATCGGGGCGCTTGCCGATCGGGCCGATCACGGGCGCGAGCGCGCCGTACCACCCCTTGACGAGGCCGTCGAAAGGCAGGCCGTAGATCCGCTCGAGAGCGGACCGGTTTTGGCGCTGCGTCGCGGGATCGTTCGAGTTCTTCAAGGTTCTGTAGGCTTCCACGAATTTCGCCTTGCCGTAGGTGTCGATCAGGTATTTGTCGAACGAGGCGGCCTCGGCGTAGGAGACGGGCGGACGGCTTTGCTCCGGGCCGATGTCGGTATAGGCCAGCAGCTCCGCCGGGTCGATCCATTCGTTTTTGGTTTTCAGTTCGCGGGCGCGGGCGGTGATGGAAGCCGTCCCGCCGCCGAGGTTCTGAAGCGGCGGCGCGCCCAGCTGCTCCGACATGAAGACGGCCAAGCCTTCGGTGAAGATCGCCGGCGGGTCGCCGACCGCGCGCGCGAGGACGTGCGCGGTCTCGTGGAACGGATCGAGCCTCTCCGAATCGTTGTAAACCTCGACCACCAGGTTGCCGTTGGCCATGCCCATCCCCTGGTGGCCGGTCTCGCACAGCTTCGTCTCCCTGCCGTCGAAAAACACGAGCCGGATCTTTTGTTTGGTCTTCACGCCGAGGAACTTGCTGATTTCGCGGTAGCCGTCCTCGCGCTCGCGCTTGATGCGTTCGAGGTCGCGCTCGGCGGGCGAGCCCTTGGCGGCGTAAATTTCGAAGTGCCGGGTGGTGGCCTTCGTCATCGCCGGCAGGAGCCGCTCCTGCCAGGTGTTCCAACCGATGAAGCGATCGGTGTAGCCTGCGATGGACTGAATCTTCCAGTCGCCGTCCTTGATGAACGCGACCGTCCACGGCTGGGCATGGACGGCCGCGTTGAGGACGAGGCGGTTGCCCTGCCAGTCGACGCGGCCGGGCTGAAGCGCGACAAAATCCTTCCGGCTCCAGCCCGAAAGCGGCTCGGTCTTCTGCATCTCGCGGACGAACGACGGCTCTCTGCCCCAGAATTGAACAGCCTGATACTCGGGGCTCAGGGCGCGCCACGCGGCGGCGTATTCCTCCCGGCGCAACGATTCCTGGATCTGGATGAATCGATCCGTGATCGTTTGGGCCAGGTCGGGGGGCGCGGGCCGGGGCTTGGCGGCCTCGCACGGGCGGGACTCGAGGCTTGACGCGGCGTATTTCTTGATGAGCGTGTAGGTGGCAATGTCATCGGCGGTCTTCACGTCGGCGAAGCTCAACCGGATGTTCGTGTTCTTGTCCAAGTCCTGGTGCAGCTTGAAGACGAACGTGCACCATTTTTCCGCGCGCGGGGCGATTTCGTAGGCGTGCTGGGTTCCCCAACCCACCGATTTTGAATTGGCCTGAACGTGCATGCCGAGGAGCTGCGGCTCGCCGGAGAGATTGCGGACCTTGACCCAGACCTTGTCGGGGCCGGCGGCCAGGAGGCCGAACTGGACGTCCTCGAGCGCGAGGCGGGTCGAGATCGGCTCGCCGGGCGCGGCGGGTTTGGAGCGGGTGAAGAACGACTTGTTCCAGCTTTCGCCGCCGGGCCAGCGGCCGAGTCCCTGCGCCTGCTTTGAGAGGTCCATGAGCTCGTCGTATTGCGGCGGCCAGTTGCCGCCGGGGGCGATGCGGAACTTGACGGCGCGACCGCGGCGTTCGTATTTCATTGCGATTTCGGCTTCGCGCGGCGTGGTCGGGATGGACATCAGGACCGCGCGGCCGGCGGCTTTCTTGAATCGCTTGAGTTCCTTTTCGGTGCCGATCCAGGCGATCACGCGGCACTCGCCGGGGGCATGCAGGAGGTCGGTGTCGCGCCAGTCGAGCGAGTGCTTCATCATGTTGCGGATCATGGCGGCGTTGATTTCGGCGTGCGAGCCGGGGGAAAGAAAGACCAGGTGGAGGATGAGGTTTTTGCGCTCGAGGAGGTCCGGGTCGACCTGGGCGCGGTCGAAGACGTCGGGCAGCGTGAGCGACGGCTGCTGGAGTTGTTGATAGCCGGGGCAGGGCGCGTCCGGACCGGCGACATAGAGGTGGACGAGGCGTTCGGCGGCCGCCGCGCCGGGCGCAATGAGGATCGAACAGAGTAAGAGGATCAACCGGGCGCATTTGAACGAAAGCATGTGTCATCCCTGCTGGAGTAAGGGCTGGATGCCGATTCGGGCCGAAGCGGCCTACTGACAATGACGAACTCGCTCGGAAAAGTTTTAGCGGGAAACGAGGAGAGGGGAAACAAAAAACCCGGGCGCGGGACCCGGGTGCGTATTGACTTGGTAGCGGGGGGCGGGCTCGAACCGCCGACCTGTGGGTTATGAATCCACCGCTCTAACCAGCTGAGCTACCCCGCCAAGGGTTGATCAATCGTGCCAGACATGAAAGATGAGAGATGAAAGATGAGAAAATTTTCTCATCTCGCATCTCTCATCTCTCGAAACTTGGTAGCGGGGGTAGGATTCGAACCTACGACCTTTGGGTTATGAGCCCAACGAGCTACCAACTGCTCCACCCCGCACCACTGGGCGAGTGCCCATTGACCACAACATCGTAGCGAACCGCGCCGGGCATGTCAAGAGTGAAGGGTGAAGGGTGAAGAGTGAAAAAATTGGGATTTCTTTCACTCTTCACCCTTCACTCTTAATCAAACCTCGTCAATGGGGTGAGGACGCTCTTCCCTGCGCCGAGGGGGCGGACGGCGATCGTCGAGATCCGCATCGGGCTGGCGCTGGGGGCGCCCTGCGAATCCCGCGCGAGGATCTCGCACCTGAACGTGCCGACCGGCAGCTTCGTGCGCAACTGGTAGACGAGGCCGTTGGCGATCTGCGTCGGCGTGATGGGCGTCATCGCGAACGGGCTGCCCGCGATTTCGGCGCCTTTTTCGTCGGTGATCCGGACGCGCGGCGCGCCCCCCTCGGGCGGGTCGTTGTCGATGTCGAGATACGTCACGCGGAAATCGAAAAATGTATTGGTGTCGCCGTTGCTCGGGAAGATCCAGTTTTCGACGTAGCTCGGGTGGCCAAGCTGCGGGTAGAGGATCGGCGCGGCGTTGCCGGAGGCGACGGCCGGGCCGGCAACGTCTTTCGTCGCCTCGCCGGCGGCCCGGTTGCCGGAGGCGTCGAGCGCCTCGAACGAATAGGTGTAATCGTTGCCGCGCGGCAGCGTGAGCTCGCACATGTAGACGCGGCCCTTGGCGTATTTTGCCGCCGCCTCGAGCGGCATCATCGTCAGCGGGGTGAGGTATTTGAACTCCTCGCCGTTGCGCTTGAGGATGAGGCGCGGGTAGCCGGCCATCGGCGGCTTATTGCCTGCGGATGTGTATTTGACGCGGAAGCGGTAGGTGTCGGTCCCGGCGCCCGATTGCGGGGCGACGCCGCCGGCCGCGAACTCATGGCCGCCGGCCCATGAAAGCGTCGGCACGGCCCCGGCGGGCTGCTCTTCCTTCGGCCCGAACCGGTTATCCTTCAGGGTGAACCGGCCCTTGGCGTTGAGCTGGCGGATGTTCCAGCCGTCCTGGTCGCGGTAAAACCAGTTGTTGTTGACCCAGACGCCCTTGCTTGGGACGCCGCGGATGTTGACGCTGCCGCGGTCGAGGATGCGGCAGGTGTTGTGGTGGATGCGGATCTCGGTGCCGGCGACGTCGCCGCCGCCGCGCGCGATCCGCTCGACGTCGGCCACCGGCATCGCCACGGCGTAGTGGCGGACCTCGTCGATGTTCCCCTTGAAGAACGAGGTCGAGGTTTCGGAGTCGCGGCCGACGACCAGGTGGGTCGTGTTGGACTGCTTGACGCCGCCGACCTCGAACGAGGCCGATTCCTTGTCGCCGATGTAGACGCGGGCGGCCCTGCCGTCGAACGTGAGCGCGACGAACGTCCACTCGCGGGGGGTGATGTTGCCGGTCGTCTGGGAGACGCGCGCGCCGGTCGAATCGTAGACGGCCGCCTCGAGGCCGGAGTCGACGAGGCGCAGGCTGTAGCCGGTGCCGGGCACCTTCGTCGAGGCCTTGCTGAGGATCGCCTGCGTGCCGTAGACGTCGGCGGGCTTGATCCACGCCATGACGCTGAATTTTTCCGTGCCGAGATTGTTGCGGTAGCCGGGGCCGCCGTCGACCCAGTCCTTCATGCCGTCGAACTGGAGCGAGTAGTTGATGTAGCCTTCCATCCAGCAGGTCGCCGGTTCGAAACCATGCAAAACCGGGTTGTTGTGGCCGTATTCGGAGGTGTCGGCGGTATAGGCGCCGGCGCCCTCGTCGAAGCGGTAGATGATCTTGTTGATCGCCTTCTCGAAGTCGGCCGCGCCGTGCATGTCGAAGGCGTGGCTGACCGAGTGCTCCATGACGAGGTTGTAGCGGGCCTCGTAGGAGCTCGGCTCGGGGCCGGTGCTGGCGATCGAGTGGCGGTGGTAGTCAAACAGGTTCCCCTCGATCAGCGCGCCCCCCTCGTCGGTCGAGACGCCGTAGCCGCAGCCGATCCGCGTGTTGTGGTGGAAATAGTTGTGGTGGACGTAGAGGCCCCTCGTGCCGGAGGTCGTGTTGATCGCCTCGTAGTTCCACCCCCACAGCTCGCAGTTGTCGATCTCGGTCCAGTAGTGGGCGGCGTAGATGCCGTGATACCAGGGCAGGACGCGGCCGACGGCGTTGCTGGGGCCGGCCATGCGCAGGCCGGTCACGCGGACGCCGGCGCCGCCGGTCCTGAAGAGCGGTTCGTGATTGCCGGGAACGTAGGACGCGAACTTGATGAGGCCGCCGACCGAGCCGCCGCGGCCGCGGCCGCTGGCGAGCGTGACGCCGCCCGGGATCGCGACGTTTTCCATGCCGGAGAGATCGATGACGGCCTTGTCGTCGATGTAAATGACGTCGCCGGGCCGGGCGGACTTGAAGGCGGCCAGGAGCTCGTCTTGGGTTGTGACGATTCGCGTCGCCTCGTCGCGGCGGATGATCCGGCTGTAGCCGGCGCCGCCGCCCAGGGGCTCGCCGGTCATGTTGGTCTCGCAGCCGATCGTCTCGGGGCCGGTCTTGAAGGTGAGGTCGCGGCTGGTGAGGGTCGTCGTGCCGTCGAAGGAGAGGACGCGGTAATGGTACCGGGTGAGCGGCTTGAGGTTATAGAGCGTGACGCGGTGGGCGGGGTAGAGGTTGTCGTCCTTGGCCGTCTGGCCATAGTTGGCGTCGGGGCCGAACTGGACGATCGAGTTGGATCCGGCGGGGGTGGTCCAGGTGACCTGCGCCCAGTTGTCGCCGACGGGGAACGCCTTGGCGGCCGGGATCGGCGCCGTGGCGCAGCCGGTCCCCAAAACGGCGCACAGCAGAAGCATGATCGACGCAAGGATTCGCATTTCCGCCCTCCGGGATGTGACCTTTTTCAAGCAAACAACACCCAATCACGTTTGGCCGGGAACATCAATGGGGATGTCGGAAGGAGAATTCCATCCAGAACAAATGCAGTCACGAAACGCACCAAAGTAAACACGAAAAACCTTTTCTTGTCGCAGAGGTGCAGAGAAATTCTTGAAGAGAGGAATGAACAGGAGGCAACGGAGGAAACGGGGATTTCGGATGAAAAATTCCATTTCGTGAATTTCGTGTTTATTTTTCGTGCATTTCGTGACTTGTATTTATTCAAGGCGGTAAATGGAAATGGCGCGAAATATCGAAATCAAGGCCCGGATCGAAAGCGTCGAGGCGCTGGCGCCGCGCGCGGCGGCGATCGCCGATCAGGGACCGGTCGAGATCGGGCAGGACGACACGTTCTTCGGCTGCGACGGCGGCCGGCTGAAGCTCCGGACGCTCGCGCCCGACCGCGGCGAGCTGATCTATTACGAGCGGCCGGACCAGGCCGGGCCCAAAGAGTCGTTTTACGTCATTTCGCGGACCGCCGAGCCGGACACGCTGCGCGAGACGCTGACGCTCGCCTGCGGCCAGATCGGCCGCGTCCGCAAGCGCCGCACCTTATACATGGTTGGCCGGACGCGCGTGCATCTGGACCGCGTCGAGGGGCTCGGCGATTTCCTGGAGCTCGAGGTCGTGCTCGAGGAGGGCGAATCGCCGCAGTCGGGCGTCGCCGAAGCGCACCGGATCATGGAACAGCTCGGCGTCGAAGGGGCGCAGCTCATCGAAGGCGCTTACATCGATCTTTTGTCGCAGAGATGCCGAGAATAGCAGAGCGCGCAGAGAATGGTTTGATTCGCTTTTGAGTATAAAACGGATATAATTCCGCAGTCGGGCTACATTCGCGGACGGAGCGTGAGATATGGGATTGCCGGAAAAACAAACCGACCAGCGTTTTACATATGGCGACTATGTGACGTGGCCCGCCGATGAACGCTGGGAACTGATCGACGGGCGCGCGTTTGCGATGACTCCGTCGCCAGGGGTGGCGCATCAGGGCGCGTCGGCGGAACTGACGGCAATTTTGCGTGAATTTTTCAAGGGGACGCCGTGTCAGGCCTTTGCCGCCCCGCTGGATGTTCGCCTGCCCGAGGCCAATGAAAAAGACGAGTCGGTTGAAACCGTGGTTCAGCCCGACCTGCTGGTCGTGTGCGACCCCAAGAAACTGGATGAAAAAGGCGTGCGCGGCGCGCCGGATCTTGTCATCGAGATCCTGTCGGAATCGACCGCCGCCCGCGATCTCGGCGAAAAGCTGCGCCTCTACGAAAAGCACGCCGTCCGCTGTTACATCATCGCCGACCCGTGGGGGAAAACATTGACGGTGCGCTATTTCGAAGCCGAAAACAAATTCGGACTCCCCGAACTCTTCGCCGGGAAAACCGCAATGCCGGTGCGGATTTTCGAAGGCCTGACGCTCGACCTGGAACGGGTGTTTGGCGGGGTTTAATAGATCGCGAACACGCTGCGAAATTAAATGAGTCGCGCGTCCCCGATTTTCCCTATAGTTGGTGGACTTTGTACGTTGGTGGCCCAGTTTTCAGGCTCCAGACTCGCATTCATGGAGAGAAATGGCGGACCTCTAATTGGAACGATGTCAAAGTAACCGTGGAAACGAAGAAGGACGGTAATGACTGGGCGCATGACACGATCAAGGACGAGTTTGTGAAGGTGACAAATAAAAATACCAACCAAGCAGATGATACTTTTAATCCAAGGCAGGAATTGCGCAATAGTGGATTTTCCACTCCATAATAATACGGAGGCAAATTATGAATATGAAGCATTTATTAAGCTACGCGGTGGGCTTAATGATATTTTTTTTAGGATGCCAGAAAATAGGCGTGGAACCTCAAGACGCAAAATCCTCCAAACCTCCATTTCTTATCGACATGGAGAGAACTGATTTGGAAATCGTGAAACAACAATATGATGAGGCCGAGAGATATGCTCTTTTATCGCTCATCGAGATTCGCAACGAAAAGCAAGATGAGATACGTAAAAAAAATAACTGCGATTCTATAAGTATAGCTTTATCCAAAATATATTACGCCCAAGGAAAATATGATCGGGCGGCAGAATTATCAATGACATTCATGAAAGGGGATATATTTTTATCGCAGGGAAAATATGATGATGCATTGAAAGTTTATGAACAAGCAGCTATGGCGGCTGATAAAAGGGGGCAGGATTTACCACTTAAGTATCGGAATCATAAAGTAATAGGCGCATATCCTCTTCTTGGAAACTATTATTTACATATTGGGAATTACGAACGCGCAAGAGAATATTATAAAGACAATTATGATGCATTAGTGAAAGAAGGGCTAAATCGCTCCGATCACGTCGGAGCTGCTAGTTACCGAATGGCGCTGACCTATTTATATACAGGTGACGATAAAACTGCGGAAAAATATTTAATCGATGCCAAAAACATCGATGAGCGCACAATGGTCACTTCTCCTCAGGATTATCTCGATGTTTTATTCATGCTAGGCAGAATCGAAGAACATCGTAAAAATACTACCAAAGCAATGGAATATTATGAAACGGCATTGGAGTATGTCAAAGGCATCGGGCAGATGACCGCCCAAGCAGATCGCCTTACCGAAATCCGCTTTAGGGTTGAGCAATCAAACGTCTGGAATCAAATGGGCCGACTAAAACTTTTGTCGCATGTTCCTGATGAAGCCATCGCGGCTTATGCCAAATCCATGGCTTTGCGCAATGCGACAACAACGCAAACACATCCTGATTATGCCGATGCCTTAAGAGGCATGGCTGGCGCTGCTTTGCTAAATGGTGATACTGCCAGCGCGACGCTTCAGGCGGAAGAATCGCTGAAGATACTGGACGCCGCAGTTGTCCCAACGCACCCGCGCATTGCCCCAACCCTGATCGCGCTTTCTTCCATTTATGAACTAACGGGCAAATCTGACCAAGCCGCGCCGCTTAAGACGCGCATTGAAACTATTCTTCAAAAGCCGCTCGGCCCATGGAAAGAAGATTTCATGGAAACCGCCGCCTTCTACACTGAGCAACTCAAGAAAGCCAACAAACCGGCCACATCTCAATATCTCGAACAACTCCAAGCCCGGCAAAAGGACAAACGATAACTCAGCTGCAGAATGTCCGGCAATCACACGCACGAATCATGGGGTGAGGCCTCAGAAATCGCATTAACAGGCCTCCGGTATCCGTCCAGCGCCATCATTGGAATCCTGGTTAAGCAAAAACATGCTCAGATAAACCAATAATTGCTTCCACGCACAACAACCGCTTGATGTCGCCACGGCGAACGTAACGCCTCCACTCGATTGCCTTTTCCGCAGTTACTAAAGGCTGAATTGAATATCGGGGACGTTCGACCATATTTTTTATCAAAACAGCTCAAGCTGGTTTTGATCCTTCGATAACGTAACGTATCTGGATTCGGGGGACGGGATTCGGGGGACGGGGATTCGGGGGACGTGCATTTTAATTATTTTGCACCAATACCGGTGGGGCGCATGATGGTCAGGCCTTGAGAGTAGCTTGGCGTGTAGAGCGTGTTTTTGAAGAGCGTGGGGGTGCGGGGGCCGGGGATGGATTCGGTTTCGTAAACCGGCTTGGGTTCGAGCGGATCGGTCAGGTCGAATATCACCATCCTGTGATTCCAGTAATTGATCCACCCGCCGCTCTGCACATTGAATGTCGCCGACGCACATAGATACCAGCCCGAGGGGTTCGGAACGCGCTCCAGTTGAATGGGCGTCGGCGCATCATCGCCATCGGGAGCCTCGAATCTTATTTGCTTCACCACTCGTGGCTTGGCCGGATCGGAAACATCAACCACCTTGATTGCGACTTTTTCATCATGTCCAAAGCCTTCCTCGCTGATATAGACGGCGGGGCCGAGCTTCTTCACACACGCCGAATCGTCTCTCATTTCGTCGTCTTCGTCGAAATCGATTTCAGTGCGGCTCACCAGCGTTGGCGTCGTTGGGTTGGCGGCATCAATCACCTTGAGCGCCCCGTCAAACAAGTAGACGAGCGAACCCGATGTGGCCAGATCGAGCGCTTGGCCGTTGGTGTTGAACCTGCCTAACAATCCAATGCGCCGCGGATCGGCGACATCGTAAATGAGCAGGCCTTCACCGCCGCCGGCAACATATGCGCGGTTGTTTACGATACTCATTCGGCCGCCGGGACCGTTGAACCTCGCGCATAGCGTCGGTGATGTCGGGCTCGTGCAGTCGAAGACGAGATAATGATCCGTATTGGAGACATAGACGAACTCATTCTCGACGGCGCGGAGCATAAAATTGTTGCGCTCCCGGCCAGCGCCCGGCTGGTCCTCGAGCTTCAAGCGGCCCATCATTTTGGGCTGCGTGGGATCGACGAGATTCACGACCTGTAATCCATCGTTTTGATCGAGCACATAACCGCGATCGCCGGCGATCTTGAAATCCTCGACGCCCGAATTTTCGGCGTACGATCCGCGGATGACCTGCTTCGTCCCGCTGGTCTGCTCAACGAACTCGATCCCCAACCTGTGCATTTCATTGTTCTTAAAACGGGCCGAGATCTTTTCCGGCCGTGCCGGCGCGCCCTGTCCTATTTCCAATCCCGATTGCCGCCCATACACCCATAAGGTTGTGGTTTTGTTGAAGTTCGCGAGCGTGGATGTGGCAGTAGTTTCGGAAACAATGGTGAGTGTTCCATGATCAAGTTTAACGTCGATCGGATCCTCGGTCTTAAGCCTTCGAATCGTAACCGGCGTGGTGGTCCGGTCTTCGAATATCGTGACGTGGAAAGATTGATCGTCGAATTCATCGGAGGCGCAAACCAGACGCTTGCCATCGGTCAGGAATATGAACTCGCAACGGGCGGGTACGCCGCGCACGTCGCGCCAATCGTCCAGCAGTTGGACCGGATGAAATCGATCCTTAATGTCGTAAACCGCGTACGTGGCGTCGTGGCCCCGCCAGCTTTCCGCGAGTAAAAAGTTGCCCATCACCTTGAGTGTTCCGGCGGGCACGCCATGCATCCGGCCGCGTTCGACCGGTTGGCCAGGCTTTGAGAGATCAAAAATTCGGACGCCATCGGCCGCAAGATAAAGCGCCGGGTAGTTGATCGCGATGCCGCTAAGCGATGAGTCGTAGTAATGCCGGAAAACCTCGCGCGGATGTGCCGGATCGGCGATGTCGAGTACCCGGAAGTTATGCCCCTGCGAGATAAAAACGAAATGCGAATACTGTTCGAAATGCTCGACGACTTCGCCGTATGTGCCAATGCATCGGAATTCAAGAGCCGGTTTGTCGTCAGCCGCGTGAGCGCCGACCGCAATTGCGACAGAGTAAATGAAGCCGAGAATCAGGACAATTCGCAGATGGCTCATGATGGCACACCCATTTGATTATTCATCCCACTTGGCCGGATTGTCCCAGAGGGCCGTTGCCTATGCAAGCCGGACGAACGAGCCCGAAAAAAATGCGCATTGCTTGTCATTTTGTATGCGTTCATTCACGTTTTGCCCGCATTCGTGGAATAATAGCTTCGGGAGATCGGATCTATGGATATCATTTCGAAAGCTATCTCGGTGGCGATCGTGGGCGCTGTTGTGGGTGCGGCTTTGATCGGCTGCGCTTCGGTTCCGCGGGGGGTGGCTCCGGTGACCGGCTTCGATGCCGAACGTTACCTCGGCAAATGGTATGAAATTGCCCGGCTCGATCACTCGTTCGAGCGCGGGCTGGATCGTGTTGATACCATTTACTCGAAACGGCCCGATGGCTCGATCGCGGTCCTCAATCGCGGCTACGACCCGGCAAAACGGCGCTGGCGCGAGGCGCGCGGCGTCGCCAGGTTCCGCGTGTCAAAGGATGTTGCAAGCTTCAGGGTCACATTCTTCTGGCCGTTCAGCGGCGGCTATCACGTCATCGCGCTTGACCGCGATTACCAATGGGCCCTGGTCGCCGGATCTTCGCGCAAATACCTTTGGATCCTGGCGCGGGAGCCGCGGTTGGACAGCGCCACGTATGAGCGGTTGGTCGGAGTGGCCCGGGAAGCCGGGTTTCCGGTCGAGTCGCTCATTCGCGTTGAGCAGGCACAAGAGGGGACGCGGACTGACACGGACATGCACGGACGAGCACGGGGCGGTGAGCCGCAACCGATGGCAGAGATGCGGGAAGGGCTGCCGAGCGCCTGCAGGCCTGATGTTGCGGGCGCCCCCCTTGGGGCGCTTTAAATTGCATCCTTACCCCCGGCGGCGCTTCGCTTCGCCGGGGGCTACTCGCGTCGGCCCCGCTGGGGCCGAATAATTGCTTCACAGTTCAAAGACAAATCCAACATATCGCGGTTGACGCGTTATCAGACCGAAAATGTCGCTTCGGCCCGAAGCGACCTACTGACACATAATCCGGGGATCTATCCGAAAAATGGGTCAGATTGAAACAGAATATGAGAAATCGGCAAGCCGAACCCATCCTCTTATGTTCATACACTTTTCATATGATTAGACTTACATATTGCATCGGTTTTTGGAACGCCATTTGCTCCTTTTATCCTCCGGCTGAAACTATGGGCCACAATGCTCCCGTTCTGCCAAGAGGGACGGGATGGAAAAAAGAATCAGGAGGGCACAACACCAATGGCTCTGAAACCTCTGGGCGATCGGGTCATCGTCGAACGGATTGAGGAAGACGTGCAAAAGACGCCGGGCGGGATCATCATCCCGGACACCGCCAAGGAAAAGCCGCAGCGCGGCAAGGTGATCGCGGTGGGCGAAGGCCGTCGCGACGACAACGGCAAGCGCATCCCGCTTGACCTGGCCGAGGGCGACACGGTGATCTTCGGCAAGTATTCCGGCAGCGAGATCAAGGTCGACGGCAAGGAATACCTGATCATGCACGAGAGCGACGTCATGGCCAAGCTGGCCTGAGCAATCCTTAACTGACAATCCTGTTCCATGACCACTAGGAGGGCATGAAAAATATGGCAAAGCAAATGAAGTTCAACGAAGACGCGCGGGCCGCGGTCCTGCGCGGCGTTGACAAACTGGCCGACGCGGTCAAGGTCACGCTGGGGCCCAAGGGCCGCAACGTCGTCCTGGACAAGAAGTTCGGCGCCCCGACGATCACCAAGGACGGCGTCACCGTCGCCAAGGAAATCGACCTCGAGGATCCGTTTGAGAACATGGGCGCCCAGATGGTCCGCGAAGTCGCGTCCAAGACCTCTGACGTCGCCGGCGACGGCACCACCACGGCCACCGTCCTGGCCCAGGCGATCTATCGCGAGGGGATGAAGAACGTCACGGCCGGCTCCAACCCGATGGCCCTCAAGCGCGGCATCGACAAGGCCGTCGAAGTCATCGTCGAGGACCTCAAGAAGCGCGCGATCAAGACCAAGGAACACGGCCAGATCGCCCAGGTCGCCTCGATTTCCGCCAACAACGACAAGGTCATCGGCGAGCTGATCGCCGACGCCATGGACAAGGTCGGCAAGGACGGCGTCATCACCGTCGAAGAGAACAAGTCGATCGAGACGGTCCTGGACGTCGTCGAGGGCATGCAGTTCGACAAGGGTTACCTCTCGCCGTATTTCTGCACCGACATGGAAAAGATGACGGCGCAGATCGAAGACCCGATGATCCTGATCTACGACAAGAAGATCAGCACGATGAAGGACCTGCTGCCGGTTCTGGAGCGCGTCCTGCAGATGGGCAAGCCGCTCGTCATCATCAGCGAGGACATCGAGGGCGAGGCCCTGGCGACGCTGGTCGTCAACAAGCTGCGCGGCACGCTCAACGTCGCGGCCGTCAAGGCCCCGGGCTTCGGCGACCGCCGCAAGGCCATGCTTGAGGACATCGCCATCCTGACGGGCGGCAAGGTCATCAGCGAGGACGCCGGCCTGAAGCTGGAGAACACCCGTCTCGAAGACCTCGGCCGCGCCGGCCGGGTCGCCATCGAGAAGGAAAACACGACGATCGTCGAGGGCAAGGGCGACAAGAAGGCCATCGACGGCCGCATCAACCAGATCAAGAACCAGATCGAAGCTTCCACGAGCGACTACGACCGCGAGAAGCTGCAGGAGCGCCTGGCCAAGCTGTCGGGCGGCGTCGCGGTGATCAAGGTCGGGGCCTCGACCGAGATCGAGATGAAGGAAAAGAAGGCTCGCGTCGAGGACGCGCTGCACGCCACGCGCGCGGCGGTCGAAGAGGGGATCGTCGCCGGCGGCGGCACGGCCCTGATCCGCGCCATCCCGGTCCTGGACTCGATCAACCTCGAGGGCGACGAGAAGGTCGGCGTGGGCGTCGTGCGCAAGGCGCTCGAGGCGCCGCTGCGCTTCATCTCGAACAACGCGGGCCAGGAAGGCTCGATCGTGGTCGAGAAGGTCAAGGAAATGAAGGGCAACGAGGGCTTTGACGCCGACGCCGAGACCTACGGCGACCTCGTCAAGGCGGGCATCATCGACCCGGCCAAGGTCACGCGCACGGCGCTGCAGAACGCGGCTTCGGTCGCGGGCCTGCTGATCACGACCGAGTGCCTGGTCACCGAGATCAAGGAAAAAGAGTCGGCCGGCGGCCACATGCACGGCGATATGGGCGGCATGGGCGGCATGGGCGGCATGATGTAAGAGATTGTCGAGAAAAACGGTTATCGGGGGCCGGGAAAACCGGTCCCCGATGACTCTTAAAAATGAAAACAACGAACAGAAAACATAAATACAAATTGAACCACGGAGACACGGAGGCACGGAGACATTCAAGATGGTCTTGACCGAGGAGAAATTATCCGAATCGATCATCGGCGCAGCCATCGAAGTTCACCGCGCGTTGGGACCCGGGCTCCTCGAGTCCGTATACGAAGAATGCCTCTGCCACGAATTGAAATTGAGAGGCATTCCATTTGAGCGACAAATCCCGCTGCCGGTTCGCTACAAGGGCGCGACCATGGATTGCGGGTATCGATTGGATGTGTTGGTCGACGGCAAGATCGTGGTGGAACTGAAAACGGTTGATCAAGTGCTCCCGATACACAAGGCGCAAATCCTGACTTATATGCGCCTGACTTCTTGTTCGGTCGGCTTGATTCTGAATTTCAATGTCCCGGTGCTGAAGGACGGGATTACACGCATGGCACTTTGATCCGGAAATTCTCCGCGTCTCCGTGTCTCCGTGGTTCAAATAGATGAACGAAACATCAACTTGAAGTAAAGGAACTCATAACATGGCAAAAGGCAAAGTCATCGGCATCGATCTGGGCACGACCAACTCGTGCGTGGCGGTCGTTGAGGGCGGCGAGCCGGTCGTCATCCCCAACGCCGAAGGCGGCCGCACGACGCCGTCGATCGTCGCCTTCACCAAGGACGGCGAGCGCCTCGTGGGCCAGGTTGCCAAGCGCCAGGCGATCACCAACTCTGAAAACACCGTCTTCTCGATCAAGCGCTTCATGGGGCGCCGCCACAGCGAAGTCTCGAGCGAGATGAAGATCGTTCCGTACCACGTCGTCGAGGGCCAGAACGGCGACGCCCAGGTCGACATCATGGGCAAGCACTACTCGCCTCCTGAAATCTCGGCCCAGATTCTCGCGAAAATGCGCGAGACGGCCGAGGACTTCCTGGGCCAGAAGGTGACCCAGGCGGTCATCACCGTTCCGGCGTATTTCAATGACTCGCAGCGCCAGGCGACCAAGGACGCCGGGCGCATCGCGGGGCTCGAAGTGCTGCGCATCATCAACGAGCCGACGGCGGCGGCGCTGGCCTACGGCCTGGACAAGAAGAAGGACGAGCGGATCGCGGTCTACGACCTCGGCGGCGGCACGTTCGATATTTCGATCCTGGAACTGGGCGAGGGCGTCTTCGAGGTCAAGTCGACCAACGGCGACACGCACCTGGGCGGCGACGACTTCGACCACCGCATCATCAACTGGATCGCCGACGAGTTCCGCAACCAGAACGGGATCGACCTGCGCCAGGACCGGATGGCCCTGCAAAGGCTTAAAGAAGAGGCCGAGAAGGCCAAGATCGCGCTGAGCTCGTCGATGACCTACACGCTCAACCTGCCGTTCATCACCGCCGACGCCAGCGGCCCCAAGCACCTGTCGATGGACATCACGCGGGCCAAGCTCGAGCAGCTGTGCGCGGACCTCGTCGAACGGACGATCGAGCCGTGCCGCAGGGCGCTGGCCGACGCCGGCCTGAGCGCGGGTGAGATCGACGAGGTCATCCTCGTCGGCGGCATGACCCGCATGCCGGCCGTCCAGGCCACCGTCAAGCAGCTGTTCGGCAAGGAACCCAACAAGAGCGTCAACCCGGACGAGGCGGTCGCCATCGGCGCCGCGGTCCAGGGCGGCGTGATCGCGGGCGAGGTCAGCGACGTGCTGCTGCTCGACGTGACGCCGCTGTCGCTGGGCATCGAGACCCTGGGCGGGGTGTTCACGCGGCTCATCGAGCGCAACACGACGATCCCGACCAGGAAATCCGAGATCTTTTCGACGGCTTCGGACAACCAGACGGCCGTTTCGATCCACGTCCTGCAGGGCGAGCGCGATTTCGCCAAGGACAACCGGACGCTGGGGCGGTTCGACCTGGTCGGCATCCCGCCGGCCCCGCGCGGCGTGCCGCAGGTCGAGGTCACGTTCGACATCGACGCCAACGGCATCCTGCACGTCTCGGCCAAGGACCTCGGCACCGGCAAGGACCAGAAGATCCGGATCGAGGCCTCCAGCGGCCTCAAAGAGGACGAAATCAAGCGGATGGTCAACGAGGCGGCCTCGCACGCCGAGGACGACCGCAAGCGCAAGGAAGAGGTCACGCTCTTCAATAATGCGGACACGCTGGTTTACTCGATCGAGCGCACGCTCAAGGAGCACGGCGACAAGCTCAGCCCCGACGACCGGCGCGAGATCGAGACGGCCACCCAGGACCTCCAGAAAGCCGTTGCCGATCACAACGCCGATTTGGTAAAGTCTGGGATGGACCGCCTCAACCAGGCGATGCACAAGTTCTCGGAGAAGCTCTACCAGGGAGCTGGGGGCGCCGGGAGCCAGGGCGCCGCGGGCGGCGGGCCGGCTTCGGGCGGCGCGGCCCCGGGTGGCCAGCCGAGCGGCGGCGAGGACGTTGTCGACGCCGAATTCGAAGTCAAAGACGACAAAAAGGACTGATCCGCAATGGCAAAATCGGCCCAGGCAACCA
Source organism: Candidatus Sumerlaeia bacterium (assembly GCA_039683515.1). Taxonomy (GTDB): domain Bacteria; phylum Sumerlaeota; class Sumerlaeia; order MVZB01; family MVZB01; genus JAJFUE01. The sequence continues at coordinate 186,427 of JBDKRG010000016.1, read as the reverse complement.
AGCATCTGGTCGAGTCCAAGTTCATCGAACTGAGCGACACGATCAATGACATGCTGCACGAAGGCAAGCACAAATACCTGCTCGTAAACGTGCTGGCCGGGCGCGCCCGTGAACTGAACCGCGGCGAACCGGTCCTGATCGAGCCGAAGGACCAGTCGACTTACAGCGAAATGGTGCTTCAGGAGCTTGCCGCGGACAAACTGAAAATCACGCGCAAACAAAAGAGCAAGGTGCTCGTCAGCCTGATCAAGAACGAGTAGCCGGCGCTTTGGATAAAAAACAAACCCGGCCGCGCCTCTCGGGGCGCGGCCGGGTTTGTTTTTTGTGTCGGTTTGCCGGAGTCTTTAGTTGACGTAGGAATCGGCAGCCACATTCAAATTCGTGGTATTGCCCGAATAGGTGACTGCGCCGAGATTCCGCGTTGACGAATGGTAATATACCTGGATACCCCAAGTATTGTTTTGGATATACGGGGTGCTGGAGACACCGGAATCAACCCACAAATAGGAATTCTGAAGAGCGATGCCGAACCGGCTGTTCTTGAAGTAGGTTTTGCCACCCAACAACCAGTTGCAGTATCCCTGACTCAGCAATCCAAATTCACTGTTGTTCGATGCTCCCGAATCACCCAACATGATCTCCGAACGAGGCAAACCAAGGAATCCACAATAGTTATAAGTGGCCCACGAATTGCTGATTGCGCCTTTGCCTCCGTAACATGAAACCCCATAATTGTTGTAGGAGGTCTTGCACCGATTCAAGCAAATGTTGGAATCAAGCGCGCTCACGCCGGAATCGATAAAATAATCGACTAAGAATCCTTTAATCTCGACATTCCGGCACCCGCTGACCTTCAACCCATTTTGCCTCACTTTTTCGTGAGTCGTGTCATTGTTCGTGCCGGTCAGGCGAACGATTGGCGATACCGTTTCCGTCGGCACCGTTGTTTTGTCGCCCAAAACGGTCAAGTTGTAACCATCGGCCACAACAATGCCATCCAGCTTCACGGACTCACGATATGTCCCGGTGGCAACATCGATCGTCAGATTATGAAACAGCCTCGCCGGAACCATATCGACGGCGGCCTGGATGGTCTTCTTGGCGGCGGCCGGGGAAAGGCCGCTGTTGAGGTCATCGCCGGTGGCGCCGTTGACGTAGAGGGTCGTCGATGAATAGACGTCCGTCACGCCCATGCGCCGCGGGTTGATCAGGCGCCGGTCGGGCGACAGTTTCTGAAAACCATGCAGCCCGTCGTTGAACCAGACGCGAACCTTGAGCTCGTCGTTGCGGTTGAAGAGGATGGCCGGCAGGGGCTGCATCCCCAAAGCGGTGTCGCCGATCATGACGTCGAAGACGCCGCTGGCCGCGTTGACCGAAAACGAGTCGGCCGGTTCCGAACCGGCCAGGCTCGAGCCGTCGTTGGACCAGAGGCTGGCGACCGTGCTCGTGCCGGTCGTGGCCAGGATCGCCACCTTCATCCGGCCGGTTCCGGTGTAGGGCATTCCCTGAACCATCACGCGTCCCTGATAATTGAACATCGTGGAATCGGAGGCCGAGGCCGTGGATACGGCCAGCGCGATCATCAGCAAACCCATCATCCGGCGCATGATGACAGCATCCTTTCAGTAATTATTCGTAGACGGTCCAATTCGAGGCGGCGGTGACCGGACCCGGCCAACAGAGCACGGAGGTCACGGTGTAGGTGTCGCTCGAAGCGTTGCACAAGCCCTGAAGCTCGGCGGTGACGATGTCCTCGACGGGGTTGGCGGCGCCGGAGACGGCCCCGCCGGAGATGTCGATCGCCGAGTACTCAAGCGAGTAGTCGCCGTCAGCCGACCAAGTCAGAGCCGGCGAAAGCACAAAGGCAACAACGACGAGGAGGCTCAGAAATTTTTTCATGGCGCGCTACCTATCATCCTGAAAATATGCCAGCGTCAATTCTTTGTCCATTATGTCCTTCATGTCAACCTGTAATTTTGAGGCCGTAATCTGGGGCGGCTCGAAATTCGAGCTTTTGGGTGGGCGCTCTACTTGCCCTTTTCTTTTCGAGCGGTGCGTGTCACGATAGAGCGCGTGGGCCCTGTGCCCGCGATGTCCGATTTCGGAGCTCGCCTGTGCTCGCCAAACGCATTATTCCGTGCCTGGACCTGGACAAGGGCCGCGTCGTCAAGGGTGTCAACTTTGTGAACCTGATCGATGCGGGCGACCCGGTCGAATGCGCCGGCGCCTACGACCGCGCCGGCGCCGATGAGATTGTGTTTCTCGACATCACCGCCTCGCACGAGGGGCGCGGGATCATGCTCGACGTGATCCGGCGGACGGCCGACCGGTGCTTTATCCCGGTGACGGTCGGGGGCGGGCTGAGGACGCTCGACGACATCAACGCGATGCTGCGGGCGGGCGCCGACAAGGTTTCGATCAACACGCCGGCAATCACGCGCCCGGAGTTCATCGCCGAGGCCTCGAAGCGGTTCGGCTCGCAGTGCATCGTCGTGGCCATCGACGCGCGGCGGCGCGGGCCGGCGGCGGAGGACGGCTGGGGGGTGTTCACCCACGGGGGGCGGCGACCGACGGGGCTGGACGCGGTCGAGTGGGCGCGGCGCGCCGAAGAGCTGGGCGCCGGCGAGATCCTGCTGACCAGCATGGATTGCGACGGCACGCAGAACGGCTACGACCTTGAGTTGACGCGCGCCATCGCCGAGGCCGTGCGCATCCCGGTCATCGCGTCGGGGGGCGTGGGCAACCTCGAGCACATCGCGGAGGCGTTCACGGTCGGCAAGGCCGACGCCGCGCTGGCCGCGTCGATCTTCCACTTCGGGATGTTCTCGATCGGCGAGACGAAGAGGTTTTTGGCCGCGCGCGGGATTCCGGTGAGGCCGGCGCCGGAGAGTTAAATGGCCGGACCGGCACGGACTCGCCGGACGGGCACGGACCGGCACGGACACACAAGAGAATTTCCTGCAAGATGATGGAATCCACCCAACCGCTTGTCTCGGTCGTGATCCCTGCTTACAACAGCGAGGCCATGGTCGGTCGCGCGGTCAAATCAGTCCTGAGCCAAGACTACTCGCCGCTCGAGGTCATTGTCGTCGACGACGGTTCCAGTGATGGGACCGCGGCAGCGGCTGAAGCGCTCGGCGACAGCCGCGTGCGCGTCATCCGTCAAACGAACGCCGGACCCGCCGCGGCGCGCAATCGCGGGATTCGTGAATCGAACGGCGAATTCATCGCGTTTATCGACGCGGACGACGAATGGTTGCCGGAGCACCTTCGCAAATCGATCGAAATGTTCGCGTCAAGTCCGGATGCCGGACTGGTTTACTCCCTGATTGATGACCGGCTGGAGAATGGGGAGCGGGAAATCTACGGCGAAAGATGGGAACGCAACCGGCTTTTTGATCGGGTGTTCTGGCCCTCCGCGAAAATGGTCACCTCGGGCGTTGTTCTCCGAAAGGCCGCGCTCGAGAAAGTCGGCCTCTTTGACGAAACCCTCCACTCGCGCGAGGACCATGATCTGTTCATTCGGGCGGGCGAATGCTTTGCGACTCGAGAACTACCCGAACCGCTCACGATCAAGTATCGCCATGGGAATCAAATCAGCTCCCTGACGAAGGACGAAGCCGCCGAGGCCGATTACTTCAATGTGATCGAGCGGGCGTTTGCTCGCGACCCGGCGCGGTACGAGCCGGCGCGGGCGACGATCATGGCCGAGGCGTGGTATGTGTGGGGCGTAACGCACCTCGGGCGCAACCAGCCGGCGCGGGCGCGGCAGTATTTGTGGCGATCGATGAACTCGCGGTTCAAATGGCGCGCGGCGTGGTTCTGGGCGCGGACGTTCGTGCCGGTGGCCCTGGCCGTCCGGCTGCGGCGGTGGCGGCACGGCTGATTTCGGCCGTCAGAGGCCCTTGGTGGCGTCGAGGAATCGGTCGGTCATGCGCGAGATCGAGAGCTCGCACTCGGCGTAGTCGCGGGCGCGGGCCGAGGTCTCGGCCCATTGGCGCGGGTTCGCGATCATGTCGCCGAAGCTGCGGCAGAACGCCTCGAAGTCGTCGTTGGCCATGACGCCGAGCCCCCGGCCGGCGATCATCCCGCCCGGATCGACGTTGAGCGACACGACCGGGACGCCGTGCCACAGCGCCTGAACGAGCGTGTTGGGATAGCCCTCGAGGATCGACGTGATGAGGAGCGTGCGCGCCCGGGCCAGCTCGGCGCCCATCTTGTCGAACGGAACGCGGTCGGTCCGCTCGATGTTGGGGGTCTCGGCCAGGCCCTTCCGGATTTTATCCATCCACAGCGGGTTGGAGACGTCCTCGGGGCAGATCATGCGGAAGCGTTCGCCGGGGAACCGGCGCGCCAGCTCGATCAAAAGCTCGGGTCTTTTTAAACTGTTCGCCTTGCCGATCCACAGGTGGTAGTCGCGCCGGCCGCTGGCGGGGGGGACCGGCGGGAAGCCGTTGGGGATCACGACCGAATCGAGCCGCTCGTTCTGGCGCAGGAGGTGGCGCTGGCCCTCGTGCTGGGCGATGATCAAATCGGCGCGGCGCAGGCCCCACAGGAACCATTTGTTGCGCGGCGGGCCGTTGCCGATCCGGGTGAGCTCGGCCGAGCAGTCCATGTCGCTCGCGATCCAGTAGACGAACCGCCGGCGCGCCCACACGGTGAAGAACGCCACTTCCTTGGTGGTGGAGCCGGTCGCGGCCTGAAGGTAAACGCGCGCCTTCGCTTTCCACATCGCGCGCTGCAGCCCGAGCCGGCCGCCGACGGTGGGCTTCTGCGGGTAGCTCAACAGGCGGACGCCGTCGACCGTGTCCTCGGCGGGCTGGCCGCGGTCGCCGGCGATGAACGTGACGGCCGCGCCGCGGCGAGCGAGCTCTTTGGCGAGGAAATAGAACTGGACCTCGGCGCCGCCATGGCCGCCGGCCAGACCGGGATAGAAGAGCGGGGCTCCAAAGGGTGAAATGAGGCAGATGTTGGGTTTCATCATCGTGGTCGTGCTCTTCAATGCCGGGTTCGGCGAACCCGGCCTACGATAATAATTCGGCGATGCGCGCGCCGACGCGGTCGATGTCGTGGCGCTCGCGCAGCAGGCCCTGAGCGCGGTCGGCGAGCTGCCGCGTCAGGCCCCGATCCTCGATCATGCCATGGATAAGCCTCACCAGCCGCTCGAAATCGCCGCCGGCGCAAAGGCCCGCGCCGTCGCGGCTGAGCATGCCGTCGGGGTCGACGTTGAGCGTGACGATGGCGAGGCCGTGCGCGGCCGCCTCGAAGAACGTATTCGGGATGCCTTCGTAGACGGAGGTGTTCACGAGGACCGCGCCCGAGCGGTAAACCTCCCGAAGCCGCGGCCAGGGGACGCCGGGGATGAACTCGAGGTTCGGGATCGCGGCCGCCTCGCGGGAGATCTCGTCGATCAGGCCGGCCTCGTGCTCGGATTTGGTCGTGACCATCACGAACTCGAGCCCGGGGAGCCGGCGGGCGAGTTCGAGGAAGAGGGCGGGCTGCTTGACGCTCACGCAGCGGCCGACCCAGACGATCCGCTCGCCGGCCGAGTGCTCGACCGACTCGAACGGGTAAACGTCGGGGATGACGATGGCCGGCCGGCCGTAGGCCGACTCGAAGGCGGCGCGCTGGGTTTCGTGCTGGGCGACGACGCGGTCGGCGCGGCGGATGCCCCGCCGGAAGAGGAGGGGGACCAGGCCCATGCCGTCGCGCCAGGCGCCGGAGGTTTCCGCGTCGCTCGAGGCGATGAAGATGAATTTCTTGCCGATGGAGCGGGCGGCGTGCTGGACGATGCCGGTTTCGACGCCGGCGGTGCGCTGGATGTAGACATCGGCGTCGAGGCGCTTGACCGCCCGCCACAGCTCGACGCCGGAGGCCGCGCGCCGCCTGAGGCGGCCGACGGCCGAGGGCTCGGCGGGGGGCTGGGCGAGGCGGCGCAGCTCGACACCGTCGGCGAGCTCGACGTCGGGCTGGCCGCAATCCTCGACGATGACGCTCACGCGGAAGCCGTGGGCCGCCAGCCAGGCCGCCAGGTGATGGACCTGGTTCTCGGCGCCGCCGATTTTCCGGCCGGCCACCGGGAAAAACGCGCCCCGCGCCTGCAGGCTCACGAAACAGACATGTGTCGGACCGTTGTCGCTCATTGGCAAACCGAACCCAAATTGGCAACAGCTTATCGAAGCCGGGGCGCAAGCGCAAATGGGGAAAAGAGGCGGCGGGCTTTTGCGAGCGAGCGCCGATGGCCGGCGAGGCGCCGGCCCCACACTTGCAACTTCGAGTGAGCAAGATCATGAAACGGGAAGTCACTTAGGCTTGCCCGGGGGGGTGATTGCGCTTAGGATAACGGTTTGTGTTCTGAGACTCTATCCGGGAGCAGTCGAAATGAGCTTTTTACGGATCGCGAAGCAACTCCTGATCGCCACGGCGACGATGGCCATGACGACCGCGGGCGCGTGGGCCGGTCCCGGCGAATCGCTCGCCGCGAAATCGATCGGCCCGGCCAAGCGGCTGACCTCGGGCACGGCCTTCGTCGAACGGATCGGCCGCATCTACGTCAAGCAGCCCGGCATGTTCGCCACGGCCAAGGGCGGCGACTGGCGCCTCGGCAACGAGAACGTGACGTTCACGTTCGCCGGGGTTCAGGACCTCCCGACCACGTACTCGATGTCGATCGGGCCCTACGAGGAGAACATGCGGCCGCACGACCGCATCCCGGGCGCGCTGATCGACATCTCCGGCGAGGGGATGACGGGCGACTTCATGGGATATTTCACGCAGGCGATCGGGCTCGACCCGACCGGCCTGACGCTCAAATACGACACCGCCGAGCCGGTCAGCGGCCCGGACGGCGTCGGCCTGAAGCTGACCGGCTCGCCGTTCGAGAACCGGCTGTTGCGCATCGAGACGACCTACTGGCTCGCCGCGGGGAGCCGGCGGCTCGGGATCGAGACCCGCATCACCGACCTCGAGCCGGGCGAGCGGATCCCGGAGCTGGTCGACCTCGCCGACTGGGGGGTCGCCACGCCGATCGTGAAAGACCTCGGCAAGCCGCGCTTCGGCAAGCCGACCGAGACCGCGACCGACTACCTCACGTGCGAGGAGGCCGGGCTCGGCATCGCGATGGCGCTGCGCTCGGGGCGGATGCACGGCACGTTCCAGGGCGGGCCGGCCAACCTGAGCCGGACGTTCGCGTCGCGCGCGGTCGCGGTGACCTCCGGGACGCTCAAGGCCGCCGTCCATGAGACGACGACGACCACGTTTCAGCGCGACATCTGGGTCGTGCCGGGGCGGTCGGCCGAAGCGCTCGCGGCGATGTGCGCCGACAGGAAGATCCCGACCGGAACGATCAGCGGCACGATCCACCACCCCGGGATCAAAAAGTTCGAGAACGCCACGGTTCAAATCCTCGGCTACGAATACAAGAACCTCAAGAGCCCGCAGACGCTGCTCGTCGTCAAGTCGGTCGACGAAAAGGGCTCGTTCACGGTGACGCTTCCGGCCAACCAGTGGTATTTCGTGCGCGGCGACATCCGCGGCGCGTCGCGGCTGGATGTGAACCGGCCCTCGGTGCAGGTGCTGCCCGGCGGCAAGTCCACCTACAACATCCCGATGGACAGGCGCACGACCATCCGCGTGCAGGTTTTCGACGCGGCGACGAGCAAACCGGTCCCGGCGTGGATCCAGCTGGAGGCGATCCGGCCGACGCCCCCGATGTATTTCGGGTTCCCGCAATCGGCCGGCGGCTACATCAACTACGCCTTCATCCCCGCCGAAGGCAAAACATTCCCGGTTTCCGAGGGCCACTGGAAGATCCACGCGACGCACGGGATCGAGTATGAATCGGGGATCGCGGACGTCATGCTGGAACGCGGCAAGCAGGCCGAGGCCAAGATCTCGCTGACGCACAGCAACCCGACGACCGGTTGGCTGGGGCTGCAAATCGGCTCGCGCACGACGGCGACGCCGGGCGTGAGCATCACCCCCGAGGACACGGTCCTCATGGCCGCGGCCGAAGGGCTCGACTGGATCGTGACGGCCGACTTCGAGCGCGCCACCGACCTGGCCCCCGTGATCAGGAAGCTTGGCCTGGAGAAGGAGCTTCGCGCCAGCGTCGGGTTCAGCACGCTGCTGCCGGCCCGCCCGGAGTGGGGGCACTTCCTCGTCTACCCGCTGACGAAGGAACACCCCGACCCGGCCAAGGCGAGCACCCAGTGGGCCGACGCCAAGACCGCCAACGAGTTTTTCGCGACGCTCCGGCGGCTCTACCCCGGCGCGCTGATCCACTGCGAAATGCCGCTCGACCTCAGCTTGACGCCGTCGGCCGCGGGCGGGATCGGCTTCCTGGCCGTCACCGGCGTGCACCCGCTCGAGGTCGCCTACAACGGCTCGCCGCGGGTGGACTTCGGGTTCGACGCGATCAGCCTCGTGCCGTCGCGCTCGTATGCGCCGTGGGACTTCAACATCGCGAGCATCCTGTGGTATGCGCTGTGGCGCGGCGGGCACGGCTATCCGGTCGCGGCGCGGCCGTCGAGCAGCTTCGTCTACGGCTCGGAGCCGGGCTACCCGCGCGTGCTGGTCCAGACCGGCCAGGACGAGCCGGCCAAGGTGAGCGAGAAGGCGTTCTTCGACGCCTTCAGGAAGATGCACACGCAGCTGACCAACGCGCCGTTCATCGAGATGAAGGCCGGCGACATCAAGCCGGGCGAGGTTATGAAGCTCGACGCGAGCAAAGTCATCTCGTTGCGGGTGTCGGCGGCCTCGTGGGCCGACGTCAAGCGGCTCCAGCTCACCAAGGACGGCTCCTCCGAGGTGTCGATCCTCGGGCTGACCGAGATCGGTTCCGCGCAGCGCTTCCCGGCCATCAAGACCGGCCGTTGGCAGGAATACAAGCTGAAGGCGCTCAAGCTGCGCGACTTCAAGGACACGCTGATCGGCCTGAACGTCATGGGCGAGAACCCGCTCGACCAGATCGTTCCCCGCTACAGCGCCCACCAGTTCCCGTTCGCGATCATCAGCCCGATCATCATCGACGCCAACGGCAACGGGAAATACGACCGGCTGAAGAATTACGGCGACGGCGGGAGATAAGCCGCAAGACGCCGCAAGGGATCACGCCAGGCCCCGAAGGAGGACGACACCTTCGGGGCTTTTGTTTTGCCGGGGGGAGAAATGGGCGCGTGAATGGCCGGCGGGGGCGCCGGCCCCACATCGAAAACAGCCATTCGGTACCAAACAGCTCATCGCACTGTGGCGCCGGCGCCCTCGCCGGCGATCCCTATTGCCGGAAAACTTTTGTAACTCGCTCCAAAGGCGGTCTCCGGCGCCGGGTCTAATCGAGCGCCGTCCACAAGGACCAGTCCATGTAGACGCGGCGGAGGGGGGAGGTCGTTTCCATCCGGACGCCGGGGACGTCGCCGCCGGAACGGAAGAGCCGGAACGGCACGCCGTCGATTTCGTCCTTGAGGCCGCCGGCGGCGGCGAACACGTCGGCGAACGGGTAGCCGCGCCGCGACGACTTGGGGCCGATCACGACGACGACCGGCGAACACCAGGCCAGATCGGGCCGGCTCGCCTTGAGCCGCTCCTTGGCGGGCGACGGCGGCAGGTCGAACAGGCCGGCGTCCTCGCCGGGGTTGGGAGGCGCATACAGGAACGCGGGCTCGTATCCCATCTCGTAATTCGTGTAGCGCGTCATCACGGTCGAGTCGGGATGAAGCCTCATCCACTCCTTGAGGGGGAGCACGTCGCAATCGATCGGCTCGAGGACGCGCCCGGCGGCGGCGGCCGGGCCGCTGATGGCGCGCAGCCGCGACATGCTCCACAGGCTCTCCGCATTGGGGTCGCGCCGGCGGTCGAAGAGAACCAGGTTGCACTGGTAAACGAGGCCGCTGATGCCGAACTCGAGGGCCTCGCCGCCGGCGCGGCGCGAACAGACCGTCGCCATCCCCGCCATGCTGCTGTAGACGATGAGCAGCGGCTCGCCGGCGAGCGTGTCGTTCACGACGCAGTGCCAGTTCAGGACCGGAATCGGCCACGCGCGGGACTGGCCATGGAGGGTGACGCCGATCACATGGCCCTCGGGCTCGAAGCCCGCCTCGTCGACCGAGCCGAACGCGGGGTTGACGAGGGCGGGGATGTCGTCCTTGCGCGGGGTTTTGGGGACGACCAGGTCATCGCGGTCGACAAGCAGCGGGTTGAGATTGAACCCCCAGCGATTGACACCCGAGGTGGGCAGCAGCTCGCGCCCCCGGGAGTGATAGCGTTCGAATCCGTACTCGATGCGGCGGTATAGCGCGAGCGGGCCGATCAGCATGACGGCCGCGCAGGCCAGGATCATCAGGACGGCCGTCCGCCTCGAGACGGGGCGATTCAATTTCGGATTGCGGATGGGGGGTGGCTGGGTCAACGGCACGGCCCGATCTGCGGATTGCGGATGAAATCCGTCGGTTCAATCTAAAGTGGGGCGGAAAATTGTGCAATGGGCGTGATGGGCAGGGCGGGGAAACAGGGCCGGCGTGGCGCGCCGGCCCGGGCCGCGGAGCTTCCCCCTACGAACTGATCTGCTCGGCCGGCAGCCCCGATGGAAGGAGCGAATCCATCGTGAAGATCACGTGTTCGTTTTCGTGGTTGACCAGGTGGACTTCCATTTTGGGGCCGAGTTCGGTGAGGACCTGGCGGCATGCGCCGCACGGCGGCGACAGCGACTCGCTGGCCGTGTAGATGGCGACGGCGCGCAGCCGGCGCGCGCCGCCGCAGATGGCCGCGGCCGCGGCGTTGCGCTCGGCGCACATGCTCAGCCCGAAGCAGATATTCTCCACGTTGCAACCCGAGTAAATGCGCCCCCGGTCGTCGAGGACGCTCGCCCCGACGTGGAAGTGCGAAAACGGAGCGTGTGCGTTGGCCGCCGCCGCACGTGCCAGGCGGATCATGTTGTTGAGCACGTCCGCTTCGATTTCGGATTCGAATTTGCGAAGAACTTGCATGGCCGCGCCTCCCAAATGCAAGCTCAATGAAATTTCCCGGGCTCAAGCGATCTATTGCAGTTGCTTTAATTGATTTATACCATACTCCATGCTGCCGGGCAAAGGGAACCCTCCTGCCGGCGGCAGGCCGGCGGCGACGCCGACTCCACCATACCTTCAAGCAGGCGGTCATGGCCCGAAAGCTTAGAAACGCCAAACCCACGGTCGCCAGGCATGCGGATTCGACGCCGCCCCGGACCCGGCCGGAATTGCCGGGGGCATGCCTGACGCCCAACCGCCGGATGGGCCTGGACGCGCTGGCGGCGTTCGGGCTGGCGTTGCTCGCGAGGCTGCTTTACGTCGCGTGGGCGCGCCACCACGATCCCTACTTCAGCTGGGTGCGGCCGGGCTGGGACATGGAACACTTCCAGGCGATGGCCGACATGTGCCTGAAGGGGGACTGGCTCCTGAGCGAGCGCGGCATCTTCTATTACAGCCCGCTGTTCGGCTGGTTCTGCGGGATCGTCTATTCGGTCTTCGGCGCGCGCAACTTCCTGGCGGTCCACCTGGCGCAGGCGGTCATGGGGGCGTGCTCGATCGGGCTGGCGTTCATTATCGCGCGCACGTGGCTGGGGCGCGCCGGGGCGTGGTTCGCGGCGATGACGCTGGCGCTGGCCGCGCCGTGGCTGTTCTACGAGCAGACGCTGCTGCACGAGGGGATGATGCTCTTCCTGTACACGGTGTTCCTGTGGGGCGCGCGGACGGGGGCGCTCGGGTGGCGGCTGAAATGGGCGCGGCTGGTGGTCGCCGGGGGCGCGCTCGGGCTGGCGGCGCTCGGGCGTGGCAACGCGCTGGCGTGCCTGGTCGTCGTTGCCGGCTGGCTGCTGCTTCAGGGGAATCCTGAGTCCCGAGCCCTGAGTCCCGCGGAAAAGAAAACGGGGATTCGGCGGCTTGGGTGGGCGCCGGCGGGGGCGCTCGTGCTGGGGACGCTTTTGGTTTTGGGAAGCCTGGTGGCGCGCAATCACGCCGTGGCCGGGCGCTGGACGGTCGGCATGGGCAACGGCAAGGTGCTGTTCTACCTCGGCAACGCCATCGACGCCGACGGGACGTTCGCGTATTCGCCGCGGTTCCTCGACGCGCACGAAAAGGATCCCAAGCACGACTACATGGGGCATTTCTTCGAGGACCTCAAGGCGGACCCGAACCATTTCATCGAGCTCCTGGCCCGCAAGACGTTCTATTTCTTCCGGACGCAGGACCTGGCCGACAACATGAACCTGCAGCTCGCCGAAAAGCTCCTCCTGCCGGTCAAGGTGACGCCGGTCAAGTGGTGGTGGCTGACGCCGCTGGGGCTGGCCGGGCTCCTGCTGGCGGCGCCGCGGTGGCGCGACTGGATGCTGGTCTGGCTGTTCACGGCGGCGTTCGCCGCCTCGCTGATCCTGATCATCCCGATCGGCCGATACCGGGCGCCGGTCCTGCTGCCGCTGGCGATCGGGGCCGGGTTTGCCGTCCAGTGGGCGGCCGCGTGGTGGAAAGTCGGAAACAAGGAACGGGTGATCGGGGCGGCGGCCGGAACGGTCCTGCTCGGGCTGGCGCTGGCGCCCTGGCCGAGCGAGCACCCGATGATCCGGAGCAACGATTACGGCGGTGCGGTCCTGGCGTGCCTCGACAGCGGGATGCCCAAGCGGGCGGTCGAGGTCTGCAACTGGGCGCTGGCCGATTTCCCACCCGACAGCCCGGACTATATGGTCATCCTGAACCGGCGGATCATGGCGTTGGTGGCGGCGGGGGAAGAGAAGTCGCCCGAAGCGCTGGAGAGCGCCCACAAATTGCTCCAGGAGCGGCAGTTCTCGCTGGAGGGGGCGATCGCGGCGGTCAAGGTCTACGCCGCCCACGGGAGGGTGGAACAGGCCCGGGGCCTCGCCGCGGCGCTGCTGGAGGCGCCCAAGCTGCCGGAGAAGGACAGGAAAGAGCTGGAGAGGTACATACAATAAATAAAGGCGAAAAAAGGCCTGGGGAAAAGCACCCGGCGAGCGATGGGACGCCTTCATTCGAGGGCGAAGTCGGTTTTCGATTACGATTACGAGCATGACGCACGAGCGCGAATGGCGCAGTCCCTCCTTGGACAGAACGTTGCAATATGTTAGGATACTTGGGTCGCGGGAGGGGAGGCGCACACTTTGCCCTTGAAGCCTCTGGCCGCGTTTGGTTAAATCGTGGTAGGTACCCTTGGCTGAGTTGTTCAGGTGGGCAAAGAGCGTAGCCCACTTTTTTTGTTGAACAGCCGGCCATTGAATTACGCCGTGCGCACGGGGGAATGTGACATGGACCCAAACAGCCTCAAAGCCTTTATTCGACTGATCAGCAAGGAGAAGGATCTGCCGCCGGAGATCCTGAAAGAGGCCATTGAGCATGCCATTCTGGCCGCCTCGCGCAAGCAGCTGTCGCGCTACCGCGACGCCGTCGCCAACCTGGACATGGACACCGGCCAGCTGACCGTCACCGTCACCAAGACCGTCACCGAGGACGTCCCGCCGTCGGACCACGACGCCATCAGCCAGAAGGAAGCGCGCAAGCTGCTCAAGGACCGCAAGATCAAGGCCGGCGACGAAGTGCGCATCCCGATCGACCCGAGCGAGTTCGGGCGGATCGCCGCGCAGTCGGCCCGGCAAATGGTCATGCAGCGCCTGCGCGACGCCGAGCGGACCAAGGTTTTCACCGAATACAAGGACAAGGAAGGCCTGCTGGTCACGGGGCTCGTCCAGCGCTTCGAGCGCCGCGACGTGATCCTGAACATCGGACGGGCCGAGGGCGTCCTGCCCCCCAGCGAGCAGCCCGCAGGCGCCCACTACCGTTTCAATGACCGCTTGAAGGTCCTCATCGAGCGCGTCGACAACACGACCAAGGGCCCGCTGATCATCCTGACGCGCAAGTCGCCGCAGCTGGTCATCGAGCTCTTCCGCCAGGAAGTGCCCGAGATCGCCGACGGCACGGTTCAGATCGTCGGCGTGGCGCGCGAGGCCGGCGTGCGGACCAAGATCGCCGTCCGCTCGGTCAACAGCGACGTCGACCCGGTCGGGGCGTGCGTCGGCATGAAGGGGTCGCGCGTCCAGATGGTCGTGCGCGAGCTCGAGAACGAGAAAATCGACATCGTGCCGTGGTCGAGCGAGACATCGACGTTCATCCGCAACGCCCTCAACCCGGCCAAGATCGTCGGGATCCAGCTCGACGAGCAGCACCGCCGCGCCGAAGTCACGGTCGCGCAGGGCAACCTGGCGATCGCGATCGGCCGCAAGGGCCAGAACACGAAACTGGCGGCGCGCCTGACCGGCTACCGGCTCGACATCAAGAGCGAGAACGAAGAAGAGCTGGCCTACGAGGAAATCCAGCGCCGTTACCTGGAGGACTTCCTCGAGCAGATCGAAGGGCTCAGCGACCTCTACCGCGAGGCGCTGCTGCGCTCGGGCTTCAACAGCGTCGAGAAGATCGCCAAGGCCGAACCGGCCAAGCTCATGCCGTTCACCGGCGACAACGAGGCGCTCGTCGAAAACCTCATCCACGGCGCGACGGAATACGTCGACGCGCTGCGCGAGATGGAAAACGAGCGCAAGCGGATGCTGACCGAGTCCGAGGGCGAGGGTGCCGAGGGCGAGGACGCCGAGGGCGAAGGCGCCGAGGGCGAGGACGCCGAGGGCGAAAGTGCCGAAAGCGAAGGCGCCGAGGGCGAGGAACTCGAGGAATCCAGCGAAACACCGGCGGCCGAAGAGGCGCCGGAGGAGGACGAGCCGCAGGGCTGATGCCCGTCAATTGTTCAGAGGGCTTGACTTAGACAGGCCCAAAGAGTTTACTTGGAATTTAGCGCCCTCGCCGTCCATGGCATCGGGCAGGAGCTGACTGCATGCGGATTTACGATTTGGCCAAAGCCATCGGCCAGGCATTCTCGACCGACGTCAAGAGCAAAGAGCTGGCGGACGAATTCAAGTCCATGCCGGAGTTTGCTCCTATTCATGACCAGATCAAAAGCCATTCCTCGTCCGTCAGCGACGAATACGCCGCCAAAATGTTCGAGATTTACCGCCAGCGGCTCGGCAAAGGCCGCACTGAACAGCCCACCGAGGGCAAGGAGTCCGTTCCCTCTTCCGTGCTTAAGACATCCGAAGCAAAGCCTCAGCCCAAACCGGTAGCCCCGACCGCAACCGTTCCGCCGCGTCAGGCGGCGCCACAGCCCCCGGCCGCCCAGCAGCCGCCACGCCCGGTCATGCCACCGCGCCCCGTGCCGCCGCGGCCGCAAGCCGGCCTTCCCCGGCCGGCGGTTCCGCCCCTGGGACCCGCCCGCCCGGCGCCGCTGCGCCCGACGCCGGCCCGCCCGATTCCGCCGCCGATCCCGGCCGCGCGCCGCGTGATGCCGATTGCGCCGGCGACCCAGCCGCCTCGGCCGGCGCCCGCGCCGATCGTCCCGGCCAAGCCGGTCGCCCCGACGCCGCACACCGCGGCGCCCGTCGCCAAGGCCGCGCCCGCGGCCCCGGCCCAGCAGCCGGCGGCGCCGCAGGCGCCACCGTCGGCCGCCCCGAAACCGGCGGCGCCGGCCGCCGCCCACCCGGTCCGCCCGGTAGCGTCGCAGGCACAGAAACCGCGGCCATCGGCCCCGGCCGCCAAGCTCAAGAGTTCTTCAGGCACGACCGGCTACTCGGCCGCGCCCGAGCTGCGCAAGCTCGACACGCCCGAGAGCCGCGCCGGTCAGCCCAACGCCCCGGCCGCGCCCAAGTTCAGCGCCGACTCGCCGTTCATGCGGCCGGCCACGCCGCCTAAGCCGCCGCGCCGGCCCGAGTCCCGGCCGCCGCGCGAAGGCCGCGGTGAGGGCCCGGGCGGCGCCGGCCGCTCGACCCACCCGCCGCGCGAGGGTCAGGGCGCCGAAACGCCGCGCCGCAGGGGCGCCGCGAAGGAAGAACCGGTCGTCGAGATCCTGCAGGTTCCCGAAATCGGCGTGATGAAGCTCAAGCCCGCCGGCAAACGCCACCGCGGCGGCGCCGGCGAGAAGGGACGCGGGCGCGGACCCACACCGGCCGAGACCGAGGCCGAAAAGGCCGCGCGCAAAAAGCCGCGCCCGAGCAAGGTCTACGGCGGCGCCGAGGAATTCCGCCGTCCCCTGAAGACCGCCAAGCGGCCGCGCAGCACGACCGAAACGCGCCGGCAGTATGAGGCCGCGCCCAAGGTCTCCGGCCCGATCGTCATCACCGGCCCGCTGACCGTCGGCCAGTTCGCCGAGAAGATCGGCGCCGCCCCGGCCGAGATCATCAAGGGCGCGTTCATGAAGGGCAAGGCCATCACGATCAACCAGTTGATGGACCTGGACCTGGCCGAAGAGATGGCGATCGAGCGCGACATCGACCTGCAGATCAAGCTCGAGCGCGACGAGACCGACATCGAACAGTACATGATCGAGGACCGCGAAGAGGACCTGCGGCCGCGGCCGCCGGTCGTCACGATCATGGGCCACGTCGACCACGGCAAGACCACGATCCTCGACTACTACCGCCGCAGCCAGGTCGTCGACGGCGAGTTCGGCGGGATCACCCAGCACATCGGCGCCTACCAGGTCAAGACGCCCAAGGGCGAGATCGTGTTCCTCGACACGCCGGGCCACGAGGCGTTCACGGCGATGCGCGCCCGCGGCGTCCAGGCCACCGACATCGTCGTGCTGGTCGTCGCGGCCGACGACGGCGTCATGCCGCAGACGATCGAGTCGATCAACCACGCCCGCGCCGCCGGCGTCCCGATCATCGTCGCGATCAACAAGATCGACATGCCGCAGGCGCTCCCCGATCGCGTCCGCACCGAGCTGATGCAGCACCAGATCCTGTCGACCCAACTCGGCGGCGACACCGAGTTCGTCGAGATCTCCGCCAAGAAGGGGCTCAACATGGAAGCCCTGCTGGAGATCATCCTCCTGCAGGCCGAAATGCTCGAGCTCAAGGCCAACCCGAACCGGCCGGCCGAGGCCATCGTGATCGAGTCGCACATCGACAACCTGCGCGGCGCCGTGGCCACGGTGCTGGTGCAGCGCGGCACGCTCAAGATCGGCCAGTACTTCGTCGTCGGCCAGCAATACGGCCGCGTCCGCGCCATGCTCGATGACCACGGGCGCACCGTGGAGCAGTCGACGCTGGCCCAGCCGGTCGAGCTCATCGGCCTGACCGGCACGCCTGAAGTCGGCGAGACGCTGCTGGTGATGGACGACGAGCGCAAGGCGCGCGAGATCGCCGAGCGCCGCCTCGAACGGCGCCGCATGAAGGAACTGAGCACGTCGCGGCCGATCACCCTCGAAGGCATCCACGAGATGATCACCGAGGGCAAGATCAAGGAGCTCAACGTCATCCTCAAGGCCGACGTGCAGGGCTCGGTCGAGGCGATCAGCCAGTCGCTCGAGAAGATATCGACCGAGGCCGTCCGCGTGCGGATCCTGCACACGGGGACCGGCTCGATCACCGAGAGCGACGTCAACCTGGCGCTCGCCAGCCAGGCGATCATCATCGGCTTCAACGTGCGGCCCGAGCCGGGCGCGTCGGACATGGCCGCCCGCGAGCACGTCGACATCAAGTCGTACCGGATCATCTACGAGCTGCTCGAGGACGTCGAGAAGGCGCTCGTCGGCATGCTCGACAAGCAGTACGCCGAGCAGGCGCAGGCCCGCATCGAAGTGCGCGAGATCTTCCGCATCACCAAGGTCGGCATGGTCGCCGGCTGCATGGTGGTGTCGGGCGAAGTGCACCGCAACAGCAAGGCCCGCCTCGTCCGCGACGGCAAGGTGGTCTACGACGGCAAGATCGAGTCGCTGCGCCGCCACAAGGATGACGCGAGCAAGGTCGCCGCCGGCTACGAATGCGGCATCATGCTCGAGCGCTTCCAGGACGTGAAGGCCGGCGACATCATCGAGACCTACACGATGCAGGAAGTCACACCCGAGCTGACCAAGAGCCAGTCCTGAGTGCCGAGTCCTGAGTCCTGAGTTCAAGCCCCGTCATGCGACGGGGCTTCTTCTTTTTCGGGAGGCGTGATGCCGAGCCGTTTCAGCAGGTGGGCTTCAAGTTCCCTGAGCGCCTTCGGATTGCCGTGCTTGAAATCGAGGAAGGCGTAATAGCACCTGTAGACGCAGGGGTGCATGAGGCCCCTGAACAGGATGATCGCCGGGCAGTGGTTTTCATTCTGCGGACAGAAATGCCGATATACCCGCGCCGACAACGTTCCCGACCGGTGTTCCTCGTGCGAGCGGTTCAAGATCAAGAATCGATCGCGGAGCATCGGCAGCCAGTTGGTTTCAACATATGCCTGCCAGTTCGGCGAATTCGAGTAGACGATGATGCCGCGAATGCCGCGTTTCGCCCGAAGGATCATGCACCGCAGCAGCAAAACGCGGCCATGCAGCCAGTAACCGATCACCACCGCGGCGATGATGCCGGGAACAGGTGCCAGGCCCCAAATGCCCCAATAAATGAACAAACGAATCGTCAGGGCAGAGAAAATGATGGTAGCCAACCCACACCCGAATTTTGAGTCCACGGAGGGAGATGGTGTCGGCTTGCGGCCCATGGTTACATTCCGTCGCAATTTCGCGCGAACAATGAAAGGATAGAGCACATGGACGATTTTCTCCAACCCTCGATCGGCCATCCGTTCACGGTCGGGATCCTGCACATTGACCTGCACCTGCCCGACTGCCGTTCATTAAAGGAGAAGCGCGGCCGGCTGGCGCGCGTCATGAACCACGTGCGCAAGACTCACGCCGTCGTGATCGCCGAGGTCGGCGACCATGACGTGTGGGGCCGCGCCGGCCTGGCGGCGACGACGCTCTCGACCGACCGCGACCTCGTGATTCAAATCCTGGAGGCGGTCGCCGACACGATCGCCCGCCAGCCGGACGTCGAACTGCTGAGGCACGAGATCGAATTGATTTGATGCAGCGCTCATCGCTGCAAAAAAAATCCCCGGCGCATTTGCCGCCGGGAATCTTATCGTGTGTCGGTGGGAGAACCTTGGAGCCTGCTGGGAGTTGGGGTGTGGCTCACGTCGTTGGCATTGTGTGCTTGAACTGAATCAGCGTGTCACCAGCTCTAGACGTGTGCAATCGGACCAGTTCGGCTCCTCGATTCCTCAATCACAACTTCAAGAAAAAGGGCGGGCCGTCGAGGCCCGCCCTGGGGGTTACTTCTTGGCGGCCGGCTTCTTGGCGGCTTTCTTCGGAGCAGCCTTCTTGGCGGCGGCCTTCTTCGCGGTCTTCTTGGCGGCGGTCTTCTTGACGGCCTTCTTCGCGACCTTCTTGGCGGCCTTCTTGGCGGCAGCCTTCTTCACGCTCTTCTTGGCGGCAGTCTTCTTGACGGCCTTCTTCGCGACGGTCTTCTTCGCAGCCTTCTTAGCGACCTTCTTAGCCATTCTCGTAGATCCTTTCCTGTAGCTTTAAGTTTTCGAACCACACCCCGATGCGCCTTCACGATTCTGTCGGTGAGAGCAGGCTCGCGTTGCGAAGAAACCTGCAGGGAGGACTCACCATCGTCTTCGATCTGACGCCGCATGGCTCGTAGTGACGAAACCATGTAACAATGGTTTTTCCAAGGATCACCATTGATGTCAAGATGAAAAATCATTCTTGGTGAACGAAGATGCAAAAAATTTTTTGCGCCTGATCGCGCGCGGCAACTTTGCCGCAACTCGCAAAAACAGAACCTTAAAATAAACCTTATAAACAAAGGCCAAAATCAATGTTTTGTTTTTCGGGTCCATCACGGCGCCGGCATGAGCGGCAATGCGACAGCGAGGCGAAAAATATTTTTTTTCTTCGAGCCAGCGATCGACGTCGCATCGTTTCATCGTGCCGCGCGTCGCGCGTTGTGCTTCAATGCAGAGGGAGCGAGCGATGATCGAGCGCATGATCGAGTCCCTTGAGCGGTGGCGCGGACGGCGCGTCGCGGTCGCGATGAGCGGCGGCGTCGACTCGTCGCTGGCCGCTTCGCTGCTCGCGCGCGCCGGAGCCGAGGTCGTCGGCGTGCATATGCGCACGCAACCATCGCCCCCCGGCGAACACGCGCGCGACGCGCGCGCCGTCGCCGCGAGCATGGGCTTCGAGTTCCACGATTTCGATTTGAGCGAGATGTTCCGCGGCGACGTCGTCGACCCGTTCATCGACGATTACCTCGCCGGGCGCACGCCGAACCCGTGCGCGATCTGCAACCGCAGGCTCAAGTTCGGCGCGCTGCTCGACCGCGCGCTCTCTCTCGGCGCCGAGGCGATCGCCACCGGCCACTACGCGCGCGTGCGGATGAACGAGGCCGGCCGCTGCGAGCTCTACCGCGCCGCCGACGGCTCGCGCGACCAGACGTATTTCCTGTTCGGGCTCGGCCAGGAGCAGCTGCGGCGCGCGATCTTCCCGCTCGGCGACCTGAAGAAGAGCGACGTCCGCGAGCTGGCGCGCGAACTCGGCCTCGAGGTCGCCGACAAGCCCGACTCGGTCGAGATCTGCTTCATCCCCGGCAACGACTACCGCCGGTTCCTCGCGCAGGAAGCCGGCGAGCGCCTCGAGGGGCGCGAAGGGGTGATCGTCAACGCCTCGGGCGAGGTGCTGGGCCGCCACGCGGGGGCGCACAACTTCACGATCGGCCAGCGCAAGGGGCTCGGAATCGCCGCGCCGCGCCCGCTCTACGTCGTCGGCATCGACAACGACACGCAGACCGTCACCGTCGGCTACGAGGAAGAGCTCCTCGCGCAGAGCTTGACGATCGAGCGCGTCAACTGGGTGAGCCTCGCGCCGCAGGCCGAGCCGCTGCGCGCGCGCGTCCGCATCCGCTACCGCAGCCCCGGTTTCATGGGCATGATCTTTCCCGAACCAGACGGCCGCGCGAGGATCGAATTCGACGAGCCCGTCCGCGCGATCACCCCCGGCCAGGCGGCCGTCGCCTACGACGACGGCGGCGACGAGCGCGTTTTGTTCGGCGGGTGGATCCGGAAGGAATGACGAATGATGAATGAAGAAGAGATGAGAGATGAGAGATGAGCTAAGACTCTGGGCCTGGTGCCTCATGACGCTCGTCATATGTTCGTGCTCGGGGCCGCGGGATGAGGCGAGCAGGCGCGACCCCGACACGCTCGTCGTCAGCCAGGGGTCGGACCTGCTGACGCTCGACCCGCATTTCATCCTCGAGTCGCCGTCGTTCTGCATTCAGCGCAACATCTTCGATCCGCTGACCGACATCGACGCCGGCCTCAGGCTCAAGCCGTGCCTCGCCGAAAGCTGGAGCCGCGACGAGCAGGGGGCGTGGACGTTCCGCCTCCGGCCCGGCGTGACGTTCCACAACGGCAACCCGTTCACCGCGTCGGACGCCGTGTATTCGATCAACCGGGCGCTCACGTGGCCGGGCTCGCGCGTCAAATCCGAAATCCCGACGATCAGCAAAGTCGAGGCCGCGGGCGACTTCGCGGTGCTCATCACGACCGCCCGGCCCGACCCGATCCTGCCGCTGCGGCTGGCGATGATCCTGATGCTCGACCGCGAGACGTGCGAGCCGGCGATCGCCGCGCGCGGCGACGACTGGCTCTACGCGCACGCCAACGGGACCGGGCCGTACCAAGTCGAGGAGTGGCGCAAGGACGAGCACTGCATCCTCGCCGCGAATTCCAACTACTGGGGCGACGATCGGCCGGCGATCAAGCGCATCAACTTCCTGGCGACGAGCGAGGACGCGACGCGCATGATGCTGTTGCAGCGCGGCGACATCGACATCCTCGTCAACGTCCCGCCGCGCTACGCCAAGACCGTGGCGGAAATTCCGGGCTGCCGGATCCAAAGCCGCCCCGGCCTGCGCCTCATTTATCTGGGGCTCGATTGCGGGCGCGACAAAAGCCCCGGCGCGCCGGCCTCGCCGCCCAATCCGCTGCGCGACCGGCGCGTCCGCCGGGCCATCGCGCTGGGGATCGACAACGCGCTCATCGTCAAGACGATCATGGGCGGCAACGCGCAGCCCGCCGGCCAGCTCCTGCCCGAAGGGGTGACCGGCCACATCCCCGGCTTTGAGTTCCCGCGGCCGGATTACGCAAAAGCCAGGACGCTGCTGGCCGAGGCCGGCTATGCCGGCGGCTTCAAGCTGCGGCTCGACGGCCCGAACGACCGCTACGTCAACGACAAGCAGATTCTGCAGGCCGTCGCGATCCAGCTCGCGCGGATCGGGATCAAGGTCGAGGTCAACGCGCTGCCCAAGGCGCAATTCTTCGACATCGAGCGCGCGGGGCGCTGCTCGTTCTTCCTGAGCGGGTGGTCCAACACCAACGGCGACGGCGCGGCGACGTTCGACCATCTGCTCCACACGCCCAACAAGGAAGCCGGGCTCGGCGGCGCCAATCACTCGACCAACTATTCCAATCCCGAGCTCGACAAGCTCGCCGACGCGGCCGCGACCGAGTTCGACCCGGCCGCGCGCGCGCGGGACCTGGAGAGGGCCAACCGGATCGCGATGGAAGACCTGCCGCACATCCCGCTACACTTCCAGATGGACCTCTACGCGGTGTCGGACCGCGTGGCGTGGACGCCGAGGCGCGAGACGCAGATCCGCGGCGTCGAGGTGAAGTGGAAAAAAGCGGGCGACTAGACGGACGGCCAATTGCGGAGACAGGATCGATTTTCGATTACGAGCACGAGAACGAGAACTTCGACACGAACCGATGGTGAAAATCAAATGTGAGTCGGGTATGATGTTGGGCCTGAATATTTGAGTGGCGAGGATGTTCAGGCCATGGCTCCCGTGCTCTCCGACAGCTCCCTGCAGACTGAAATCAATCTGCCCGACGCGGACGGGCAGCCCAAGGCCAATCTCGGCCAGGTGATGTCGCTGTCGCTCGGGCACCTGGCCAACGACTTCTACGGCAACATGCCGCAGGTGCTGCTGCAGTTCATCGTGACCGCGGGGATCGGCGTCGGCCGCGCGTCGTTCCTCATCACCGTGTTCCAATGCACGGCTTCGCTCACGCAGCCGCTGTTCGGGCTCATGGCCGACCGCGGCAACAAGCGCTGGCTTGCCTACGCGGGCACGGCGTGGATGTCGGTTCTGCTGACGCTGATGGGGCTGACGATGAATTACGGCGCGCTGGTGATGCTGTGCGCGCTGGGCGGGTTGGGGACGGCGGTGTTTCACCCGACCGCATCGGCGATGACGGCGGCGTGCAGCGGGCGTCGCAAGGGATTTTACCAGGCGTTCTGGATGGCGGCGGGGAACGTCGGCTGGGCGCTCACGCCCATCATCGTCGTGCCGCTCGTGAAACACGGCGGCCTGCGCATGCTCCCGGTGCTGATGATCCCGGGGCTGGCGGTCGCGGCGCTGCTCGCGTGGAACGCCCCGCAGGTGGCGACGCATGCCCATGCATCCGGCGAAGCGCTGGGCGCGAAACTGCGGGCCGTGTACCCCGAACTGCTCCGCATCACGGCGGTCGTCAGCGGCCGGTCGGTCACCTATTTCAGCCTGGTCTCGTTTGTGCCGCTGTTTTACGCCGCGCGCGGCGTTTCGACGGACGCCTGCAAATGGTGGCTGTTCGTGACGCTTCTTTTCGGGGCGCTCGGCGGGATGGCGGGCGGCTGGCTGTCCGACCGGTGGGCACGGCGCGACGGCCGGCGCCGGGTCGTGATGTATTCGCTGATCCTGTCGAGCCTGTTCCTGAACGTGTTCTGCATGACGTCCGGACTCGTCTCGAACCTGGCGCTCGTGATCGGCGCCACGTTCCTGATGGCTTCGTTCTCGACGACGGTCGTCTTGGCGCACCAGGCGATCGGCAGCAGCGCGGCGCTGGCTTCGGGGCTGATGATCGGCTTCGCCGTGGGGATCGGCGGGCTGGGCGTCGGCGTGCTCGGCCAGGTCGCCGAGCGGCATGGGATCGCGGCGGCCGTGCGCGTGATGGCCTGCCTGCCGCTTGTGGCGGGACTGCTGGCGACGCGGCTGAAGAAACGGCAGGCGTGCGGCTGAGTCGATTTTCGATTACGACGCACGACGCACGAGGATTCATCGCATGTTTTTCTGGCGGCAGGAAGCACGATTTACGCGAACAGCGCTGAGCGGGGAAAAAAGTGTAAATTTTTTCTAAAGGCGGCCATCGGCCCGCCGATAAAGTTAGTGTGCGACGCGATCCCATGGATGGGACCACCAAAGGTCGCACGGCCCTCCAGGACGGACACGCCTTTTCTTTTTCCCGACCACATGATGATGGATCCGCATGAGGCGCACGCGCCTCACGGTACGGCCCGCGACATCGCTCGCCCGCGGGGGGTCAGGACGACCGCACAAAGTGCCAGCGACCGCGTCTGCCTGGTTCATTGGCAGACTCGGGATCATATCTTCATCTCATTTCTACAATCGACCCGGCTCGGAAACGACACGGATGAACGTCGCCGGATCGACTGACGGAATGGACTTTCACGGAGGAAAGTTCAAATGGCAATCACCGTCAACAGTAACATCTCCAGCCTCAATGCCCAGCGCAACCTGACGACCAATGCGTCCACCCTGAACCGGACGCTGTCGCGTCTGTCCTCGGGCAAGCGCATCAACTCGGCCAGCGACGACGCGGCCGGCTTGGCGATTTCCGAAGGCTTCAAGAGCCAGATCAAGGGCATGAATCAGGCCGTGCGCAACGCCAACGACGGTCTGTCCCTCATGGGCGTCGCCGAGGCGTCGCTGAACGAGCAGACCAACGTTCTGCAGCGCATCCGCGAGCTGGCCGTCCAGGCCGCCAACGACACGAACTCCTCGTCCAACCGCACTTCGCTCAACAACGAAGTCAGCCAGCTGGCCAAGGAATTCGACCGCATCGCCAAGACCACGCAGTTCAACGGCATCAACCTGCTCGACGGCTCCTTCTCCTCGAAGGACCTGCAGGTGGGCGCCAACTCCGGCTCCGACCAGAAGTTCTCGATCAGCCTCGACAGCAGCCGCTCCAGCGACGTCGGCAAGCTCTACAAGGCTGCCGGCACGACCGGGACGAGCTCGACGGCCATGTCGGCGGCCACGGACGTCAAGATCCAGGTCGGCGGCACCAGCTACGACCTCGGCGTCCCGACCAGCGACGGCGTGTCCACCAGTGGTGGCGCGACCTCGGCCCTCGCCTACAAGAGCGCGATCGATGACCTCGGCCTCGGCATGATCGTCGAAGCCAAGACCACCTACTCCAACGCCGCCCAGACCGCCGGCACCCTGAACGACACCAACTACGTGACGATCAACGGCGTCGACATCAAGGGCGTCACCACGACGGCCGCCAGCGACACCGACATCGCCGAATACATCACGTCGCACGTCGACGGCGTGACCGCGACGGTCGACAGCTCCAACAAGCTCGTCCTGACCGCCGAAGACGGCCGCAACATCACGGTCGCGGCCGCCGGCACCGGCGCCACGATCACCGGCCTTGCCGCGGGCACCTACCAGGGCAAGCTGACGATCACCGGCGGCAGCTCGTTCACCGTCACCCAGAACGCGACCGACTTCATGGGCCTCGGGGCCACCACGGTCTCCGCGTCGCAGGACACGACGGCCAACGTCAGCCAGCTGGACGTGACGACGAAGGACAACGCGAACAAGGCGATCATGATCGTCGACTTCGCGATCGACTCGCTCAACTCGCAGCGGTCCACGATCGGCGCCCAGACCAGCCGCCTCAACTCGGTGGTCAGCACGCTGAGCGCGGCCGTTGAAAACGTCACCGCGGCGAATTCGCGCATCGTTGATGCCGACTTCGCGAGCGAAACCGCGGAGCTCAGCAAGAGCCAGATCCTGCAGCAGGCTGCCGTGTCGGTGTTGGCCCAGGCCAACCAGACGCCGCAGGTCGCCCTGTCCCTGTTGCAGTAATCCAGACGCCGACCCAATCGAGGCCGGGGCCGGTCGCCATGACCGGCCCCGGCCGACACGGTTGGTTTCCGGAGGAGATCTGACGACATAAAACCCAACGATCAGGAGATGGACCGTGGACCTGCAACTGATGTTCACGGGCCCCGGCTCCGGCTCCGCCGGCGTCGAGGCCGCCTCTCCGTCCGGATCGACACGGTTGTCGGATAGTCCTCGCACGACGCAGGCCCTGTTGCCCAGCCAGCTCTCCCCTGCGGGCCAACAGACCGAACTGAAGGATGCACACGAATCGCAGGAGCAAAACCGTCAGCTCGAAGACATTCGGCAAACGACTCTGAAGGTCAATGACTACATGCGTTTGTCCGATACGCATCTGGAATTCATTGTCGCAGAACAGACCGGACGGATTATCGTTCAAGTCGTCAATTCACAGACCCAGGAGGTCATCCGGCAGATCCCGCCAGAACACGTTATGCGTTTCGCCAAAACCATGAGTCAGCTGCGCGGGCTGCTGTTTGAAGCCCAGGGATAACGAACCTTAATCCGGAGGTACCAAGCAGGCCGGCCGCCCACAAGGCTTCCCGGCCTGCTTCTTTATTTTGCGCCGGCCGGCTCGACCCCCTGACGGCCGGCCGAAAATTTCGCTTGCATGTTTAGAACGATTCCAATATAAGAACCGTTGTATTTTATGCCGGGGGGGCTCGATGACGACGGCTGAAACCAGTTGCGCCGCTTACGCTCCGGGGCCGCTCAAGCCGGAGGTGGCCGAGGCGCTGCTCAAGGCCGCGGGGGTGCGGATGACCCCCCAGCGCCGGGCCGTGCTGGCCGTCCTCGACGGCAACCGGACCCACCCGACCGCGGCGGCGATCGTGGAGGCCGTGCGGGAGCGGATCGGCGCCGTGTCGGTGGCGACGATCTACAACACGCTCGACACGCTCGCCCGGCTGGGGCTGGTGCGGGTGCTGGACGTCATGGAGTCGAGCACGCACTACGACCCGAACACGGCGCCGCACCACCATTTCGTCTGCCGGCGCTGCCACGCGGTGCTCGACGCCCCCCCCGAATACGCCTCGCGGCTGGCCGGGTTCGGCGGCCACGCGATCGAGGACATCGTTTTCATAGGGACCTGCGCCCGATGCGGGTCCGGAACAATCCAGAAGAAAAGGAAGAGCTGACCATGAAGTGGATCTGCAAAGTCTGCGGTTACGTTCATGAGGGGCCCGAGCCCCCCGCCCAGTGCCCCGTCTGCAAGGCTCCGGCGTCCAAGTTCGAGAAGATGGCCGAGGCCGAGGACATGCTGAAGCTGGCCGACTGGAACCGGCTCGGCGTGGCCAACGGCAGCGGCTTCGAGGAAGACCTCAAGATGCAGTTTCAGGGCGAGTGCGCCGAGGTCGGCATGTATGTCGCCATGGCGCGCCAGGCCGAGCGCGAGGGCTACAGCGAGATCGCCGAGACGATGAAGCGCATCGCGTTCGAGGAAGCCCACCACGCCGCCCGCTTCTGCGAGCTGCTCGGCGGGATCTCCGAGAGCACGAAGGAAAACCTCAAGAAGCTCGTCATGGGCGAGTGCGCGGCCAACGCCTGCAAGAAGGACATCGCCACGCGCTCGAAGGCGGAGGGCCAGGACGCCATCCACGACTCGGTCCACGAGGCGTGCAAGGACGAGGCGCGCCACGCCTGCGCGTTCAACGGCCTCTACAAGCGCTACTTCGGCGAATAACCGAACAGAAAGCGAAAGACCCAAGCGCCCCGGCTGCACCCAGCGGCCGGGGCGCTTCGGTTTTGGGGGGAGTCTCATGGGGCCCAGGGAGCCCATAAGACCCATGGGACCCATCCCCTCATGATTTTGATCCCCTCATGATTTTGAATGACTTCCCATCGGCGCGGGATTAAATTCCTTTCTCAGGTTATTTTCCCGAAACTTTTCTTGGGTTTGTTCGTCTGATATAGCTGGAAGGATTTCTTTCCCATAAAGGAGGGAAACTGATGAAGCGAAGGTGGATGGTTTGTCTGTGCCTGCTGTGGGCGCTCGGCGGCCTTTCACGCGCCGACGAGATCTGGCTCCGCTACCGCGTCTCGGCCAGCACCGAACGCGAGATCGTCAACATGGGCAGCCAGAACATGGAACTGAGCCAGACGCTCCCCGTCGACTGGTCGGCCCCTGAGGGCGCCTTCAATCCCGTCGGCGCCACGCTCAAGATGGGGGTGGACGACCAGTTCAAGCTCCTGTTCACGGCGAACAAGAAGGACGGCAAACGCGACAAGCTGTGGGTCAGCCGCGACGGCGACTGGGCCAGGGCCGCGACGTATGCGGCGACGACCTCATCCGAGGACAGGGGCCCCAATTCGAGCAGCTTCGTGCCGGTCCTGCTCAAGCTGAAGATGCCCGACGGCGAGGTCGACTACCACGCCCAGATCCAGCTGTACAGCTACGACAAGGGCAAGCGGCTGAGCCTGAACGTCGGCACGGCCTGCTACTATCAGGACCGGATCGAGCTCGAGGGCAAGACCCACCGCGTGGCGCTCGTCGACGCCAACGGCAACGGCCGGTTCGACGACAGCGGCGCCACCCTGCGCCAATGCGACTGGCTGATGATCGACACCAACGACGACGGCCGGCTCGACGCCTACGCCGACGAGTACAAGGATGTCTTCCCGGTCGGCAAATACATCAAGTTCGGCGAAAAGCTCTACAGCCTGAAGGTCGCGCCCGACGGGGCGTTCTTCTCGATCGAGCCCGCCAACTGCCCGACCGGCAAGATCCGGATCCAGAGCGACGCCACGGACTACAAGGCGACGTTCTTCGGCGAGAACGGCCGGCTCATCCTCGACGGCAAGGCCGGCGAGACGACCGCGCCGTGCGGCAAATACCGGATCGTGAGCGCCACGTTTTATGAGCCGGGCAAAGACCGCGAATCGGCGTGGCAGCTGAGCAGCCGGTCGATGTCGGACCTCGCCACCTCCATCACGGTGACGGCGGACAAGACGGCCGAGATCAAAATCGGGCCGCCGCTGACCGCCGCGCTTCAGATGGAGAAAACCGGGGCGCAGCACGCGATCAACCTCAAGCTGACCGGCCAGGCCGGCGAGGAATACACGATCGACAGGAGCAGGGGCCGGAACAATCCGCCCAAGCTCGAGATCAAGCGCGCGGGATCGAACGAGCCGCCACGAACCCTCTCGTTCGAGTATGGCTGAGGCGGGACCTGTTCGCTCTCATGGCGAGAGCCCGAGCAAAAAGGCGAGTATACGCTGACCCCGGTCGTTGAAGCCGGCCCGTTCAAAGTCAATGTGAAACCGCAGACCGTCACCGTCGGCGGCGCCAAGAAGAAGGAGAAGCAATCATGAGACGATTAATCCTTCTGGCGGGGCTTGCCGTGTGGATGATCGCGTTCGCGGTCGCGGCCGACGAACCCAGTAAAAAAATTGAAGGCGCCGTCATGGACGCGGACAAAAAGCCCCTGGCGGGGGCCGAAGTCACGCTCTATGAGTACGCCTACAAGGCCTTGCAATCCACCCTCGTCAAGACGGTCAAGACCGGCGAGGATGGGAAGTTCAGCCTCGAGTCGACGATCAATCCGAACGATCCAATCGGACAAAAATACAACATCATCCAGGTCGCCAAGCCGGGCCTGGCGTGGCGGACCACTCACGTTTCCGGCCGGGAAGAGGCCACGCCGTTGACCATGATCCTGTTCAAGCCGGCCGTGTTCGTCGGCCAGGTGGTCAACAAAAAGGGAGAGCCTGTGACCGGGGCCAAGGTCTACCCGACGGCCTACAAACAGGGCGCCAGTGAAGACGAAACCATTTCCGTCCATGTCACTCCCGGCATGGATGCGTTCATGGCGACGACGGACGGGCAGGGCCGTTTCCGGTTCGAGCAACTGCCCGCCGAAGCCAAGGTGGGCGTGACGGTCGATCACCCCGACTACGCTCGTTTCGGCAACAACCCGTACCAGGGCGGGTTCGAGGCCGGCACCGAGGACCAGAAGATCGAACTGGCGCCGGCGGGAAGCATCTCGGGCCGGATCCTGGACGAGAATTCGAAGCCGGTCGCCGGCGTTCGCGTAAGTTGCTATGCAAGGAACTCCGGCGGCGGAATGGTTCCCGTGGTCAGTGATGCCGACGGGCGATACACGATCGATCGGCTCTCGCCGGCAAACTACACGCTTGCCTCGCAATCGATGAGCGAGGAAGGCGCGCCCAAGGGGCTGATGATGCAGCGCTCGGGGGTCGAAGTGGCCGAGGGGCAGAAGCTGGAAGGGATCGACCTGAAGTGGATGGCGGGCACGGTGCTGCGCGGCCGCGTGGTGGACTCGGCCACCAGCCAGCCGATCCAGAAGGCAAACGTCCACGCCTACAAAATGAACAGAACGAACTCGGATGTGGGCTGGAGCGCATCGGCGGCCACCAACAAGGAAGGCGCGTTCGAGCTGCGCGTCGGCGAAGGCCAGATCAGCGTTCAGGCGTATGCGCAGAAATACCTGCCCGACGACAATCGCGGCCAGCGGCAGTTGGAAATCAAACAGGGGCAAACGCCGGATGAAGTCGTGCTTTACCTCAAGTCCAACCCGCCGATCACGGTCAGCGGCGTCGTGGTCGACGCCGACGGCAAGCCCGTGGCCGGGGCCAAGGTCAGCACGACCGGTCATCAATCCAAATCCGAGAAGACCGGCAAGGACGGCAAATTCAGCATGAAGATCGTCCGGCAGCAATCGGGGCCATCGAGCGTTGAGCCGATGACGCTGATGGCGAACAGCAAGGGCATGGCCGGCAGCGCCGAGATCCCGGACAACGCCGGGGCGACACTGAACGTGACGATCAAGATGAAGAAGGCCGGATCCGTTTCCGGCCAGGTCGTCGAGCCGGGCGGCAAGCCGCTGGCCGGCGCGACGGTGCAGCTCATGACGCGGATCAACATGGGCCGCGGCTTCAGCACGCGTAATTTCGGCGAGCCCGCCAAGACCGATAAGGAAGGCAACTTCGAAATCGGCGGCCTGAGCGACGGCGAGCTCTACGGGATCCGTGTGAGCGCCAAGGGGCACGGCTCGATGACGGATTACGAAATCAAGGGCGACAGCGGCAAGACGATCGACAAGGGCAAGATCGAACTGCCGCTGGCCAACGCCTTCGTTGAACTCACCGTTCTGGACGACAATGGCCAGCCGGTGAAGGACGCCAGGGTCTACGCCTACGGCCAGAAGCAGCCCGAGGCGAATTCGGAGAGGAACACGAACGCCGAAGGCAAACTCAAGCTCGGCCCCATGTGCCCCGGCGAGCTGAGCATCAGCCTCAACAAGGACGGGTTCAGCTACGCCAACACCCGGCTCGAGCTGACGAGCGGCACGCAGCCGGTCGAGATGGAAATGGTCCGCGAAGCGGGTTCCTCCGAACGGCTCAAGGCGGGCAACCCGGCGCCGAAACTCGAAGGCGTCACGTGGTGCAAGGAGCCGGCGGACATGAATGGCCGGGCGGCGGCGCTCGTGTTCTTCGCGCCGGGCAACCGGCCGTCGCAGATGGCGCTTTCCAGGCTTGCCGACCTGAACAAGGAGTTCGGCGACAAGCTGGCGGTCGCGGCCGTGTGCGACGCCTCGGTGAAGGAAGACGCCCTCAAGGAACTGGTTGCGTCCAAGGGCTACGCCTTCCCGGTCGGGCAGGTCGCGAGCGACAAGAAGTCCGGCTGGGCGAGCCCGGCGTTCCGCGCGTATGAGGTGCGGGCGGTGCCGAGCATCGTGCTGATCGGGGCCGACGGCAAGATCAAGCAGAGCGAGGTGCCGATCGGCAAGATCGAACAGAGCGTGAGAGAAATGATGAAGAATTAGCCATGATCTTTGAGAGATGAGAGATGAGAAAATGTAGTTAACAACCAACGATCAAGATGCAAGGACGCCAGGATGGATTTTGAGGTTCCGTCCTGGCGTTCTTTTTTTACGCCGGGCTTGGTTGCCGATTGATCGATTACGAGCACGAGCACGAATAATTTTTCCGTGTCGCTTTGTGGGGCGGGATGCCTACAATGTGGCCATGAAACGGCCGCGCGTTGTCCATGTCTACAAGGATATCTACCCTCCGGTCCAGGGCGGGATCGAGCGGACCATTTATCACTTGGCCCGGCTGTGCTCGGAGCGCTACGACGTCCGCGTGATCGTCGCGCGGCGAGGCCGGGGGCTCGGCCGCACGAGCACGGTCGCGGGCGGGATCGAAGTCGCCGAGGTGGCCTCGGCCGGACGGCTGCTGTCGACGCCGCTCGCGCCGGGATTCATCACCGCCCTGCGCCGGTCAAAGGCCGACCTGCTGCACTTCCACATCCCGCACCCGACGGGCGAGGTGGCTTACCTGCTGTCCGGTCTTTCGACGCCGTCGGTGGCGACCTACCACAGCGACGTCGTCCGCCAGAAGATGACGATGAAAGTCTACGGGCCGCTGTTTCAGCGGTTCCTGTCGCGCATGCGGGTGATCATGCCGACGAGCCAGCGTTACCTGGATTCGAGCGAGCCGCTCAGGCCGCACCGCGACCGCTGCACGGTCGTGCCGCTCGGGATCCCGCTCGAGGACTACGAGATGAACGACGCGCGCCGGCGGCGCGTCGAAGAACTGCACGCTCAATACGGGCCGTTCGTGCTCTTCCTCGGCATGCTGCGGGCCTACAAGGGGCTGCCGTACCTGCTCGAGGCGCTGGCGAAGGTTCCTTCGGCCAGGGCCCTCATCGCCGGCGACGGCCCGATGGCGCCCGCGCTGCGCGAGCAGGCGGCAAGCCTCGGCCTCGGTGAGCGGGTGGTCTTCCTGGGCCGGGTCGACGACGAAGAGGCGGTGGCGCTGCTGCATGCCGCGCGCGTGTTCGTGCTGCCGGCGCACCAGCGGTCCGAGGCGTTCGGGCTGTGCCAGATCGAGGCGATGACGTGCGGGACGCCCGTGATCTCGACCGACCTGCCGACGGGGGTGCCGGAGGTCAACCGGCACAACGAGACGGGACTGATCGTGCCGCCCGCCGACGCCTACGCCATGGCCAAGGCGCTCGATGAATTAATGCGCAATCCGGAGCGCTGCGCCGCGCTCGGCGAAAACGGCCAAAAGCGCGCGCGCGAAAACTACCGCGCCGAGACGATGGCCGAGAACATCATGAGAGTTTACGACCGGGTCCTGAAGTAGGCCGACGTCGCCGACGGCGGCATTGACACCCAGGATGCCGGTTTCGGCGAAACCGGCCTACCTGACCGACTGCGGGACGGCCGGCGGGGTGAGCTGATACATTTTCTCGGTCCGGAAATTGAAACTGTAAGGGGTGTTGTCCAT
The DNA here is from genome assembly GCA_039683515.1 of Candidatus Sumerlaeia bacterium. Classification (GTDB taxonomy): domain Bacteria; phylum Sumerlaeota; class Sumerlaeia; order MVZB01; family MVZB01; genus JAJFUE01. Next base: position 153,303 of record JBDKRG010000016.1, on the reverse strand, counting down.
CGGCATGTTGTTGATCGTGCGCACCCCCGACCCGAGGGTGATCCGGTAGGCCGTGTCCGGATCGAGCGTCGTCTGGATGAGCAGCCGCGACCACTTGGAATCGGGATCGGTCGCCACCGCGACGTTCGGCTCGGGGACGACGCGCGGCTGGACCTTGAGCGAACGGCTGGAGATCGTGGCCGGATCGATCGGGGCGTTGAAGCGGACGATGATCGGGTCGTGAGGCGCGCCGGTGGTGAGCCCGCCCCGCGGCGGGATCGTGCCGACGATGGCCGGGCCGCCCGTGCGCAGGCCCAACTCGAACGGCTCCTGCATCGCGAACCCCTCGACGTCGCGCGCGTCGGCGCCGATCGTGATGCGATAATTCGTGCGGAAGCGGGTGGGGTTGGCGGCGCTCACCCCGTAGAGGGTCACGACCATGACGTCGTCGTTGGTCGTCGGCAGGTCGCGGCCGGTGAAGACGCGGAAATCGACCGGCGGCACGACGCGGACGGCGCGGCGAAGCGTCTCCGCATTCATCTTCTTGTTGAAGCGGAACTGGATCGGGATCTCGCGGTCGATCATGACGTTGCGAGCGCCGTCGGCGGGATTGGTCGAGATCACGCGCGGATACGTGACGCTCGGGTCGAGCACGATCGGGTCGATGAGCAGGTCCTGGCCGGCGGAAAGCTCGAACGGGCCGACGCGCTCTTCCTTGAAGCCCTCGGCCTGCGCGATGACGCGGCGGCTGCCGGCCGGAACGTTGTTCAGCGTGAAATTGCCCTCGGCGTCGGTGACCGCCATGATCGAGGTGCCGATGACCGCGATGTTGATCCCGCTCATGTCGGTCAGGCCCGGCTGGTTCTTGGCCGCGTTGCCGCGGATGACGGCCATGGGGGCGGGGGTTGCCGCCGCGCCGGTCTCGGCGGCCGCGATCATGCGCAGCTGGACGGCCATCGTGGGCAGGTCGGTCAGGTCGATCTCGGACGAGGACGCGTCCTGGTATCCCCGGGCCGAGGCCGTGAGGTTGTAGCGGCCGGCGGGAAGGCCGGCAATATTGAACGTGCCGTCGGCGCCGACGCGGGCGTCCTTGTCGGGGCGGCCGTCGACGCGGACGGTGACGCGGTCGAACTCGCCGGTCAGCCTGCCGGCGGGGCCGCGCATCTCGACGAAGCCGGTGATGCGGCGGTCGCCGGAGGGGCGTTGCGGGCGCCGGAGCGTCAGCCGCGGGTTGGCGATCGCGCCGGCCGCGACCTGAACCGTGCCGCTGGTCGGGGCGAACCGGTCGAGCCGCGCGCGGATCGTGTAGAGGCCGGGCGGGATGCTCCACAGGAGGAATTGGCCGTCGGCGCCGCAGACCGTGCGGAACGGCGTGCCTTGGAGTTCCACCTGGCAGCCGGCGAGGTCGGCCTTCTCATCGCCGGCGACGACGACCTCGCCCTCGATGCGGCCGGGGGCCTGCGCGGCCGCGGTCGTCCTGCCGTCCGCGCCGGCCGGCTTGAGGACGGCCTTCGGCATGCGGTAGGTGGTCGTGGTGGGCGGATCGTCGACGAGGACCGTGCCGAGCTGAAGGGTTTCAAACCCGTCGGCCCGGGCCATGAGGGAATACTCCTCGCCCGGCTCGATCCCGCGCAGCTCATAGCGGCCGCGCTGGCCGGTGATGGAGACGTAGGGGGTTCCGGGGATGTAGACCTGCACGCCGCTGGCGTCGCCGCGGCCGGCCAGGCCGACCTCGCCGACAACGCGCACGGCGGCCGGGCGCGGCGCCGGCGTGGCCGCCGCCCCCGCATTCCCGGCCGAGCCGGGATACTGCCCGCACCCGGCCAGGGCCAGGGCAAGCATGGACAGCAGCAGCCAACCACCCCATCGGCTCATGGCGACGGCTCCTTGCAAGGCGCTCAGGCTGGCGTGCCGGACTCAGCCGGCAAGCTGGTACTGGAATCCGCTCTTCTTGCCGAATTCCTCTTCCTGCTTTTTGAGAATCTGCTGGAAGCGAATGGTCATGACCGCGTTCTTGACCGCCTCCTTGACCGCGTCGAAGGGGCGGATGCCGGCCGGGATGCGCTCGTCGACGAGCAGGGCGATGGCGCTCTTGTCGTCGAAGATGAACGGCTCGGTCCACTTGCCGGCTTCGACCTTCTCGAGGCGCTGGCGCATGTTTTCCGGCAGCTGGCCCATGGGGACTTCGATCGTCTGGCCGGTCAGCGGCGACTCGGGGCCCTCGATCAGGACACGGATCGAGCTGGCGGCGGTGCGGAAGTCAGCCGCGTTCTTGGCCGTCGCAAGGTCCTCGGCGATGTATTTCACCTGACGCTTGAGGGCGTCCTGGTGCGCGACGCCGGTGAGCCGGCGCTCTTCGCCCGAAAGCCGCCGTTCCATGATCGTCAGCTTGAGCGAATCGGGGACGCGGTACTGTTCCTTGTTTTCCTCGTAGAATTTCTTCAGTTCCTCGTCGGTAATGCCCTGCTGGGCCTCGCGGGCGGTCATGTTGCGGATCCAGATGCTGCCGAGCGTCCCGATGCGGAACTTGGCGAGGAGCTTGCTCAGCTCGCTGTTGGGGTCGCTCATCTTGGCCTTGGCCCACTTGTCGATGAGCGCCTGCATGAATTCCTGATCGGTCCGGATCAGGCCGCGGATCGCCTCGGGGTTGGTCGGCTGGCCCTGCCGGTCCCAGGTGGTGCTGAGCCTCTCCCAGCGCAGGACGGTCGGGCTGGTCTCGGCGATGATCATGTCGGGCTCGGGCTCGGTCCCGCTGGTGACGCGGTCGGTGTGCAGGGTGACGCCGGGCTGGCTCAGCAACATGGCGCACATCTGGTCGTTGAGCTGCTTGCGCTGGCCCTCCTGCATCTCCTGGATCATCTGAAAGCGGACCTCTTCGAGGGGGCGGAACGATTCCTCGCGCTTGTCGACGACCTGGATCGCCTGCCAGCCGTGGCGGGTGCGGAACGGTTCGCTGACGCCGCCGACGGGGGTCTTCTTGGCCGCCTCGAGGATTTCGGGGAGCATCTGCGGCTCGGTCGTTCCGGTCGGCATCCAGTCGCTGACTTCGCCGCCGTTGCCGCCCTCGCTCATGTCCTTGGCGACCTGTTCGAAGGTCTTGCCGCTCTTGAGCTCGTCGAGGGCCTTCACCAGTTTCTGGTGGACTTCCTCGGCCTTGGCCTCGTCCATCGGGACGAGCAGCTTTTCGCCGTCGACGAGCGGCTTGAATTCCTTGCCGTCCTCGCGGCGCGGCGGGCGGCCGGGAACGTCGGCGCGGATCATGTTCGCCTTGTCGGCGTTGCCACTGACCCGCTCGGCGATCGACTCGAGCGTGTCGCCCGGCAGGACCGTGTAGGGCTCATAGGTGGTCATGATCAGGTGGCGCATCTTGAACCCGAACGGGATGCGGTACTCGCTCTTGTGTTCGTTATAGAAGGCGGCCAGCTGCTGGGGGCTGACCGGGTCGAGCTTGCTCGTAATCTGGCTGTGGAGCAGGTACTTGCTGATGACGTCCTTGGCCCGGCCTTCGACATACTCGTTGGCCATCTGGGTGAAGGTTGAGGGGGAGTCCTGCTTCATCGCGGCGTAGGCCGCTTCGCTGGCGGCGATCCACAGCGCGGCCTCGCGGATGCCGGTCGTCTTGGCGTCGATCGCGGCGGCGGGGAGCGCGCCGAGCGACGGGATGGTCAAGGCCTGCTGGTAAAGCCGGACGTCATCGAGGGTGATGGCGCCGTTGTTGGTGGTGGCGATCACCTGCGAGGCGTCGGCGGCGGCTTCGGTCTTGGCCGCTTGCGGCGCGGGCTGTTGACCCGCCGGTTCGGGCTGGCCCGCTTGCTTCTGGCAACCAGGCAGCATGCATCCCACGACCATCATGGCGATGGCGGCGGACTTGATCGAGTGACTCCAGAGACCCATGGACATATGTTCTCCCTCCGAATCGCTTGCGGCCGCGTCGGGCCAAACGTCCAGTCGGCCAAGGCCGAGTGCTTCACTGAACCCATTCAATTTATAAACCTATCCGAATGCATGCAAGTTCCAATTGCACAGCGGGCGGTTTCAGGCCGCCGGGGCGTTCACTTTTCAGGGGATACCGGGCCGCTGCGGCGTTGACCGGGGCGGTCGGTTTCTCCTAAACTGGCGGGGACCCAGGCATTCGCGCACGCGGATTTGTGCATGAACCCGACCCCAACACCCCGCATCCATTTGATCGCCGTGCTTTACAACCACGCCCCCTGGATCGAGGTCTGCCTCGAGGCGGCCCGCGTCCAGACGCTGCCGCCGTGGCAAATCACCGTGATTGACAACTGCTCCTCCGACGACGGGGCCGACATCGTGGCGCGGCGGTTCCCGGAGGTGCGGATCATCCGCTCGCCCCGCAACCTGGGCTTCTCGGGCGGCTGCAACCGCGGCGTCCAGGCCGCGCGCGGCGCCGATTACCTCGTCATGATCAATCCCGACGCGATCCTGGCGCTGGACGCGCTGGAGCGCCTGCATGCGGCGTTCACCGCCCGCTCCGACATGGGGATTCTGGGGTGCAAGCTCCTCGAGCCCGACGTCGAGACGATCCAGCACGTCGGCGTCCGGATCGCCGGCAACGGGTTCACCAGCAACGTCGGCCAGGGCGAAATCGACCGGGGGCAATACAAGGGCGTGCGCGAGGCGACGGCCGTCTCGGGCGCCGTCATGGCCGCGCGCGCGGACGTGTGGTGCGAGCTGGGCGGCTTCGACGAGACGTTCTGGCCGGCGTATTTCGAGGAGACCGACCTGTGCCTGCGCGCGCGGCGCGCGGGCTGGGGGGTCGGCGTGGCCTGCGACGCCGTCGCCACGCACTTCCGCGCCAGCGCCGAGCGCTGGCAGGATCGCCGGTTCCTCGAGAATTATTTCGCAAGCCGCGGCCGGTTCCTGTGCAAGCACTACCGCGGCAAGGACTGGCTGGCGAAGTACCTGCCGGCCGAGCTGCGCTGGATGTGCGGCTCGGGGAGCAACGGGATGCGCGCCATGGCGCTGCGCGCGCTGTGGCAGGCCCACAAACTGCCCGCCGCCGCTACCCGCTGATTCGCTATCCTTCGTGCTCGTGCTCCTACGAAAAGATGTTGGAAGTCCTCGTGCTCGTGCGTCGTGCTCGTAATCGTAATCGAAAATCGAAAATCGAAAATCGATGCTCAACGTCGTCCTCTACGCTCCTCGCATCCCGCAGAACACCGGCCAGATCGCCCGCGCGTGCCATGCGATGGGATGCCGCCTACACCTGATCCGGCCGCTCGGGTTTCGCGTCGACGCGGCGGCGCTCAAGCGCGCGGCGGTCGGGTATATGAACGAGATCGATTTTGTCGTGCACGAGAGCGGCGAGGCGTTCCGGGCGCAGGTCCCCGATCCATCGCGCCTGTGGCTGGTCACGAAATTCGGCAGGCGCCCCTACACCGTCGCCGACTGGCGCGACGGCGACTGGATCGTGATGGGGAACGAGACCGAGGGGTTGCCGCGGGCGTGGCTGGAAGAGGATCCGGAGCGCACGCTGGTCATCCCGATGCGTAACCCGGCCGTGCGGTGCCTGAACCTGGCGACCTCGGCGGTCGTGGTGATGTTCGAGGCCCTGCGCCGGATTGACTAAATGCTTGAGTCCCATTCGTACTCGTGCTCGTAATCGTAATCGAAAATCGAACCATCCCAAGCCGCCGTCTGCCCTTTTCGCCCTTTGCTATTGAAATCGTTTCCTGTTACAGAACTGTATATGACCCGCGTCGACACCATCATCGTCAATTATCACCAGCCGAAACTGGCGGCCGAGGCGGCGCGATCGGTCTTGAACAGCCGCGGCGCCGATGCGCGCGTCATCCTGGTCGAGAACGAGGGCGACGGCGCGTGGGCTCGGGCCGAGTTTGGCGATGACGCGCGGGTGAGCCTGATTGCGAACGAAGACAACATCGGGTTCGGTCCGGCGTGCAACCAGGGTTTCGAGCGCGCGCTGGCGGGCGATGCCGAATGCGTGCTGCTGCTCAACAGCGACGCGCTTGTTGAGCCAGACATGATCGGGAAGCTGATCGAGCCGGCGAGCCGATATGGGATGGCCGCGCCGAAGATTCTGCTCAAGGACGGGAAGATTTATGCGGCCGGCGGGATCGTCGAATTGATGAAGGCGCGATGCCGCAACCGCGGGATTTACGAGGACGATCGCGGCCAGCACGACCGCGCCGAGACGATGGCGTTTTCATCGGCGTGCGTGCTGATGATCTCGCGCAAGGCGCTGGAGTCGGGCGCGCGTTTTTACGAGCCTTACTTTTTATATTACGAAGACGCGGACCTGTGCCTGTCGCTCGGGCGCAAGGGGTTTGCGGTCGCGTTCGAGCCGGCGGCGACGGCGGTGCATCTGGAATCGGCCTCGACGACGAGCGAGCGAAAACCGCGCCTGGATTATTACGACGCGCGCAACCGGTGGGTGTTCCTGATGCGGCAGGGGAACGCGGGCCAAAAGGCAATCGGCGGATTTTATTTAACGGCCATTCTTCTTGTTAAAATTGCAAAAATGACCATGAGCGGAAATAGCGAACGTGCACGGGCTTTGTTGCGCGGGCTCACGGACGCGCTCGGCGGACGCATGGGGAACATGCGGGCCTGAGCCGGCCGGCCTTTGTGACACCATGGCGAACAAGAAAACGGGGATTGAAGCTTCAGCTTCAATCCCCGTTGACCTTTCCGGAGCCGATCGGGAGATCGGCGTTCCCGGAAAATTATGCCCTCCGCACCAGCTCGACGGTCGGCTCGTCCTGCTTGCCGGCGGCGTCGACCCAGCCGATCACGTTGGCGCGCTGGCCCAGCGCTTCGCAGCGCTTGATCAGCTTCTTGGCCGCGTCGGCGGGGACCACCAGGATCATCCCGATCCCCATGTTGAAGACCTTGAACATCTCTTCCTCGTCGACCGGGCCGCGCTCGGCGATGAGCTCGAAGACCGACGGCGGATTCCACGACGCGACGTCGACCCACGCGGCGACGCCCCTGGGCAGCACGCGCACGAGATTGCCGGCGATGCCGCCGCCGGTGATGTGCGCCGCGGCGCTGACCCAGCCGCGCCCGATGAGGTCCAGCACCGTGCGGACGTAAATCCGCGTCGGCTCGAGCATCACGTCGGCGAGCGACGGCCCTCCGCGCCACGCCTTCTTCTTGAGCGCGCTCTTGGCCGCGGCCGGCGCGTCCGGCAGCAGCGCCTTGCGCGCCAGCGAGAAACCGTTCGAATGCAGGCCGCTCGAGGCCAGACCGACGAGCAGGTCGCCCGGCTTGACGTTGCGGCCGTCGATGACTTCATTGGCCTCGACGACGCCGACGCCGAAGCCGGCCAGGTCGTAGTGGCCCGGGCCGTACATGCCGGGCATCTCGGCCGTCTCGCCGCCGATCAGCGGGCAGTCGGCCTCGTTGCACCCCTCGACGATCCCCTGGATGACTTCGCGCGCCTCGGCGCCCTTGAGCTTGCCGGTGGCGAAATAATCGAGGAAGAACAGGGGCTTGGCGCCGCAAACGATGATGTCGTTGACGACCATCCCGACCAGGTCGATGCCGATCGAGCCGTGGCGGCCGGCGAGCTGGGCGACAAGGAGTTTGGTTCCAACCCCATCGGTGGACGCGACCAGGCGCGGGTTCTTCATGCCGCGCGGCAGCGGGCACAGGCCGGCAAAGCCGCCGATGGCGGGGTTGATCTTCTTGAGGTGCTCGACCAGGTTGTCGCCGGCGTCGATGTCGACCCCGGCCTTGGCATAAGTCATCGCGCGCTTGGCCATCGTGGGCTCCTTGGGCAACAATTCAGACGGACCACTTTATAGTGCTGTGGTGGAAAGATCAAGAAATGGGTCGCATAGGACCCATGAGACCCGTTACTTAAGCAGTTCCACGATGGGGTGCTTTGCGTGAGGCGGCGAATTCAAAATAAACGGCTCGCCGTAGGTGGCGCCGATGCGCTGGCCCCACATCCGGCTGCGGCGCTCGAAGACGTCCCAGAAACCGGGCGACGAGAGGAGCGTGAGTTTTGTGTCGCCGGGGACGCTCGTCACCTGGCTGGCGTAGGCCTGGATCGCGGCCATTTTCATTGGCCACACCTCGCTCACGTCGACGATCCAGTCGGCGCGAGGCTCGGCCTGCATGGACGGGGCCGGCCACCAGCCGACGGCCTCGACCAACCAGCGATCATGGGCCGGGCAGAAGCCGCCGACGTTGGCGAAGAAGATGGAATCGCGCACGAGCTCGTGGGCGCGGCGGTGGTCGGGGTGGCGCTCGTCGAGGCCGTTGGTGAGAACGAGGCGCGGGCGAAGGCGGCGGATCGCGTCGGCGACGGCGGCGCGGCGCTCCTGCGTGTTGGCGAGGTCGCCATCGCCGAGATCCAGATTTTCGCGGTGAACAAGCCCAAGAATTTCCGACGCGCGCGCGGATTCGGCGGCGCGGATCTCGGGCGTGCCGCGCGTGGCCGACTCGCCGCGCGTCAGGTCGACGACGCCGACGCGCCGGCCGAGCCGCGTGGCCAGCGCGATCGTCCCGCCGGCCGACATCTCGGCGTCATCCGGGTGCGCGGCGATCACGAGGAGGTCCAGATCATGCGTCATGGTTCAGGTTAACAGAGCGCGCGTTTGCGTTTCAACTTTGTCGCGGACGGAGGCGGAATCGGCGGAGCAATCCCGGCGACGGATGATTTCGCTGGTCATGCCTCATTCGGTGTTTCCCTTGAATTCTTTCCACTCGAGGTCGCGCAACTCGGGCATCCGGCGCGCGCGGGCCTCGTTGGCTTTCAGCACGAAATAGATCGGCTGTTCGTCGCCGATGGCCGGGAACCAGAGGCCGACCAGCTCGTTATAGGGCTTGTCGAGGACGACCACCATCGGACGCCGCCGCGGCTCGAGCCCGTTCATGAATTGATCGAACTTCCGCGTCTGCGCGACGGTCTGGGCGTAGCGCGTGTGCTCATGGTCGGACAGCGTGAAGATCGAAAGGGCGGCGAGCGCTCCAAGCAGCGCCAGCGTCGCGCCGGCCGCGAACCCGCCGCGCTCGAGGACCGGGTTCAACCCCATCGCCGCAAGCACCGCGAGCACCGGCAACAGCTCGAACAGGAACCGCGGCCCGAGGAACAGGTCGAAGAAGTGATACAGGCCGTAGATGATAACCTGCGTCGCGACCATCGCCAGCAGGATCCACTCGGCCCGGCTGAGCTTCGTGCGTTTCCACCACACCGCCAGCGCCGTCCACGAGCCGATCGCCCAGCCGAACAGCATCCAGTTCAGGTTGAAGATCGAGGCGGCGAGGTGATGGACGGCTTGAATCTTTGAATACGCCACCGGGCCGGTGGCGCGGAACCCGAGCACGTGGCCGACCGGGTTGCTGGTCGAATACGCCATCGTGAGCGCCCGCCCCGTCGTCTCGTGGTTGTAGAACATGAACAGCGCGGCCGGCAGCGCGAGGCCCAGTGCGCCCCACAACAGCAAGCGCCCCGGCAACCGGCGCGTCCACCGCGGGGCCTCGCGCCGCAACGAGAACGCCATGATCGCCAGCACGGCAGCCCCCCATGCGATGCCGTGGGCCAGACCCGTCACGGGCCGCATCGTCACGGCCCAGCCGAGCCAAAGCCCGCCCAGCGCGATTCTCCATCGCGGCCAGGCCTTGTCCGGATCCTGAATGATCGGCAGCCAGCAGCACGCCGCCCCCAGAAGCGCCACGGCGCACAGAACATGGTTCATCGCCGTCCCGCCCATCACCCACAGAAACGGCGAGCCGGCCAGCAGGATGACCGTCGCGATCCCCGCCGCCCGCCCGGCGAGCCTCACGGCCAGCAGCGCGGCCAGCGCGACCAGCGCCCCGCCCGCCAGCGTGCAGACGGTCTGGGCGGGGAGCCCCGCCGCGATCACCGGCGCCATCGCGACGATGTATCCGGGCGGGAATTGCGAATAAGCGGGGGCTTTCAACAACGCGTAGGGGATCTCGAGCACGTCGCGCAGCGGCTGCGCGTACGGATGCACGAAGTGGCCGGTCAGCAGCAGCCGCGCCTGCCCGATCTGCGACTGGGAATCGCTCATGATCGTCTGGCAGTCGAAGATCCAGCGCCAGCTCGCCCAGCTTGCCGCCGTCCCGACGATCGCGCCCGCGGCGACGATCGCCCAGACCGGGGCGCGGCCGGCGGCGTCGCCCGCGCGGGCCAGGGCCAGGCCAAGGCCGTCGCGCCGCGTCAGCATCCAGCCGGCCAGCGCCCCCGTCGCGCACATCACCAGCCCCACCGAGCTGAAAAACATGAATGGGCCGATCGCCACGCTCCAGAAGCCGAGCTCGATGCCGATGACGGCGCAGGCGATGGCCAGGCCGGCGGCCCCGCGCGATGCCGGCCGGCCGATTCGCCGCAGCCCGTAGAAATAAAAGAAACCCGCCGCCCCGATCACGCCGACGACGAGCATCTCATTGAGCTCGTAGCGGAAGAAATACTCCGAGAACTTGAACTGAATGAGCTCGGACCGGACGACGATCTCGTGGCGCTTGCTTTGGACGGCCAGGTAAAACGCGGCGGCCAGGACCGCCACGGTTGTCGCGACCAGTTTGAACAGGCGGGTGGCGGCCGATGGGCGCATCACTTCCTTGCTCCGGCCGGCGGCAGCGGCGGGATCGCCACGACCTTGCCGTCAACGTATTCGAATCCCGTGAAGCGCGGGTAGACGTGCGTCAGCTGAAGCTTCTGGATCTGGGCGCCGTAGACGCGGTTGGCGTCGACCTTGTTGGAACGGTTCAGGAACGTCGCGCGGGTGTGGTTGTATTCGTGCTGGGACACGCTCAGCGCCAGCGCGAACACCGCCGCCGGCGCCAGCAGATGGAACGGAACCCGGGTCACCCCGCGCGCGGGCATCAGCATCCGCAGCGCCAGGTAGAGCGCCAGCGGCGCGATCCCGCTGAACAGGTCCCAGTCCTCCATCCACAGCCAGTCGGCGTGCCACGTCAGCGTGTAGAAGAAATACCCGCCGAACGCGACCCACAGGGCCGCGGCGGTCCTGGGATCGGGCCGGCCGGCCTGTTGCGCGGGCCGCCAGCCGAACGCCCTCGCGAACAACGCCGCGATGCACGCCAGCAGCGTGCCCCCCGCCAGGTAGAACAGCGCCTGGAAGACCTTGAACAGGTTCTCGGCGCCGAGGATTTGCCGGATCTGCGCGACAAGCGTCGGCGCGTCCGAGCCGATGAACGTCAGGTTTTCGGAGCCGGTGTTGAGCGAGCCCCCGACGGCCGCGACGATCCCCAGCGGCGTCGGCCGCTCCAGCCCGACCATCAGCCCCAGCCACAGCGGCCCGTGAATCAACAGGCCCCAGCCCAGCAGGTGCAGGCAACCCTGCGCCAGCACCGGCCGGTCGACCGGCCCCAGCAGCCTCCCCTCCGGCACGGCCCGCAGCCACAACATCGCGAGCAGCGCCGGCAGGATGAAGATCGCCGACAGGTGCCCGGCCAGCACGATCGCGAAAATGATCGACGGCCACGCCGGCGACCACCGCCCCTCCATCGCGCCCAGCCCGGCGTAAATCGTCCCGACCATCCCGGCGATCAGGAGCGGGTAGAGCTCGATGTGCCCGAGCGCCATCTGCGTGATGCCGAGCGTCGAGGCGATCAGCAGCCACCCGGCCGCGAGCTGCCTGCTCGTGTAGTTCCAATGCCGCATCTGCAGGTGGAACATGACGAAGACCGGGATCGTGCCGATCGTATTGAACAGCCCGACCGCCTGCCCCGCGTGCAGCCCCATCGCCATGAGCGGCCGGCTCGCCTCGCGGAAAAACAGGTTGAACAGCGGCTCGCGGAACCCTTCCGGGCCGAGGCGGCCGTAATTGCGCGTGAACCCGAGGATCCCCCAGCCGTCCGACCAGATCGCATGGTCCCTGAGCAGATACGCGTAGAGCAGCGCCCCGAGGACGGCCAGCGCCGGCCAGTGCGGCACCCGGATCGGCCGGCGGTTGCCGGCCGCGCGGCGGCGCTTCAGCGCGCGCAGCTTGAAGCGGCGGACCCACCGCCGCCAGCACGGCGCGAGCGGCACGGGCAGCAACGCGGCCAATACCGCGTATTCGTCGTTGTTGACGTGACACAGGTGCCAGAAGCCCCACAATGCCTCGTCCGACGTGTTGAACAGGATCGCCACCCACGCGATGAACAGCGTCGCCCACACGGCGAGGACGGGGCCGGAGCCGCGCGGCAGCTCGCCCGGCTTCGGGGTCGGCCGGCGCATGAGCGGCGCCAGCGCCCCGGCCATCAGCAGCCCCCACGTGATCAGCGCGGGGAAGACGAGCCAGACGGGCGGCCGGTAGGCCTCGGTCTTCAGATACTCGGTCAGGAAATAAAACTCGGCGACGGTGGCTGCGAAGAACAAGGCGTCGATCAGGCCCGAGCGCTCGGCGCGCAGCAGCGCCGGCTCCGGCCGTGCCGCGGCGTTCGCATCCGGTTGGTGACTCGTCTCGCGCAAGGGTTCGAAAACCGCAACTCTGACATGGCTCCGCGCCGGGCGGAGATGCTTATTACCATATACCGCCTCCTGCATTGATTTCCAGCAGTTCCGCAGCATTCCGCGTTGTTCCATTTGCCAATGCGAACGGCGTTGTGTTTTACTGAAAGCAGAGGGAAACGTTCATGCAAGATGCGCTACACCTGAAAACCACGGTTTTGCCGGGCAAACGCATTGAATTGACCGATCCTCAACTGAGCGAGGGTGCGGAGATAGATGTTTTTCTCGTCTTGCCCGGCTCGAAAGCGCGCCGCTCGGCGCTCGATATCATCAATGAAATAAGAAGTCGCGGCATCTTTCGCTCCAAGAAAGAAATCGATGATCAGCTCAAGCAATAACGCGAACGGATGCTCGTTGTTCCTCACCAATGACGGTGATTATCGCCAAATCCGGAATTTCCCCTGTTTCATCCTCGACGACATCGCATAACCGCCTCGAGCCAGCCCCCCCCATGCCCCGATTGCGTATTGCTCCGGGTTCCTGTTAAAATCGGAGGGTTGAGAATGGGTTGGGGGGTCGGTATGATCGCCTGCCGGGTGCGGCGGGCGCCCCGGCCGCGAAAACAGAGCGAGGAATCAGCCATGCAGGAAAAGCAGGATCGGCGTCTGATGTATCGGCTGCGGCGCGAGCGGCTCCACGAGAGCGCGCTGGAAGCGCCCATCCCGCACGAGACGCATCATCACCGGCCGCACGTCGAGCCGGCCCAGCAGAAGGAAATGAAGCAGCATCAGGAGATGGCCGCGCGGCTTCAGGACCAGTTGTTGCGCACGACGGCGGAATTCGAGAATTTCCGCAAGCGCACGCGCCGGGACATGCAGCAGAACATCGAACTCGCCAACCGCGACCTGCTCGAGAAGCTCCTGCCGGTGCTCGACAACTTCGGCCGCGCGCTGGCCAACCCGGGCACCTCCGTCGAGGCGCTCCACGGCGGCGTCGAGATGATCAACAAGCAGATGGTGGACCTGCTCGGCCAGAACGGGCTCCAGAAGATCGAGGCCCTCGGCCAGCCGTTCGACCCGAACCTGCACGAGGCGATCGCCGCCGACGATTCGGAGGATTACCCCGAGAATCACGTCATCGAAGTCTTGCAGGACGGCTACACGCTCAACGGCCGGCTCCTGCGGCCGGCGATGGTGCGCGTCGCCCGCTGAAGGGAACGGGGGCTCATTTGCCGACTACGTCGCCTATTCCGAGCAATTTTTTCGACCCGTTTTACTGGCCGATCCACCTGCCCACGATCGTCGTGCTCGGGGCGGCGATCGGATCGTTCCTGAACGTCTGCATTTACCGGATCCCGCTCGGGATCTCGCTGTCGTGGCCCGGGTCGCACTGCTACAGCTGCGGCCAGCCGGTGCGGTGGTACGACAACATCCCGCTCGTCAGCTACCTGGTGCTGCGCGGCCATTGCCGGCACTGCGGCGCCCATTTCTCGCCCCGCTATTTCTTCGTCGAGCTGCTGACGGCCGCGCTGGTCCTCGGCGCCGCGCTCAAGCTCAACTACACGCTCGCCCTCATCCCGGCGTGGATCTTCACCTGCCTGCTCATCGTCGGCACGTTCACCGACATCGACCACTGGATCATCCCCGACCGGATCACGATCGGCGGCACGGCGGTCGGCCTGCTGCTGGCGGCGGCGTGGCCGATCGGGCTGGCCGCCGGCAACCCGCTGGCCGAAGGTTTCTGGTGGGACGTGCCGCTCCAGGCGCGGCCGTTCGTCAATTCCGCCCTCGGCGCGATCGCCGGTTTCGCGATCCTGTACGGGGTGGGCTGGATCGGCACGCTCATCTTCCACAAGGAAGCGATGGGCTTCGGCGACGTCAAGCTCTTCGCGATGCTCGGCAGTTTCTGCGGCGTCGCCTACCTGCTGCACATCCTCGTGATCTCGTGCCTGATCGGCTCGGTGGTCGGCCTGGTCGGCATGCTGCGGGGCTGGCTGGCCCGCAACCGGCCGGTCGACCCGGCGGTCGCGCCGCTGGCCCCCGACCCCGAGCTTGCGACGCGCCTCGCCGCCGAGCATCGGCTGCATGAGACGGAGCGCCGCGCCTTGCGGCAGGCGGCGACCAAGCCCGGCGCGGTCGGCCCGGTCCGCCACCACCTCCCGTTCGGCCCCTCGCTCGCCATCGGCGCGCTGATCGTCTATTTTTACGGCCCCGTCCTGACCCGCCTGTTCGACCGCATCGTCCTGGGCCAGTAGGCCGCTTCGGATCGAAGCGGCATTCAAAGAGACCGCGCAGGGATTTTCCGCCTCGACATTCCGGCGATGCGTTCAGCATCCTGAATGTGTATTTAAATGTCGCTTCGAGCCGAAGCGACCTACGGACATCTTTTATGTGTTTTTGTGAGAAGGATTGTTCTAACTTGTCTTCTGTCCGAGGACGCATGGGTTCCAGTGAAGAGCAAAACATGCAGTACGGCGGCAAATATCCCTTCTTCGACACGACCCGGATCAAGACGTACCCCCTGGCGACGCGCCTGAGCAAGGTCCGGCAGTCGCACCTGGCCAGGCCCGCGGAGCTGGCGGCGGCGCCGCCGCTCATGCGCACGCCGGAGCTGGAGGCCGTCGCCGAGGCGGTCATCGAGGCCCGCGCCGCCGGCCTGCCGGTCGTCTGGATGACCGGCGCGCACAACATCAAGAACGGCTTCGGGCCGCTCATGCGCGACCTCGTCGAGCGCGGCCTCGTGACGCTCGTCGCGATGAACGCCGCCGGGATGATCCACGACCTCGAGCTGGCGCTCATCGGCCAGACGAGCGAGGACGTGCGCCAGGCCCTGCCGCGCGGCGAGTTCGGGTTCGCCGAGGAAACCGGCGGCCTCATCAACCGCGCGCTGATCCACGGCGAGCGGCTCGGCGTCGGCGCCGGCGAGGCCCTCGGGCGGCTGATCTGCGGCGAGCCGTTCCCGGACACGGTCGAGTTCCCGCACCGCGACCTGAGCGTCATCGCCGGCGGGTGGCTCGCGGGCGTGCCGGTCACGATGCACGCCGGGATCGGCACCGACATCATCGACATGCACCCGGCGTGGGACGGCGCGGCCAAGGGGGGGTGCTCGGGGCGCGATTTCCTGGTCTTCTGCGCCGAGGTCGAGCGCATGCGCGCGGGGGGCGTCTACCTCAATATCGGGACGTCGGTCACGGGGCCGGAGGTGTTCCTCAAGGCGTGCTCGATGGCGGCCAACATCGGCTCGGCGCCGCGCGGGATCACGACCGCCAGCTTCGACATCCGCCCGGCCGATCCGCGCGACGCCGACGACGAGCGGACGGCCGGCTACTACTGCCGCGACCTGAAGAGCGTCGTCGTGCGCATCCCGGAGGCGTTCGGCGGCCGGGGCTACTACGTCCAGGGCGATCACCTCAAGACCGTCCCGGCGTTCTATCAATTGCTGGTTCAGAATGCAGCGGCCCGAGCGTAAGCTGGGGGCTCAAAGATCAGGGAAGGCGAGATCCGGCCAATGGCAGAATGGATCCATCAGCACATTTCCGAAGCCGCGGACCTGTTTGCGGGGTTGCGCGACGACGAATTCGCGACCGGCTCGATCACGCACATCGTCGAGGTGGTCGTGGAGCGCCTCCGCGCGGGCGGCAAGGTGCTGACGTGCGGCAACGGCGGCAGCGCCAGCGACGCCCAGCACCTCTCGCAGGAGCTCGTCGGCAAGTACCGCGCTCCGCGCCAGTCGCTGCCGGCGATCTGCCTCAACGCCGACGGCGCGGCGCTGACGTGCATCGGCAACGATTTCGGCTTCGATGCGATCTTCTCCCGCCAGGTCGAGGCGCTGGCGAACAAGGGCGACGTCGTCATGGTGTTTTCGACCAGCGGCCGCTCGCCGAACATCGTCGCGGCGCTCGAGGCGGCCCGCGCGCGCGGCGCGACGACCGTCGGCCTGCTCGGCCGCAACGGCGGCGACGCCGCGAAACTCTGCGACTATTCCGTCGTCGTGCCGCACACGGAATCGGCGCGCATCCAGGAAGTCCACGGCCTCATGCTGCACCTCATCTGCGAAGCCCTCGACCGCGCGTTCAAGGAATAGGGCGGTTGATAAAATTGATGCGTGAATGGCCGGCGCGGGCGCCTGTGTGTTCGGCGTAGTGAAGAAGGAAGCCGAATACGACCCTCAAAGGGTCGCCTATACGCGGCGACAATCATCATGGCGCATCGTAGGGATGAGATTCATTTTCTCATGTTTCGAGTTCCGAGTTGCCAGTTTCTAGTACTACTCTGCCGTAGGTCGTATGTTTTGGGATGCAAGCGCTCCCAAGCGCTGGAAGCGCGAAAGAATACAGCCTGGGGCGGAGCGAAGCGCAGCCCCAGGTAAAAGACGCAAAATCATTGGAGCGCTGAAGGCGCGGAAGAAACCGCTTTCTCTCGCGCTTTCAGCGCTCCGGTTTGGTGCGGTTCGTGACCTGGGGCTGCGCTGCGCTTCGCCCCTGGCTATGATCTCTTGCGCCTTCAGCGCAAAAAAAGCTGATTATACGGAGTGGCAGAGTAGTAATAGTTCGATGCGCCAAAAAATCACTCTGCATACGCAAACATATGGCCGCCTGCGCCGCGCGTCAGCCCTTGATCAGCGGGAGGATTTCGCGGAATTTGGCGTGGGCGGCGGTGGCGAGGAGTTCCATGATCGCGGACTCGGCGGTCGTCGGGATCGCGCCGGCCTGGCGCATGCGCTCCAGCGACACGTCGCGGTCGGCGTTGCGGCGGCTGCCGACGGCGTCCTCGGCGACGAACACCGTCCAGCCGGCGCTGAGCGCGGTGAGGACCGTCTGGAGCACGCAGACGTGCGCCTCGACGCCGCAGACAACGAGCTGCCTGCGGCCGGTGGCCGACGCGGCGCTGGCGGCGCGCTCGTCGCCGAAGCAGCCGAAGCACAGCTTGTCGATCGGGCGGGCGGCGTCGCCGATGAGGGACTCGATCGAGGCGACGGTCGGGCCGATCCCCCTGGGGTATTGCTCGGTCCAGAGGATCGGCACGTCGAGGATGCGGGCCGAGCGGACGAGCAGCTCGACGCGGTTCAGGATGGAATCGCGCTCCGAGATCGCCGGCAGGAGCTTTCCCTGCATGTCGATCACGGCCAGAAGCGCCTCGTCAAGTTGCAGCTGAGCGGCCATCGGCCTGCGTCCCTTCGAAGAAATCACGAGCGTCGAGGATCGTGAATCCCTCGGCGCGCAGGCGGTCGACGATCCCGGCGGCGGCGTCGGGGACCCATGAGCGGTTATACCCCGAACGCGGCCACGAGGCCATGAATCTCGGCCACGGGATGAGCCTGTGGCGGCCGTCGTGAAGGACGTAGACGCCGCCGCCGTGTTTGTTCGCATTGCATATCGTGCGCTCGACGACGCGGCGCGCGCCGGCGGGCCCGGCCGCGGCGTCGCCCGCGTAATACGTGATCGGCATGAGCCGCATGCCGCGCGCGCGAAGCGTTTTCCTCAATCCCGGCGTGATGAATCCCCACGGCGGGCGGAAGAATTTCGCATGCCAGCCGGGCCGGCCCAAGGCTTTCGCGATCGCGGCGTCGTGGTTCTTGATTTGATGCAGCAGGACCGCCCGCGAGACGAGCCACAGCGGGCCGTGCGAGGTCGTGTGGTTGACGATCAGGTGCCCATCGGCGTCGATGCGGCGGATGAGGCCGGGGTGATCGAGCGCCTGCGCGCCGACGGGGCAGAACGCCGCGTGGACGCCGCGTTCGCGCAGGACATCAAGCAGCCGCGAAGTGACCGGCGGGTTCGGCCCGTCGTCGAACGTGAGGATGACGGATTTGGGCGGCAGCCCGAGCTCGGCCGGGGTCGCGAGGATCGTGCAGGAAGACAGGCTCATCAGCGCGATTGTAAATAAAACGATGCGCGGCATGACAGAAAATACTCCGGAAATCATTCAACCACGGAAGGCACGGAACACACGGAAAATGTTCCGTGTATTCCGTGCCTTCCGTGGTTGAAAAATCCGGAGCCGATCGGGAGATCGGCGTTCCCGGGGGGGCTCAGCCCTCGCGTTTCACCAGCGACTTGAGGGCCAGCTCCTTGAGCTGCGCGTCGTCGACCGTGGCCGGGGCCTGCGTCATCAGGCACGAGCCGGTCTGCGTCTTGGGGAACGCGATGACGTCGCGGATCGAGGCCGCGCCGAGAACGCTCATCATCAGGCGGTCCAGGCCGAACGCGATCCCGCCGTGCGGCGGCGCGCCGTACTGGAACGCGTCCATGAGGAACCCGAACTTGTTTTTGGCTTCCTCGTCGCCGATCCCCAGCGCGCGGAAGACCCGCTCCTGCAGGTCGCGGCGGTGGATACGGATCGAGCCGCCGCCGATTTCCTCGCCGTTGAGCGCGAGGTCGTAGGCGACCGAGCGGACCGCGCCCGGGTCGCTCTCGAGCTTGTCCCAGTCCTCGGGGTTGGGCATCGTGAACGGGTGGTGCATGGCGTAGAAGCGATTGTCCTCGTCGTTCCACTCGAGGAGCGGGAAGTCGGTGACCCAGCAGAAGCTGAAGACGCCCTGCGGGATCATCCCCATCTCGGCGCCGAGCTTGAGGCGCAGCTGGCCGAGCGCGGGGGCGGCGACGGCGAACTTGTCGGCGACGATCAGGATGAGGTCGCCGGCCTTGGCCCCGGCCGCCTCGATCATGCGCGCCTGGCAGGGGGGCTGGAAGAACTTGGAGATCGAGGAGTCGAGCGCCAGCGTGCCGTCTTTTTCCACGACGCGGAACCACGCCAGGCCCTTGGCCCCGTGGCGCGCGGCGAAGGCGGGGAGCTCGCCGCCCGGCTTGAGCTGGGTGTTGCTGTACTTCTCGCCGCCGCCGGGGACGCACAGGCCGCGGATCGTCGCGCCCTCGGCGACGATGTCGTTGAAGACCTTGAACTCGCAGCCGCCGGCGGTGACCGCCGCCGACAGGTCCTTGATCTCCATCGCGAAGCGGCGGTCGGGCTTGTCGCTGCCGTAGCGCGACATGGCATCGGCGTACGTCAGTTGATCGAATGGGGTCTTGATCTCGACGCCGAGCAGCTCGCGCCAGATTTCGGCCATCATCTTTTCCATGATCGCGAAGAGCTCGGGCACGTGCGGGAAGCTCATCTCGATGTCGAGCTGGGTGAACTCGGGCTGGCGGTTGGCGCGCAGGTCCTCGTCGCGGAAGCAGCGGACGATCTGGTAGTAGCGGTCCAGGCCGCTGACCATCAGGAGTTGCTTGAACAGCTGCGGCGACTGCGGCAGCGCGTAGAACGTCCCCTGCACGAGGCGGCTCGGGACGAGGAAGTCGCGGGCGCCCTCGGGGGTCGAGCGGGTCAGGTACGGCGTCTCGACCTCGACGAAGCCGAAGCCGTCGAGGACGCGGCGCATGGCGCGGGAGACCTGGGCGCGCTTGATGAGGTTCTGCTGCATCTCGGGCCGGCGCAGGTCGAGGTAGCGGTATTTGAGGCGCAGGTCCTCGTTGGCGTTGAACTGCTCGTCGATCGGGAACGGCAGCGGCGCGGCCGTCGACAGGACCTCGTACTCGGAAAGAAGGACTTCGATCTCGCCGGTCTTGAGGTTGGGGTTGACGGTCCCCTCCGGGCGCGGGCGGACCTTGCCGCGGACGGCCAGGACCGACTCCAGCTTGATGTGGGTCGCGGCCTCGAAGGCGTCCTTCGGGAACTCGTCGGGATCGAACACGACCTGGACCGGGCCGGAGCGGTCCTGAAGGTCGATGAACAGGACGCCGCCGTGGTCGCGGCGGTGGTGCGCCCAGCCCTTGAGGACGACCTCCTGGCCGACCTGTGCGGTCGAAACCTCGGCGCAGTAGCTCGTGCGTGGCGTGTCGATCAGGGAACTCATGGCTAGCCGACCTTTCGTGCTCGTGCTCGTGCGCGTAATCGTAATCGTAATCGATTCCGAATCGCCCGAATAATTACTACTAGCAAAAATGCTTCACGATACTCAAACAAGAAACGCCGGCGGCAAGATGAAGCGCCCCGATCGGGGCCGGGCGATCCGTGATGTGGAACCGCGCCAGCGGTTCGACGTTCAAAGCCGTGGGTTGAATCGCCGCCGTTGCGATTCAACCCACGGAGCGCGATCACATCAAACCGAACCGGTTTGCCGGTTCGACAAAACCGGCACATACACGTTGTCGAACCGATCAATCGGTTCTATTCTGTGCACGTTACCGTGGGTTGCCGATTCAAAAACAGAATCGGCGACCCACGGCTTTGAAAGTCGAACCGCTGGCGCGGTTCCGAAATATCATCATCAATATTGAACGCTTGGGAAATTGCATGCGGGAGGAATCCACGATGACACGGGTTTGGTCGTTTCTGGTCGCGGCGGCGCTGCTGGCGTCGTCCATGACGGCGCGCGGCGCGGAAGAGCCGCCGATGGTGATCTGGCCGCATCAGTCGGCGGCCGACATCGGCGCCGGCGAAAAAATCATCACCCTGAATACCCAGGGCGACACCGCCGTCACCAGCATCACCGTGCCGACGCTCGAGGCGTTCCTGCCGAAGCCGGCCAAGGCCACCGGCGCGGCCTTCATCATCTGCCCCGGCGGGGCCTACATGCGCGAGGTCCCCGTCAAGGAAGGCGAAGAGGTGGCGCGCCGGCTCAATGCGTTCGGCGTGGCCGGCTTCGTGCTCAAATACCGGCTGCCCAACGGCACGGTTGGGGACGGCGAGGACCCCCTGCCCCAGCAGGACGCCAAGCGCGCCATCCGCCTGGTCCGCAGCCAGGCCGCGAAGTGGCGCCTGGACCCGGCCCGCATCGGCCTGATGGGGTTCTCGGCGGGCGGCCACCTGGCGGCCTCGGTCGGGACGATGTTCGACGACGGCCGGCCCGGCGCCGCCGATCCGGTCGAGCGCGTCAGTTGCCGGGCCGACTTCCTGGCGCTCATCTACCCGGTCATCACGATGGAGGCGGGAGTGACCCACGCCAACTCGCGCAAATACCTGTTGGGGGCCAACCCGCCGGCGGAGCTGGTGTGGGAATTCTCGGCCGAGCGCCAGGTGACGCCCCGAACGCCGCCGACGTTCCTGACCTCGAGCACCGACGATCCGGTCGTCCCGATCGAAAACAGCATCCGGTTCGTGTCGGCGCTGCACGCGGCCGGCGTTCCGGCCGAGGTCCATCTTTACGATTACGACAAGCACGGCTACGGCCTGCGGCCGAGCCTGGCCCCCGTTGCCTCGACGTGGCCGGCGCGGCTCGAGGAGTGGATGCGCGGCCGGGGGCTGCTGGACAGGAAGTAACTGCCCGCCGCCCCGATCGGTCCCCAAATACAAAGACGCCCGCGCCGGATGGCGCGGGCGTCTTTTCATGAATGGATGCGGGATTACTTGGCGCTGGGGGCGTTGCCCGGCGTGCGGGCGCCGCGCGGGCGCTGGCCGGGGCGCGGACGCATCATGCGCGGCATCGTCGACGTGGACGCCTTGTCGCCGTCCATCATCATCGGCGCCGGCTTGGTCTCGGGGACCTTGACCTCGATCTTGGCCTTGGCGCGGAGCTTGTCGATGGCCGGCTGGGTCGCCTGCATCATCTTCTGGCTCTCGATGATCATCTTGACTTCTTCGCCGACCGACTCAAACGTGGCGGTCTGGGCGGCCTTTTTGTCGGTCAGCTTGATGATGTGGAAGCCGAACTGGCTTTCGGTGACGGGGCTGACGTCGCCGATCTTCTTGAGCGCGAACGCGGCGTCCTTGTACGGCTCGACGAACGGGGCTTCGCGGTTGATGAAGCCGACGTCGCCGCCGTTGTCCTTCGAGCCCGGGTCATCGGAGTACTTGGCCGCGAACTTGTCCCAGTCCTTCGGGTTGGTCATGACATCCTTGCGGACCTGGTCGGCCTTGGCCTTGGCCGTGGCGGTCGATTCGGCGTCCTTGGTGCCGATCAGGATGTGGCTCGTGCGGATCTCTTCGGGCCGGTCGAGGCGGTCCTTGTGTTCCTTGATGAACTCGCGGATTTCCTTCTCGGTCGGGCTCATCGAGCCTTCGCTCGACTCGATGAAGCGGGTCGCGGCGATCTGCTGGCGGATCTTGGCGTTCATCTCGGAGGCGGGGATCCGCTGGCGGGCGAGGAGTTTTTCGAAATCCTGGCCTTCCTTGGCGTAGAGCTTCTTGATTTCCTCGAGGCGGTCCTTGATTTCCTTGTCGGTGACCTTGCTCATGAAGGGCTCGACGGCCTGCTCGAACAGCTTGGCGTTGATCAGCTTGTCGCGCGCGTCGGACTCGATCATGCCGCGCAGGTTGCGGATGTCCTCGGGGCGAAGCTGGCCGTTGGGGCCCATCTGGCGCAGCTGCATGTTGAGCATGCTGCTCACGTAGTCGTCGACGTCCTTCTGGGTGATCGACTTGCCGTTGACGAGGACCAGAACCGTGTCGGGGGCCAACTTCTTGGTCGGGGATGTGGCTTTATCGTCCGGCGCCTGGCCGTGAGCGGCGATAACGGCGAACAGGAACATGCCGAGTCCAAGCAGCAGGGACCGGCTCATCAGTCGTGTGAATGACATGGAAAGAATGCCTTTCGTTGGTAAGTGTGGGTTGCTTGACCCTACATCGAACGCGCAAAGCAACATTATCCTTGAACGTTGAGATGAAAACCAGCCATTTTTATTGATGATGGGCAAGCAACTCCAACATTTCGGGGAGATCGCGTGGCTGCGCCGGGTCCGGCGCTGGTTCGGCGGCGACGACCCGCGCCTCGTCCTCGGCATCGGCGACGACGCCGCGGCGATCGAGGTCGGGCGGGGGCCGGTCGTGGCCACCGCCGACGCGCTGATCGAGGGGGTTCACTTCCGGCGCGACTGGATCGGCGCGCGCGACCTCGGCCGCAAGGCGCTGGCCGTCAACGTCTCGGACCTGGCCGCGATGGGGGCCAGGCCGGTCGCGGCGCTCCTGACCCTGAGCGTGCCGGCCAACGCGGCGGCCGACGAGCTGCGCGCGTTCTTCATGGGCCTGCGCGAGGGGGCGCGGCGCTGGGATTGCCCGCTGGCCGGCGGGGACCTGACGCGGGCGCCGCAGTGGACGATTTCCATCACCGCGCTCGGCGTGCCGGCCGTGCGGCGCGCGGGCAAGCCGGTCCTGGCGAGGCGCTCGCAGGCGCGGCCGGGGCAGCACCTTTACGTCACCGGCCGGCCCGGCGAGTCCGGCGCCGGGCTCCTGGCCTTGAGCCGCGGCATCGGCGCCCCACAACTCATCGCCCGCCACAACCGGCCCGAGCCGCGCATCGAAGAAGGCGCCGTGCTGGCAAGGATCTGCCCCGACCTGGCCATGCTCGACGTCAGCGATGGGATCTGGTGCGACAGCGGGCGGATCGCCGGGGCCTCCGGCTGCGCGATCCGGATCGAGGCGGCGGCGTTGCCGATCAGCGCGGCCGTTGGGGCATTTTGCCGGCGAGCGGGGATCGACCCGCTTGAGCCGGTCCTGTTCGGCGGCGAGGATTACGAGCTGATGTTCTGCACCGCCAAACCCGAGGAGACGATCCGGCGCGCGTTCGAGCGCGCGGGGATCAAGACCGCCGTGACGCGCATCGGCCGGGTCGCGGCCGGAAAAGGCCGGTTTTTGATCGATGTTTCAGGCCGGCGCATGAAGACCGCCGACCGGACATTCCGGCATTTTTAATCCCCCGTTCACGTTTTCCCCCAATTTCATTGTTTCCACCGCCGGGCAGAAGCCATATAATTCAATCAATCAGCAAAAGAGCCGCTCAACTCAGTTCGATTTTCGATTTCGATTACGAGCACGAGCACGAGTAAGAGCACCAGTCTTCGCCAAGGCTTCGGCTGGCAAGCTGAGCAAGAGCACGAAGATATCCCACATTGGCCGGGAGGGCTCCCATGGATATTAACGAAATCCTGGAGATCGTGGTCGCGCGCGACGCGGAGGATCTGCACATCCGGCCGTTCATGGCGCCGATGATCCGCTGCCACGGCCGGTTCGAGATCCTGGACCCGACCACGCTCAGGCCCGACGACACCGAGCGGCTCATGAAGGAGATCACGCCGCCGCGCTACCAGCAGCTCCTTCAGGAGCAGGGGAGCGCCGACTTCTCGTACGCGTTCAGCGACATGGCCCGCTTCCGCACCAACATCTTCCGGGCGCGCTCGATGGTCGGCATCTGCATGCGCCTGATCCCGACGCGCATCTTCACGTTCGAGCAGCTCGGGCTGCCCAAGGAATCGCTCTACCCGGTCCTGCAGGCGATCCGCGGGATGGTGATCGTGACCGGCCCGACCGGCTCGGGCAAGACCACCTCGCTGGCGACGATGATCGACTGGATCAACGAGAACCGCGAGGTGCACATCATCACGATCGAGGACCCGATCGAATACACGCACAACAACAAGAAATGCATCGTGACGCAGCGCGAGCTGCACATCGACACGCCGAGTTTCGCCAACGCCCTGCGCGGGGCGCTGCGCCAGGACCCCGACGTCATCCTCGTCGGCGAGATGCGCGACCTCGAGACGATGGAGGCGGCCATCACCGCGGCCGAAACGGGCCACCTCGTCTTCGGCACGCTCCACACGATCGGGTCGGCGCAGACGGTCGACCGCATCATCGACCAGTTCCCGGCCACCCAGCAGGAGCAGATCCGCTCGGTGCTTTCGGTGTCGCTGACGAGCATCCTGTCGCAGACGCTGCTGCCGAGGGCGTCGGGCAAGGGGCGCATCGCGGCGTTCGAGATCATGCACAACACGCCGGCCGTCGCCAACCTGATCCGCGAGCGCAAGACCAACCGCCTGACGTCGGTCATCCAGACCAGCGCCAAGCAGGGGATGATCACGCTCGACGATTACCTGGTGATGCTCTACCGCAAGAACCTGATCACGGGCGAGGTCTGCCTGGAGCGCGCCCAGAGCTACGAGACCATGCGCAACATCCTGATGGGCGGGACGACCGCCGCCAGCGAAGAGGCCGAATCGCAGAAGATGGCGACCGTGCAGGGCGGCGCCACGCCGTCGGACGAGTATTGAGATTCAATGCGGGCATGAGCGCTACCGTGGGTTGCCGATTCGAGAACAGAATCGGCAACCCACGGCTTTGAACGTCGAACCGCTGACGCGGTTCCGAAATCATCGGATTTTCTCGGCGCCCTCTGTCTATAAAAAACGGGGGCGACCCGAGCGTCGTCCCCGTCATTTATTTATCCAGCCCGGCTCAGTCGAACAACGCCCAGTTCTGGACCGAGTTGCCGGCGCTGACGACGTCGATGTCGAAGCTGACGACCGGCCCGAACTTCGTGACGAACTGATGGATCATCTGGAGCTGAACGGTGTAGTGGCCGGTCGTGGCGGGGCCGAGGAGCGGCACCTGGAACGTGTACTGCTGGCCGGGTTGAACGGTGACGCCGTCGGGGATGGCGATATGCTGGCTGGTGCCGGCGACGATGTTGCCGGGATCCGAGTTGACGTTCAGGTCGTAGCCGAGCGTCCCGCCCCACGCGCTCGATCCGGAGTTGCGCAGCGTGACGGAGGCCGTGCCGCTCTTGCCCGTCTGGATGCTGGCCGGCGACGACGTGTTGACCAGCGAGGCGCCGTGAACCAGGCCCGGGCGCGGGCCGGTATAGCGATACACAGCCAGCGTCTGGTTCATGGAATCGAACAGATAGACGAGGCTGTTTTGCCCCACAATCGCACCGTAGATATTCGGAATCCGGCGGTATCCCCGGACGAAATCCGGCGAGCCGGGGTTGGAAAGATCGAACGCGTAAAGGTCAGCGTTGATATTGAGGAAAAATGCCAGGGATCCATCAATCACCAAACTCGTTTCAATGCCCGCATTGTTATATTCTTGAATCTCTCCCAAAACATAGGTGCCCAACCTACGTGGGGACACGGGATTCGAGAGATCGTCAATGACCAATAGATTATAAGTGTTATCGTAATAATATCCCGTTGAGCCCATTATCAGGTAGTAATCCGCCGAGATGTTCGCCTCGATTTTCTTCGGATTGTGAACATCGCTGAAGTCATAAACAAAATCCTTAATATAAAGAACTGAACCGCCAACGGTCGGGTATTGCACCGGAATCGGCGCCGACTTGGACGAAATCTTGTAAGCGGCCGCGGGGTTCGTGATGTCCCAGAACTGAACGCGGCCGGGCGTGTCGTTCACGACCAGGATGCTGTCGGACTGGCCAAGAATTTCGGCGGGAATCGTGGTCGTCTGCGTCGTGGGATTCGCGTCGTCAAGCCGAACCAATATGTTCGCTCCGCTGATACGAGACAAAATGGCATAACCGTTGTTGACATACATGGCTTTATAGTAATCGTTTGGGAGTTGACAACTGAACAGCAGTCGCGGCGCGGCCGGATCCGAAATATCGAAACCATGGACGAAATCGGACGTTTGGGAGTAACCCACCCCGTCCAGAACATAGAGCCGGTTTCCCTTGATGACGGCTTGGCCGTTCTTGCCCTCCAAAGAATTCAAGGCGCCGCCGGGCATTCTGAGAAAGCTCACCGGTTCGAAGTTGTAACTGAACTGGCTCGCCGCCTGGGCCAAGGCCTGGGAACACATCAATGCGAAGATCAAAGCACCCGCACAAAAATGTAAGCGTTTCATCTCTCGCCACCCTCTCGTTTCAAGATGGTCGTATCGCGGAAAGGCACGGAAACACCTTCCCTGCGAAGCTGCATCCCCCACCCCTGAGGCGCGCAAACCGGTAGCCTGAAAAACTTATCTAACGGCGAGTTTATGACGAGGCCCGTGAACCGTCAATCCCGGCGCCGACTTTTTCGGGCAGTGGGACGGCGGAAAAACGACCGGGCAAACTTCAAGCGGTCATGCCAGGCACGAAGTTATCTGGAGGGTGTCACAATCGAGGCGGGCTCAGGATTCGGTCTCGGCCTCTTTCTTCTGCCGGCCGCCGAGCAGGCCGCCCACCTCGTAGACGAGCAGCGCCCACAGCATCCACCCAAGCCCGATATACACGCACAGGTCGTTCGTCGTGACGATCTTGTCCTGATAGATGAGTTGGTTGAGCAGGCTGCCGAAATGTCCGAGATCGATCTTGATCGCGAGCAGGAGCAGCAGGATCGGCAGGATCATGATCAGCGCGATCAGCCCCTGGGCCAGCTTGCTCGTGCCGCCGACGGCCGCGGCCTCCTCGACTTCCTCCGCTTCGCCGGCGGGCTGGGCGGGCATGTCCTTGTAATACTTGAACGCCCGCAGCAGGTCGTCGCGCCGCGCCAGCACCGGCTTGAGCGACCGGCCCAGCCGGTCCTCGAGCAGCTTGATCAGCAGCTGGTCGGAGGGGTCCTCCATCGCGACGATCAACGCGCCGTCGCTGAGCTCGCCGATTGCGACAACGTGGTGCTTCTGGGCGAACGCCAGCGGAATCCGGTTCAATATGGTCGGGTCAAACTGGGTGTTGCGCAGGCTGATCAGGTCGAACCCGAAGAATTTCTGCAGCAGAAAGTTCTTCTCGTGCTCCTGCATCAGGCCGCGATCGATCAGGACGCGGCCCAGCGAGAGCCCGGTACGTTCCTGCTCCTCGCGGGCATTGTGCAGGGTTTCCGCATCCAGCACCTGCTCGCGCAACAACAATTCGCCCAAGTCTTGGATAGCCTCGGCCATGAGCTTCACTGCCGACTCCCTTTGATGATGCTAAGGCCTCGAAAACGGAAGAAAAACCTCTCGCGGCGGACTGATTCAAGATGATTTGAACCAAATCTTGCGTTTTAGGACTCTGAAGTCAAGTAAAAATGAAGGGCAAATGGCAAATTTGTTAAGCTTGCGCCTAAGCTTCGTACGAATATAGGCTGGTTCGCATGAGTTCCGACGTCAAAGGCCGCGTTCTGTTGGTCAACCGGGCGCTTCCGGCGCACTGGGCCGGGGGGCTCGAGCGCCATGTCGAGGATCTCGCCATCGGCCTGGCCGCGGCCGGCTGGGGGGTTGACCTCCTTGCCGCGCCGCTTGGCGCTGACGAATTCGACCGCTATCGCGACTTTGGCATCAATGTTCATCCGGCCTCTTGTGCCGCGCCGCGGCGCTACAGCCTCGGCTATATGCTCGGGATCGGCCATATCATCGAAAAGTTGCTGACGAAAGAGCGGTTTGACGTCATCCATGCCCAGGAGTTCGGGCTCGGGCTGTGGCGCGCGCCGCGGCCGGCGCCGCCGATCGTGCTCAGCGTTCACGGGACGATCACCAGCGAGACGCCGATGCACCCGGACGTCTACCGGACGCTCGGGCCGGGCGGCCGCGCACGGGCGTGGGCGCGCTACGGCCGCCGGTTCCTGTTCGCGCCGGCCTGGCGGCGGGCGCTCGGGCGCGCCGACGCGATCCTGATCGACTCGGCGTTCAGCCGCGGCGAGCTGGAGCGGATCGCCCCCGAGTGCCTCGCCAAGACCCGGCTCGTCCCGCTGGCCGTCCGCGAGGCCGGCGACTACCCGGACCGGGCCGCCTCGCGCGAGCGGCTCGGCTGGCGGGGGGTTCAGCTCCTGACGATCGGCCGGCTCGAGTGGGCCAAGGGCCACGAGCTGGCGCTCGAGGCGCTGGCCGGACTGCGCGAGTTCAAATGGCATTACACGATCGCCGGCGAGGGAAGCTGGCGGCCGGCGATCGAGCGCGCGATCGGGCGGCTCGGGCTGGGCGGCCGCGTGAGGCTCGCCGGCCGGGTCAGCCAGGCCGACAAGCTCGCGATGCTGGCCGGGGCCGACCTGTTCGTCTGGCCGGAGCGGACGCACCCGGCGTTCGGGCTGGCCGGGCTCGAGGCGCTGCTGGCCGACACCCCGGTCGTGGCCACGCGGCGCGGGGCGATCCCGGAAGTCATCGGCGAGCGCGGCTGGCTGGCCGAGCCGACGGCCGAGTCCCTGGCCGGGGCACTCAAGCCGCTTCTGGCCGACCCGGCGCGCCTTGCGGCCGCCCGCGCCGGCCTGCGCGAGGACGCCCTGGCCCGGTTCGCGTTCGAGCGGATGGTCGCCGGGGTCGAGAGCGTCTACAAGAGCCTGCTGCCATGATCCGGTTGCCTGCAAATCGCAAGTTGAACTTTCGATTTGCAGGGCGGCTCCTCACTTGAACCACTTGTGCACCGCGAGGATCCCCTGCGTGAACGGGGCTTTCCACAGCGACGGGCGCAGCTGCATCGCGGCGACCGACTGGGCGATCTTGTCGCGGTTGCCGCCGTCCTGGCCGGCGACGCAGGCGTTCTCGATCACGGCCATCCGCTCGGGCATGGCGCGCCGGCGGACGAGCCACAGGTCGTATTCCCACTCCTCGCCGCCCTGGTTGATCGTCGCGCGCAGGTGGCGGCCTTCGAGCGCCTTGTCGCTCAGCGCCGCCTCGGCGATCTCGGCGATCTTGTAGCCGCGGCGCTGGCCGAGCTCGGCCTTGAGCGTCTGCATCCAGAAGTCCATCTCGGCGCCCTGGCGGGAGTCGACCATCAAGAGGCGCATCCGGTAGTCCTCGGGGGTCGTCGTCAGCAGGATGTCGCCGGTGAACCAGATCGGCACGAAGCCGGACGGCACGCTGAAGCTGAATTTCGGGCCGACGAGCCACCGCGGCAGGCGCGACGTCCCGGTGACGCGCGCGTTGGCCGGCACGGCGTCCTGCACGCGCTCGATCCCGACCTGCTGGATCCACGCGAAGCGGTCGCGCGCGAGCCGCGTGGAGCCGGTCGGCTGCTGGGCGATCGCCCGGACCTGGAGGCCGACGGTGATCGTCGCCCACGAAACCTGGTTGGCGAGGACGCGCAGCTGGCCCTTCATCCGCTCGATCTCCTCGGTCAGGCGACGGATGTCGGATTCGATCTTGAGCAGGTCCTCGGTCTTTTCGGCCTTGGCCAGGAGCGCGCGCAGCCGGTCGAGACTCGCCTCGGCCGACTTGATGCGGATCTCGTAGTCGACGTATTGGTCGGTCACGTCCTGGCTGGAGATCTCGCGGCTGAGGACCTGGCCCATGCCGGCGAGCGACTTGAGCGCCTCCTCGAATTTCTCCGGGGCGACGCGGAACGTGACGGCCTCGAGCGTGGCGTGCTGGACGAAGCCACCGAGCCGCCGGATCGTGCCGTGAATCTGGTCGAGCGCGCCGTCGCGGTTGGCGACCTGAAGGACCATGTTGGCGTTGTAGATGACCTTGCGGTCGGTGGCGGCGGGGATGATCGGCGGGGCCGGCGCGGCGGCCGTGGCGGCAGGTTGGGCGGCGGCGGCAACGGATGCGCTTTCGTCCGTAACCTTTGCATTCAGATCGATGGGGCCTTTCCACACGAACCTCCCTTCACCTGTGGCGGCGCCGGCGACAGGCTCCGCGGCGGGCGCGCGGGCGCCCTTGGAGGGTCCGTCCGAGTATATGTCCCCGCCATAAACGACAAAATTCTTTTGTTCCTGCGGGGGTGGGGGCGCCATGGATGCATCAACCATCGAGAATGATGCGGGGCGGTCGTCACGCCAGACGCTGACGGCGGCCACGGCGACCACCACGCAGAGCATCCCGAGAAGCACGATGAGCCGTCGTTTCGACACGCCGCCGCGCTTGTCGGCGGCCGGGCGGGCAAAGTACCTTGTAAAACGCATGGCGTCTCTCCTCCGCAATCAGTTTTGAACAACCGCTGAGAACATAGACCGAAGCAAAACCAAAAAGGTTCGCCGGAAAATAAAAGACGCCGGCGGGAATCAACCCTGCCGGCGTCAATCCGTGATCATCAGAACAGCCGATGGACGGCGAAGCAGCCTTGCGTGAACGGGGCCTTCCATAATGACGGGCGCAGCTCGAGGTTGCCGATCGAATCCATCACTTTTGCGCGGCGCGGGTCGTCCTTGCCGCCGACGGTCGCGTATTCGATCACGGCGATGCGGCCCGGCATGGCGCGCCGGCGCACGACCCACAGGTCGTATTCCCACGCCTCGCCGCCGGAGTTGACGGACGCGCGCAGGTGGCGGCCTTCGAGCGCGGCGTCGTCGAGCTTTGCTTCGCCGGCCTCGGTGACCTGGTAGCCGCGGCGCTGGACGAGCTCGGTCTTGATCGTCTCGGCCCAGAAATCGAGCGAGGCCGCCTGGCGCGCCTCGACCATCAAGAGGCGCATGCGGAAGTCCTCGGGCGTGGTGGCGATCAGGCGGTCGGAGCTGAACCAGAGCGGGACGAAACCGTCCGGGACCTCGAGCCGGTAGCCAGGGCCGACGAGCATCCGCGACGGGAGCGGCGTTCCGGAGAGCTTGGCGCCGTAAACCTCGCCCTGCAGCCGGTCGACGCCGATCCAGTCGATCCACTCGAACCGGTTGCTGGCGAGCCGGCGCGGGCCGGTCGTCTTGACGACGGGGCGCTCGCTGAGGTTGACCGTGATCGTCGCCAGGTCGACCTGGTTGGCAAGGACGCGCAGCTGGCCCTTCATCCGCTCGATCTCCTCGGTCAGGCGTCGGATGTCGGTTTCGATCTTGAGCAGGTCCTCGGTTTTGGCGGCCTTGGCAAGGAGCGCGCGCAGGCGGTCGCGGCTTTCCTCGGCGGTCTTGATGCGGACTTCGAAATCGACGTATTGATCGGTGACGTCGTCGCTGGAGATCTCGCGGTTGAGGACCTGGCCCATGCCGGCCAGCGACTTGAGCGCCTCCTCGAACTTGTCCGGCGCGACGCGGAACGTGACGGTTTCAAGACTCGCGTGCTGGACGAAACCGCCCAGGCGGCGGATGAGGCCGTTGATCTGGTCGAGCGCCTGATCGCGATTGGCGACCTGAAGGCCGAGCGCGGCGGTGTAGATCACCTTGCGCTCCGGCGCGGCGGTCTGGATCGGCGGCGTGGGGACGGAACCCGTGACGCCGGCGGAAACTGCGCGAGCGAACGATGCCGGCTCAGCAGGTCTGCCCTCGGCCACCGGTGGCGGCGGCAATACTTGGTTGCCCTTGGTATAGCCGTTCGCCGCAGGACTTTTCCCCCAGGATTGCCAATGATGCTCTTTCGGAAGACTTGAGCAGCCTGCGGACAAAAGGCAAATGCATCCAATCACGATTACCCGATTCATTGCACACCTGATTGCGCCCATGAATTGACTCCTCGTTCAAAGTTCATGCGTAACTAACAGACAAGACTTCGGCAATTTGATTAGGTTTGCCCGGCGTGGAGCGCGACTATTTACGAATTTCTGACAAACTTTTACTGGAATCTGACCAATGGGACTGCCCTGCCGGTTTAGACTCGCGGCGCCAGGGATACCGATGCAATTTGCCCAAAGGAGCGAGCGCCATGAAATTTCGCTGGATGGTCATGATGATTCTGATTGCGGCCGGCGTTGCGCGCGCGGCGGACGGCGCGCCGGCCGTTTGCAAGTCGATCCCCGTGCGCGAGGTCACTGTGTTCAAGGACGGCCACGCGTTCGTGATGCACGAGGGGACGATGCCGGTCGAGGCCGACGGCAACGTGGTGATGGATTACCTCCCCAAGCCGCTCGTCGGCACGTTCTGGCCCTACAGCGCCGACGACCGCGTGAAGCTCCAGGCGGTGACCGCCGCACGCAAGCTGGCGTCGATCGAGCGGACGGCGCTCAGCGTCCGCGAGCTGATCGAGGCCAATCCGGGCAAGCAGGTGATCGTCACCGAGACGGGCGAGAAGGCGCAACCTTACGAAGCCGCGATTGTCGGCATCCCGAAGATCAGCAGCGAGGAGCTGCTCGCGACGTCGGCGCCGGGGGCGGCCGAGCAGCCCGCGCGCAAGGGCGAGATCGTGATGCTGCGCACCGACAAGGGGTTTAGGTCGATGCCGATCTCGCAGATCCGCGACATCACGTTCGCGCAGGAGCCGGCGCCGAAAACGACGCACGAGGAAATGCGCAACCGGATGACGCTGCGGCTCGACTGGCCGGGCAAGCCGCAGGCCGAGGCCAGGGTCGGGCTGGCGTATATCCAGGAAGGGATGCGCTGGATCCCCAATTATCGGGTGAAGCTCGACGGGGAGGGCAAGGCCCGCGTGGAGCTCGAGGCGACGCTGATCAACGAGCTCGCCGACATGAACGACGTCACCGTGCGCCTGGTGGTCGGCGTGCCCGCGTTCAAGTTCGCCGACACGCTCGACCCCATTTCGCTGCAGGCGACCGTCGCGAGCATGGCGCGCAGCATGCCGCGGATGGCGCAAATGAACATCAGCAACGCGATCGCCACTCAGTTCTCGAACACGGCCGTCGCGCAAATGGTCCAGCCGGAGCCCGAGCCCTCGGCGCCGCTCGAGCTCGGGCCGGAACTCGCCGCCGGCCGCAACGAGGACCTGTTCCTGTTCACGCTCGAGCACGTCACGCTCAAAAAAGGCGAGCGGCTCGTGGCGCCGGTGGCCGATTATGAACTCGCCTACAGCGACGTCTACACGGTCGAGATCCCGTTCGCGCCGTCGTTCGCGATGTTCAGCAACTATGACACTCAGAACGCGCGCGAACTGGCGCGGCTGCAGGGCCGGCCCAAGGCCATGCACAAGATCCGGCTCGCAAACGCGGGGAAGTACCCGCTGACCACCGCCCCGGCGCTGCTCATGAACGGCGAGCGCGTCCTGGCGCAGTCGATGATGACCTATACGCCGGTCGGATCGAAGGTGGACCTGGCCGTCACGCAGGCGCTCGAGCTGCCGGTCACGCAGTCCGACGCCGAAACGAAACGCCAATACAACGCGCTCAAAATCGACACGGCCGAATACATGCGGATCGACTCGGACGGGAAGCTTTCGATCACCAATCGTCGGACGGAATCGGCGCGCGTGGAGGTGGTGCGGTACGTGTTCGGCACGCTCGACAAGGTGGGCGGCGACGGCCAGCAACTCGCCTCGAACCTGTTCGACTACGAGACGTTCCTCGATGAGGGCGGGCTCTCCAACTGGCTCGGCCAGATGCCGCCGTGGATTTGGGACGCGCACATCAACCCGGTCATGCGCGCGCGGTGGACGTTCGATCTGGCCCCCGGCGCGACGCGGACGATGACGTACACGTGGCATTACTTCTGGAGGTAAGGGGGGCGGGGCGGGCCGGGGCGTCGGGTGCCGATTGCGCGCGCGAAATGGCCTGCCGGGCGCCGGCCCCACGGTCCCTCATGCTGCGGAACTGATGGAACAACGCGGAATTGACTTCATTGCCCGAATCGCCAAGGATAGGCCGAGAGGGTCGGATGGAAACGCGTCAACACGGTCAATCATCATGGAAGCGCATGGCGGCGGCGCACACGGTCGGGCTGATCCTGGCCGGCGTGGCCGCGGCGTTCTGGCTGTGGGCCGAGCTCAACTGGGCCCTCATCAGCGACGCCACGCGCGCCCCCGGCCGGATTCCCAATCCGTTTGCGGTCTTCGGTTTTCTGTTTAGGCCGTGGTCCGCGCTGGGGCACATGGACTGGCAGGGGTTCTGGTTCGGGCTGGCGGCCGTCGTGTTCTTCGCGATCCTCGGCGGGTTCCTGATCGAGTGCTTCGAGATCTACATCGGCCGCGCGGCGTGGCTGGCGCTGGCGTACCTGTTCGGCCTCGGCGCGGCCGGCTTCGTGTTTGAATGCCTCGCGATCCCGCACCGCCTCAGCCGGTTTTCGATCGCCGTCTCGCTCGGGTGTCTGCTCCTTGCATTGATGTATGGCGCGTGGCGGTCGGCGCGGCGGCCGCCGCAGTCGATCCCGGGAACGGTCGGCGACTCGACTGACACCCTGCTGCGCCGCTCGCTGGCCAGGCACGCCTACCGCTCGACGCTCGAGCGCCCGCGCCGGCTTCACGAAAAGCTTTTCGCGGCCGCCGCGCTGCTGGTCATCGGCGCGATCACGGCCGCCAACTTCTGGCACGCGCTCCTTTACCCGGAGGTCTACTGGGACTCGCTGATCCTCTACCTCGGCTACGCGCGGATGACGTTCCTCGAGGGGGGCTTCCCGGTCAAGGTCTGCGGGCAGGTGGGGATCGGCCTCGGCGCGAATTACCCGCATTTGTATGCCGTGCTGGGCTCCGGCGTATCGACCGCGATCGGCGAGTGGAGCGAGCTGCCGCAGCGGCTCATGGCGCCGCTGGCGGGGCTCGCCTCGACCGTGCTCGTCTACCACGCGGCCCTTCGCGTCACGCGCCACATCAACGCCGCGCTCGCCGTCACGCTCCTCTACCGCTCGATCCCGATGGGGATCATGTACGACCAGTACGCCTCCGACTACGCGCTGGTCATCCTGTTCACCGCCGCGTTCCTCTACCTGGCCGTGCTTTACATCCAGGACGGCCTGCCCGGTTATTTCGTCCTGGCCACGCTGCTGATCGGCCTGTCGATGCACCTCAATTACCTGATGGGGATCCTGTGGCTGCCGTGGGCGCTGATGATCCTCGTCCGGTTCGTAGTCCCGCCTTCAGGCGGAAACAACGAGGCCCCTTGGACCGTTGATTCATCACAAACCACTTTGGGCCAATTCCTGAAATCGAGGCGCTTCTGGCTGTGGCTGGCGGCGGCGTGCGCGATCGGCTCGACGTGGTATATCCGCAACTGGATCGTGACCGGCAACCCCGTCTATGCGTTCTTCTATAAGATCCTTGGCGGCAAGAACATCAATCCCGAGGTCATGCAGGCGGCCGAGAGGGAATGGCAGGCCAACGGCTTCGGGATCGGGCTGTTCGGCCACACCGTCGGGCAGCGCATCCTCGGGGCGTGGTCGTATTTCACCGGGATCGTTTTCAACCGAAACGGCGGCCCGAGCCTGGCCATCGCCAGCTATAACATCTCGCCGATTTTCATGGGCTTCGCCGCGCCGGCGTTCCTGGTCTGGCTCGGGGCGTTTGCTTCGGGGCGGCTCGGCAACCGCTCGATCCAGCCGCGCGGCACGCGCGGGTTCGGGCTGGTCGTCGCCGCGCTGGCGGTGGCGCTCCTCGCGTTCCACTTCATCCTCGCGCCGTTTTACCTCTACCAGATCATCTCGATCCTTCCCTGCCTGGCGCTCCTGGTCGCGCTGGCGTGGCCGTGGTGGCGGGTGAAGCCGTGGCGCTGGGCGCTTGGGTTTCTGGCGCTGGTGATCGGCGTCGCGCCGGGCCTGGGATGGGCGCTCATGGGGTTCAAGCTCGTCGGGCCGGTCGAGATCGCGCCGGGCCGCTACGAGGCCCCGCAAACGCTCTGGCCGCTGCGCCACCCCCTGCCCAAGCCGTCGCAGTTCTACAAGTGGCGCTACGGCGAGGACGCGGTCATGTGGGATTACATGAACGAGAACCTCAAGGGCGAGACGATCCTGACGCACGAGAACCGCGACCTCGTGCTCGACCCGTCGATCAGTTTGGTCAATCTCGACGATTGGGAGATGCAGCCGCTGTGGAAGCTCCCCCCCGCCGAGCGCGTGCGGAAGCTCGTCGAGGAGCATCACATCCAATATTACCTGTTTGTCCCGAACGAGCTGGCAACGCCGACCAACGCCCGCATGGGCACGGCCGACTGGGAGAAACTCGGCCTCGCCGAACTGGTCTTCCAGGCGGGGGAGAGCAAACTGTTCAAGCTGAAGGTCAATCCGGAAAAGGCGGATTAGGGCCTTTCGAAACGGAATTCATTTTCAGTAATGATACCGGCACTGGATGATCGTCAGCGTGTTGCCGTCAGATTTGTAGACGAGGCGATGTTCCTGATCGATCCGGCGCGACCAGCAGCCAGCGAGCGAGAATTTCAGCGGCTCGGGCTTGCCCACGCCGGAGAACGGATGGCGCGCGGCGTCGCGAATGAGCTCATTGATGCGGCGCACCATCTTCGGGTCGGCGCGTTGCCAGTAGGCGTAATCTTCCCACGCGATCGCGGTGAACAAAATATTCACTTGTCCGCAAGCTTGCCCTTGACGAGCTTGCCCATGGCCGCCTGCTTGAGCGACTTGGCGAGCCGCGCCGCATTGGCGGGGCTGCGCAGCAGGTAAGCGGTCTCCTCGATCGCTTCGTAGTCCTCGAGCGAGAGCATGACGACCGCGCGCTCGTTCTGGCGCGTGATCATGACCGGCGCGTGATCGTCGCAGACGCGCTTCATCATCTCGACCAGCTTGGCCCGGGCGGCGGTGTAGGAAACAGCATCCATAAGGTTCACCTCATCTTGGTTCATCATAGTACATGTACGGATATCTGTCAAGCCGTCCGCCGGCGGAACAGGCGGAAACCGCTTGTCGGGATGGGTCGGGATTGATATATTTCCGCGCAAAGGAGCAGCTTTCAATGACCCCTCGCAAGACGAAGTTTATCTGGGCGCTTTTCCTCATCGATGTTGCCCTGTGCATCGTGATCTGGCATTTCTTACCGCCTCACAGAGTAATAAATCTGACGACTGGTTGCCCGGAACCGTATCAATGGGTCAACCCTGGGTCTTTCCTGAGCCTCAGTTCAGCGGTCCTCCTGGCGTCGGTCGGCGTTTTCCTGATTGTCGACGCCTTCCATCAATGGCGCCCCGCGAACTAATCCTTTCCCGCGCCATGGGCCGGAATCCGTCCCTGCAATCGGGTTTGCGTATTCGGATCAACCGCATTCCGCATTCGCCATTGATCTTTTTTGCCCACACACGTACGATTTATTGTTGTATTATAAGTGGTTGCCAATCCCGCTCGCGGGAGGCGCAAAGGCAGGGCCGTTGAGCGACACCGTCCAGAAAGTCATCACGCTGGATCATGACGAGCTGCTGAAGTTTTGCGGCCTCGGCGACCGCAAGCTCAAGTCGATGCAGCAACGCCTGAAGGCCCGCATCGTCGCGCGCGGCAACGAGCTGCGCATCAGCGGCTCGCCGGCCGACGTCGACACCGCGCACTCGATGATCACCGACCTGCTCGAGGTCCAGCGCGCCGGCGGCAAGCCGATCACCAGCCAGCAGATCCACATGGCCGGGGCCTTCAACTCGGACCAGCCCGGCGCGATCAAGGAAATCTTCCTCGACACGATCCCGATCCCGCTCAAGCGCAAGCAGGTCGCGCCGCTTTCGCCCAACCAGAAGAAATACATCGATTCGATCCGCTCGCACGACATCGTGTTCGCGATCGGGCCGGCCGGCACCGGCAAGACGTTCCTGGCCGTGGCGATGGCGGTGGCCGCGCTGGTCAGCGGCCAGGTCGGCCGGATCATCCTCGTGCGCCCGGCCGTCGAGGCCGGCGAGCGGCTCGGGTTCCTGCCCGGCGACATCGCGCAGAAACTCAACCCGTACCTCCGCCCGCTCTACGACGCGCTGTTCGAGATGCTCGACCAGGAAAGAATGAAGTCCTACATCGAGGACGGGATCATCGAGATCGCGCCGCTGGCGTTCATGCGCGGCCGCACCCTCAACAACAGCTTCATCATCCTGGACGAGGCGCAGAACACCTCGATCGAGCAGATGAAGATGTTCCTGACCCGGCTCGGGCTGGACTCGCAGGCGGTCGTCACCGGCGACATCACCCAGATCGACCTGCCCAAGGGCCAGGCCTCGGGCCTCGTCCACGTGCGCAAAATCCTTGCCCATACCGAGGGAATCGATTTCATTGAATTCTCCGGGCGCGACGTCGTCCGCCACCACCTCGTGCAGCGCATCATTCAGGCCTACGAAAAACATGGCTAACGCACCGCAACCCACGCTTCGCCTGGACGAAGCCGGCGAGGTCCGCAGGCTCGGACCGCAACCTCTGCTGCGCCGGTGGCGGGCGCGCCTGACCACGATCGCGTGGTTCCTGCTGATCGTCTTCATCCTGAGCCCGTTCTTCAGGGAGAAGCCGTACCCGACGACGCCGGGCGAAATCGCCCGGGCCAACATCGTGGCGCTCAAATCGGTCGACATCGTCGACGAGGAAGCGACCAAGGCCGCCCTCGACGACCTCGACCAGCACCAGAAGCGGATCTGGCAGCGCGACGTCAAGGTCGAGGATCGCATCCTGCAGAACCTGCGGCTCTTTTTCGACACGCTCGGCGCGCAAAGCGGCCAGATGGAGACGATCGACGATTACAACCGGCTCCTGAAGACCCTCATCGACACCCATAACATCAGCACCAATATCACGACGATCCAGGCGTTCCTGGCGGCGCCGTCGACGACCGGCATGACCCTCAGCGCCATCCGCCGCGAACTCACCCTCATCGTCGAGGACATGCTGTTCAACCATGCGATCGTCTCGAACCTGAACGGCTACCAGGCCCAGACCGGCGCCGGGTCGCTGGTCCTGGTCATGAACGCCGAGGACCAGAAACAGGTCCCGAAGCCGGACCAGGTGCTCGGCTGGCGCGAGACCGGCAACCCCCAGGACGCCGAGCGCTACCTGAAGAACAAGCTGGCCACCACCTTCCCGGGCGAGGATCGCGCCGGGCTGCGCCAGGCCTCGGACGAACTGCTGATGTCGATCCTGGAGCCGAACATCGTCTACAGCGACGAGCTGACCCGCCAGCGCTACGCCGTCCAGCGCGAGGAACTGGTGCTCCACCCGAAGGTGAAGCGGTTCAACAAGGGCGATGAGGTGGCCGCGCAGGGCCAGCCGATCACCAAGCTGCAGGCCGACGCGCTCAAGGTCCTCGAGCCGCAGCGCTACCAGTTGATGGCGCGCAAGCTGCTCGGCCTGTCGCTGATGGCCGCCGTGTTCTTCGCCGCGATCGCCGTCTACCTCAAGCGCTTCCGCCGCGAGCTGACGCTCGACGCCTCGACGATCACGCTGCACGTCCTGCCGCCGGTCGTCGCGCTCGTCATCGGCCAGCTCCTTCTCATTTCGCACAACGACTGGCTGGTGCGGATCTGGTTCCCGTCGGCCCTGGTCGGCATGCTGTCGTCGCTGCTCATCACGCCGCAGGTCGCGTTCGTCCTCGTGCTCACCACCGCCTGCCTGTTCGGGGTGGCCGCCTCGCTCGACCTGCAGTTCATCATCATGGCGCTGTTCGGCGGCTTCACGGCCGTTCTCGCCAGCCGCGACATCCGCAGCCGCATCGACATCCTGCGCGTCGGCATCAAGGTCGGCCTAGTCAACATGGTCGCGATGACGATCATGGCGCTGGCCAACCCCAACTGGCTCGCCACCGACGGCAACATGAGCATGTTCATGGTCCTGCTGAGCGTCTTCCTGAACGGCCTCGGCTGCGCGCTCGCCACGCTGATCCTGCTGCTCGTCTTCGAATGGGCGTTCGGCATCGTGACCGACCTGCGCCTGCTCGAGCTGACCGGCATGAAGCACCCGCTCATCCGCCAGCTCGAGATGAAGGCCCCCGGCACCTACCAGCACACGCTCAACGTGGCCAAGCTGGCCGAGGCCGCGGCCGACGCGATCGGGGCCAACACGCTGCTCGTGCGCGCCGGCACGTATTTCCACGACGTCGGCAAGATGGTCAAGCCCAAGTACTTCAGCGAGAACCAGGTCACGCTCGACGACAAGAAGGCCCACGCGCGCCTCTCCCCCTACATGAGCGTCCTGATCATCAAGAACCACGTCAAGGAAGGCATGGAGCTGGCGCGCTCGTTCGGCGTCCCCCAGAAAATCCTCGATTTCATCCCGCAACACCACGGCACGGGCCTGATCCGCTACTTCTACCAGGAAGCGATCCGGCGCTACGAAAACAGCGAGACGGTCGACCCGGTGCGCGAGGAGGACTTCCGCTACCCCGGCCCCAAGCCGCAGTCGATCGAGGCCGCGATCGTGCTCCTGGCCGACTCGGTCGAGGCGATCTCGGCCAGCCGGTTCATCGGCGGGCAGGTCAACGAGAGCGAGCTGCGCCGCACCGTCCAACTCGCCATCGGCGAGAAGTTCAACGACGGCCAGTTCGACGAGTGCAACCTGACGATGAGCCACCTCTACAGGATCCGCGAGGCGCTCGTGGCGGCGCTGATGGCGCGCTACCACTTCCGGATCGCCTACCCGACGCCGCCGCCCAAGTCCTCCGGCCCCGGCGGCCCCGGCCCCGCGCCCATCCCCGTCGCCGGCCCCGGCGGCGAAAAGTAGGCCGGGTTCGCCGAACCCGGCATCTGGATTCAACGCCCGAATCCCGGCGCAAAACCGTGTGCCGTGTTGGCGAGTGATTTACTGGCTGAGGATTTCGCCGCCGAGGCTGGCGAAGATGCCTTGGCGCCAGATCTCGTTGACGTGCGCGCACCAGCGGTCGACGGGATTGAGGTCGTCGGTCACGACGATCCCCGCGCCGGCGGCATACTGAAACTGGCGCTTGGCCAGATACTCGTCCGATCCGTTCGAGAACGGCTCGGACGCGAAAAACATCAGGATGTTGTTGAGCGCCAGCGGCGACTCGGTCGGGTCGCCGACGAACGCGAGGCGCTGCGGGAAAACCTGCGAGGCGGTCTTGAACAGCGACGCGCCCATGATGCTGTCCGGGCCTTCACGCAACGTGATCGTGTTGAGCGCGACGACGCCGCCGGGGGCAACGATTCGCTTCGTCTCCTCGAACGCCTCGCGCGAAAACAGGTGGAACGGCTGCGAGCCGCCGGTGAAGACGTCGAGGACGACGGCGTCGTATTTTTCCCTGCACGAGCGGATGTAGGCGCGGCCGTCCTGCTGGATGAGCTTGAAGCCCTTCGGGTCGCAGCCGAACCAGTCGCGCGCCGTCTCGACGACGGCCGGGTCGAGCTCGACGACGTCGATCTGGAAGCCGCGCGACTTGAGCGGCGCGACGAGCGCCCCCCCTCCGAGCCCGACGATCAGCGCGCGCCGGCCGCGCGGCGGATGCTGGGCGAGAAACTTTTCGATGACTTGCGTGTATTCGGACTGAAGCTCGTTCGAGCCGAGCCGGACGGCCGTCTGCACCGTGCCGTCGAGCAGGAGCATGCGCTGGGTGTCGGCGCCAAAGCCGCGGTCGAGGACCTTGATCTGCGCGTAGAGCCCTTCGCGGTTGACCTGCAACCTGCCGAGCGAGGCGCGCAGCGGCCGCGCCGTGGCCACGTCGAGCAGACCAAGAATCCCGAGAATCAGCGCGCCCGCGCCGAGCCAGCCGAGCCGCCGCCCCATGGCAAACCAGACCGCGGCCGGGATCAGGATCACCGCCGTGCTCGCCCAGAACGTCGCCTTGACGCCCGCCTCGGGGATCAGGAAGAACCCGGCGGCGATCGTGCCGATCACGCTGCCGACCGTCGAGATCGCGTAGAGCGTCCCGGCGGTGCGGCCCGTCTGGCGCAAATCCGCGAGGGCAAGGCGCAGGACGTACGGCGAAACCATCCCGAGAATCGTCAGCGGCGGGCCGAACAGGATGAACGCGCCGGTCAGGACGCCGAGCCGCACGGCCCAGTCGCCGCCGAAGGCCTGGTAACAGCCGACCAGCACCGGCCCATCCATGAGCGGGATGACGGCGATCATCAGGCCGGCCGCCGCGATGAGCGCATAGAGCACGTCCGCCGACGGCCAGCGGTCGGCCGCCCGGCCGCCCAGCCAGTAGCCGAGCGACAGCGACACGAGCGTCACCGTGATGAGCGCCGTCCAGATGTAGAGGCTGACGCCGAAGATCGGCCCGGCGATCCGCGCCCCGAGCACCTCGAGCATGATCACCCCCGCCCCGGTCATGAGCGTCGTCGCCATCAGGAACCCGAGCGAAGCCGTGCGGACCGGCCTGACTTGCTCGGCCGTCCCCTTCATGTTCTTAGCGCGCATGTTCAGGCCGTCTTTCATCATTCATCACTCTGTTTTATCGAATTGCGCCGTCGTTGACAATCCCGGAACCGGCCGATTAGACTCGAATCTCGATTCCAGGAGCGACACAAGGAGTCCGGGCGATGAAAAAGCTGGCGCTTGCGATGGCGATGACGGCGACGCTGCTGCTTTCGGGCTGCACGATCTTCTACGACGTCGAATACGTGTCCGAGACCCAGGAAGTGCGCGAATACGGCATGCTGGGCTACGGCAACACCGAGCTCGCCCCGAACAAGGGCCCCTACGGCCTGATCCCGTTCATGCACGAGGTGCGGACGAAGGCCG
Source organism: Candidatus Sumerlaeia bacterium (assembly GCA_039683515.1). GTDB lineage: Bacteria > Sumerlaeota > Sumerlaeia > MVZB01 > MVZB01 > JAJFUE01. Next base: position 110,128 of record JBDKRG010000016.1, on the reverse strand, counting down.
GCCAGCCGGTGCTGCCGCCGCCGCCCGAACCCGTCCCCGCCGGGCAATGACATAAAAACCGCTGGTCAGTCGATCGCGTCTGCCTGTATGGTATGGGTATGAGTACGCGCGCGCACGACCACGACCAGGACTGGGAAGACGGCGGAAGCGAGGGTTCTTCGCACGCCAAGGCGCTGCCGATGCTGGCCATCGTCGGCCGGCCCAACGTCGGCAAGTCGACGATGTTCAACCGCATCATCGGCCGGCGCAAGGCCGTCGTCCACGACCGCCCGGGCGTGACCCGCGACCGCAACTTCGAGGTCGCCGACTACGGCGGGCTCGATTTCCTGTGCGTCGACACCGGCGGCTACGACACGCAGCTCGACGACCCGCTGCTGGCCGGCGTCTTCGAGCAGATCCAGCTCGCCATCGACGAGGCCGACGCGATCCTGCTGCTGCTGGCCGTCGACGAGCCCGACCACCCCGCCGACTCCGAGATCATCGAGCGGCTGCGCGGCGTCGACAAGCCGTTCTTCGTCGCCGTCAACAAGTGCGACTCGCCCAAGCGCGAGATGGAGATCGCCGAATTCTACAAGTTCGGCTTCGATCGCATCTACCCGGTCGCCGCGCTCCACGGCGTCGGCGTCGCGGACCTGCTCGACGACGTCGTCGGCGTTTTGAAAAACGTCGAGCCGATCGGCGCGCGGCAGGCCGCGCCCGATTCGATCGCCCTGGCCGTCGTCGGCCGCCAGAACGTCGGCAAGTCGACGCTGATCAACCAGCTTTCAGGCGAGACGCGCGTCATCGCGGCGCCGCTGCCCGGCACGACGCGCGACGCCATCGACACGCACATCGTCTCGCCCTCGGGCAAGCCGTTCACGCTCATCGACACGGCCGGCATCCGCCGCCGCGGCAAGATCGAGCGCGGCATCGAGCGGCTCAGCGTCACCTCGGCGCTTGTGAGCCTGCGCCGGGCCGACGTCGCGGCGCTCGTCGTCGACGCCTCGGTCGGCCTGACCGAGCAGGACGCCCACATCGCCGGCTTCTGCATCGAGGAAGGCGTGGCCACGATGATCCTGCTCAACAAGTGGGACATCGTCGAGAAGGACCACCGCACGGCCGACCAGTTCATGAAGAAGCTGCGCGAGGAGTGGGGGTTCATCAACTACGCGCCGGTCCTGACGCTGTCGGGCCTGACCGGCCAGCGCGTCCACAAGGTGTTCGAGCTGGCCGAGCGGATCGACGCCAACGCGCGCCGCCGCATCGGCACGCACGAGCTCAACGAGCGGCTCGAGGAGTGGGTCGGCAGCCGCCCGCCGATGGCCAAGGCGGCCAGGATGCCCAAGGTCCGGTTCATGACGCAGACCGGGACGCAGCCGCCGACGTTCACGATGTTCGTCAACGACCCCGAGATCTTCCACTTCTCGTATCAGCGCTACATCATCAACCGCCTGCGCGAGGCGTTCGACTTCGAAGGCGCCCCGGTGAAGCTCAACCTCCGCCGCAACAAGCCCCGCGAGGGCGACGTTCAGATCAATCCGAAAATCTGAGCGCTCGCCCGGTTGCAATAACGATGGGCTTCCTGGATGCACAACCAGGAGGCATGGCCATGGTTATTGTTTTGCCTGCTTCACGGCCTCATGGCGGGCTCGGCAAAGTCGTATTGCGGCTGGACAAAACACAACGAACGCGGCTATAAACGCTCAACCGGGTATATAATCAAAAGCAATCGCACGCAAACGGATTCGCGCATGGAAAACAATCCGGCTGAAAGCCAGGCCTATTTACAGGCGATCATGGACGGCAGTCCGGATCCGATCTTCATCAAGGACCGCCGGAGCCGGTTCCTGCTCGTCAACCCGGCGTTCCTGACGACAACCGGCAAGGGGCGGCAGGAAATCATCGACCATGACGCTTACGAGGTGTTCGGGGTCAAAGAAATCGCCGACGCGCTGGTCGCCGACGACCGGATGGTGATGGAGACCGGCCGCAGCCACACGCTCGAAGAGCGGGTCATGACGCAGGCCGGGCTGCGCACGTATCTGACCACAAAGTCCCCGTTCCGCAACGGCGACGGTCAAATCATCGGCGTCATCGGGATCGCCCACGACATCAGCGACCGGCTCCGCGCCGACGATGCCCTGCGCGAGAGCGAGGAAAAGTACCGGCGCCTCGTCGAGACCGCCAACGAGGGGATCCTGCAGGTCGACCTGGGCCTGCGGACGATCTACGTCAACGCGCGCATGGCCCAGATGCTCGGCTACGCCGCCGACGAGATGATCGGCCGGAACTATTCGGACTTCACCGATCCGGCCGAACGCGAGAACAACGACCGGCGCTTCGAGAATCGCCGCAAGGGGATCGCCGAGATCTACGAATGCAGGATGCTGCGCAAGGACGGCTCGAAGTTCTGGGCGCTGGTTTCGGCCTCGCCGCTGCACGACCGCGACGGCAACTGGCTCGGCTCGCTCGGCATGTTCACCGACATCCACAAGCGCAAGCAGATGGAGCGGGCGCTGCGCGCGTTCAACGAGACGCTCGAGCAGCGCGTCGCCGCGCGCACCGCCGAGACCCGCCGGTTGGCCGACCAGCTGCGGGCGCTCGCCTCCGAGCTCAGCCAGGCCGAGCAGCGCGAGCGGCGCCGGCTCGCGACGATCCTCCACGACCACATCCAGCAGCTGCTGGTCGCGGCGCGGCTGCAGCTCGAGTGGCTGGGCCACGAGCCCGAGCCGGCCCGGATCAAGGCCGCGACGCAGGGGATCGACGCCATCCTCAAGGAAGCCATCGCCGCCTCCCGCTCGCTGACGATCGACCTGAGCCCGCCCGTCCTGCACCAGGCGGGGCTCGTCGGCGGGCTGAGCTGGCTGGCCTCGCGCATGCTCGAAAAAAACCAGTTCACGGTCCACCTGCGCGCCGACAGCAACGCCGAGCCCCCCACCGAGGAGATGCGCCTGCTGCTGTTCGAGTGCGTCCGCGAGCTGCTGTTCAACGCGGCCAAGCACTCCGGCGCGAGCGAGTGCGAAGTCACCGTCATGCGCGTTTCCAGGGACCGGATCCGGATCATCGTCCAGGATCCCGGCAAGGGGTTCGACCCCGAACGGCTCCGCAATCGCCGCCCGGACGAGTCGACGTTCGGCCTGTTCAGCATCCAGCAGCGCCTCGCCCACATCGGCGGCCACGTCGAAATCGAGACGGGCGTCGGCCGGGGGACGAAGGTGACCATCACCGTGCAGGCCCGGACCGCGGCCGGAGCCCAAGGCAAGGCCAGGCGGGCGCCGGCGGGGATCGACGTCCACGGCAAGGCCAAGCCGTGCCGCGTGCTGATCGTGGACGACCACAAGATCCTGCGCGACGGCCTGCGCGGGCTGCTTCAGTTCGAGGAGGGGATCGAGGTCGTGGGCGAGGCCTCCGACGGCCCCTCCGGGATCGCCCTGGCCGAGAAGCTCGCCCCCGACGTCGTCATCATGGACATCAACCTCAAGGAGATGAACGGGATCGAGGCGACGCGCGCGATCCTGGCGAAGAACCCGTCCATCAAGGTCGTCGGCCTTTCCATGTATCTGGACACGGACGCGGCGCGGGCGATGCACGCCGCCGGGGCGGCGGCCTACGTCCCCAAGGGCGGCCCCTCCGAAGACCTCATCGCCGCCATCCGCGCCTGCGCCGGCGACAGGAAGAAGACCTGAGCCTGAAAACGGCGCCGGCGCCCCGGCCGGCCTGGCAGTCATTTTTTAGCGCCGGTGTTGAGTTCCCCACCCCCCGCGTCGATAAGAAGTCCGTAGACCCGTACGTGGGCGGATCCCCGGCTATGGTCGCGCGACCATGCATGCCGCGGCGGCGGAGGCCAGCATTATGGGGGAACAGGCACAGATGGCGACTGCAATTGCCGGCAAACAAATGGAACTGGAGGGAACGCTTGGGGCATTCCAGTTGCCCGACGTCATGCGTTTCCTGGCCATGGGCTCCATGACCGGCGTCCTGACGCTGACCAACGCGGACCGGATCATGGGCCTCATCATCAAGGAAGGCCGGCTGATCGGCACGACCTCCCCCAACCGGATGCTCAAGCTCGGCCAGCTGCTCATCTCGAGCGCGGCCATTCGCCGGCGCGACCTGGAGGAAGTCCTCGAGTGCCAGCGCGACGACGTCCACGGCACCGCCCACATCGGCGAGATGCTCATCCAGCGCGGCCTGGTCACCGCCGAACAGGTCAGCCAGGCGCTCGAGCTGCAGGCCAAGGAAGAGCTGTGGGAAGCCCTGAGCTGGACCGAGGGAACCTTCAAGTTTGAACACGGCCTGACGCCGTCGATGACCCGCAGCATGTTCTGCCTCGAGATCGGCTCGCTGCTCGACGAAGGCGCCGAGCGCATGGAGCAGTGGCGGGAGATCGACCGCAACCTGCGCGACACCGACCGCGTCTACCGGGTCCGCGGCGACATCGCCGCGATCCCCGAGACGCGCCTCAAACCCAACACCTGGCGCGTCCTGTCGCTCCTCAACGGCCAGCGATCGCTCAAGGTCATGATCTACCTGTGCGGCCTCGGCAAGTTCGAGACCCTGTGCGCCATCGACAACCTCCTGTCCATGCAGCTCATCGAGCCGGTCGAGTCGGTCAAGCTGCCGAAGACGGAAGTCAAGGCCCCCGAGCCCGCGCAAAGCCCCTCCCCGGCCAAGGACGAGGAAAGCGAGGAGACGCCCGGCCTGCTTGGCCTGTTCAGCCGGCGCCGGCGCACCCCGTCCACCACGGCCGAGTCCGTCCAGCTTTACCAGGGCCAGTGCGGCCCGTTCCTCACCAGCGTCGGCTTCGGCTGCGCGCTGCTCAACCGCCTCTCCGAGCGGCTCGGCTCGGTCACCCAGACCGACGACCTGACCGCCCAGCAGCTCCTCACGCAGGAGTTGTGGGCGGGCGAGGGGCTGCGCTACCAGCGCGCCGACCTGATCGAGTGGCGCGACGGGCGGCTCGATTCCAGCCGGTTCGACCAGTACATGGTCCACGCCGGCAGCAACACGAAGCACATGATCGGCTGCCTCGAGGACAGCATGGCGGCCCTGGCCGCCGTCGGCCGCGAGATGGTCCGCCGCGCGGACGATGCCTACGGCCCGCGCGCCGAGCGCATGATTCAGGACGTGACCCGCTATTTCTGCGAACGGGTCGAAGTGGGTTGGCCGGGCGACTTTTCGAGCCGCGGCTGGATTCAACAATGGATCAAGGGCGAGTAGGAGATAACCAATGGCCGGCGAATCTATCCTGGTGGTCGACGACAGCCTTGCGGTGCTGGACATGGTTCAGACGGTTCTGCATGACCAGGGCTACCACGTCACGAGCGTCAGCAACGGCACGGCCGCGCTGACCTGCCCGAGCCTCGAGGACGTCTCGCTCGTCGTCATCGACGAGCAGCTCGACGGCCTCGCCTCGCGCGAGACGATGCGCATCCTCAAGCAGAACGCCCCGACCCACCCGATCCCGATCCTGATGATGGTCCCCGAGGAGGGCCTCACCCAGACCGAGTCGGTCAGCATGGGCGGCGCGTGCGCCTACATGGTCAAGCCGTTCGACCCGCAGGCGCTCGTGCGCAAGGTCGAGCAGGTCCTCGACCAGCAGCGCCTCGACGAATTGTCCAACCAGTACCTTGCCGACGCCGCCGACCGGATGATGACGCAGCTCGCCGACAAGCAGATCGCCGGCGCGGTCGAGCGCAAGACCCAGCTCATCATCGAGCGCTGCATCCAGAACATCACGACGACGATCGACCAGCGCGCCCGCGCCCAGGTCGACGAGCACGTCACGAGCCTCGTCGCCGACAAGGAACAGGAGCTCGTCAAGCTGACCGTGCGCGAAGTGGCGCAGTCGATGGTCGAGAAGCTGGCCGCGAGCAAGGTCGAGGAGGCGATGAACGTCATCCTGGCCGAGCAGACCGACCGCGCCGTGCGCGGGGCCGGCGACAAAATCCTGCCCAACATGATCCGCGAAAAAGTCAAGGAAATGCTCACCAACATGCTGCCGCGCGAGGTCGAGTCGCGCCTGCAGAAGGCCGCCGAGAAGATGGTCCCGGAGATCAGCCAGCAAATCGTCGGCACGGTCGAGGAGGTGGCCAAGCGGGCCGTCCCGCGCGCCGGCCGCGAGCTGCTGCCGGCCGTCGTCGAGGGCCAGGTCGCCACGGCCGTCGACCAGGTCGTGCCGCGCCGCGTCAGCGACCTCGTCTCGCGCGAGCTCGAAAAGCAGCTGCGCGAAAAGCTCGACCCGACCGTCCGCGAAGAAGCCGCCCGCATCCGCCGCAACGTGATCGTCATCAACTCCGTCGTCGGCGCGCTGATGCTCGCCGGCATGGCAGTCATGCTCTGGCTCAACTACGGCCCGAAATAAAGATGTGGGGCCGGCGCCTCGCCGGCCATTCGTGCTCGTTTTCGTACAGCTTAGATATCACCATAACGTATTCGGCTGCCCGGCAAAAGCGCCAACGGCGCGAATCATACCAGCCTGGGGCACAGCGAAGCGGAGCCCCAGGTCAGCAACGTGCCCAACCGAGCGCTGAAAGCGCGATTCATTGCCGGCCGCTCCCCACATGATGCGCTCTTTCTGAGCGCATCGTTGGTTTGTCATTCTATCCTGGGGCTGCACCCCTGGCTGGTATGATTCGCGCCGTTGGCGCTCCCCCCCGCGCCGGTCGCTCGTTAGTCGGTTTTGGTATTGAATCCCGCCGGTTCGTGATACATATTCATCGATTCTGCAATTCATGAATCCGGGGGTTCTTTATGAATCAGACCACCCATTACGGCGACACGAAAAAAGAACCGCTGCGATCGCCGCTGGCCGCGTGGGAGCGCGCCTACATCGACCGCAACGTGATGAAGCTGCCGCACTGGATCCGCTCGTGGCAGCTCACGCTGCTGACGATCCCGTTCGCCATCGGCCTGATCGCCTTCGGGCGGCTCGCGCACGACCACCGCGCTTGGCTGATCCTGAGCTCCGCGCTCCTGGCCGCCCAGTGGTGGACCGACTGCATGGACGGCACGCTCGGACGCGTGCGCGGCGAGGGGCTCGTGCGCTGGGGCTTTTACATGGACCACTTCTGCGACTTCCTGTTCATGAGCGCCGTGTTCATCGGCTGGGCCCTGATGCTCGACGACCCGCGCTCGCAGTTCCTGCTGATCCTGATCATGCTCACGTACCAGGCGATGATGGTCAGCTCGTGGCTGATGTACGGCGCGACGCAGAAATTCAAGATCACCTACCTCGGTTTCGGCCCGACCGAAATCCGGCTGCTGTGCATCGTCGTCAACGTGCTGGTGATGGTCTTCGGCTTCAGGATCATGGCGCCGAGCGTCCTGACGCTCATGCTTGTGTTCATGACCTGCGTGCTGGCCTACATCGTCGTCCAATCCGAGCGCCGGCTGTGGAACCTGGACAAGACCGAACTGCGCAACGCGACCCTGGAAGCCGCCGAATCGCGCAAAAAGTGCGAGGAATCCGGAGTCAGCGACATCGTCCCCGATTAGGCGATGCAGCCCATGCAGTAGCCCGAGCGTGAGCGAGGGACTTGCACAGAGATACTGGAGACCATCATGCGCCCGTTTAATCCCGATGGTGTCCTCGCATATTTCATTTCTTTCCGATGTTACGGCACATGGTTGCACGGCAACGATCGCGGCTCCATGGACCGCTCAGCACATCACACCTACGGCGCGCCCAAGATCAGCCCAAACCCGCTCCGCACCAATTATGAGCGCTCCATGCACAACAGTCCCGCGATCCGTCTGAGCCTCTCCATGCGCCAACTCGTGGAGCGAACAATCAAAGAGGTCTGCACCCACCGCGGCTGGCATTTATATGCGGCTAATGCGCAAGACGAACACGTCCATACTGTTGTTTACGCCAAAACAGATCCTGAACGGGTAATGAATTCATTTAAAGCCTGGTGCACTCGGCGTCTGCGGGAAAATCCCTCGCTGACGCTCGGGCTACCGCATCAACCCCAGCCCGTCTGGTCGCGTCACGGCAGCACGGTTTGGTTATGGACCGAGATGCAGGTCTCGAATGCGATCAATTACACTTTAAACGGACAGGGGGAACCTCCGAGCACGTACCAAGAATAAGTAAAAACACCCCCGCGCAGTCGGTTTCAATCAGCGTCCCACACAAATCCCTCGCTGACGCTCGGGCTACTGCATTGCCCCCACGCGAACGTCATAAAAAACTCTAAATATTGAATTTACCCACTTGACGCGCACCGCCCCAATGTGGATACTTGAGGCACGCGGAAAGGAGGTGGTCCAATGTCCATACATAGTACCAGCGAGGTGGCTGAGACGTAAGTAGCCTTGCCTCGAGAATGCGGCTTGGGATCTGCGGCGAGGTTACCGTTAATCCCATCAGTCCACCGAATGTTCACAAACGCCCGCGGGTCGAGCCGCCAAAAAGGTTTCCCGCGGGCGTTTCATATGTCCTCGTGCTCCCACGAAAAGCTGTCGGAAGTCCTCGTGCTCGTGCGTCGTGCTCGTAATCGTAATCGAAAATCGAAAGAATTTTTGGCGCGGAGACACCGAGTAGGGCAGAGAGCGCAGAGATCTGGATTTTTATTTCTGTGTCCTCTGTCCCTCTGTGTCTCTGTGTGAAATCTGGAATTTCTTTTTCTCTGCATCTCGGCCCATCTCTGCTCCTCTGCGACAAAAACAAAATTCTTTCCTTGGCGATCCAGGCGTCTTGGCGTAATCAATAGTTGAGAGATTCAGATCCGATGGTCGGGTGACATGTTGCGACTGATTCGTGTTGTTGTCCTGGCATTGCTCTTCGCGGCCGCGTCGATCGCTTCGGCCGCCGACGCGCTCGTTGTGCGCGTGGGGCACGCGCCGCGCCCCGAGCTCATCGAGCCGATCTTCCTTGGCGACCAGCCGATCTCGCTCGACGACCTTCAGAAACGGCTCGCGAAAGAGGCCAACGGCCGCGCGGCCGAAATCGTCGCCGACCCCGAGGCCGACTACGGCACGATCGATAAGATCACCGAAATCCTGCAGCTGGCCGGCGCCTCCGAGGTCAACGTCAGGCGCGAGGCGCTCCCCAAGGCTCTCGCCGGCGCGCGGTTCGCGCCCCCGTCCACCGCCGGCGGAACCAGCTTCCTGATCACGTTCCGGCCCGCGCCGACGTTCAGGCCGCGCCGGCCGAAGGAGATGGAGGGGGCCTTCGCGAAGGACCTGCCGCCGGGGCTGCACACGCATCACCTGCGCGTCCGCGTCGACGAGGCCGGCCCCGTCGGCTACGTCGTCGTCGACGGCCGCGCCGACGCCGACAAGGTCCGCCTGATGCTCGTGTCGAGCGACCAGCTGGCGTTCGTCGGCATGGAGCCCGCCACGCCGCTCAAGATCCAGATGCTCGAGGGGCTTCACGACCAGCAGCTCCCGCAGGCCGACCAGTCCGAGCCGCCGCGGATCGTCCGCCTGAGCCCCGACCCGGGCGACACCGAAGTCAGCGCCACGCTCGACGCCATCCGCGTGACGTTCAACCAGGACATGGAGACGAGCCATTCGTGGACGGGCGACGCCTGGCGGCCGCCGCTGGCGCCCGGCGAGAGCCCGCGCTGGATCGACGCGCGCACCGCGATGTATCCGGTCAAGCTCGAGCCGGGCCGGTTTTACCGCATCGGGATCAACTCCAAGACCGAGCGCGGGTTCCGCTCGCGCGCCGGCATGGCGGTGGACCCGGCCGCCGTCTATTTCGTGACGCAGGGGGCCGACCGCGAAACGATCCGCCTCGGCCTCAAGCCGCAGGTCGTCAGGATGGATCCGCAGTCGGGCGAGGGGGGGATCGACCCCGACCTGGCCGAGCTGCGCGTGACGTTCAACGTGCCGATGGGGCCGGGGTTCGCGTGGGTCGGCGAGGGCGAGCACTACCCGGGCTCGCAGACCGAGCAGCAGGCCCGCTGGTCCGACGACCGCAAGACCTGCTCGCTCCCGGTGCGGCTCGAGCCGGACTGGCAGTATCAGCTCAGCCTCAACGGCAGCGGCCGTACCGATTTCCAGAGCGCCGTGGGCGTGCCGCTCGACCCGATCTTCTGGACGTTCGAAACGCGCAAGGGCGCGGCGCGCTCCGCGCGCGGCACGAGCGTGACGACCCCCCTCAGGATCAGCGTCGACCCGCGCATCGAGCTGATCAGCATCATCTTCCGGCTGGCGGGCAACGACGAGTACAACCGCGGCGTCGTGGCCGGCTACAACCGCGACGTCGACCGCTGGTTCGGCGGCCGCAGGAATCACCCGGCGATCCAGCTCGCAAAAAACCTCAGGAAAACCCACGGCGTCAGGTTCGCCGCGCCGATGATGCTCGCCATCCGCCTGCCCATGGGGCTGGATACGCTGATCGGCGACGCGAAATGGAACGTCGACGTCGCCTCGCTCGACGAGCATTTCCCCAAGGAGCAAATCTCCGAATTCCTCGACCAGGCGCGCCAGTTCGCGCAGGTCACGCGGTTCGACAAGTTCTTCAACAATCACTTGGACTTCTACAACGACACCTGCGACCGCGCGCGGCGCGTGATCGAGCGCGACATGCACCTGGACTGGTTCGACAGGTTCTTCGGCGCGCGGCCGGGGGCGGATTTCCGCATCGTCGTCGCGCCGCTGATGGGCGGGCTCAACATCGGCCCGAGCCGCCGCGTCGGCGACCGCGAGGAGATCTACTGCATCCTCGGCGTCTGGTTCCCGGACCGCCACGGCGCGCCGGCGTTCAGCCGCGAGGCCTCCGGCGTCGTCGCCCACGAATTCAACCACTCCTACTCCAACCCGATCCTCAAGGGGCACATGCGCGAGCTGGAAAAACCCGCCAAGGCGATCTTCCCGCGCGTCAGGGCCAAGCTCTCGAGCCAGTCGTACGGCAGCTGGGAGGCCATGATCTACGAGTCGATGGTGCGCGCCGCCCAGGTGCGCTACGTCACGCAGTACCGCGGCGAGTTCTGGGGGCTGCAGGCGGCCAACCACGAGGTCGATTGCGGCTTCGTGTGGACGCCGCGGCTCGTCAAGCTCCTCGACGAATACGAAGCCGACCGCGGCCGCTACCCGACGATCGAGTCGTTCATGCCGCGCATCGCGCGGTTCTTCGAGGAGGAAAGCCGCACGCTGCCGGCGCTCGATCAAAAGACGCCGGTCGCCCTCAAGCTCGAGCCGGCGCACAACGCCGAGGACGTAAGCCCCACGCTCGGCCGGCTGCGCGTGACGTTCGACCGGCCGATGGCGGCCGGGTCGTCATGGGTCGGCGGCGGCAAAAATTTCCCTGAGATCGCGGGCAAGGCGACGTGGAGCGACGACCGCAAGACCTGCACGCTGCCGGTCCGCCTCAAGCCCGGCACGAGCTACGAGCTCAGCCTGAACAACAAGCTCTTCCAAAACTTCCGCGCCGAGACCGGCGACCCGCTCGATCCGCTGCCGTGGAAATTCAAGACGAAGTAGATTGTGGTCTGGATTTCCGGTTCGACGGCACATGGGATGGATTCGAATACTCGGCGCGGTAATGAATCGCGCTTTCAGTGCTCGGCTGGACACATCGTTGACCTGGGGCTCCGCTTCGCTGTGCCCCAGGCTGGTATGATTCGCGCCCTTGGCCGCTTATACCAATCAACCCAATTGGTCCTGGCTTTGCCCGGTTACGATGACGAGCGCGAACGGAGAACTTTTGTTATCCGAGGCGGTTTCTCATCTCTCATCGCTCATCTCCCCCCACTCACTCCCACTCCGGCGGCTGGAGCTGGCCGGCCAGGTCTTTCATCGTCTCTTCCATGTGATCCATGAAGGCCTTCCGGTCGCCGGGCCACGTGAACGGCTCGCCGACGCAGATGTCGCAGAAGAACGGGACGAAGATCGCCTCGCCGCGCGGCAGCGCCTTGCCCATGCCGTGCATGAAGACCGGGATGACCGGGGCGTGCGCGAACTTTTCGGCCAGGTGCGCCACGCCGGTCTTGAACTTGCCGAGCCGCTCGGGCTCGCCGCGGCTCCCCTCGGGGAAGACGATCAGGATCTCGCCGCGCTCGAGCGCGCGGTAGCACGGCTCGAGCGGGTCGTGCTTGTGGCCGATCTCGGCGCGCGCGATCGGGATGATCCCGATGAGCCGCAGCGCGAGCCAGGCCACGTACTTGTTCTTCAAGAAATAGTCGGCCGCGGCGACGGGGCGCACGATCCGCAGCACGCTCAGCGGGAAGAGCGTCATGAGCGCGAGCGTGTCGAGGTGGCTGTTGTGGTTGGCCACGATGATCGCCGGGCCGCGGAACGGCAGCCGCTCGCTCCCGCGCACGTTCAGGCCGAGCGCGACGAGCGTGAACGGCCGCACCACGAGCGCAAAGAACAGCTGCCTCAGCAGGCCGTAGGGTTTGGTCTCAACGCATTCCATACAGGTAACGGATGAAGTGGAAGAATAGCGGCGCCGTGTAGGTCAGGCTGTCGATCCGGTCGAGGATGCCGCCGTGGCCGGGCAGCAGCGTCCCGGAGTCCTTGACCCCCAGGTCGCGCTTGAGCGCCGAGATCGTCACGTCGCCGATGAAGCCGGCCATGGCGATGATCAGGCCGGCCAGCAGCGGGTCGCGCCACGGGTGCTCCCCCGCGCACATCGGCGTGAGATACGGCGCGATCATCACCGCCAGCACGGTCGTCGTGAGGATGCCGCCGATCCAGCCGGCGTAGGTTTTCTTCGGGCTGACCGTCGGCAGCACCTTCGAGCGCCCCAGCGACTTGCCCCAGACGTACTGCGCGCAATCGTTGAACTCGGTCAGGAACACCAGGTAGAGCACGAGGCCGGCGCCGCCGCCCGGCGTCGGGATCCGCGTCGGCAGCACGAGCAGGTACGCCATGTGGCTGATCGAGAACACCATCATCATCAGGCCCCAGAAGATCGTGCCGATCGCGCGCAGGAAATCGCGCGTCTCGCCGATCAGCACCATCCGCATCGGCAGGAACAGGAACACGTAGACCGGGATGAAGATGATGAACAGGCCGTACCATTCGTCGTAGACCCAGAAATACTGGATCGGGATGGCGAGGTAGGCCCAGAACAGGACGCGGCGGTCGGCCCGGCGCGTCGGGATCAGCGACAGGTATTCCTTGAGCGCGAGGAAACTCAGGAACGCGAAGAAGACGATCGAGACGGCGCGGTTGACGACCAGCGCCAGGCTGAAGACGATGACCATGATCCACCACGTGCGCACGCGCAACGACAGCTCGCTCGGCCCGTCGGCGCGCTCCCGCTTGCGGTCGACGAACAGCACGATCGCCGTGGCGACGGCGAGAATCGCGAAGATCGCGCCGATCGCCCAGCGGATCTGGATCGGGATATGCTCGAACATATTAATCTCCGGCCACGGGCGGGGCTTCGGCGAGCGCGCGGCTCGCGCGGTTGTAGATCGTCCTGGCCAGCATCACGATCATGATGAGCAGGATGAGCGCCGTGAGCCGGCCCGGCGGAAGGCCGAACATGAGCAGCAGCGCCAGGGCGCCCAGCCAGAAGGCGCGGTCGCTCTTGCCCATCGGGCCGTCGTAGCGGCGGGTGGCGCCGATCTGCACGGCGGCGATCCCGGCCAGCTCGCTCACGATCCCGAGCACGACGACGATGACCATCGCCGCGCGCGACACCGGCGTGAGCCACAGCGCCAGCGGCAGGTAGAGCGCGGCGTCGGCGATCACGTCGCCCAGCTCGTTGAGCAGCGCGCCGAGATTGCTCTTCATGCGATGCTCGCGCGCGAGCATCCCGTCGATCGCGTTGAGCGCCATCCGCGCGAACAGCCAGATCGGCAACAGCAGCAGCACCGGCCGCGACGGCGCCGCGACGGCCATCAGCAGCCCGAGCAGGATCGACATGACCAGCGCGACGAGTGTCACCTGGTTGGCCGTGAACCCCGCGCGCACCATGTGCTCCGAAAGCGGCCGCAGCCGATTCTGGAAAGCCGGCTTGACGTCATAAATGCTGGGCATGGCAGGCCCTCGCTGCTTGGTTTGGACGGACAGCTTGACAATAGTGTAACCCGCCGGTAGTTCTCAAGTGAAGTTTCTGAGGCAACGCGCCACCGCATCGGTCACACATGCCGCAACGCGCTCCAACCCGCACCGACGCCGTCTCCCTCGCCTGGGGCCTTGCCGAGGCGACGTTCTTCTTTATCGTGCCGGACGTGCTGCTGAGCCGGGTGGTGCTGCGTGGATGGAAGGGCTGCCTGCGCGCGACCGCGGCGGCGATCGTCGGCGCGCTGATCGGCGGCGCGATCATGTTCGGCTGGGGCGCGGCGAACCCAACCCAGGCCATGCGATTTGTCGATCACGTCCCCGCGATTTCAACCGCGATGGTCGACAACGCCGGCGCGCGGCTCGAAACGGACGGCTGGCCGGCCTTCTTCACGGGCGCCGCGGCGGGGGTCCCTTACAAGGTCTACGCCGTCCACGCCGGCCGGCTCCGCGTTTCGTTCATCCAGTTCATGATCGCCAGCGCCCTGGCCCGCGCCGCGCGGTTTCTGATCGTGTGCGGATTGGCGAGCCTGATCGCCAACACGCTCAAACGCCTCAGCCTCCCCGCGAAATACAGGATCCATGCCGCCTGCTGGGTTCTGTTTTACGCTTGGTATTTTTGGAAAATGTCGAATTAAATTAGAGCGTTATGGGTCCCATAGGTCCTATAAGTCCTATAGGTCCTATGGGACCCATGCATTACCCTACTTCTTCACCACGATTTCCTCCTGCGACGAGCTGCCCCGCACGGCCGGGTCGTACATCGCCTCGGCCACGACCGGCGGGCGCTGGAACCGGCCCGGCGTCACGGCGTTGACCAGGTAGTAGTAGTAATGCCTGTCGTCGCCGGACGTGGCCCCCAGGCTGTTGAACACCAGCACGAGCCGCTCGTCGCGGATCTCCAGGTGCGTCGGCTGCACCGAGTCGTGCGGCAGCACGATCCCGGTCCGCTCGCTCTGGTTGAGCCGCGGGTTGTCGATCTCGAACCCGGCCGGCAAGAGGTCGGTCACGACGACGTTCTTCACGTTGCGCTCGCAGCCGATCGCCAGCTCGACGACGTAACTGCCGCCGTGCGTCAGCGCGCCCGGGTCGACCGTCTCGCCCTTGCTGTCGAGGATGCGCCGGCCGATCGACATCCCCTGCGTGACCGGCGAGGTTTGCGCGTCGGACGGGATCCCGGCCGCCGCCGCCGTCACGTACAGGTCGTGCAGCCCGTCGTTGGTCACCTTGCAGCCGGCGCCGGGGCCCGTGAGCTTTTTGCGGAAGACGTCGCGGCCGGCGATGGCGGCCTGGCGGCCGCCGAACTCGATCCGCCCGCGCGCCTGCTCGACGCCCGACGTCACCTGGTCCAGATACTGGCAGAGCGCCGCGATCACGAACGCGTTCTCCTGCGTCGTTCCCCAGCGCTCGGTCTGAAGCCACTGCGTGAGGTCCTCGGCGCGCTTGTGCATCCGGGCGCGGTCGCCCTTCATGTGGACGAGCGACAGGAGCTCGACCGCCTCGTTGCGGATCGGCGAGTTGAGCGTGTCGTCCTGCTCGCGCTCGAGGTACGGCGCCGTCCTGGCCGCGTGCATGTAGAGTTTGACGCGGTCCATGTCGTTGGTCGAGATCGCGACCGCCGCGGCCAGCAGCCACCGGCCCGACTCGGGCATCTGAAGCAGCCGGAACCACTCGGTCAGCGCCGGGGCCTCCGGGTCGCCCGAAAGCGCGAGCACATACGTCGCATACGCCCGCAGGTAGTAATCCGAATTGGAATCGCTCCGCTTTTCGGTCACGAGCCGGCGCACGTAGCGGCGCAGGATCTCGTAGTTGTCGGCGTCGACCGGGAACTCGCGGCCGTTGCGCACGAGCGTCAGGAAGTGCAGCCCGTAGACCGAGCCGTACGGATAGGGCTCGTACTGGCCGGGCCAATACGCCAGCCCGCCCGAGCCGGTCTGCATCGACAGCAGCCGGTCGATCCCGCCGCGGATGTAGGCGTCGAGCATCCCCATCTTCGGGTCGAGGTCGCCGATGAGGGCGCTGTTCTTGCGCAGCAGGTAGAGCGACATCAGCTTCGACGTCGTCTGCTCGACGCAGCCGTACGGGTAGCCGACGACGCTCTGGAGCGCCTTTTCGAGCCGGATGAGCGGGTCGGCCCCGACCGTGACCGACAGCCGCGTCCAGTCGTCCTGCATGAAGCCGGCCGTGTCGAACGTCGCCGACTTGCCGGGCGCCACGACCGCCAGCGTGCGCCGCGTCTGCCACGCCGCCGGTTCGGTCACCGGCAGGTAGGCCTGCTCGACGAGCGTCTCGGTCACGCGGCCGTCGCGGCCGATGACCTCGGCCTTCCAGACCAGCTCGCCCTGGCCGACGGCCTTGCCCGCGACCAGGTTCCGTGTCACCGTCGCCTCCGACTTCGGCCCGACGACGATCGGCCCCTCGCCCTTGGCCCGATGTCCCTGCATCAGCGTGCCGCTCGTCTCGAACGAGACGCGCACCGTGCCGGTCGCGTCGGTCGTGTTGTAGACCGTCGCCAGCGCCTGGGCCTCGTCGCCCGGCAGCATGAAGCGCGGCAGGCTCGTCTGCAGCATCCACGGCCGGCGGACGAACAGGCGCTCCTCGCGGGCGCCGGCGGCGCGCGGGTCGGCCGCCACCGCCACCAGGCGCAGCTGGCCGCTGAAGTAGGCCGGGATCGCGAGCGTCACCGACGCGGCGCCGTCGGCCCCGGTCGTGACACGGCCCGTCCACAACGCCACCGTGCGGATCCACGTCCGCGCCGGCCGGCCGAGCCGCTCGGGCCCGGCGCCGTCGCCGCCCGCCTTGGGGGCGTTGAACTCCGACGCGATCTTGTCGTAATAGTGCGCGCGGTTAAAGTCCGGCGAGCGCAGCCGGCCGAACCACCCGACCGGGTCGGGGGTCTTGTAGCCGGTCAGCATGTGGATCCCCTCGTCGACCGCCGCAAGCGTCACCTCCGCCGGAATCGGCTTGCCCCGGCTGTCGACGGTCCTGATCGCGACCGGCAGCGGCGAGCCCGGCAGGATTTCCTTCGGCAGACCGCCGAGCGCCACGTCGATCCGTCTGGCCGGGTCGCGCACGAGGAGCGGGACGGCCGCGAAGCTCGAGAACGGATAGACCTGCTTGCGCCCCTTTTCGACCGCGTGGATGACCGTGACCTCGAGCCACACGTTGGGCGCCCAGGCGGCCTCGACCGGCACGTCGACGACCGTCGAGCCGCCGCGGACGTCGACCGGCATGAGCCGGTTGATGTGCTCGCCCTGGACGACGATCACCCCCTTGCCGTCGAACGGCGACTCGATCCGCAGCCGTGCCGACCGGCCGATCTCGACGCTCTCCTTGTCGAGCTTGAGCTTGATCAGGCTCGGTTCGTTCTCGCGCTCGACCTGCGGCTTGCCCCCCCACGCGTAGAACGAGATCGTGCTGAACTGCCGCGTCTTGGGCGAGGACACACGCACGCGGTAGAAGCCGTAATGCTTCAGGTTGAGCGAAAGCCTGCCGAGCCCGTTCGAGAGCGTGACGTCGTCGCTCTGCACCTTCTCGAAGCGGTTCGACCACGACGGCTGGTAATGCGAATAGAGCCGCCGCACGTAGTAATCATAAGTTTCGCGCTCGAGCGTCACCTGGACTTTGTCCAGGTCGGCCGGCTTGCCGTCGGGCGCGACCGCCGCAACGTTGATCACCGCGTCATTCGCATCGTCGCCGCCGACCTTCACGCCCAGGCAGATCGGCGACGGGAAGTAGGCCGTATCGACCGACCCGCGCACCGCCCGGCCGCCAAGCTCGTAGACGTAGCCGACGATGTGCGCGATGAGCGGCTCGGTCGCCTCGGCCGCCGACGGCGCCTTGAACCTGAACGTCGCCACGCCGTCGGCATCGGTCGTCTCCTCGCCCAGCTCGAGCGTGTCGATCTGCTTGACGACGTCGTTGCCGAACTCGTAGCCGGGCCAGTCCTTGAACTCGTAGCCGGAGCGGAAGCTGATCCGCGCCTGCGCCGTGCGGTCCTGCGCGGGCAGGCCCGTCAGGTGCCGGCCGCGGACCTGCATCGTGTATTCGCCGCCCGTCTCGACCCACGGCGCCGCCGGCGGCGTCACCTCGGTCTTCATGCGCAGCGGGACGAATTCCTCGAGCTGGAAGCCGTAGCTGCCGATGGCGTTTTCGCTGCCGGGGACGGTCAGCGAGGCGCTGTAGCGGCCCGTCGCATACGAGTCGAGCGTGGCGAAATCGAGGCCGGCGGTCCCGAGGCTCGAGAGCGCGACGGTCTTCTTGAGCGCCGTGCGGCCGTTGGGGGCCGTGATGTTCAGGACGAGGGGGGCGCTCGTCAGCGCGTCGCCATAATTCTTGCGCACGATCCAGCGCAGGTGCACCGTCTCGCCCGGGCGATACAAATCGCGATCCGCGTAGACGAACCCGTCGTAGGCCTTGGCGTTGTAGCTCAGCTGCACCGCGCTCATCGCCGGCGGGGTTTCCTCGCGCCGGTCGAGCGCCACGAACGTGTAGTCCTTGCCGCTGCTGATCACCGCCACGGCCGGGTTGCCCCGGGTCGCGCCGAACCCGCCCAGGCGCGCGATCCCCTGCGCGTCGGTGCGGGTCTCGCCCAGCAGCTGGTTCTTCTTCGAGTAGACCTGCACGCGCGCCGACGCGACCGGCGCCAGCGTGAACAGGTTGTGCACGAACACGGCCGCCTCGCTCCCCTGCCAGTGTGCAAGCGCGCCCATGTCGGTCATGAGGACGATGCGCCGGATCTCGTTGCCTTCGGCGCCGACCGCGAGCACGTAGACACCCTTGACCGGCGCGGTCGTCAGCACGTCCATCCGGACCGGCGTCGTGATGAGCTGGTTCATCCGGCCCGCGATCGCAATCCTGGCCTGCCCGACCTGCTCGCTCCAGTCGAGCATGTCAAGGGTGTCGTTCTGAGCCAGGTCGCTGATGCCCACGGCGATGTTGTTCGGGAACATCTTGTAGAGCCGCGCGCTCACTTCCTTGATGCCGCGCGTCTTGACCGGCACGGCGTTGCCGAACCGGCGCGGGAAGTAATAACGCTCGCTGTCGGAAAACCCCAGGTAGGTCGGCAGCTTCTCGGGGCTGGTGACGACGACCGGCAGCGCCGTCTTGAGCTTCACCCAGCCGGCGAAGGTGATCCCCGGCGCGAGCACGACCTGGTAGGGCGTGTTCGTGGCGAAATCGCCGCGGATCGAGATCTGGTTGGACGAATCCTGGTCGATCGTCATGTTGGCGACCGTCGGACGGATCGTCAGGCGGGTCTTGACCTCGTCCAGCTTGAGCGCCTGGTTGTAGCTGAGCCTCAGCGCCAGGCCCTTGTCGTCGTTATCCC
Source organism: Candidatus Sumerlaeia bacterium (assembly GCA_039683515.1). GTDB lineage: Bacteria > Sumerlaeota > Sumerlaeia > MVZB01 > MVZB01 > JAJFUE01. Next base: position 90,852 of record JBDKRG010000016.1, on the reverse strand, counting down.
AGTTGCTGTATTCGTGCTCCAACTGAATGCGGTGCGCCAGGTCGGTTTTCCACGGCGCCGGCAGAGTGGTCTTGTCCTCGGCTTCGGTCCCGGCCGGCAGCTCGAGGTGGACCTTGATGTCGGTCGGGTCGGGGGCGGCCAGCTCGATGGTGACCTGGTGGTCCTCGGCCCGGGCCACCTTGAACGGCAGGCGCCGCGTCACCGTCGTCGACACGTCCGTCAGCGCCAGCCTGGCGGCGATCGCGTCGGCGGTCACATTCTTGCTGAAGTACAGATAAAGCCGTTGCCGGTCGCGCTCGACGTTTTCCCAGCTCGCGTAATAAACCTTCAGCGGCTCGACGCCTTTTTTCCTTTCGGGCTCGACCTTGAAGACGGACTCATGCCGCGTCACGAACCGGCCTTTCTCCTCGGGGACGCCGGCCGCCACCGTGAGCGTGACCGGCGCGGTGGTCGGCTCGGTCAGCACCCGCACGGTCGAGGCCTGGTTGCCGGGGAAGACCTTGAACCCCACGGCCCTGCCGTCGGGAAGCGCGAGCGCGAGGCGATCCCCGACCGCCTCCGCCTTGACCGGCGCGGTGAACTGCAGGCCGTAGACGGTCGACGTCGTCGCCCGGTCGAGCGGCCAGAACGCGTCGGCCTCGAAATTGAAATTCGTCAGCGTGAAGGTGGTCGCCGCCACCGAGGCCGTCGCCCGCGCCGGCCGGATCGATTCGTGCACCCGGCACTCGATCAGCCTGGCCGTCACCGGCTCCGACTGCTTGAAGTTGATGTAGTTCGGGCCGACTTCGTATTCGCCCGCGATGGGCGGCGTAAAGACCAGCGGGCTGGTCGTCGCCCCGTCCTGCCGGATCGGCTGGTTGAAGACAACCGTCAGCCGCCCGTTGATCTTCTCCCCCGGAGGCGGGACGACGCCCGTCACCGAGAGCGATTCCTCATGGCCGGCCCCCTGTGTGCATGAGCCGAGCACCAAAACCAACAGCAACATCGCAGCGACCGAAATGACGCCACGCTTCACGGCAGTAACCTCCGCCAGATTCAGGATTGTTTCAGGATAGTGTTCATCGACCGATTTGGTCAATGAGATGACTGGATCCCGATGACCGAAGTTTGATGAATTTTACCGCCGATTTCATGGGCCGACAAATTGATGCGTCAGCCGCGCGGCGGCGAGCGGCGGGGCGCCCCCAAAAAGAAAAAGGACCCATGGGCCTGCTCGGTCCCATGGGTCCCACGATGCTATTTGCCCGGTTCGCTTAGTCGTCTTCTTCCTCGCTGTGCTCCGCGGGAGAGCGCTTGGCCGTCGACGCCCGCTTTTTCGGCGGCGTGGTCTTGCGGACGATCGTCGTCTTGCGCGTGCGGCTCTTGCGCGGACGGGCTTCCGCCTCGGCGGCAGCCGGAGCCGAGGGCGCCTCGGCCTTGGCCGGCGCGGGAGCGGGCGCTTCGTGCTTGGGCGGCTCGGGGGCCGGCTTGGACGGGGCCGCCGGCCGCGACGGGACCTGAACCGCCGCGACGACCTCGTGCGCCGGCTCGGGCTTCGGGGCATCCTCGAACGTCACGACGCCGGTCTTGGCCGGCTCGGGGGTTTCATCCTGGGCGAGGACGTCGACGCCGCGCCGCACGGTCACGCCCTTCAGGTTCGCGTAACGCTCGCTGGCGTCCGGGAGTTCCTGCTCGCGGCGCTGTTCTTCCTCGCGCGGGGCGCCGCCTTCCTCCATCGGTCCGCCCTCGCGGCGACGGCCACGGCCACCGCGGCGGCCACGGCGGCGGCGTTTGCCTTCGCGGCCTTCCTCGCCGCGCTCACCCCCCTCGAAGCCTTCGCGCTGTTCGCGGGCCTCGGCTGGACGGCCTTCCGGACGTCCTTCGGGGCGTGCCTCGACGCGCTCGCGGTCCGGCCGCACCTGGACCTGCGCGGGCTGGGCCTGGGCTTGGGGCTGGGCCGGCGCCGACTTGATCATGCGCACGAGGGCGTTGAGCGCCATCTCGTAGCTCAGGAACCCAAGCCCGCTGATCTGGCCGACGCAGGCCCCCGCCGTCAGCGACACGCGGCGGAAATCCTCGCGGCCGTGGATGTTGGTCATGTGGACTTCGATGACCGGGATGTCGATGGCGGCGATGGCGTCGCGCAGCGCCACCGAGGTGTGCGTGTAGCCGCCCGGATTGAACACGACGCCCTGGCACCGATTGCGCGCGCGCTGAAGGGCGTCGATCAGGTAGCCCTCGAGATTGCTCTGGTAGCACTCGATCTCGATGCCGAGCGACTGGCCCTGCCGCCGCAGCGATTGCTCGAGTTCGCCGAGCGTCTGGCTGCCGTACAGCGAGCGCTCGCGCTGGCCCAGCAGGTTCAGGTTCGGTCCGTTCAGAATCAGAATTCGCATACTTGACGCCTCCATCGCGCGTGTTCACACATCGAACACAGTACTATAACCCATTTCCAAGCAGAATAAAGCTCAAAACGGCAACCAAAAGCCGGCCTCCGGGGAAGCCGGCCTTCGGATTCTGATGTCGCTTCGAGCCGAAGCGACCTGCCGTTACTGGTTCATCGTCTCCAGGAACTGCTTGTTGTTCTCGCTCTTGCGCAGGCGCTCGAGCAGGAACTCCATCGCCTCGACCGTGTTGAGCTCGTTGAGGACCTTGCGCAGCAGCCACACCCTCTGCAGCGACGTCGGGTGAAGCAGGAGTTCCTCCTTGCGGGTGCCGGAGCGGTTGATGTCGATGGCCGGGAAGACGCGCCGGTCGACCATCTTGCGGTCGAGGTGCACTTCCATGTTGCCCGTGCCCTTGAACTCCTCGAAGATCACGTCGTCCATGCGGCTGCCGGTGTCGATAAGCGCCGTGGCGATGATCGTCAGGCTTCCGCCTTCTTCGATGTTGCGCGCCGCGCCGAAGAACCGCTTGGGCTTGTGCAGCGCGTTGGAGTCGATGCCGCCCGACAGGATCTTGCCCGACGGCGGCGCGACGGTGTTGTAGGCGCGGGCCAGGCGCGTGATCGAGTCCAGCAGGATCACGACGTCGCGCTTGCGCTCGACGAGGCGCTTGGCCTTCTCGAGGACCATCTCCGCGACCTGGGTATGACGCTCAGCCGGCTCATCGAACGTCGAGCTCACGACTTCGCCGTCGACCGTGCGTTCCATGTCGGTGACTTCCTCGGGGCGCTCGTCGATGAGCAGGACGATCAGGTAGATCTCCGGGTGATTCGTCGTCAGGCCGTTGGCGATGTTCTGGAGGATCATCGTCTTGCCGGTGCGCGGCGGGGCGACGATCAGCGAGCGCTGGCCCTTGCCGAGCGGGGTCATCAGGTCCATGACACGCGCCGTGAAGTTGTCGCCGGTCGTCTCGAGTTGCATGCGCTCCTCGGGATACAGCGGCGTCAGGTTCTCGAACAGGATCACGTCCTTGGCCCGGTCGGGCGACTCGAAGTTGATCGTGTCGACCTTGAGCAGCGCGAAATAACGCTCGCCGTCCTTGGGCGGGCGCATGTGGCCGGTGATCGTGTCGCCCTTGCGCAGGTTGAAGCGGCGGATCTGGCTCGGCGAGACGTAGATGTCGTCGGGGCCGGGCAGGTAGTTGTAGTCGCTCGAGCGCAGGAAGCCGAAGCCGTCGGGGAGGATCTCCAGGACGCCGGCGCCGTAGAGGCCGCCTTCCTTCTCGGCGTTCATCTGCAGGATCTTGAAGATGAGGTCCTGCTTGCGCAGCGAGCTGAAATTCTCGATGCCGAGGCCACGGGCGATGTCATAGAGCTCGCCGATGTGCATGTGCTTGAGCGCATCGATGTCCATGCCGCCTTCGGCGACGGTAGAGGAGCCGTTGCTCGAGGCGGGCTTCTCCTCGGTGGCCGCGGGCTTCTCTTCGGCCGATGGGGCCGATGGGGCGGGCGGCTCGGGTCGGCGCTCGGCGCGCCGCTGGGTGTACGGGCGCGCCTCGCGGGCCGTCGGGTCGTTCATCTCGGAGAATGAGGAACCGCGGTTGCGGGCGGCCTTGGCGGCCTCCAGGTCCTCGCGGATGCGCTCGGCGGCGGCGCGCTCGGCGGCGGCGCGTTCGCCGGCGGTCTTCTCGGCCTGGCTGGCGAGCTGCTGGGTGCGCTGGCGCATTTCCTCGACCAGTTCCGGGCGCGGGCCGATCACGCTCTTGCGCGGGCGGCCGCGGCGCTTGGGCGCCTCGCTCTGGGCTTCCTCGCGCGGTTCGTTGTCGTTCTTGGGGTTCATCGTGGTAGCGGTATGACTCCTTTGAGCTTCTTGATCAAATCGTCGACTTGATGCTGGGTCTCCGCGAGGGAGCCCGAATTATCGATCACGTGGTCGGCGAGGGCGAGCTTGCGGGCCTGCGGCCACTGCATGCCGAGGCGGCGCGTCACTTCCTCCTCGCTGAATCCGTTGGCGCGAAGCCGCCGGTAGCGGCTGCGCTCGTCAATCCTCACGACGGCCACCGAGTCGGCCATCGCCTCCATCCCGGTCTCGAACAGGAGCGGCACATCGAGCACGATCATCGGCCGGGTGTCCCACACGTGGATGAAGCGCCGGGTCTCGGCGATGACGAACGGGTGGATGATCGCCTCGAGCCGGGCCTTGGCCTCCCGGTCGCCGAAGACCAGCCGGGCGAGCTCGCGGCGCCTCAGCCCGCCGTCGCCGTCGAGGTATTCGTCGCCGAACTGGCGGCGAATCTCGTCGAGGGCCGGCGACCCGGGCTCAACCGCGCGGCGGGCCAGTTCGTCGGCGTCGATCACGGCCGCCCCGTAGTGCTCGTGCAGGATGGCGGCAACCGTCGACTTGCCGCAGCCAAACGTCCCGGTGAGGCCGAGCTTGTAAGTCATCGTCAGCACTCCGCCCAGTTGGGACCGTGGCTGATGTCGACCACGACCGGGATGTCGAGCACGATCGCCTGCTCCATGAGCCTCCGGATGAGGCCCGTCGCCGCCTCGAGCCGCTCGCGCGGCACGCTGAACACCAACTCGTCGTGCACCTGGCAGACCATCCGCGCCCCGGGGGCGACGCCGGGCAGCTGCCGGTGCACCTGGAGCATCGCGATCTTGATCATGTCGGCGCACGTCCCCTGGATCGGGGCGTTGACGGCGACGCGTTCGGCCGCCTCGCGGATCATCCGGTTTTTGGCCGTCAGGTCGGGCACCGGCCGGCGCCGGCCCATCAGGGTCTCCACGTAGCCGGTGCGGCGGGCGATTTCGAGCAGGCGGGCGATCCAGCGCTTGACCCCGGGGTAGGTCTGGAAGTAGCGCTCGATGAAGCCGGCCGCCTCGCCGCGTCCGATCCCAAGCTGCTGCGCCAGTCCGTGGGGGCTCATCCCGTACATAATCCCGAAATTAATCACCTTGGCCTGGGAGCGCATCGCGGCCGTAACAGCCGTCGGGTCGACGCCGAACACCTGGGCCGCCGTTTGGCGGTGAATATCGAGTCCCTCCTGGTAGGCGGCCCTCAGCCGCTCGTCGCCGCTGACATGGGCCAGAATTCTGAGTTCGATCTGAGAGTAGTCGGCCTTGAGCAGGATATGATCGCTGTTGTCTGCAATAAACGCGCGCCGGATTGCACGCCCCAAGTCGGTACGGATCGGAATATTTTGCAGGTTCGGTTCTGTTGACGTCAGGCGTCCAGTGGCGGCTATCGTCTGATTAAATGAGGTATGGATGCGTCCCGTTCGGGCATGAACCATCTTCGGTAACGCGTCTATGTATGTTGATTGTAACTTTTCGTATCCGCGAAATTCAAGAATTAATTGAGGAATCGGGTGGAGCGGGGCGAGCCGCTCGAGCTCGGCCTCGGCCGTCGACCAGCCGTTTTTCCCCTTCTTGCCGGTCGCCAGGCCGAGCTGGCCGTAGAGGACGTCGGCCACCTGCCGGGGCGAACCGATATTGAACGGGTGGCCCGCCTCGCGCCAGATCGCCTGGCACAGGTCGCTCATCCGGCGGCTCAGGTCGTGGCGCAGGCCGTCGAGCGCCCCCACGTCGATGTTGAACCCGCCCAGCTCCATGTCGATCAACACCGGGATGAGCGGCATCTCAATGTCTTCAAACAGTTTCTTGAGCGAGGGCTCCTCGTCGAGGCCCGCGCCGAGGCAGTCGCGCAGACGCAGGGTGGCGTCGGCGTCGGCCGCGGCGTAAACCCCCGCCGAGTCGGCGTCGACCTCGGCCATCGTGATCGACTTGCGCCCCGAGCCGATCAGCTCGGTGATCGGCGTCATCGCCAGGCCGCACAGGTCGTGCGCCAGGGCCTTGAGGCCGTGGCCGCCGGGCCGGTCCGGGTTGAGCACGTACGATGCGATCATCGTGTCGAACGCCGCCGGCGCCGGGTCGAACCCCGCCCGCTCGAGCAGCTTCCAGTCGTACTTGGCGTGGTGCGCGGCGAGCCGAGGGCCGAACCCGGCCAGGAGCGGCGCGAGCTTGTCGCGAACAACGTCCAGCCGCAGCTGCGGGCCGCCCGCCACGTGCTCCATGTGGCCGACCGGGATGTAGATCGCCTCGCCGAGGGCATGGGAGAGCGAAATCCCGACGAGCTCGGCGGCCATCACGTCCGTCGAGGTCGACTCGGTGTCGAGCGCGACCCACGGCGCGGCCATGGCCCGGTCGAGCCACCGGTCGAGCGCCGCCTCGTCGCGAACGACTTCGTAGCGGACTTCGGGGAGCGGGACGGACGGCCTCGGCGGCGGCGCGCTCTCAACCGGCTTGACGCCGCGCTCCTTGAGGATCGACTGGAACCCGAGCTCCTGGATGATCGCCACGGCCTCGGGCGAAAACAGCGTCGCCGGCAGCTCGCACGACTCGAGCGTCCAGTCCAGCGGCACGTCGTGGCGGAGCGTCGCGAGCCGGAGCGCCAGCCGCGCCTGGTCGGCGTTGGCCAGAAGCGCCTCGCGCAGCCTGGGCTTCTCGATCCGTTCGGCGGCGGCGAGGACCGCCTCGAGCGACCCGTAGGCATCGATCAGCTGGCAGGCGGTTTTCTTGCCGACGCCGGGGACGCCGGGGATGTTGTCGCTGCTGTCGCCGACGAGCGCGAGCCAGTCGGCCACCTGCCCCGGTCGCACCCCCATCAGGTCGACGACCGCGGCCGGATCGCAGCGGCGGATCTCGTCCATGCCCGGCCGCAGGACCGTGACGCGGTCCTGGACGAGCTGCAGCATGTCCTTGTCGGCGGTGAGGATGGCGGCCTCGCCCCCCTGCTCGACGATGCGCCGGGCGAGCGTCGCCATGACGTCGTCGGCCTCGAAGCCCTCGATGCGGTAGACCGCCAGCCCCATTGCGTCCAGCAGCCGGCCGATCCACTGCATCTGGTCGTCGAAGCCCGGCGGCGGCGCCTCGCGGTTCATCTTGTATTGATCGTAGAGCTCGTGGCGGAACGTCGGCTTGGGGGTGTCGAACACGACCGCCAGGTGGGTGGGCCTGTATTCGTCGAGGAACTTCAGCAGCATCCGGATGAAACCGAACACGGCGCCGGTGGGCATGCCGCCGGGCCCGGTCAACCCGCGGATCGCGTAGTAGGCCTTGAACGTCAGGGAATGGCCGTCAATCAGGTGGAGGGATGTTGGCATTGCTGGGTTCGTCGTGCCGATTGGCGCTTGTTTGTCGTGCCCGTGGGCGCGCTCGTCTTGCCGGCCGAAGCCTTGGCGAAGGCCGGAATCGCAATCGATCCGATCGCGTTCCGTCCATTGGCCGCGCGACATCCTGGATGCCGCGCATTCTCGATCCGTCAACTCACGATCGCACAAGACAGGGCGTCGGGAATGGCGCGCGAGGCGCATATGGCCGCCGAATCCTGAACGCTGCGGCCAGCGTTCAGGATTCGGCGCTCGGGACTGGTCGGGCCGGGCAGCCGGATTATTCCGGGTTGACAATCCAGCCGGTCAGGAAGATCAGCAGCGTCGTGCGGCTGCGGTTGCGCTGGGCGCGGCTGAAGAGGAGCTTGCCGAGATAAGGCATGTTGCGCAGCACCGGGATGCCGCTCGTGTCCTCGGTCGAACGCTCGCCGGTCCAGCCGCCCAGCACGATCGTGCCGCCGTTGGAGATGCGGGCGTCGGTGATGATCTTCTTGCGCTTGAGCGAATACAGGCCCTGGTTGACGACCGCCTGCGGCGCGATCTGCCCGTTGTAGTAGTTGGTCTGCGTGACGTTTTCGGGCTCGGCGACGTCGGGGACCGCCAGCGAGCCGATGTTCTGGTCCAGATCCAGGATTTCGGCGGTCAGCTGGTGCAGGATGATGTTCTTGTCCGACGTGATCGACGGCGTCACCTGGAGGACGACGGCCGTCAACATGTTATCGTTCTCGGTCTCGTCCTGGGTCGAAAGCTCGAGGTTGGTGTTCATCGACTCGAGCAGCGGGTTGTCGATCGTGACCAGGTCGTTCTGGAACAGGTCGCCCTGCGACTCGGGCATGTACTGCTCGATGCGGAACTCGGCGTTGATGCCGTGCAGCGCCGTGACGCGCGGGCCGTTCACGATGTTCAGGATGCCCTCGGCCTCGAGCAGCCGCAGGTTCCACTTCAGCTGCGGGAACCCGCCGAAGATCATGCTGACCGCGGTCGTGCCCTTCATCAGGTTCGCGCTGTTGAGATCCTCGATGAGCGGCGAGAACGGATCGCGGAACTCATCCGAGTCCTGGGCGAACCGGGTGTTGATCAACTGCGTGTCCCAGTCGACGCCGTTGCCCTCGGAGAAGTTGTCGAAGGTGAAGTCGGAGCTGAATTCCTTGGCGCGGGTCTCGTTGACCTCGACGAACTTCGTCTCGATCTCGACCTGGCGCGTCGGCTTGTCGAGCTGCTTGATGAGGTTGACGGCCTCGGTGTGCAGCTCGGGATTGGTGAAGCGCAGGATGATGGCGTTGAGCTCGGTGAAGGAGTTGATCGTGATCCCCTGGTCCTCGGCCGGGGCGCCGGTCAGGTTCGGCATGCCGCCGAACTGGCCGCCCGGCATGACCGAGGTGCGCGCCTGCTGCAGCTGCTGCGCGATCATCTGCGGGATGTAGCGGACCGACAGGCGGGCCTGGCCCTCGCCGTTGATGCCGGAGCTGGGCAGGACGTCCTCGGCCGTGATTTCATAATCGTTGACGGTCTGCGTTTCCAGTTCCTGGACCGTCGTGCTCTGCGGGCCCATGCCCGGCACGTTGATCGAGATCTGGGCCGTGTCGTCGTTCTTGTCCTGGACGTCGTTCTGCTCGACGCGGATCAGGCGGAAGGTGGCGCCGCCGGCGACTTCGCGCTGCTGGCCGCGGGTCAGGGTGAACTTCATTTCCTGGCCGATGCCGCCGCCGCCGCCGCCGACGCCGGTCGTCAGGTTCAGGATGCGCTCGAGGCTCTGCTGAAGCGTGTCGGATTCGGCGTATTGCAGGAAGATGACGTCCTGCTGGTCGCCCTTGCGGAGCTCGGGCAGGGAGTCGATGTACTTGCGGACCTGGTCGAGGTTGGACGGGTAGTCGACGATCGTCAGCTGCAGGGTCGAGTCGTCAAACCACATGCGGCGGCCCTCGGCGGCGGCCTTGGCCGTGCCGACCTGCGAATACAGGAAGGTGCCGATGGCCTCGACGACGCGGGCCGTGAAGTCCTGGATGTAGTCGGACTGAATCTGCTCGACCTCGCGCGGGACGAGGCTGTAGTTGGCGATCTGGAGTTCCTCGTTGGCCAGCTTCTGGATGAACTTCTTGTCCAGCAGGAGCTCCTCGATCTTGGTCAGGTTCTCGGGGGTGTCGCGGATGATCAGGTCGTCGCCCTGGGTGAAGACCTTGCGCTCGAGGGCGAACGGGCTCTGGGCGTCGGTCTGGATCAGCGTGCTGATCAGCGCCTGGATGCGCTGGGCGTCGTCGGGGCGGATCTTGTAGATGCGGGTGTCGAGGTCGGGGGTCGCCGAGGCCGGCACCGACTTCAGGAAGCTTTCGACCGCCTGGATGTGCTTGGGCGAGCCGGCCACGATCAGCAGGTTGAGGCGCTCGTCAAGCTTGATCTCGACGTTGGGCGAGGGCGGCGTGGCCTGCCCCCACACGTTCTGCTGCAGCAGCCCCTGGTCCAGGAGCGAGCGGACCTGCGACATCTGGCCCGGCGACAGCTTCATCGTGCGCATATCGACCTTCTGCTCGATCGTGATGACGTTCTTGTCGTTGATCGACCAGGACAGCCCCTTGGGCGGCAGAACCGTGTCCAGGATCGAGCACAGCGACTTGTCGGTGAAGTTGGCCATCACCGGCACGTCCGCCCCCTGGGCGATGTAGTATTCGAGCTCGACCGGCGTCGTGATGCTCAGCAGATACATGAAATCCGAGAGCGGGATCTCGCGGTCGGTGGAAATCTTGATCGGGGTGTTGAGGAGCTTCTCGGACTCGAGCGAGCGCGCCTTCTGGCCCTCCTTTTCGGCGGCCGTGGCCTGCTGGGCGGCCCACGCCTGCTCGGTCTCCTCGAGCCACGTCTTGGCGTCCTTGTTGGCCGGGTCGGCCTCGATGACGCGCGTCCACAGCTCGCGGGCCTTGGCCAGATCCTTGTTGTTGTAGGCGGCGCGCGCCGCCTTCAGCATGCTGTCGATCTCGACGGCCGAGGCGACCTTCTGGCGCTGCTTCTCGCCCTGGGCCGCGTAGCCCTGCTCGCGCTGGGCCTTGGCCAGCTGGATCGTCGCCTGGCGGTGCTTCGGGTCGAGCTGCAGGACCTGCTCATAATTGGCGATGGCGTCCGACCAGCGCTTCTCGAGCATCAGCTTGTCGCCGATGGCCATCAGCGCCTGGATGCGCTCGGAGGGGTCGAACCCCTTGGCGGTCATCTTGGCCATGAGGTCGCGGGCCTGGGGGTTGTCGGGGGAAAGCTCGAAGACGCGGGCGAGCTGGCGGTTGGCCTCGTCGAGCTTGCCTTCGTCGATCGACTTGCCGGCCTGGGCCAGCAGGTGGCTGACCTCGAGCTGGGTCGCCGGGTCCGACGGCGAGCCGGCCGTCGCCGAGGCGAGGCTGGCCGTGCCGACCACCGGCTTGGAAAGCTTGTTGAGCTCGACGCGCGCCTGCTGGTTGAGCGGCTCGCGCACGAGGACGTCGTTGAGGGCCTTGCGGGCCTCTTCGGGCTTGCCGGCCGCGGCGGCTTCGCGCGCCTTGGCGACGGCGTCGCCGGAGGCCGGGGCGGCGGCCAGCGGGGCGTCGCCGTTCTGCGCCGCGGGGGCGGCGGCCACGGCGACCGGCGCCTCGGGGGCGGCGCTCTGGCCGAGCGCGACGCGGCTGCGGGCGTCGGCGTACATCTTGAGCGTCTTGCCCTGGTAGTCGCCCGCGGTCAGCCACATCGTGTAGAACGCCTGGCTGGCCTTGTCGAACTGCTGGTCGTTGTAGAACTTGGTCGCGGTGCGGAACGAGCTGGCGAGGAACCGATCGCGCTCGCGCTTGCCGGCCGGCAGGTCCTTGCGCGCGGCCTGCTGGGCCTGGTCGAGCTGACGGGCGAGGGACTGCTTCGAGCGCGCCTCGGTGATCGTCGGGTCGAGCTTGAGCGCGGCCTCATACCAGTCGGCCGCCGCCGAGAAGTTGGCCTCGCGGAATTCGCGCGCAGCCGACTCCAGGCTCTCGTTGAGCTTGGTCGCCTTGCTCGGCTCCATCATGCCGGTGCTGATGGTGATCTTGCCCGCCTCGGGATCCACCGGTTGAGGCGCCTGGGCCCGGGCCTGGCCGGCCAGGATCATCATCGCCAGCATGCATCCGAGAATCTGCCGCCGAATCGATAACACTTTTTCCATTGCCGCGCGTCCTACTTCCTCATGCGATTGTTAAAATCAGTGATCTACAGGATCGAATTCGTCAAAAACGGATCCCCGCCGGGGCATGGATCCACGCAATTACACTAAGGTGTTCTCCGATGGTCACTTTTTTGTCAAGTAAAAGCTTCCATTGGACCGTAGAAAGCCGGACCCCAACGGAAGTTTTTTTGACGCTCTCCTCTCTTGGGCCGTGGCCGGGAATCAGGGCTTGGGTTCCTCCGGCGCCGCCGCCGGAGTCGCCTCGGGCGCCGCGCCGGGCGCCGGCGTGGCCGCCGCCGCCGTGCCGGTCGTCGTCGCGTTGCCCGCGGCCAGCGCCGCGGCCTTGGCGGCGCCGGTGACCACGCCGAGGGCCTTGCTGATTTCGTTGTCGCGCAGACGACGCGCCTGGAAGTGGCTCGGCAGATTCTCGAGCGCCTTGTTGACGTTCTCGACCGCGTCGTCCAGGTCCTTGCGGTTTTTGGTCTGCTTGTACTTCTCGAACGCGCTTTGCGCCTGCCGATAGAACTCCTCGGCCGCCTTGCCCTTGCCGCCGATGTCTTGCACCTGCTTGGGGTCGAAGATGTTGCCGCTGGCGAGGATCTCGTAGCTGGACTTGTCGAACGCGGGCCGGGGCATCACGAATTTGCGGAAGTTATCGTCGAAGACGATCGGGGTCGGCAGCGGCGTCGGCACCGGGCGCTCGACGGGGGTGGCCGTCTGGGACTCGCCCCCCATGAACAGGCCGATGCGGAGGAGCAGGAGGACGCCCAGGGCGATCAGCGTCACGCGCGCCGGATTCTCCCGCACGTAGATCTCGATCTTGCTGGGCTTGCGCTCTTTGGTCTTTTTAGCTTGCTTGGCCACGTCTCAAACTCTCTCCGGCTGTTGCCCCGTCGGGCGCCGCATCAGCGCCGCCCGGTCGTGCGCGTGGGATTCTTGCTGAATGCCAACGGCCGCGGCCCGACGATCCGAATACGGCTCAGATTGACCGGGATGGTCTTCATGGTGATCGTGTAGGTGATCATGTTCGTGGTGAACCGCGTATCGATCGTCTGGTCGGGCGCCATGGCATTGATCGTGACGTCGAAGATCACGCCGTTTTCCGTCTGGCGCAACTCGCTGATGAACTGGTTGATGTTGAAGTCGTTGCGCGCCTTGCCGGTGACGATCACGATGCCGTCGGCGCGAAGGGTCAGGTTGTCGATCAACACCTCGGGCGGGCGCCGCTCGACGATCAGGCTCATGAACGACAACAGGTAGTCGCGCGGGATCGCCGCCACCTGGTAGAGCGAGCCGACCGCGCCCACCACGTCGTTGTGCTGCTTGATCGCGGCGTCGATCTGCGCGCTGTTGGCCTGCATCTGCGAGATCAGCCCCGAGGCCTCGTCCATGTCCCTCTTGAACTGCGCCACCTGGTCCTGGCCGACGTTGAAGCTCATCAGGATGATCATCAGGACCATCGCGAAGACGCCCGCCACCTCCAGCTTGCGCTCCTGCAGGCCGCGGACCGTCTTGACCTCTTCCGGCAGGAAGTCGATCTTGTTCTGGCCCAGGCCGATGCCCTGCAGCGCCAGGCCGATGGCGACGGCGAACCCCTCGAAGTGGTCCGGCACCGCGTCGGGCATGCGCAGCTGCTCGTGGACCGGCTCGGCCTGGACGACCGGCAGGCCCATCTTCTCCTCGATGTAATCGACGAAGTGGCGCATGCGGACGAGGCCGCCCGACAGCACGATGCTGTCGACGGCGACACCGTCGGGCTGGGAGATGTAGAAGTCGAGCGAACGCCGCAGCTCGCTGATCATCCGGTCGGCCACGGCGGTGACCGCCTCGCTCGCCTCGACGTTGATCTTGGGGGCGTCCTCGTCGCTCTCGAACTCGGCCGACAGGATCGAGATGTCGTGCTCCTTGAGCTGGCGCGCCTGCGCCATCCCCTCCAGCTTGAGCCGGTCGCGGACGGCCCGGTCCATCTCCGAGCCGGCCAGCGGCACCGAGCGGACGAAGCCGACCATGCGCGCCGGGCCGGGCTTGGCGATCGCCAGGTCCATCAGCGAGGCGCCGAAGTTGACGAACGCCTGAATCTGCTCGGGCTCGGCCTCCATGGCGGGGGCCTCGGGCTCGGCGACGGCGGTGGCCGCGGCGGCCGGGGCCGCCGCCTTCTTCTTGAAGAGGCTGAAGGAGAGCCCCTTCTTGGCGGGCTTGCCGCTGCCGTTGCCGCCGGCCTTGGCCTCGGCCTTGGCCGCGGCGCCCGAGAGCCGGCCCGACGTGTTGTATTCGTGGAAATTATAGAGGGCGATCGACGAGACCGAGATCGCCAGGGCCTTCAGGCCGGTGCGCCGCACGAGACGCATGAAGTTGTTGATGAAGTCGCGCTTGATCGCGACGAGCAGGACATGGACTTCCTTCATCCCCTCCTCTTCGAAGACCTGGTACTCCATGATGGTCTTGTCCAGAGGGAACGGGATCTGCTGGCGCGCCTCGTAGCGCACCATGCGGTTCATCTGGTCGGGCTTGGCGCGCGGCAGGCGGATGCGCCGCACGAACACCGACTGGCCCGGCACGCAGAAGATGGCGTTGCGCGTGCGGACCTTGCCCTTCTTCAGCATGTCCTGAAGTTGCTTGGCGATGGCCTGGAAACGCTTGTCCTCGGTCAGATCCGGTTCGAGATCGATGCGATCTTCCAGCAGGTCCACGATACGGGGACCCTGCCGGGTCAATTCCATGTTCGCCACCCGGATCCAGTCGGAGCCGATATCCACGCCGATACAGTTGCGGACCGCAGCCGTCATTCTATTACACTAACCCTTGTGACAACTTGTCTGTCTGACAAGTATTTTGGACTGCCCGGTGGACGGGCAACCCACGCGCGCCGCATGGCTGGAACGACCTGTTACGGTATTCACGCGTATTGGCCCCCGGCAGAGCCCTTCGGGTATTCCGAATGGTAGTAGCTCGCTCGCAACTCTGACTCTGGCGGTCGCCCGCCCTGCATTCAACTCGAACGACAATGCCCAGCTGGCGCTTGAATGCCCCCTAAAGCAAGCTGATATAGGGTTTTAAAGGAGCATCGGGATATAGTCAAACCTTTTTTGGGAACTTGATGGTCTTTTTAGGTTGAACCGCCCCCCGCTGCCACCCCCGCTTTCCGGCCGAGAACGCCGAATTCCGGATCCCGAATCGCCCTCCGATTCGAAATCCGAAACCCGGCCAAACCCAACTCGTGTTGTGCTGCTGAATTCCGGCGGGCCCTAGAGCAGCCCCGCCAGCTGACACCGAAATTGCTGCCGGCCGAGCTTGGCCAGGGCGCGCTGCTCAACCCGCCGCACACCCTCCTGACTCAGGCCGACCCGCTTGCTGATGTTGCGCAGGCTGCGCGGCTTGGCCCCGCCCAGGCCGAACCGCAGGCACAGGACCGAGTGCTCGCGCTCGGAAAGCTGGGCCAGCGCCGCCTCGATCCGCTGCCGCATCTCGGCCTGCATCGTCTGGTCGGAGGCCGACATCAGCGACTCGTCGGCAAGGTGATCCTGAAGCGTGCCCCCATCCTCGTCCAGCGGCATGTCGATCGAGACCGCCGTCCGCGACAGGCCCATCAGGTCCTCGACGTGCGCCTCGTCGGTCTGGAGCCGGCGGGCCAGCTCCGCCGTGGTCGGGGGCCGCCCGCAGATCGACTGGAATTCCTGCATCACATCATTAATACGCCCCAGCTGCCGCATCTTGCGGACCGGGATGCGAATCATGGAACGCTGCTTGCGGAGGGCCACCTGCATCGACTGCCGGATCCAGAAGGCCGCATACGTGGAAAAACGAAAGCCGAGCGTGTGGTCGAATCGCTCGATCACCTCGAGCAGCCCCATGTTGCCTTCCTGAATCAGGTCCTCCATGTTGAGGCCCTTGCCCCGAAACTGCTGGGCAAGCCTCACCACCAGCCGCAGGTTGCAACACAGGATCTCCTGGCGCGCCGACTCCTCGCCGCCGCGCAGGCGCTCAAACAGATCAAACTCCTCGTCCTTGGTCAGGATCCGATGGCTGCCGATCTGTTTCAGATAGGTCTTGATTCCGTCAGGGGCCTGGAACATGCTGTGATTACCCCCGGAGCAGTTCTTGACTCACAAGCAACTCAGGAACCAATTATTGAGAAAAACCCTATTTTAATCTTAAAATTATGTAAGTCTTGGATTTTCAGACCTTATACTATACATTATTCATGATTCAGGTGTCGGTTGTGGGCCTCAAAATGCGCAAAGTTTACACAGAAAACGTGTGGGGAGGGTGACAGTGAGCGAGAATCCGCACAAACCTGGAGAGTGCTCCCTCCTCGCCTTTGCCGGCTCCGGACTCCTCTGGCTGGCCCTGCTGATCCTCGTCCTCGCCGCCGCCGGGCGGGGCCCGGCCTGGATGAGCCGCCTCGCCCAGGGGGACCCGCCCGCCCGCTCCCTCGCCCCCACCCGCTCGCTCCTGGCGGATTCGAACCGCGGGCCAATCTCCTCCCCGCAAGAGAACCCTTGACCAACCGCCCCCCGCCATTTACTTTTGACTCAATCTCAGACCGCCGTTGAAAAGCTCATCGTGTTTTGGCGCGCCACGGCGCGTTTCAGGAGGCCATCGCAATGACACATCCCATCAACTGGACCGGCGGGAACCGCCGCGGCCGCGCCGGCAGCGTGTGGGGCGTTCTGTTCCTCGTCGCGATCGTGGCGATCATCGTCGCGGCGCGGATGCTCTCCAACCAGGAGACGCGCAAGCGCCAGGCCAACATGATGCGCGCGATGGAAGACCCCCAGACGATGATCCAGCGCTTCTTCATCGAGGCCTCCAAGGAACAGCCCTACAAGGAAAAGGGATGGGAAACCCTCCTCGAGTTCATGAGCAAGGACGACCTGGCGTGGTTCGAGACGAACTACCCGCTGATCGCCCAGACCTCCCAGAAAATGGAAGGCGCCCTGGCGATGGCCGCCACCGAGCGCGAGCAGCGCTACGGCGCCACCGACGTGCTCCTGGGCCTGAGCACCCCGCAGAAGCAGCCGACGATCTCGCAGGTGCAGGTCAACGGCGACCGCGGCGCCGTCTTCGTCCATCAGCCCGGCAACGTCTCGACGATGCGCGTCATCTTCATCGCCAGGGACGGCGACTACTGGAAGATCCGCCGCTTCCTCGGCCGCCGCGACGAATACACCCTGATGAAGATGCTCGTCGAGACCCACGAATACTCGAACACGCCGCTGACCGACGACGAGACGATGTTCAAGGCCGACCCGCAGAACTACCCGATCAAGAAGCACAACGAGCTGATGGCCGAGGCGGGCCTGACCCCCGACCAGAAGCTGGTCGCCCCCGAGCCCTCGCCTACGCCGACGCCGTAATGAAGCGATGAGATTTGAGAGATGAGAGATGAGAGTTCAGTCCGATCACGTTGGCTTGAGGCCATCAACCAACCATTTACCGACTCGGCGGGTCTATTGGTCATCACTTCCGCGGAGGTTCCCGATGAAACGGCAATGGCTCTCACTGATTTTGGGTC
This sequence comes from Candidatus Sumerlaeia bacterium, assembly GCA_039683515.1. Taxonomy (GTDB): domain Bacteria; phylum Sumerlaeota; class Sumerlaeia; order MVZB01; family MVZB01; genus JAJFUE01. Next base: position 73,657 of record JBDKRG010000016.1, on the reverse strand, counting down.
TGGTTCTCATTACCGGTTGCAGAACGCTCGAGCTTGACGAGCCGATCGGCACGCCGGTCAAGCACCCGCTCGAGGCGTCCGAGTTCGAAGGCAAATGGGTGCTGCACCGTGGCGACGAAAAGATCCCGTTCGTCGCCAAGGTCGACGACGCCTCCAGCGGCACGCTCGGCGTGGCGTGGCTCGACGTCGAAAAGAAAGAATTCTTCATGAGCACGGGCGACGTTGTGATCCGCGAGCTTGGCGGCAAGAAGATCGTCAACCTGAAGGTGTACCCGCCCGCCAACGCAAAAAATGAGGCCGACAGAAAACCCGAGTGGATCCTGTTCGGGCGGATCGAAATCAGGAAGGACCAGGGACTGATCTGGTATCCCAACGTCGACGGGTTCGAAAAACTCATCGAGGCCGGCAAGCTGCCGGGCAAGACCAAAAGCAACGACACCGTCCGCCTGAACAAGCTCAGCCCGGCGCAGCTCGACCTGATCACGTCCAATTCCAGTACGCTGTTTATGTGGGAAGAGCCGATGCGCCTCGAGAAGCTCAAGTAGGGTTCCCGACTCCGGAAAATTCGAATGCGGAATGACGAGCGATTTCACTCGTCATTCCGCATTCATCATTCATCATTCAATTGTCAGATGTTCAAAACGTCATTGACCTTGTTGATCAGGTCGGCCATCTCGAACGGCTTGACGATGTAGTAGTTCGTCCCGCCGACGAGCGCTTCCTGCATCTTTTTGCGCTCGGAGAGGCCGGTCAGCATGATGATCGGGATCGTCGCCGTCGACTCGTCGGCCTTGAGCTCGCGCATGACGTCGAAGCCGGACATGCCGGGCATCATCACGTCGAGCAGGATGAGGTCCGGCTTCTGCTCGCGGGCCGCGGCCAGCGCGTCCTTGCCGTTGTGGGCCGTCTCGACCTGGAAGCCCTCGCAGGTCAGCGCCGTCTTGACGATCAGCAGGACATCGGTCTCGTCGTCCACTGCCAGAATTCTTTTACCCATGACTCTCTCGGTGCCCTCTGAATATTGATCGATGCCTCAGCTAACGAATTATGCCGCCCACCATGGCTTTGTCAAGCCCGTCCGCCTCACCCTAGCCGCAGCTCGCTGCTGTCGCCCAGGTTCAGGCTGGCGAACGCGCCGACGGCGTGGGCGTGGTCGGAGATGATCGAGCCGTCCAGCAGCAGGCTCTCGACCGCGGCGCCGCTGGAGATGATCGAGTCGCGCACGATGGAGTTCCTGATCGAGGCCCCCTGCGCGACGGTCACGTGCGGGCCGACGATCGAGTTTTCGATCGTGACCCCCTCGCCGATCGACACCGGCTGCCGGATGAGCGAGCCTTCGAACCGGCTCGAGTCGTTGGCCGTGCTGTTGGCCGAGGCCTTGTCCAGCAGGAGGCGGTTGGTCTGGAGGAGCGTCTCGGGCTTGCCGCAGTCGAACCAGCCGGCGATCCTGAACGGCTTCATCGTCGCGCCGGCCTCGAGCATCAGCTGCAGGGCGTCGGTCAGCTGGAACTCGCCCTTGGTCGTGCGGCCGCTCTCGATCAGCCGGTCGAGGGAGGCGAACAGCGGCCGGGAGTGGTCGAAGTAATAGATGCCGACGATCGCCAGGTTGGTCGGGGCCTTGTCGGGCTCGGGCTTTTCGACCATCGCCGTGATCCGCTCGCCCTCGAGCGCGACGATGCCGAACCGGCGCGGGTCGTCGACCTCCTTGACGCCGATCCAGCCCACGTCCGAGCCGATGATCTTCTTGAAGTCGGCGTCGAACAGCGTATCGCCGAGGATGATGAGCAGCGGCGAGTCGACATCCTCGAAATGCTTGCGCGTCATCCAGATCGCGTGGCCGAGCCCCTTGAGCTCCTCCTGCGTGACGAACTGGAACCTGTAGTCGTAGGCCTTGGTGACGTAGTCGCGGATCGCCTCGGCCTTGTGGCCGACGACCAGCACGATCTCCTCGACGTCGTACTGGCGCAGCTCGTCCAGGATGTGGCTGAGCATCGGCTTGCCCGCCACCTGCAGCAGGACCTTGGGCTTGGTGTGCGTATGCGGACGCATCCGAGTTCCCTCGCCGGCCACCGGAATGATCACTCGCAGGCCCATCGCCACGGCTCCTCTCGCTTCCGACTACGTTGTTTGACTCACCGATGCAATCCTGAGCTGTATCTTAAAGGAACCGGGGATCAAAGGCAAGGCGGGGCCGAATCCGGAGCGCGCCAATGGCGAGGTGCCCGGGGGCGGCTGCCCACGGGCGGAAGGGATGCATGGGACCCAAGGGACCCCAAACAGGTTGGGGCTGGGCTTTGTCCGATAAATATTAAATTGCTGAAGCCAGGATCGAGAAGCCGGGCTGAAGCGCGCTGAAATGGCAAAACTGCCCACACAACCCACCGGCTGAAGCCGGGGGCAAGGAAGAGCGCGCTGAAGCGCGCTGACTTTTGCATTCATCGGACAGAGCCTAGCCGAAGCGGCGATTCTTTTTGCGGTGCCAGGGGGAATTGCGGGCCGGATTGAAATGGCCGTAGAGGGCGCGGTCGAAAAACGGGTGGTGGTCCGCGAAACGGCTGGTGTCGCCGACGATGGGGTGGATGTTCAGGGCCACGCAGCGCGGGTCGCGGGGGAGTGAGGGATTGCGGAGTTCGGATTGCGGATTGCGGATTTGGGAATCGTGGGGACGCGGGGCTAATGGGTCTAATGGGTCTTTGGGGGCGTATGGGAGCGATTGGTTGGATGCTGGAATTTCGCAATCCGAAATCGGCAATCCGCAATCGGCAAAGGCGGCGGAGATTTGGTCGAGCTCGGGGCGGATGCGGTCGAGGGGGACGTCGCGGAGGGACCGGATTTGCGGGATATCGGGCTCGGGCAGATCAACGGGAGATGAGGGAAGATCGGCGGCGCGGGAGCGCTTTGACTCGGGCGCGGGTGATGGATTGTTTGGGCGCGGCTTTGAGAGGCGCGAGAGCTTGATCAGGGTTTTGCGGATCGCCGTGAGGCGTGCGAAAAAATCAATCGCCTCGGCGAAAGTCACGATATCGGGGGGCGAGCACTCGGTGATCTCCTGGACCCACTGCCGCAGGACGCCCTCGAGCATTGCGCCGGTGGCGGAGAGGTCTTCCAAGTCGTCGATGGGCGGGATGTTCGGCATATTTGGGTTCGTGGGGAAGAGTTCAGAAATAATACCAAATCTAATAAGTTTCTAGTTTCTAGTTTCGAGTTTCGAGTTCAGAAATCCTGGCCGGGCGGGGTGGCCTGGCGAGGGAAAGAATAACAGAAAAGATTCGGGGTTGGGTATTCCCTTGGCGACCCTTGCGCGTCTTATGGGTAACTAATCTGAAGAAAATGAGGGGGGCGGGTGTTTCATCAGCGACAGGAGCCCCCCTTCGGTTTCCTCGATTTTCAAGGCATAGCCGCCCCATATTCCCTACAATAAGCACGCCCGATCTTTGGCGTTTGTTCTTGTATGACGCATGGGAGGAACGAAACCGATGAAGATGAAGGATGTCACGGAAGAGATACCGGAGATGCCCGAGACCACCCGGCGCGGGTTCCTGGTCGGATCGATGTCGTCGATGATCGGCGCGAGCCTGTTCGGCAAGCTCGGCTGGAAGCAGGCGCCCGGGGCCGAGCGGCGCTGGCGCGACGGCGAGCCGACCTACCGCATCGGCGTCGGCAAGGTCGACATCACCCCCACCAAGCCCATGAACATGGCCGGCTACGGCACGCGCAACAAGCCGGGGCTCGGCACGGCCTACCACCCGCTCTACGCCTCCTGCCTCACGATCGACGACGGCCGCAACCGGACGATCTTCGTCCACGCCGACCTGGTTTCGTTCCAGGGCTGGTCGACCAAGACCGGCATCGTGACCAACGTCCGCCAGGCGATGCTCGAGCGGCACGGGATCGGCGCCGAGCAGATCGCGTTCGTCCCGGCCCACGTGCATAACGGCCCGGTGGTGAGCGCCCCCGAATTCAACCGCGACGTCACCCAAAAGATCATCGATCTCATCGATCGCACGCTGGCCGGCGCCCGCCCCGGGCGGCTTTACTTCGGCCGCGGCTCGTGCGACATCGCCGTCAACCGCCGCAGCAACGACGCCGGCGGCAACTACCTGTGGTCGCTGATCAACCGCTACGGCGCGACCGATCACGAGGTGATCGTGCTCAAGGCCGTCGACCTGAAAGGCAAGCCGTTCGCCGTGGCGTTCAACTACGCCTGCCACCCGATCACGATCGGCGGCTACGAGTACGGCTCCGACTTCATCGGCTTCGCGGTCGACGCGATCGAGAAGGAAGTCCCCGGCGCCACGGCGCTCTTCCTGCAGGGCTGCGCCGGCGACCAGCGGCCCGACTGCCCCGACGCCAACGACCCGCTGGCGTTCCACAGCTCGCTGATCGGGCCGGACAAGCCCAACCCGGCCCTGCCGGCGGGCTTCGGGCGGCGCCTGGGGGCGTCGGTCGTCGAGGCGCTGCGCAAGCCGATGGAGCCGGTCACGGGCGCCGTCCGCTCGAGCCTCGGCAAAATCGAGCTGCCGGTCCTGGCCGGGGTCAAGCCCGACACCAAAAAGCCGACGTGGGTCATCCCGACGAACTTCACGACCGGCGACTGGACGAACACCCACGTCGAGAAGCCGTGGCCCGAATCCATGCGCGCGCCGGAGCGGCGCTGGCTGCGCCTGGCCGAACTGATCCGCGATTCGGTCAACCCCGACGGCACCTACAAGATCAGCCAGCCGGCCGAAATCCTGGTGACGCGCATCGGCGACAAGTTCATCCACGTCGGGCTGTGCGGCGAGCCGACGGTGGCCATCGGCCTGCGCCTCAAGGACCAGCTGCGCGGCCACAACGTCATGGTGACCGGCTACACGGGGTTCTCGACCGGCTACTTCCTGGCGGCGGCCCAGATCATCGAGGGCGGCTACGAGGCGTTTGCCGCCGGCAAGAAGGTCCCCTACAGCCCCGAAGCCGAGGACGTCGTGATCAACAAGGCGATGCGGCTGGCCGAAGAGATGAAAACCGCCTGATGCCTGCGCGGCCACGGCGATACGGCCCGGCCGCTTGAACCCGCCCGGTCACGGAGAGCGAAAAAAAAGCTCGCATCGTCGGCCGCGTCGTATTATATTTCGTTACATGGCGAAGTGAGGAATCATGATGCGGCAGTTTCTCAACATCACCAGGGCTCTTTCGGACGAGGGGCGCGTGCGGTTGCTGCTGGCGCTGCGCGGCGGCGAGCAATGCGTCTGCCGCCTCATCGACCTGCTCGGGCTGTCGCCGTCGACCGTCTCCAAGCACATCAGCATCCTCGAGCAGGCCGAGCTGATCGAGTGTCGCAAGGACGGGCGCTGGCATTATTACCGGCTGCCCGCGGCCGAGACGGCCCCCGAGCCGGTCCGCGCCACGCTGCAGTGGCTCGATTCGATGGTCGGCTCGTCGCCAATTGCGAAGTCGGACCGGGCGCGGCTGAAGGCGCTGGCCCGCGAGGCAAAGGAAAAGATCAGCGCATGCTGCTACAGAAAATAAGGATCCTGTTCCTGTGCACGGGGAACTCGTGCCGCAGCCAGATGGCCGAGGGATGGGCGCGGGCGCTCAAGGCCGACGTGATCGAGCCGTATTCGGCCGGGATCGCGGCGCAAGCCCTCGACCCGCGCGCCGTCAAGGTCATGGCCGAGGCGGGGGTCGATATTTCAGGCCACCGGCCCAAGAACGTCGGCGAGGTCGTGGGGATCCCGTTCGATTTCGTGGTGACGGTCTGCGACAGCGCGCATGAGAGCTGCCCCGTCTTCCCGGGTAAAACGAAGGTCGTTCACGCCGGTTTCGAGGACCCGCCCCGGTTGGCTCGAGACGCGGCCACTGAGGAAGAGGCGCTCATGCATTACCGGCGCGTGCGCGACCAGATCAAGGATTTCATCGAGACGCTTCCGGAAGCATTGAGGAGCAGGGAGAACTAGCCATGGGCAAGAACGCGGAGGAAGCCGTTCGGATTTTCGGGAACCGGTTCAATTGCGCGCAGGCCGTCCTGTGCGCGTGCGGAGGCCGCCACGGCGTCGATCGCGAGAAGCTGCTGGCGGTCTCGGGGGCGTTCGGCGGGGGGATCGGGAGCACCGGCCGGGTCTGTGGGGCCGTCACCGGGGCGGTCATGGCGATCGGCCTCGAGCATCCCCGAACCGATCCCGCCGATCCCGTCCCGCGGCAGGAGACGATTCGCCTGACGCGCGAATTGATCGCCAAGTTCGAGGAGCGCAACGGGAGCGTCGAATGCCGGGAGCTGCTGGGCTACGACCTGAGCGATCCGGATGCGTCGAGGCAGGCCCGCGAGGCGGGCGTGCTGGGCACGGTCTGCCCGAAGATGGTGCGGGACGCGGCGGAAATCCTTGAAGAAATCCTGCCACTTAAGGAGTCGTGACATGACCAGCCGGAATCCTTCCGAGGACAGCGAGCGGATCCGCGAAGCGGTGCGGCGCGGCTACGGCGAGATCGCGGCGGCGGGCGGCTCGTGCTGCGGCGCGTCCTCGTGCTGCGGGACCAATTCGGCGGATGCGGCCGCCCAGGCGGCCGGCTACAGCGAGGCCGAGCTCGCCCTGCTGCCCGAGGGGGCCAACATGGGCCTCTCGTGCGGCAACCCGACGGCGATCGCCTCGCTCCAGGAGGGCGAGGTCGTGCTCGACCTGGGCAGCGGCGGCGGATTCGACGTGTTTATTGCGGGCCGCAAGGTCGGGGGGGCGGGCCGGGTGATCGGCGTCGACATGACCCCCGAAATGATCGCCAAGGCGCGGCGCAACGCGCAGGCGTATCGCGAGCGCTCCGGCCTCGACAACGTCGAATTCCGGCTGGGCGAAATCGAGCACCTGCCGGTGGCCGACTCGAGCGTCGACGTGATCATCTCGAACTGCGTCCTGAACCTGTCGCCGAACAAGCCGCAGGTGTGGCGCGAGATCGGGCGCGTCCTCAAGCCCGGCGGCCGGGTGGCGGTCTCCGACCTGGCCCTGCTGCGGCCGCTGCCGGAGGCGATCCTGAAAAGGGTCGAAATGCTCGTCGGCTGCATCGCGGGGGCAGTCCTCGCCGAGGAGACGCGCCGCATGGCCGAAGCCGCCGGCCTGGTCGACATCGTGATGACCCCCAAGACCAGCTATATCGATTCGATGAGCGACTTTAAAGATCCGCTCTATCGTGACATCGCCGAACATCTGCCCGCCGGCTCCAAGCCCGGCGACTTCATCACGAACCTGGACGTGACGGCCGAGAAACCGGCCGGTGGCGGTTGTTGCCGATGATGCGAGCAAGGAACGGTTTTTAAGGTGGATGTTTTGTTGACTGTTGCCGGATGCGTCGTGTATATATGCTTATCTGCGCATATATGCAGGCAGGGGAGCATCGATGCGGACCGAAACCACACTATTCAAAATCCTCTCGGATTCGACTCGTTTGCGGCTGGCCGTTATGCTCGCGGTCCAGGGCGAGACTTGCGTTTGCGATCTGGCGGCGGCGCTTGGCGAGGCCGATTTCAAGGTCTCCCGGCATCTTGGCATCATGCGCGCAGCCGGAATGGTCGAGACGCGCCGCGAAGGCACATGGATGTATTACAAATTGGTTGAGCCGCGAAACGTTCTGGAGGGCTGCCTCCAGGACTGCTTCCGGGACTGCTTGAAGTCCCACCCGCTCGTAAAGAAGGACTTGCAGCATTTTAAAAAGGGCTCTTGCGGCAAGAGCAGTTGATGCACGCGAATTTCCAACTCTTTGTAGAAAAAGGTGACGAAAAAATGGACGAGAAGCCCAATCAGGATCCGAGCGCGAACAATGCGGACCAATCCGGATGCTGCGGCCCCGGCTGCCAATGCGGGGGCGGCGGTGTCGGCGCGAAGGGCAAGATGCTCATCTGCATTTTTTTTCTAGTTGCCGCCGGCATCGTGCTCGCATGCAGCATCTACCGTAAAGCCCACACCCGGCAGGCTGCTCAATCCCAGGGATTCGCCACGGCCGTTCCGGCCCAAATCGGCACGACGCCGATCGAACAGCCGAAAGTTGCCGAAGCGAACCAGGTCAAGGCCGCGGCCTGGGGCGAGCCGCTCAAGGATCTTGCCTCATTGAGCCAAAGGGCTTCGGATAACGACGCGGTTCTGCTTTATGTCCCCGAGAAATCCCGTGGCGCCGATGAGGCGGTGAAGCGATTGCTCGAACAGACCGCAGTCAAGGCCAAGGCCGGCGGCGCGAATACCGCTTATTTCGCCCTCGATACGGGCTCGGAAGATTACTCGAAAATCACGGCCCAAATGAAAGCTCCCTTAGTCCTGGCCTTGGCCAAAGGTGGCGGAGCGATTCCTGTTACCGGCGAGTTGACCGAGGACAAGCTGCTTCAGGCCATCGTGGCGGCATCTCGGCCGGCCGGGTGTGGACCAGGGGGGTGCGGTCCAACATCGGCGGGTTGTAACTAAGCGAAGGGATTCAACAGCATGGATTGGATTAACGCCGCTTCTGAATGGGCCAAGGCCATGTTGCAGCAGGCGGGAACAAGCCCGTTGGCACTGCCGTTGGCGTTTTTGTTGGGCATTTCCAGCGCGGCGGCCAGCGCGTGCTGCACATTGCCGGTTTTCGGAGCGATCGTCGGCTACGCCGGGATGAGGGATTCGGCCGATAAACGATCCATTTATCTCGGCGCCTCGGGGTTCATGGTCGGCACGACGCTCGCGCTCATCATTCTGGGAAGCGTTGCCGGAATGATCGGCCAAGTCGCGCAAACCACCCTGGGCCAGTACTGGAAAATTTTCGCCGGGTTCATCGCCCTTGTGGTGGGCTTGGGCGCTTTGAATCTGCTTCCATTCCGCATTCCGGGTTTCTCGAACACATCCATGGGCGCCGCAAAGCGCAGCCTGCTTGGCGCGCTCGTGATCGGGCTTTTCCTGGGAGGGGCCGTCAGCGTTTGTTCGTTGGGCTGCAATCCGGGGATTTTCATCATTCTGGGAGTGGCCGTTTTGCAGGGCTATACGCTTTGGATGATCGGGATGTTGATCGCCTACGCGATTGGATTCAGCCTCCCGTTGACGGCGCTGATGCTGGGCGTTTCATTCGGCAAATCGGCAATACGGTTCAAAAAGGCCGACGCGGCATTTCGGATCACGGCGGGAATCCTGCTGATCGGCGTCGGTTTTTACTTCTTCTACACATTTTGAGAAATGGAGTGCTTCCAAGAAGTTCTGCCGCGATTCTCGACGAAGAATGCGTTGATTCGATTACGATTACGAGCACGAGCACGAGCACGAGGCGGACAAAACTTTCGAGAAACACTCTAGAAGGATCGGTCTCAATGGCGGAGGATGGCGGGAAAAAGAAGGGATTGCTCGGAAAAATCTGGGACACCGTTGCCGGCGCCGAGAGTTGCTGCGGTCCGGGCCAGTCTTGCTGCGGCCCAACCAGATCGAATGAATCAACAAGTCAGGAGAATAAAATGACGCTTAAAATCTATGATCCGCCGATGTGTTGCTCGACCGGGGTCTGCGGGCCGGAAGTCAACCCGGCGCTGGTGCGGTTCGCCGCCGACCTCAAATGGATCGAGGGCCAGGGCGTTAAGGTTGAACGCTATAACCTCGGGCAATCGCCGATGGCCTTCGCGGAAAACGACCTGGTGCGCTCGTGGCTTACGGACAAGGGCGAGGACGCGCTGCCGCTCATCATCGTCGATGACAAGGTCGCGGTGAGTGGAAGATACCCTGATCGCGGCGAATTGACGAGCATACTCGGATTGGGCGAACCCGAGCCGAGCCAGTTCACGCAGGCCGTTGCCGAGCTGGTCGCCATCGGCGCGGCGATCGCGGCCAACTGCGAACCCTGCTTCAAGTACCACTACAACGAGGCGCGCAAGCTCGGCGTATCGAATGCCGACATGGCCAAGGCCGTCGCCATGGCGAACGCCGTCAAGACAGCCCCCGCCATAGCGATTTCCGCGTTGGCGGACAAGATCCTCGGCACCACCGCCACCCCTCAGGAGGCCGGCGCGCCAACGCAGGGAACATGCTGCGGGACGGCGCAACCGGCATCCACGATCGATCGCATGATTTCGGGCAAGCGCGACGGCGGTTGCTGCGGCTGATGGAGGCATGAAATGAAACCGGAAAGCGATTCAAAAATGGCATCTTCGTCTATGAACTCGTTCCTCGAGAAGCCGACGCGGTTCCTGTTTTTCACCGGCAAGGGCGGGGTTGGGAAAACGTCGCTCGCGTGCGCCACGGCCGTGGCCCTGGCCGATCGCGATCAAAAGGTCCTGCTGGTCAGCACCGATCCGGCCTCGAACCTCGACGAAGTGCTGAATGAGCGGATCGGCCGCGAGGCAACGCCGGTCTCCGGCGCTGCCGGCCTCTTCGCCCTCAACATCGATCCCGAAGCGGCGGCAAGGGCTTACCGGGACCGCATGGTGGACCCGTATCGCGGCAAACTGCCCGACGCGATCATTCGCAGCATGGAGGAGCAGTTCTCCGGCGCCTGCACGATGGAAATCGCGGCGTTCGATGAATTCGCCCGGCTGCTTGGCGATCCATCCGCGACGGCCGGATACGACCACGTCATCTTCGACACGGCTCCCACCGGCCACACGCTGCGCCTGATGACGCTCCCGACCGCATGGTCCGGCTACCTTGAAAGCAACACGTCCGGGACTTCCTGCCTTGGGCCGCTCGCCGGCCTGGAGAAACAGCGTTCGATGTATGAACGGTCGGTCGCCGCACTGGCCGACGGCAAACTCACGACGCTGGTCCTCGTCAGCCGGCCGCAAAAGGCGGCGCTCGACGAGGCCGAACGCACCAGCGGCGAGCTCGCCTCCCTTGGCGTCCGCAACCAGCGCCTGATCCTGAACGGCGTGTTCCGCGCCTGTTGCCCCGAGGATCGCACCGCCGCCGCGCTCGAAACCCGTGGCCTTGCCGCGCTCGATCTCAAACAAGAGTTCCTCGCCGCTCTGCCGCCCATCGAGGTCCCGCTGCGCGCACACAACCTGCTGGGACTCGATGCCCTGCGTGTTTTGGTCCGCGACGGCAGGTCCGATCGAATCGATCGGGACGAGCGTCCATCGGTTCATTTCGCGAACATGGAACCACTCACCGCGCTCGTTGACGACCTGGTGAAGTCGGGCAGCGGCGTGATCATGACAATGGGCAAGGGCGGGGTCGGCAAGACCACCGTGGCCGCCGCAATCGCAACCGAGCTGGCGCGGCGCGGACTTCCCGTGCATCTCAGCACGACCGATCCGGCCGCCCACGTGGCCGCCGCCGTCGGCCACGTGCCGGGCCTTGAGGTCAGCCGAATCGACCCCCGGGCCGAAACGCGCGCGTACGCCCAGTACGTGATGGAATCGACCGGCAAGAGCCTGGATGCCGATGGCCGCGCGATGCTCGAAGAAGACCTGCGCTCGCCGTGCACCGAGGAAATTGCCGTGTTCCGCGCCTTTGCCCGCATCGTGGCCAAGGGCCTGGACAGGTTCGTCGTGCTCGACACCGCCCCCACGGGGCATACGCTCCTGCTGCTCGACGCCACCGAAGCCTATCACCGCGAGATCGCCCGCAACGCCAGCGATCTTCCCGCGGAGGTGCTCGAATTGCTGCCGCGCCTCCGCGATGGAAAATTCACGCGGGTGATCATCGTGACTCTTCCCGAGGCCACGCCGGTTCACGAGGCGGCGGCGTTGCAGACCGATCTGCGGCGCGCGCAGATTGAGCCGTTTGCGTGGGTCATCAACCAGAGCATTGCCCAGGCCGAAACCCGCGACCCGCTCCTCATGACACGCGGCGTAAGCGAACTGCCCTATATCCGCGAGGTCGTGGGGGATCTGGCGAGCCGCACCGCCCTGGTTCCGTGGGTCGCCGATGAACCGGTCGGGCCGGAGAATCTCGCGCAACTATTTAAGCCGAATACATTCATCAACGCTTGACATCTGAAAAGGACACCTGGATGAAACCCCAATCGACGACCGGACTGGCGGCAGCGCCCAAACCCGCGATCAAGCGCCTCAACGTGTTCGAGCGGTGGCTGACGCTGTGGGTGCTCATCTGCATGGTCGTGGGCGTCACGCTCGGCAAGTTATTCCCGGGACTCACCGACAGTCTCGGCAAAATGGAATTCGGCGCGGGCTCACAGGTCAACATTCCGATCGCCGTGCTGATCTGGCTGATGATTTTCCCGATGATGCTCAAGATCGATTTCGGGGCGCTGGGGGGGATCGCGCGCCGGCCCAAGGGGCTGTTCGTGACGCTGTTCGTCAACTGGCTGGTGAAGCCTTTCAGCATGGCGTTTCTGGCGTGGGTTTTCTTCCATCACATATTCGCCTCACTCGTCGATCCCGAAACCGCGAAGAATTACACGGCGGGCCTGATTATCCTGGCCGCCGCGCCATGCACCGCCATGGTGTTCGTCTGGTCGTATCTGACCGACGGCGACCCGGTCTACACGCTCGTGCAGGTGGCCGTCAACGACCTCATCATGCTCGTGGCGTTCGCCCCGATCGTCATGTTCCTGTGCGGGGTGGCCAACGTGATCGTCCCGTCGCGCGTGCTCATCACGTCGGTCGTGGTCTTCATCGTGATCCCGCTTGCCGCCGGATACCTGACGCGCACCCTGCTCATGAAGGCGCGCGGCGAGGAGTGGTTCACGAAGAAATTCCTGCCGCGTTTCCACCCCGTCACAATCATCGCCCTGCTTCTGACGCTCGTCCTGATTTTTGCATTCCAGGCAAAGAACCTGACCACCCAGTGGTTCGCGGTCATCCTGATCGCCGCGCCCATTCTGGTTCAGGTCTATTTCAACTCGATGCTGACCTACTTCCTGATGTGGGCGCTCCGCGTCCCTCACAACGTGGCCGCGCCGGGCGCCTTGATCGGCGCGAGCAACTTCTTCGAGCTGGCCGTCGCGGTCGCGATCACCCTGTTTGGCGCGACCTCCGGAGCCGCGCTGGCGTGCGTCGTCGGGGTGCTCGTCGAAGTGCCCGTCATGCTTTCGGTCTGCAAGGTCTGCAACGAGTCGCGCGCGTGGTACGGACTGCGCCAAGTCATCGAATAAGACCGTCTGGCCGTCCAATACAATCCTGAAAGGAGCGGAGGATGTTTACCCGATTGCTCATCGCCACCGACCTCTCGCCCGCCTCCTTCGCGGTCGTCAATTGCCTGGGCGGATTAAGGGCGTGCGGGGCAGTTCGTTGTCTGCTCCTGCAGTGCCTCTCGGTTCAAGAGGTCAGCTCGACAGCGCTGTCCGGTTGCATCGATGTCCTCAACGAAATCCTGAAACAACAGAAGGAAATACTCGAGAAGCAGGGGTTCGATGTCGAGACGCGAATCGTCCCCGGGTTCGCGAAATACGAAATCAACCGGCTTGCCCAGGAGGAGAACTACTCGCTCATTGTCGTCGGTTCGCAGGGCCACTCGCTGGTGGGCGAGAAAATCCTGGGCGGTGTCGCCTACGAGGTGATCCATAGCGCCCGGATCCCGGTGCTCGTGATCCCGATCGAGCAAAAAGAAGGCGAAGGCAAGGTTTGCATTCAAGCCGCCGGCTGTGATTTCAACCAGCACGTTCTATTCCCGACCGATTTCTCGGAGAATGCCGATCTGGCGTTCATCCACGTCGAAAAGCTGGTCGCCAGCGGCGCCCGCAAGGTCACGCTGCTTCATGTCCAGGACAAGGCCCGCATCGAGCCTCACCTGAAAGGCCGGCTCGCGGAATTCAACCGGATCGATCGCGTCCGGCTGGAGACCATGGCAAGCACCCTGCGGGAACGCGGACCGGTCGACATCCAGGTTGAAGTCTGTTACGGATCGCCGTTTGTCGAGATCATGCGAGTCATCCGCGATGAAACCGTCGGCCTCGTCGTCATGGGGAGCCAGGGACGCGGCTTTGTGGAAGAACTTTTCCTGGGAAGCGTCAGCCACAATGTGGCCCGCCATTCCCCGGCTCCGGTGCTGCTTGTCCCGACGCAACGCAAATAAAAAGGAAGTGATCCCATGAGTCGAATCACCGCTGCGGCATCAACGCTGACCGATCTCATCCAACAGGAGCCGCGTTGGATTGCATGGAGGGATGCGCAACAGGCGCTCGAGAACGATTCCCGCCTGACCGCGCTTTTCGATGAATACCGCGACCTCTCGACGAAGGCGCAGACCGCCTACCAGAACGGCGGAAAACTCGACGGCCCGGATTACGTGCGCCTGACGGACGTCCAGGCCGCCATCCAGAATGACAGGAAATATGTTCAACGCGAGCAGGCGGCGGGCGGGATGATGGAACTGTTGCGCGAGGTCAACGCCCTGATGTCCGGCCGGCTGGGGATCAACTTCGCATCCACGGCTGCCCCGCCATCATCCTGCTGTTGCGGCTGAGCCGCGATTCCAAAGCTGTTCGCCATAACGGCAAGCCCCCGGCCGGATCGATCCGAGCCGGGGGATCATGTTTCGATTGGGCGGCGACCGAAAACTGGTCGGGGCGGCCAGACTCGAACTGGCGACCCCCTGCTCCCAAAGCAGGTGCGCTACCAGCTGCGCTACGCCCCGAACCGAATGTTCATGATATCAGAGCCCGGAGGCAGGTCAAGGTTCATCGGGCGGGCGCGGGGGGGCGGCCATGGCGCAAGGGATAAAAGTTTTCCCGGAAAATGCAATCGCCGGCGAGGGCGCCGGCGCCACCGCCGGCCTTCCACACATCCTTCTTATCAACCACGCGATACCCGTTGACACAAGCTTTCCCGGAAAATGCAATCGCCGGCGAGGGCGCCGACGCCACCGCCGGCCTTCCACGCATCCTTCTTATCAACAACGCGATACCCGTTGACACAAGTTTTCCCGGAAAATGCAATCGCCGGCGAGGGCGCCGGCGCCACAGTGCAACGAGCTGTTCGACACCGAACATCTGCCGCCGATGTGGGGCCGGCGCCACCGCCGGCCTTCCACGCATCCTTCTTATCAACCACGCGATACCCGTTGACACAAGCTTTTCCCGGAAAATGCAATCGCCGGCGAGGGCGCCGGCGCCACAGTGCAACGAGCTGTTCGACACCGAACATCTGCCGCCGATGTGGGGCCGACGCCACCGCCGGCCTTCCACGCATCCTTCTTGTCAACCGCTCTATTGCTTCGCCCGCGGCATATAAATGTGGAATGATGAAACCTGAACGGCGAAGATGGATCCGAACGAAGCACTCGCAGGAGTCCCGCGATGAAGACCCTTCTCCTTGTTGCCATGATGGCGGCCGCCCTGCTGACGGGCTGCAAAACGTATCCGGTTTACTATGTCGGCGAAGACAACCTGGCCACCGGCAACGCGCTCAAGATGGACCGCGCCTACGTGGCGCCCAACGCCGCCGAGCTCATGACGAGCCGCAGCCTGATCGTGCGCGTGCTGGACCCGCGCGAGACGATCGCCCCCGAAATCTCGCGCGTCGGCAAAAAAACCAACATGAGCCTGTTCCAGGAGCAGCTCGAAAAGCGCGTCGCCGACGAAATGTGGCGCACGCGCGTCTTCAGCGACGTCTCCGAGACCTCGGAGACGTGGCCGATCCTGCACCCGGACCTGCGCCTCGAGATCGCCATCACCGGCTGGGACAAGGGCAACGGCTTCATCCGCTACATCCTGCCGGGCTTTATTTCGCCGATCTTCCGGCTGGCCGGCACCGGGCCGACCCGGATGCAGCTGGAAGGCAGGCTGGTCGACGTGAAAACGCGGACGATCGTGTTGCAGTTCACCGAGGCCCGCATCCATCCGGGCGGGCCGGCCCTGGGCCTGTCGTTCAGGCCGTTCAACAGCGCACTGCTCATCGCCGAGGACACCGTCACGACCATCCACACCCTGGCCGAGAAAGTTCATGACATCGCCGGCGTGCCCGGCAAGATGCGCAAGGAAAAAGAGCTGCGCCCGTACCGTTCGCCGTATCTGAACCCGGCCCTGAAGGGCAAATGATCGCGCTGCTCCCATCGACGCCGATCCAACCGGCCCTGCCGCTGCTCGACGGCCGGGCGTGGTGGGGCGCGTTGTGCGTGATGGGATTGGCCTCGCTCCTGGGGGCCGTGCTGCCGCCGTGGCGGGGGCGCGTCGGGTGGCTGACGCGGACGGCCGCCGGCCTGCCGATCGTCGCGCTGGCGGCGCTGGCGGCCGGGCAGGTGGACGGCCTGCTGTTTCACCCGCTGATCTGGTCGATCGGCGGCGGGGCGGGGCTGGTCCTGGCCGTCGCGCGCGTCTACCATCACATCCGCACCGCCCGCCGGCACGAATACGGCATCTTTGAGGCAGCCGGCTGGCTTGGCGTCATCGCGTGGCTGGCCGTGATGCTCGGGCCGGCGCTGAGCCCGCCCGTCAGCTACGACGTCCTCGAATACCACCAGGGGATCATCCCGCACGTCTTCGAGCAGGGGCGGCTCACGCCGATCCCGCGCGTCGTCTACACGCGCCAGCCGATCGCGACCGAGGCGCTCTACACGCTGGCCGCCGTCGTCGAGACGACGGCGTGGGGACGCGCGCCGGGGCTCCTGCACTGGATGACGATCGCGCTCGGGACGGCGATCTTCCTGAGGCTGCTGGGCATCCTCGGCATCCCGAAGCCGTGGCGGCCGTGGCTGGCGCTCGTGCTGCTGACGCAGCCGATCATCTCGCGGCTGCAGCTGGACCGCATGACCGACTGGACGGGCGTGCTGCTGCTCGGGGCGGGGCTGCTCGCGCTGCGGCCGAAGGGGCTCGGCGCGGCGGCGCTGGCGGGGCTGATCGCCGGCGGGGCGGTGACGGCCAAGTGGACGCACGCCGGGACGGTCGCGCTGCCGCTGGCGGTGATGTGCGTGGCGCTCAGCCAGGGGCGGATGCGGCCGGCCCGGCTGGCGGTGTTCGCCGGCTCGGCGCTGCTCATCTGGCTGCCGTGGGGGGCGTGGCTGTGGCACGTCGCGCGCAACCCGTTCTCGCCGTTCCTGGCGGAGATTTTCCCGACGATGTGGTGGCCGGCCGCGCGGATGCACTTCCTGATGGACACGCACGGGGCGCTGTCGATCATCCAGGCCGAATACTGGACGAACCTGGTGGCGCGGCTCGGCTGGGGGCTGGCGGGGATGCCGTGGATCGCGATCGCGCTGATCGTGGCCGCGGGCGCGGCCGGGGCGCGCTGGACGCGCCGCGGGGCGCGGGTGCACTTCGCCTGCTGGCTCGCCCTGGGCATTTTCGGGTCGGTGCTGCTGTGGGGCGGCCTGCGCCACGCCGCCGACCGGTTCCTGGCGCCGGCGATTTTCGGCGCGCTCGTGATCGTGGCCGTCATGCTCGAACGGGCGCTCCGGCGCGCGCCCGCGCCGGCCGGCCCCGCGCTGCTGGCGCTGGTCGTCCTCTTCACGGCGGCGACGACGCCCCAGATCCCGGCCGCGTTCCGGCTGGCGGGGCCGATCGTGCTCGGCCGCATCACGCCCGCCGAGTACATGAAACTGTCGCTCGGGGCGACCGCCGATCTGTTCGACGCGGCCAACGGGCTGCCGGCCAACGCGAGGATCATCGCGATCGACGAGGCGCGGCGCTATCCGTTCCGGCGGCCGGTCGCGCTCGCCTCGGTCTTCGACCGCAGCCCGGCCGACCAGATCGTGCGCACCGACCAGATCCTGCGCGCCCCCAAGACCGCCGAGGACATCCGCCGCGACCTGGTTGCGTTCGGCTACACGCACATCCTCGTCAACGAGTTCGAGCAGGCGCGGATCCTGGCCATGCACACGCCGCCGGAGCTCGTGGGCAACGCCGAGCTCGCGGCGATGATCCAGGCCAACGACCAGGCCGGCATGGTCGAGCGCTTTGCCGGCGCGACCGAGTTCGCGACCGAGCCGCCGAGCGACGCCGAGCTGCGCGCGTGGCGCGATTTCCTCGGCCGGATGCGCGAGCGGGCGATCTGGAAGGCCGGCACGCGGCCGGCGATGTATATCGCAAAGCTGGGCGACCAGTAACCGCCTTCCGGCGGCGGCGGGAAGGGACCCAAAGGGCCACAGGGCCGGCCGCGTGCCGGGCGCCGACCTACTTGCATGTTATTTTTATATCCGGTATAAGGGAGCATGGTCCGTTATGGGCCTGGGGATGGCCATGTTCAGTTTCTTCACACGCAAAGCCGCACCGGCAAAAAAGCATGACGAACACAAGGGGCCGCTCGTCGCCATCATCGAGGACGAGCAGGACCTCGCGCAGATCCTGAAGTTCGCGTTCGAGGCCGAGGGCTTCAGCGTGATGACCGCCCCCAACGGCGAGATCGGGCTGGCGATGGTGCGCGACCGCAAGCCGGCGATCATCCTGCTCGACATCAAGATGCCGCGCATGAACGGCTACCAGGTGCTCGCGACGCTGCATCAGGACCCGTCGCTGGCGCCGGTTCCGGTGATCGTGATGACGAGCGTGGCCAGCGAGGAAAACATCACCGACGAGGAATGGGCGAAGCGGCTCGGCGTGGCGCGGTTCCTTTCCAAGCCGTTCCTGCCCGAGGCGATCGTCAAGGCCGTCCGCGAGGTGCTGGCCGAAAAAGCCGATTGAACCACGCAGACACAGAGACATGGAGAAATCCGATCCTTCTCCGTGTCGCCGTGGTGAAGTGATTTTTTCGAACCATGAATCAAGTCTCTCCTGATACCGTCACCGACCAGGAGATTTACCCGATCCTGGAGCGCGCCGTCGCCGGCGAACGCCTCGGCGACGCCGATGCCTGCCGCCTGTTCGAAACCAACGACCTGCTGGCCTTGGGGCGCGCGGCGCACCTCGTGCGCGCTCGCCTGCACCCGGACCCGACCGTCACGTTCATCATCGACCGCAACATCAACTACACGAACGTGTGCGTGACCGGCTGTTCGTTCTGCGCCTTCAGCCGGCGGCCGGGCGACGCCGACGCCTACGTGATCACGCGCGACGAGATGCGGCGGAAGATCGTCGAGACGCGCGAGGCCGGCGGCAACCAGATCCTGCTGCAGGGCGGCCTGCACCCGGACCTGCCGCTGGAGTGGTACGAGGAGCTGCTGCGCTGGCTCAAGGCCGAGTTCCCGGGCCTGCACATCCACGCGTTCTCGCCGACGGAGCTCTCGTTCTTCCGCGACAGATTCGGGCTCGAGCTGGACGACGTGATCGAGCGGCTCGTCGCGGCCGGGCTCGACTCGATCCCCGGCGGGGGGGCCGAGATCCTGAGCGACCGCGTGCGCGGGATCATCTCGCCCGGCAAGACCAGCGCCGACGACTGGATCGGGATCATGCGCGCGGCGCACCGGCTCGGCCTGCGCACGACGGCGACGATGATGCTCGGGATCATCGAGACGAACGCCGAGCGCGTCGAGCATTTGCGCCGGGTCAGGGATCTGCAGGACGAGACGGGCGGGTTCACGGCGTTCATCCCGTGGACGTTCCAGTCGCGCAACGCGCGCCAGGCCGGCCGGCGCGGCGGCGCGACCGATTATCTCAAGACGGTCGCGATCGCGCGCCTTTATTTGGATCATATTCAGAATATCCAGGCCAGCTGGGTGACGCAGGGGAGCAAGATCGCGCAGATGGCGCTGCTGTTCGGCGTCAACGACCTGGGCAGCCTGATGCTCGAGGAAAACGTCGTCGCCGCCGCCGGCACGAGCTACAAGTACTCCGTCGCCGAGATGCGCCGCTGGGCCGAGGAACTCGGCTATAAGCTCCAGCAGCGCGATTTCTTTTATCATGCGGTAGCCCGAGCGTGAGCGAGGGATTTTCGAAATTCAAAACACGAAATAAAAAAGCGTTTGTCGCGGAGATGCGGAGATGGGCAGAGATGCGGAGAATGCAATATTTTCGTGAATATTCGTGGTGATTTTATTTCGTGTATTTCGTGTTTTGATCCATGTCGCCATACCTTAACCCGGGAACATTCTCGAGCCCGGGGTGATCGGACGGAAGCGGGATGCGGATGATGTCGTATTCCTGAATCACGCCCGATTCGACAACGTACGGCCGCCGGATATACAGATACGCGGCGGACTGCGGATCGGACGAGTGCACGTTGCGTTCCCGATACATTTTGTAAGGCTTCTGCAGGACCGGATCGAAGAAGTACGAATCGGGGCCGATCTGCTCGGGCGGCGGGATCGGGTCGCCGCGGCGCAGACCGATCGCGCCCGCCACAAGCCGCGAATAAAGCCGCATCTCGCGCCCCAACGGCGAAAACATCATCACCGGCGGGACGGACGGCCCCTTCGCCAATGCCGCCGCGTAATCGTGATGCGCCTTTTCGAATTTGAGCGCCTGATCAAGAGTTTTCGCGCCATAAAGCGGCGGGTACAATACGGCCGAGGCGGCACAGGCCAGATACTTGCTCGCCTTAATAAACCAATCGCCGTGTTCAGTTCGGAATTCATGTTCATGGACGTATTGAAAAACAACTCCCGGCTTCATCATCTGCTCATAAACTTTTCGCGCATCGCGCAGGTAGTCCAGTTGCAGCGCGACAATGGCTTGGAAATCCAGCACGCGGCGGGGAGAAATCAGCCCAAGGTCGATCGCCGCCAACTCCGGCGGGAGTTTTTCCATCTGAATCGCATACAGGTTCAGGCACTTCATCGCCTGATTGTTCCATTGCTCGCCCGAGCAATCGATCATACGCAGGTACTTCAGGGTGAGGATCAGGCGCTCGAACCTTTTTGCGCGAGCGGCGGGATCCGGATCCTTGAAATCATACGAATCGCCCATCTGCATCCCGGTCGGCACGGCGTCCTGCCACAGGTAGTCGGCCATGGCCATCAGGGCGCGGTTGTGGACATGCCGGTAATGGCTCCTGGCCTCGGCCGACACGCGCACGCCCGAGTCGAACAACCCGGCAAGCTGCCGCGCCGAATCCATTTTGTCTTTCAAACGATAAGGATTGAGGCCGTCCATGAAATCGGCCGGGACGAGAAGATCGAGGTAAAGGCGGTCGCAGCGGGCCTGAAGGGTTTCGGTCGTTGCCGGCGCCGCAGGCGTGGGGCTCGCGGCCACGGCTGCGAGCGTGGTCGTCGTGGCGCCGGGATACAGCGCGCGCACTTCGCGGTAGCGCTCCTCGGCCGCGGCGAGGGACTCCGCGCTCGGCCGCGGCCGGCTGTAGAGAACGATGACGCCGATCGCAATCAATAAGAAGACGGCCGCGATCGAAGCAAAGACGATGCGCAGAAGCCAGCGCCCGACGGATCTTTTTTCCCGCTCAGCCATCAACAGTTAGACGAACAGGGGAGCGAAAAGTTTGCAACGAATTTTAGAGCGGTTGACAAAAGTTTTCCGGCAATCAGCACGATCCCAATGGTTATCAGTTTCAAGAGTCGGTGATTGGTTCGATTACGATTACGATTACGAGCACGAGCACGAGCACGAACGGAAAATTATCGTCAAGCGCTCTACCAATCGGATTTCTGCGGCACCTCATTGACGAGGAGGCCGGCCATGGCCTTGGCGACCTCCTCTTCCTCGAAGGAGATGGCGGTGACGCCGAGGTTCTCGAGGATGCCGCGCGCGTCGAGGAAGCGGGCGCGGACCAGAATCTTGATCGAGGGATTCAGTTCGCGGGCGTGGGCGATGGCCGCGATCGAGGCCGACAGGTCGGGGAGCGTGATGAGCAGGTAGTCGGCGCGTTCGATGCCGGCGGCGCGCAGGATTTCGTCGCGGCCGCCGTCGCCGTAGATCGCCGCCGTGCCGAGCTCGACCAGGTTGTTCACCGTGTCGACGTTGAGGTCGATGATCACCGGCTCGATGGCGAACTCGCGCAGGATGCCGGTCACGCGCCGGCCGACCGGGCCGAAGCCGATGACGATCGCGCGGGTCGCTTCGAGCCGGCCGAGCGTCCTGGCGGTGGCGAGGTTCGCGGCCTGGCCCTTGGACTCGGCGCGGCGATTGAGGTAGTGCCACAGCCGGGGCGAGCGCCGCAGGAAATTTTCCGCCGGCCCGACCAGCCGGAAAAGCACGGGGTTGAGCGCGATCGAGATCAGCGCGCACACGACCAGCACGCTGAACCCCTCGGCCGGCAGGAGGTCGAGCTGGTTAGCCTGCTGGGCGAGGATGAACGAGAACTCACCGATCTGCGCCAGACCGATCGCGACCGTCAGGGCAGTGCGCACAGACCAGCCGAGCGCGACCACAACAATCCCTGCCGTGAGCGGCTTCACGATCAGGATGATGCCGAGGCAGGCGAGGATCAGCAGCGGCTTTTGAACCAGGAACGCGGGGTCAAACAGCATGCCGATCGAGATGAAGAACAGGACCGCGAAGGCGTCGCGCATCGGCAGGACGTCGGCCGCGGCCTGATGGCTCAGGTTGGTCTTGCCGACGACGAGGCCGGCCAGGAACGCGCCCAGGGCGACCGAAGTGCCGAAGAGTTCGGCCGAAACCGTGGCGATCGCGATCGCGACGGCCAGCACGGTCAGCGTAAAGAGCTCGCGCGAGCGAATCCGCGCGATGTGCTCCATCAGCCTCGGGATCACCCGGCCGCCAATGAACAGCACCAGCACCGAAAGCGCCGCCAGTTTGACCAGCGCCATCCCGAGCGCGCTGAAAATCCCCGGCCCCTCGCTTTGCTCCGAGACGTTGAAAATCACCGCCAGCGCCGGCAGCAGAACCAGGATGATGACCGTGAATATGTCCTCGACGATCAGCCAGCCGACCGCGACATGGCCGTGGATCGTGTCGAGCTGATCATTGTCCATCAGGACGCGCATCAGCACGACAGTGCTCGCGACCGAAATCGCCATGCCGAGCACCAGCCCGGCGCTCATCGTGAGACCGGCGGCCCATGCCACCGCCGACCCGACGACCGTCGCGGCAAGGCTCTGGACCACGGCGCCGGGGATGGCGATCCTGCGGACGGCAAGAAGGTCCTTGAGGTCGAAGTGCAACCCGACGCCGAACATCAGCAGGATCACGCCGACCTCGGCAAGCTGGCCGGCCAGCGTGGCATTGGCCGTAAACCCCGGCGAATGCGGCCCGACGATAAAGCCGGCAATCAGATAACCGACGATCGGCGAGAGCCTTAGCCGATGCGTGACATACCCCAGCGCCAGCGCCGCCAGAAAGCCGATAGCAAGGATCTCGAGGAGCACGAAATGCATGGTGGTTCCACTATACAGGGTAAGCCGTGAAATTCATTCGATTTGTTGCGCGAAACTACCGGGCATGCGGGTCGTTCAGCCGGACGGAGGCAACCCCGAAGAAGGCGGCATAACCACGGTTGAGCGGGTGGCCGGGGTCGGGGGAGATTTCGGCATCCGGGTACAGGAGCGGCCGCCGGGGCAGGGGAGCGAGCGTCACGCGCGCGCGGGGATCGGCGGCGGCCGACCGCATTTGGGCGGTGCGGGCATGGGTGGCCCGGGCATATGGCCGCAGCCGCATGACGGCGTCGCTGGCCGCGCGGTAGGAATTGCCCGACGTGAAGAAGGCCAGAATGAAAAGAACAAACGCCGCCGAAAGCAGCCGGCGCGCGCGGGGCGCGAGCGTCACGGGCTCGGGCGGCATCCAGGCGATGAGGCCCAGGACCCAGCCAAAAACAAAAATGATGAATGCGGCGTCGACCAGTCGCGGGGGCGGATCGTAGAGGCCGCCCAGCATCACGACCAGCATCAAGCCGAGCGGCGAGGCGATCGCGAGGATCGGGAAAGCGATCCGGAAAAAGGCGCGGTCGCGCTCGAGCCAGCGCGGACCCAGCTGGCGGCCGGCGCCGGCGGCAAGCACGAGCAGGCTGCCCAGGATCAGGCTCGGGGCAAGCAGGAACTGGGCGCAGAAAATTTGGGCCGTTTTGAGTAAACCGCGCAGAAGCAGGCCGCCGGCTTCGGGAGCGAGCGACGCATACGCCGCGCGGCGGGCCGAGACGCCGGGCGTCGCGATCGTCAGGAGAAACCCGGCCGCGGCGACCGCGATCAGGAGCGGCAGAAGCCCGGCCTTCATTTTGCGGGCGAGGCGGTAAATCAGGATCAGGAGCAAAACGCAGATAAAATACAGGCCGAGGATGTCGTGGAGGCCGGTCATGAACAACGTGGCGAGCGCCAGGCCGGCCGCGTGGATATAGCGAAGCGTCGGGCGCGAGGCTTCGGCCCGGGCCAGCCACGCCAGAACGATCACGCCCAACATCACGGGCAAAAGGTATTCGACCGCGCCGGTGAGCCAGTAGAGGACCTCGCCCGGCTCGGGCAGGTTCAGCCAGATGAGGCACGACAGCAGCCACGCCAGGCCGATCCGGGCGAAGCGAGTGGCCGACGGCGCGGCCACGAGCGAGATGAAACCCAGGCAGCCGAGGAAAAAAATCAATGTAAACGGAAAGATGAGGGCCGGGTAGTGGCCGATCAGGTCGAAATTGCGGCCCAGGGCGATCTGAAGCGCGGTCGCCGACCAGCGGCCCGACCAGGTTTGGTGAAACTCGATGACGGATTTGACGAGCGGCCCGGCGACCGAGGCGCGGTTGAAGTCGTCGCGGGCGGGGGAGGCGTGGAAGAGGAAGAAAAAATGGACGGCCGTGCAGAAAAGCGAGGCCAGCAATAGAAGGTGGCAGAAATATCTATGGGTCTTATGCGTCATCTGGGTCCAATAGTTCCTATGACTCATCCCATTTACTTTATTTTTCGGCGTTTTCGAGCATCAAGTCGGGCGCGCATCATGCGTTCGCGGATTCCAAATTGATCAAGAAAAATCTGCTTCGCACGACGGAACGGGCTTCGATAAATCCGCAAAAAGTTTCGTAGTCGTAGGAGAGCCGTTTTTTGTGATTCCCCTGGGGAGGGATGAAATCTTCGGGCATGGGGCGGTCTCCTGTAAGGTCGGGATGATTGGTCTTATGTGTCCTGTGGGTCTTATGCGTCCAATGAAGGTTATGATCAACTGAAATCGTCACGACCCATAAAACCCACAGGACGCAAA
Source organism: Candidatus Sumerlaeia bacterium (assembly GCA_039683515.1). GTDB lineage: Bacteria > Sumerlaeota > Sumerlaeia > MVZB01 > MVZB01 > JAJFUE01. The sequence goes on along the minus strand of JBDKRG010000016.1, from coordinate 48,838 downwards.
AGACCCATCCCAAGCACCAAAATGCGAAGCCGCCCCGCGAAGAAATTCGCGGGGCGGCTAAAATATCCCCGGCAGCGACCTACTCTCCCAGACCCACTGAGCCAAGTACCATCGGCGCGGAGGGGCTTAACGGCCGTGTTCGGAATGGGAACGGGTGTGACCCCCTCGCTCTGGCCACCGGGAAACCTATATAGACGGACGAGTGATGCAGTCGAGTAATCGAACGAAGCCATGGACCAGGCATCTTACGCCGGGGAGGGCGGAAGATTGCCATTCGAGAGAGAGAAAAATTAGTGTTAAGCCGCACGACCGATTAGTACTGGTCGACTCCACGTGTTACCACGCTTCCATCCCCAGCCTATCAACCCCGTCGTCTTCGGGGGGTCTTCAGTGTCTTGCGACAGGGAGTTCTTATCTTGAGGTCCGCTTCCCGCTTAGATGCTTTCAGCGGTTATCGGAACCGGACATGGCTACCCGGCGCTGCTCCTGGCGGAACAACCGGAACACCAGAGGTCCGTTCATCTCGGTCCTCTCGTACTAGAGACAAATCCCCTCAAAACTCCTGCGCCCGTATCAGATAGGGACCGAACTGTCTCACGACGTTCTGAACCCAGCTCACGTACCGCTTTAATGGGCGAACAGACCAACCCTTGGGACCTTGTACAGCCCCAGGATGCGATGAGCCGACATCGAGGTGCCAAACCGCGTCGTCGCTGTGGACGCTTGGACGCGATAAGCCTGTTATCCCCGGGGTACCTTTTATCCGATGAGCGACGGCCCTTCCACTCGGAACCGCCGGATCACTAGAACCGACTTTCGTCCCTGCTCGATCTGTCGATCTCGCAGTCAAGCTCCCTTCTACTCTTACGCTCTACGCACGATTGCCGACCGTGCTGAGGGAACCTTTGTGCACCTCCGTTACATTTTGGGAGGTGACCGCCCCAGTCAAACTACCCGCCTGACACGGTCCCCCACCCGGCTTACGGGCGTGGGTTAGATGCTAAGCGCAGCAAGGCTGGTATTCCAAGGTCGACTCCACAGGGGCTGGCGCCCCTGCTTCGAAGTCTCCCAGCTATCCTCTACATGCTGAGCCTGGCACCAATATCAGGGTATAGTAAAGGTCCACGGGGTCTTTCCGTCTTGATACGGGTAACCAGCGTCTTCACTGGTCTCTCAACTTCACCGGGTCTCTGGAGGTGACAGCGCTCAGATCGTTACGCCATTCGTGCAGGTCGGAACTTACCCGACAAGGAATTTCGCTACCTTAGGACCGTTATAGTTACGGCCGCCGTTTACCGGGGCTTCGGTTCAAGGCTTCGCCTTGCGACTAACCTCTTCCCTTAACCTTCCGGCACCGGGCAGGCGTCAGACCCTATACGTCACCTTTACGGTTTAGCAGAGTCCTGTGTTTTTGATAAACAGTCGCCTGAGCCCATTCACTGCGGCCCGAAAGGGCTTTGGAGAGCAAGTCTCCTGACCCAATCAGGCACCCCTTATACCGAAGGTACGGGGTTAAATTGCCGAGTTCCTTCTCCAGAGTTATCCCGAGCGCCTGAGGCTACTCGCCTCGCCTACCTGTGTCGGTTTATGGTACGGTTGGCACAGAACTCACTAGAGGCTTTTCTTGGCACCCCTTCAACCCAGTTCACTCACCTTGCGGCTTGTTTCCCGGACTGTCTCGAAGTTGGCCGGCGGATTTGCCTACCGACCCTCCTACGCAGCCCGCCACGGTCAACCAACGCCGTGGTTGGGTGTATTTGATGCGTCACCCCATCGTGTCTTTGTCGCCCTGCGCCAGGGCAGGAATTTTCGCCTGCTGTCCATCGACTACGCCTGTCGGCCTCGTCTTAGGTGCCGCCTAACCCTGAGATGATTAGCATTGCCCAGGAAACCTTAGGCATGCGGCGAACGGATTTTTCATCCGTTTGATCGTTACTAATTCCGGCATATTCACTTCACAGCGCTCCAGCCCTGCTTACGCTAGACCTTCACCGCCCTGTGAACGCTCTCCTACCATGCTTACGCATCCGCGGCTTCGGTGTCGTGCTTAGCCCCGTTAAATTTTCGGCGCAGACTCTCTTGACCAGTGAGCTATTACGCACTCTTTAAATGAATGGCTGCTTCTAAGCCAACATCCTGGTTGTCTAAGAGAATCCACATCCTTTACCACTGAGCACGACCTTGGGGACCTTAGCCGGCGGTCTGGGCTGATGCCCTCTCGACAATGAAGCTTATCCCCCACTGTCTCACTCCTATGCTTGAAATTCTGGGATTCGGAGTTTGATTGGGTTCGGTAGAATGGTGGTTCCCCTAGTCCATTCAGTGCTCTACCCCCAGAATTGAACGCATAAGGCTGCCCCTCAAGGCATTTCGGAGAGAACCAGCTATCACGGAGTTTGATTGGCCTTTCACCCCTAACCACAGCTCATCCAAACACTTTTTAAGGTGCACTGGTTCGGGCCTCCACGAGCGGTTAAGCACGCTTCACCCTGGCCATGGCTAGATCACCCCGCTTCGGGTCTGATACGCGCAACTGAACGCCCTATTCGGACTCGCTTTCGCTACGGCTCCGGACCAAAGGCCCTTAACCTTGCTACGCACATCAACTCGCCGGATCATTATGCAAAAGGCACGCCGTCGCTCATGACCCCTTGCGGGGTTATAGAGCTTCGACTGTTTGTAGACACACGGTTTCAGGTACTATTTCACTCCTCTTCCAGAGGTTCTTTTCACCTTTCCCTCACGGTACTGGTTCACTATCGGTCGTCAGGGTGTATGTAGCCTTGGAGGGTGGTCCCCCCAGATTCAGACCGGGTTTCCCGTGTCCGGCCCTACTCAGGGACAGGCCCGAGAGGCTTCGGGTTTTCGTGTACAGGACTTTCACCTTCTATGGTTGGGCATTCCCCTCCCATTCCACTAACCGTATTCCTCCCGTGTGGGCCGCCCTACAACCCCGGAAAACCGAAGCTTTCCGGTTTGGGCTGATCCGGTTTCGCTCGCCGCTACTTCCGGAATCTCGTTTGATTTCTTTTCCACCAGGTACTGAGATGTTTCACTTCCCTGGGTTCGCTCGATGAACCTATGGATTCAGTTCACCGTACTGGAGGTTGTCTCCAGTGGGTTGCCCCATTCGGATATCCCCGGATCTCGGCCTGTTTGCGGCTCCCCGAGGCTTTTCGCAGCTTACCACGTCCTTCATCGCCACCTGACGCCTAGGCATCCACCGTGTGCCCTTAATAGCTTAACATTTGGCTATCTCGGGAACAGAAATCTATCCGCCTCCCGGCGGAAGACGCCTGGTTCATGACTTTCGTCATGCTGATTACTCTTATCACTCGTCTGTCAAAGAACAGCGAACCTTCTGCAAGGCTCAAGAATCCACGCCAAAGCGCCCTGTCTCGTGGTGCCCTGGCGTGGAGTCTTGATCCGTCGATGCGGGCTTGGTGGAGCTGAGGGGGATCGAACCCCTGACCTCAGGCTTGCAAAGCCCGCGCTCTCCCAGCTGAGCTACAGCCCCCAACCCGATTTCGGATTTCGGATTTCGGATTTCGGAATTTTACTCCGCAATCCGCATTCCGCATTCCTCAATCATGGTGGGCCTGGGTAGACTCGAACTACCGACCTCGCGCTTATCAGGCGCGCGCTCTAACCACCTGAGCTACAGGCCCCTTTTCGTCTCGGACCTTTGCCGGCTTTGAGCGCGCCCGTGGCCGCCCCCAGGCCGTTCGCTGAAAACTGAATAGAGAGAGCTTCGGAAATCCAATCGGTTGCCGACGCGCCAATGTGATCGCATCCGGTCAATCGACCTAGGAGAGTGGACGCGGCGCTTGGTGCCTGATTCAGGCGCGCCCCATCCGATTTCCCTAGAAAGGAGGTGATCCAGCCGCACCTTCCGATACGGCTACCTTGTTACGACTTCACCCCAATTACCGGCTTTTCCTTTGGCACTTAGCTCCCTTGCGGGTTGCAACAGCGACTTCTGGAACAGCCGACTTTCGTGGTGTGACGGGCGGTGTGTACAAGGCCCGGGAACGTATTCACCGCAGCATGCTGATCTGCGATTACTAGCGATTCCAACTTCATGGAGGCGAATTGCAGCCTCCAATCTGAACTGGGACCGGGTTTTAGGGATCGGCTCCACCTCGCGGTATCGCATCCCGTTGTCCCGGCCATTGTAGGACGTTTGTAGCCCTGGACGTAAGGGCCATGATGACTTGACGTCATCCCCACCTTCCTCCGGTTTATCACCGGCAGTCTCGTTAGAGTCCCCGACATGACTCGCTGGTAACTAACGACAAGGGTTGCGCTCGTTGCGGGACTTAACCCAACATCTCACGACACGAGCTGACGACAGCCATGCAGCACCTCTACTGGTTCGCCTTGCGGCAGCCCCTGTTTCCAGGAGTTTAACCAGCAGTTCAAGCCCAGGTAAGGTTCTTCGCGTTGCGTCGAATTAAACAACATCCTCCACCGCTTGTGCGGGCCCCCGTCAATTCCTTTGAGTTTCAACCTTGCGGCCGTACTCCCCAGGCGGCACACTTAATGTGTTAACTGCGGCACAGGAGGGGTCGATCTCCTCCCACACCTAGTGTGCACCGTTTACGGCGTGGACTACCGGGGTATCTAATCCCGTTTGCTCCCCACGCTTTCGTGCCTCAGCGTCAGTGATGGCCCAGCAAGTCGCCTTCGCCACGGGTGTTCTTCCAGATATCTACACATTCCACCGCTACACCTGGAATTCCACTTGCCTCTACCACACTCGAGCCACGCAGTTTCCAACGACCTCTTCCCGTTGAGCGGTGAAGATTTCACGTCAGACTTGCGCGGCCGCCTACGCACCCTTTACGCCCAGTAAATCCGAATAACGCTTGCCCCCTCCGTATTACCGCGGCTGCTGGCACGGAGTTAGCCGGGGCTTCCTCTGGTGGTACCGTCCCTTCCGTATTCGCCATACGGACATTCTTCCCACCTGACAGCGGTTTACGACCCGAAGGCCTTCAATCCCGCACGCGGCGTCGCTCGGTCAGGGTTGCCCCCATTGCCGAAGCCTCTAGACTGCTGCCCCCCGTAGGAGTCTGGGCCGTATCTCAGTCCCAGTGTGGCTGACCACCCTCTCAGGCCAGCTACCGATCGTAGCCTTGGTGAGCCATTACCTCGCCAACAAGCTAATCGGGGGCGGGCTGATCCTGAAGCGCACTACTGCTTTAAATCATCAGACCATAGTCCTCAGATTCACATGCGGTATTAGCAAGCGTTTCCGCCTGTTATCCCCCACTTCAGGGCACATTACCCACCTGTTACTCACCAGTTCGCCGCTTTACTCAAGGGCCGAAGCCCTCTTTCTCGCACGACTTGCATGCCTAATCCACGCCGCCAGCGTTCATTCTGAGCCAGGATCAAACTCTCCATGAATAGAACTTGAGTTCCACTACGTGGAGATTTTGTAAGGCCACTGACCGACTCAAGCGACGATCAGCGCCATTTGTCTCTCTGGATCTACCGAACACGATCTGGCCGCATCGGCGTTCCCAATTGGAATTGCCTTTGCTGCTCTCTATTCAGATTTCAAAGAACGGCCCGGGTCCTGCGACCCATTCCGCGTCTTGCTTTCCCTGCCGCCAACCTTTTCCGGGCTGGCCGCAAAAGACCTGTTTGTATCAAACCCCTGCGCGCCTTGTCAAGCCCTCAAAATCACTTTTTTCAGTCTCTTCCCGATGGCTCATCCAGGCGGTTTTTGATGCCGCTCTGGGGCAGGCCACCGGTCGCAGGGCAACTCTTCTTTATACCCGAGAAGAGGGCCCCGAGTCAAGTGACTTTTTTCATTTTTTCGCGAGGGCTTCGTCGCGCCGGCCGCGCCGAATGGGCGCCTGCCGGGGTCTGTACTTTCAATGATCCGTGGACCGTCTGACTTCTGTCTGACGCCTGCGTTTTTCAAGGTCCCCCGGGTCTTTCGCTCGTTTCGGCGTCTGACCCGCCTCACACAGGCTCGGTTATCATAGCGATTTGACCTGTCTTGTCAACCCCCTATTTTAAAAATATTTACAGGCCTCGCAAGTCCTGCAATAAGAACACTATACGGCGAGTTGTCCCTTAAAAGCCATCCGATGGGGGCTCATTTTTCCGGATTCAAGAAAAGAAAAAATGAATTCACGGCCTGATATTTGAGCGAATTTTCGGCCGGCTCGCGCCGGGCGGGGAGACAATGGGGAGATCCCCGGAGAAATGACGCCCGACCGCCGGGGCCAGGGCCGTGGGGCGGCGATCATCGCGGCCGGAGCCGCCCGCGGAGCGCGCCGGGGCCGACCGCCACGCCCGCCGCCCATGTGAACATAATAAATACAATATTAAGATATCAGCATGGCCCGCATTGCCATATCGACCAGTGTTTATATGCCTTATATCGCTACGGCCCACGCGCGAACGCTCGGCTATATAATCCTAATATTATGTTAAGAGCCATTGCGACAAGTTTATGCCGGATCGCTCCCGGCAAGATGCCGTCCGGATCGCAAAACGATCGACGGCCCGAGCGGTTCTCGCGATGACCGTCGCGCTGTTTGACATACGCCGGAGCTGCGGCGGAGGCCGCGCTCGAGTCGCGCGCTCCAAACGAAAAATGACCGGCGCGGGGAGCGCCGGTCATCCGGATCGAAACGGAAAACTTTCGCCAAGCGCTCCAAGCGCCGCCTACATCAGCTTGCTGCCGCCGGCGTCGGTCATCTTGCCGGTCAGGATCATGATGAAGTCAACCAGCGCCCACAGGCCCAGGCCGCCGAGCGTGCAGAGCCGCAGGACGCCGTCCTTCGTGCGGCCGAGATAGAACATGTGCGCGCCGAAGAAACCGAGAAACAGCGCCAGCGCCGCGGCAACCCACTTGTTTTTGAAGTCGCCCGACTTGGGCTTGGCCTGCGTCGCCGAGGCCACCGGAGCGCCGTTTTCACCGGCCTGGATGGGCTGGAGGTCCTTGGTGGCCTCGAGGGCCTGGGAGAGGGTCATGTTGCCCGGATAGCTGCGCAGGAGCCGGCCCAGCGTCTTGTTCATGTCCAGGAACAGGCCGTGCCAGTCGAGCTCGAGTTTGGAGCGGGTGTTTTCCTGCATGAGCTGGATGTGGGCGAGGCTGACGGCCATGGTCAGGACGTTCATGATGTCGTTGCCGCGGTCGAACTTGTCGGCCATGAGCTCGACGAACATGAACTGCTTGCGGGCCAGCTGGCTCATCACCTGGAAGAACTGCTTTTCCTCGGCCGGGGTGATTTCCTTTTCGGAAAGGTCCTCGGCGAAGAACCGGAAGAACTGCATCCACAGGTTGATGTATTCGCGGCAGACGACGATGCGGTTGTCGAGCTTGATCAGGTCCTCGACATACATCTTCTGCTCTTTGGTGAGGTGGATGGCGGCCTGCTTCTCGCCCTTCTTGCCACCCTTGATATTTGGAATCATCGACATATCGGCCGGTGTTGAGGCCCGCCCGCGCCATCTCGCCGGCCGGACCCCCTCTCCCTCTGGTTAGTCTTTTTTGAAGAGGTTCAAGGCAAAGCAGAAATAGAGCAGCAACAGCAGGATTGCCAGGAACGTCATGCCTTCAATCGTATAGATCAGGTTTGCGCCTGAGAGCATATCACCCATTGTTTACGACCCCTGATAGGAGATCACCCGCTCAACCCCGACGGGCTTTTCTTCGAGCTGCGGGTGTTCCACTTCGGCCTGAATCTTCTGTTCCTGCTGGCGCGCCAGCAGCATCTTCGTATACGCCGACTGGATGATGGTCTTGGCGTCCGTGGGCGAATACTGGTCCAGGATCGGCATCTTCTCGAACTGGACGGCGGCCTCCTTGGCCAGCGCGAACATCTTGACGGCCGCCTCGTGGACGTCGACGCGCGAGGCCGGGACCTTCATCCGCTCGACGCGGGCGCCGATCTGGGTCAGCTCGTTGCGCAGCTGCGACGGCGGCGAGGCGTTGAGCAGGGAGACGGCCTGCGGGCGGCCCTGGGGCCCGATCGCCAGCTGGGCCATCGTGGTGCTGCCCATGTCCAGGACGAGGCCGAACTTGTCCATCTGGGTCGTGAACTCCTTGAGGAAGGAGGTCAGCTCCATGTCGAACTGGCGCTCGTCGAGCCGGGTCTCGATCTCGCCGAGCAGGCGGGCGGCGTCGCGGACGTTTTCATAGCTGGGGCGGTATTTCTCGGCCTTGAAGTCCATCTGGGCGTATTCGATCTTCTTTTCGACCTCGCGGACGCGGGGTTCCTCGCTGCGGCGGGCGCCGCGCTCCTCGAGTTCCTGGAGCCGGTTCTGGAGGTCGCTGACGGTGGCCTTGAGGGCGTCGGGCGAGGACTCCATGAGGCCGGCGACCTGGGCCTCGAGCAGTTTCACCTTGTCGGCGTAGTTCTGGTAGTTCTTCGGGTCATAGGAGTTCTGGAGGCGGTTCATCTCGCCGACGATCTTGGCCAGGTCCTTGATCTGGTAGTAGCCGGGGCCGGCCTTGGCGGCTTCGTCGACGCGGGCCTTGAGGACCTCGAGCTGGTCGTCGAACGACTGGCGCTTGGCCTTGCCGGTGATGTTCTGGGCGGTCGTCAGGGCGATCTGCGACTCGACGGCGGCCTTCTGGTAGTTGCCGGCCTCCATGTCCTCGCGGGCGCTCTTCAGGGCGACGATCGCGTGGGCGAGGCGGTCGGGGTCATACTGGAAGCCGTTGAAGCGGCGGGCCGAAGCGATGGCGTCCTCGGCCTCGTTGATCTGGGCCATGAGCGCGCCGTCGGCCGCCTCGATGGCCTGGGCGCCCATCTCGACGGCCTGCCGGTACTGCTGGCGGGCGAGGAGCTCGTCGACGTTGTTGCGGAGCGCCTGGGCCTTCTGGAGGCGTTCGGGGGCGAACCGGGGGGCGCCGGCCGCGATGGCGCGGCCGATCAGGATCTCGCTGTGGCGCGACATGTCCTGGGCCCATTCCTTGAGCGACTGCTCCTTGGCCGACTGGGCGATGGACTCGGCGTTGGCGGCGGCCTCGATGGCCTGCTGCATGTTGTCGCCGCGCTCGAGCGAGCCGCGGGCCTGGTCGATCAGGGTGACGGCCTGGGCCAGCGACTGGCTCTCGTATTTCTCGGCCCGGTTCTGGCGGGCTTCCTTGAGCTGGGCCTGGGCGCTGTCGATCTTGGCGACGGCCACGCGCTCGAGTTCCTGGTAGAGGATCGAGAGCTGGGCCTTGGTGTCGGCGGCGCGGCGAACGGCCTGGCGGTATTGTTCTTTTTCAAGAAGGCCCTTGGTCTCGTCGAGCATCTTGTGGGTCTTGTCGAGCTCGACCTGGGCGTACTGGCGGCCGCCCTCGCGCTCGTACTTGGTCAGCTCGTTGGCGATCTCCAGGACCGAGTTGTGGGCGACGACGCGGAAGGTCTGACCGGTGATGTATTCGGCCGACTCGGAGACCTGGCGGGCGACTTCGATGGCCATGTCGAAGTCCTTCTCCTGGCGGCGGACGGTGGCGAGGCTCAGGTTGAGGCCGGCGGTGCTCAGGCGCGACCGCAGCTCCTCCTTCATCGTGTTCTTGGCGTTCTCGAGGGCGAGGTCGCTGCCGGTCCAGGTGCCGGGGATCTTCTTGTCGAAGATCTGTTCCATGGTGCGGAACGTGGCCTCGGAGGCGCCGAGCTGTTCGGAGGCCTTGTTGATTTCGCCCTGGGCCATGGCGTCGAATTCCTGCTCGATGTTCTTGACGAGCTCGAGGGCGCGCTCGGCGGTGGCGCGGGCCTCTACGAACATCTGCTGGTTGATCTCGCCCTGGGACTTGCTGGTCAGGCTGTCAAGCTGCTCGACGCGGCCGGGCAGGTAATGGCGGGCCTTGTTGTCGGTCAGGCGGACGATCGCCTGGCGGGCGTTGGCGAGCTGGGTCTTGGCGGCGCTCTCCTTGGTCTCCTGGATGAGGGCGTCGGCGTGCTGCTTGACCTTGGGGGCGTCGAGCAGGACGGTGCTGTACTTGCCCTGGGTGTAAAGGAGGGAGAGGTTTTCCCACTCGCGGGTGACGTTGGTGTTGGACTGCGAGGCGAACTCCTCGCTCTTGAGGTTGTAGGCGGTGTTGAGCAGGGCTTCGATCTCGTTGATCTGCTTGTCGCTCTTGACGCGCTGGGTCTCGGTGCGGCCGCGGGCGAGGGTCTGGCGGGCCTCGCGGCGGACGTTGAGGGCCGAGCGGTAGTCGTAGTCGGTCTTGATGAAGCGCTCGATGTCCTTGATCTGGCGGTCGATCGTCTCGATGTATTCGGGGGCGTTTTCGCGGGCGCCCTCGTCGATGAGTTCCTTCTTCATCCCCTGCGCCTCCTTGAGGCCGGTCTCGGCCTCCTGGCGCAGGTTGGCCAGCAGCGACTGGGTGTCGCTGTTGACCTTGAGGAACGTCTCGATCGACGCCTCGAACTTCTGCTTGGCGAACTGGTCGCGGCCGTCCTCGTTGAGCTTGCGGACGGCCTCATACTTGACGTTGTCGATCTGCTCGGCCTGGTTGGTCTTGGCGCGCTGCAGCCAGATGAACGCCTCGTCGCGCAGGGCCTGGGCGCGGCGCTGGATGGTCTGGGTCAGGAGTTCCTTGGCCTTTTCGGCGGCGTCCTTGGCGGTCACGCGCGCCTCGGTGTACTGCTTCTGCGTGAACTGGGTCATGGCCTGATTGATCTTGGTGTTCGTCTCGTTGAGGAGCTCCGGGGCGAACTTTTCGGCCTCGTTCTTGACGGCCTCGTCCTTGCGATTCTGGGCCTGACGCTGGGAATACTGGGCCAGCATTTTGTTGCAGCCAAGCATGGGAACCAGAGCAAGGCAGAGCCCGAGCAGCCCTAAATTCCGAACCAAGCGGTTGACGGTGTGCACGACAGGATTCCTCCGAGACAGACTTAACAGGATCCGTTAACAGTTCAAATTCACGGCTATTTCTTCTTGGCCGGCTCCTTGGACTTGAGCCGATCGCGATGCATATGGGGGTAATAACCCGACTTCATGACTTCCAGGGCGCCCAGCGCGCGCGTGATCTTCAGGTAAATCCGGTGCCACGTGGCGTAATAAACCTGCCGCTCCGCCGCCGACTGGTTGCTCAAGTGCTCCATGGTCATGGCGTTCTTGAGCATCTCCATCATCTTGTCGCCGTCGATCGCCAGGCCGCGCGGCAGGCGGTCCGAGATCAGGCGGTAAAGCCGGGAGACCTCGCTTTTGAGCTGCAGGTAGGCGTTCTCGTGCTCGGGGGTGATCTCACCCTCGCCAAATGCCTTTTGGAAGATTAGCTTGATGCGCATCCAGGCTTCGAGCAATTTCTTGATCGAATCGTGCAGATGATCGACATCTTCCGGCGTCAGTGCCATATCTCTCTCTTCTCTTTCCGGTGATCTCGGTCTTACTCGGCGCCGCCGCCGCCACCGCCGCCGCCCATCATGGCGGCGCCGCCGCCCATCCCGCCGCGGGCCATGGGGCCCTGCAACTCGAGCTGGCGCTGGTTCTGCTCGGCGCGGGCGATCGCCTGCGGGTCCGAGAACGGCGTCCAGACCTGGGTCGGCGGGGGAGCCACGGAGGGCATCGGCGGGGGCTGGGGGATATACAGCGAATAGAACTGGCTCGTCAGGTCGTCCTTGTTGACGCGGAATTCCTGCAGGAAACGCTGCGACCAGTTGTTCTTAATATTGGAGTCTTTTTCCTTCTGTTTTTCGCGGTAGCTCGGGATCGTGACGGGCTCGCCGGTCGGGACCTCGCGCAGGGTGAAGCCCGGGCCGCCGCCCGGGGCCGAGACCATCGACCAGGCGCGGTTGCGCGGGACGGTGCTCTGGCGCTCGGTGCTGGCGATCATGAGGCCGAAGTACTGGAGCGGGGTGTAGGTGTCGGCCGAAATCAGGGCCTTGACCAGCTGCTCCTTGAAGCGCTGGTTGGACTGGCCGAGAACGTCGCGGCGCTCGTCGACCTTGGTGAACTCGCCGTCGCCGGCCTCGAGGTCGCCGTGCGTGCCGTCGTCGAAATACTTGTCGCTATCGGCCTGGGGGACCTGTTTCTGAATGGCGTCGTCGAGGAGCTGGCCGGTGATCGCGTCGAAGACGCGCGTGCCGGTGATGACGGTGATCTGCGGGCCCATCGGCATGCCGGGGATCTGAACCATCGCGCCGCCGCCGCCGGAGGGGGCTGGGGCGCCAGGAGCACCGGGAGCGCCGGGAGCGCCGCCGGGGGCGGGAGCGCCGGGAGCGGCGCCGCCCGGAAGGTTGCGGGCCCGTTCGAGGGCCAGGTTGCCGGGGCCGGAGCCGACCTGCTGGCTGGCCAGTTCGCCGACGCCGGCCGAAACAGCGGCCGTTTCCGCCAGCGATGTTTGGGCCCCAACAGGCATGGAAATCAACGCCATCAGGGCCGCCGCAAACGCCGCGGACCCGATCCATTTACCTGCCGCTAGTATTTTCATGGCCGTGTTCATCCTTCTAAACCATGCAAAAACAGACATCCGCCTCCCGCAGGTTCTAACGGAAGACGAACCGGACTGTCAATCGACAAATCGCCCCACGCGGCCGAAAAACTACGTTCGGCGCCCGCATCAGGCCTCCAAAGAATCAATTTGGTTCCAAATCGGCCAAACTGCAACAAGAAATTGTAACAAAATCAAGATTTCAAGATCCACACGGAGGAACCCACCGATTCGCACCGATGCCGTCCGGGCCGGCCTGTGGCGTCCGGGCCGGTCCGTGTCACCGGGCCGGCGTCCACGCGATCGACTCGACGGCGGCGCCGAGGCGGCGGAAGTCGCCGTAGCCGGGGCTGTCCTCCGACGGCGAATGCAGCCACGCGATCTCCAGTTCGATCCGGTTGTAACCGCGCGCGAGGACCCCCGCCGGGACATCCCACGCCTGGGTGGAGAAGCCGGCCGGGAGCGTGCGGCGTTCGAGGGTCGTCGTCCCGATCCTGGGCTGAATCCATTGCGGCGGGCCCTGCGGCCACTTCGCCGGCATGAGCTTGATGCTGAGGCGGCCGGCGCCGGGCGCGGTGATCGGCAGGTTGAACCAACTGCACGGCCGGCACAGCCAGCGGACCGAGAAATCCTTCGACCAGTGCTCGGGCTCGCTCCAGCCGGCGCCGAGGAGCGCGGCGGGGCCGGCGCCCGGGCGCAGCGTCGGCGGGTTGCCGAGGGCGGCGGCCAGCTCGCCGAGCCGTTCGGGCCCGGGAGCCTGGCCGAGCGGCTCGATCCGAACCCCCTGGACCGTGGCCGCCGCCTTGGCCGCATGGCCGTAGACCTGGTCCACGCGCCAGTACGGGGCCTCGGGAAGCTTGTCGGCCACGCCGGGGAGCATGCAGGGGGCGGCCACGCCTTCGTGGCTCAGGTAATATTCTTGCGGGACGAGGGCCTGGTAGCTGGTCACGACGATCCGCTCGCCGGGCCGGACGCGCTCGCGCAGGTAACGGGCCGCGCCGCGCCAGTCGCATTTTTCGAAACGGTCGGCGGCGTGGAGCGCGAGGGCGCCGGCGGCGAACGCCAGGATCACGGCGCCGGCGACCCACGGCCGGCGCAGCCGCCCGGCGACGGCCAGCGCGCCGTGCGCCATCAGCATGCACAGCCCGACGCTCGAAAAAATGGTATAGCGGGTCGTAAATTCGCGATCGATCACGGCATAGAACACGACGGCCAGCGCGGGGAGCGCGATCGAGCACAGGGCCACGAAGAGCGTCGCCCGCGGCTGGAGGCGCCAGGCGCGGACCGCCCCGATCGCGACCAGGGCCGTCAGCGGGATCGCCGACGCCCACGCCCAGGCGTTGACGGGGGTCAGCCCGATCAGCAGCTCGGCGAGCCAGCGCGCGGTCGTCGTCGCATGGAACCCCTGGAAGCGCCAGAAGTAATCCTCGGGCGGGCGGACGTCGACGTGCCCGCGCAGCGGGAGCGTGGCGGCCGCCAGGATGAGGGCCAGCGCGGCGAACATGGCGATCGGGCGCCCCCAGCCGGACCAGTCGGGGCGGCGGCGCTCCAGAACGGGCAGGGCCCCGAGCAGGAACAGGAACTCGGTCATGAGGATCAGGACCGTTCCATAGGATGTATAGACGGCCAGCGTCGAGAGCGCGACGAGAAGGGCGATCGGACCGACGAGGCTTTTGAGCGCGGCGCCGGCGCGGAGGCGCTCCCACAATGCATAAAACACCCACATCTGGCCGATCAGCATGAGGTTGACGTTGGAGTACGGGCGGGCCTCGCGCGAATAATGGATGAACGAGGCGTGCACCGCAGCGAGCGCCACGGCCGCCCAGGCGATTTTTTCGCCATACAGGCGGCGGGCGAAACCCCAGAGCAGCAGGAGGGCCAGGACGCCGGAGATCGCGGCCGAGAGCCGGTGGCTGACTTCGCGCGGCACCGGGAGCCGGTCGGCCATCGCCTGGATGTAGTAGTCGAGCGGCGGCTTGTCGTGCGGGATGCGGTCCAGGATCTGGCCGGGCGGGCCTTCGACAATGTTGGCGCTGAAGACCTCGTCGAGCCAGAAGCTTTCCAGGCCGAGGTGATAGAGCCGCAGCCACACGCCCGCGAGCAACAGGCACACGGCCACGGCGATGAGCAAAGGACTGGGCCGCTCCTTCATCATGCCGAGACTATAAACGATCCGAGACGGAACTCCAAATCCGTTCGAGCCGGTTCGATCCAGCCCCTGAGATTATCTTTTCGCAGCGGCCGGTTGAGCCGGCCTTGCCGTTTGGTGATTCGGCTGGGCGGCTGGAACCACGTCCGGCTCGGGGGTCAGGCTCGGGTCGAACGGGTTGCAGTAATACACGTTCATCGCGTCGAGCCATTTCATGAAGAACTTCACGCGCCCCTGGAAATCTTCGTAGTTCTTCCGGTCCGCGGGGGTCCAGCCGTCCTCGGCCAGCGCCGCGAGCCGCGGATAAATCAGAAACTCGAGCCGCTTCATCGTGCCGCACGAGCCCATCCACACGCACGCCTCGACGCCGATGATGCGGTTTTCGCCCCCCGGCGGGACGAGCTTGAAATACTTGTCCGGGAAGTTGTTGTAGACGCGGGCGAGGTCGTTCATGAGCTTCGTGTTGCCGAAGATCTTGCGGCCGTATTTCTGGGCCGGGTACTGGATGAAATCGAAGTAGCACGGGTCGCGCGGGCAAAGGACCCAGTCGTAGCCGGCGGCGAGACTGTCGGTCAGAAGCTTCGTGCGCTCGTTGTGCCACCAGAAGAGGGTGAGGTTTTCGCGCGGCACGCCGGCCGTCGTCATTTCGTCCCAGCCCATTGTCTTTTTGCCGAGCCGCCGGATGTAATCCGCCATGCGCCGGTCGAAGTAGTGCTCGAGCTCGATGGCGCTGCTGGCGCCGTGCTCGCGGCCGAACCGGGCGATGCGCGGGTTGGCCATCCACGCCTTGTAGCCGAAGTAGACTTCGTCGCCGCCGATGTGGATGTAGGGCGTGTCCGGGAAGAGCACCGCGACTTCGGCGAGGACGTCCTGCAGGAATGTGTAGGTCTCCTCCTTCGCCGGATCGAACGTCCAGTCGGGCATCGATGTTTCGCCGCCGCCGGAGAGCTCGGGATAGGCCCTGGTCGCCGCGATCGCATGGCCCGGCATGTCGATCTCGGGGATGATCATGATGTTGCGGGCGCGCGCGTAGGCGACCAGCTCGCGGACGTCGTCCTGCGTATAGAAGGGCTGTCCGTCGGGCTGGATCGGCCGCGCATGCGAAACCTGGGTCAGTTTGGGGTATTTCTTGATTTCGATGCACCAGCCGCGGGTGTCGGTGATGTGCCAGTGGAGGCGGTTGAGCTTGAGGCTCGCCATGATGTCGAGCGTCCGCTCGAGGTTCTTGACGCCGAGGCAGTGGCCGGCCTCGTCGAGCATGAACCCGCGGTAGCCGTAGCGGGGCTGGTCCTGGATCGCGACCGCCGGGATCGCGACCGGCCCGCCTTTTCCCGACGTCTGGGCGCCGATCATCTGAAGCAGCGACTGGGCGCCGTAGATCAGGCCGGCCTGCGTGGGCGCCTTGATGACGACGCCCTTGGGCGAAACCGTCAGCGCGTAACCTTCGGGGTGGTTCGACACCGGGGAGATCGCCAGCCAGATCGTTCCCCTGCGAGGCGATTCCGACGCGTACTCGCGCGGACGCGTGGCGACGCGCAGATCGAGCCCGGCGCGCTCGGCGATGCCGTCGCGGAGCAGCTCCGCCGTGTTCAGGTCCGGGTTCGTCTCCGCCCCGGTGGCGTAAAGCACGACGATCCGCGTCCTGGGGCGGACGACGAACGAGCCGCGGCCCATTTCGCACTTGGCGGGGGCCGGAATGATCCCGGCGTTCGGGACGGGCACGGGTTTCGGGCCCAGCCCCGCGCATGCCGAAAGCATCAGGGCGGTGAGCAGGAGACAAAGGCCGGCCGGTGATCGCTTCATGGTCGCACTCCCCGGGTGTATTGATGCTCGGTTGACGCAAACGATCGGACAGGGTGTTTGTATAGAGAACCGGGGAAAATTGAAAGCGGAAATCGGCCCCGGCCTACCGGAATAGATCCTTGATGTATTCCTGGATGTTGAGGCCCCGGCCGATGGTCAGGAGCGAAATGAGCAAAAACAGAAGGAGGCCCAGAAGGGCGAACATCAGGCGCATGCCGGGGCCGGTGATCATCGGTCGCGAACCAATTTCCTGTTCCGGTTCGGTATTCATCGTCGTTCCAATCCAATAATACATACGGTTCGCCGCGCAGCTCGGGATAGCCGCGTCACGGGTCAAGCAACGCAATAGCCGGTCACTCCATCAGACCCCTAGGGGCGGCCCAAGGTTTGGAGCTTCACGAAAACAAAAACATCATAGGCCCCGGCGGACGACTCCGGGCGGTAACACTGATAGGTATCGGCCGACGATTGCACGATGCGGTCCTCGGAGATCAGGTTCATTTGCGGCGTTTTGTCGTTGGAGATCACGACGCGGCCGCGCTTGTCCCGCGCGGGAATACGCATGTCGGCGTGGAGCCTGACCGAGCCGTCGGGCCGGCCGGCGGGTGTGAGTTCGACGCGGATTCCCGTGCCGGTTGTGTTCGCGTCGTCGGCCTCGACCACCGCGCCGGTCTCGCCGTCGGCGATGATGAGCCGCGGGCGTATCAGGACGCGCACATCGCGATGGGTGAGGAAACGGGCGGGGACGGCGGCATTGAGCGGCTGGCCGCTGGTGATTTGCGCCCGAAAGTCCTGGTCGAAATTCATGAACGTGCCCTTGGGCAGAGCCAGGATTTCGACTTCGCAGAGGTGCTGGAGGCGGCGGGCGGAAGCGGGCTTGACGGAAGAAGCCTTCATGTGAGGTTCCTCGGCCCGCGGGACGGGAGCGATATGGCGGCAACCCGAGACCAAGATCACGGACAATAGAAGCGCGCAGCAGAGTGACTTCATGGCAGTGACTCCGGTAGGGGATGATAACAACCAAGACGGTGGGATAACAAAATGCGGGCCAAACAAGATCGTGGTGAAATCACGCGAAAAACGGCTGGGGCGCCGAAGGGATTGGGGAGTTCGGCCCGCCTGTATTGTGATCTCGCGGTTTGGAGCGCGGTTGAAAAAATAATGTACGGATGGCCGGCGGGGGCGCCGGCCCCACATTGCGGTGAGCCATTCGATGCCGAACAGCTTTTTTCGATGTGACGCCGGCGCTTGCGCCCGAGGCGGCTTATTTTTTCGCCCGCGCGACGTGGGTCGCCTCGCCGTAGTAGGCGTCGGCGGCTTCCATGATCGTTTCGGCGAGCGTCGGGTGCGGATGGATCGCATCGGCGAGGTCGCGCGCGACGGCGCCCATCTCGATGGCCACGACCGCCTCGCTGATCATGTCGCCGGCGCCCGAGCCGGCGATCCCCACGCCGAGGACGCGGTCGTTCGATTTGTCGATCACCAGCTTGGTCACGCCCATCGGGGCGTCGAGCGTCAGCGCGCGGCCGGAGGCGCCCCACGGGAACTTCGCGACGGCGACGTCGATCCCCTTGGCCCTCGCTTCGGCCTCCATCACGCCCGCCCACGCCACTTCGGGGTCGGTGAAGACGACGGCCGGGATGGCGACGCTGTCGAAGGCGGCGGCGCGGCCGGCGATGACTTCGGCGGCGACCTTGGCCTCGCGGTGGGCCTTGTGCGCGAGCATCGGCTCGCCGGCGATGTCGCCGATGGCGAAGATGCTCGGCTCGTCGGTGCGGCGCTGGGCGTCGACCTTCACGAACCCGCGCTCGGTGAGTTGAATGCGCGTGTTCTCGAGGCCGAGGTTTTCGTTGTTGGGGCGGCGGCCGACGGCGACGAGGACGCGGTCGAACGTCATCTTCGGCTCGACCCCTTCGCCCTCGAGCGAAACCTCGACGGCGTCGCCGACGGCCTGGAGGCCGGTGACCTTGACGTTGAGGTAGATGGCTTCGAACTTCTTCTGAAGCGAGGCCTGGAGCGGACGGACGAGGTCGCGGTCGGCGCCGGGCAGGAGGCCGTCGGTGAGTTCGACGACCGTGACACGGCTGCCGAGCGCGGCGTAGACCGTGCCCAGTTCCAGGCCGATGTAGCCGCCGCCGATGACGAGCAGCCGGCCGGGCACGTCGGGCAGGTCGAGCGCGCCGTTGGAGTTCATGACGCGGTCGCTGTCGAGCCGGAGCATGCCGGGGACGGCCGGGCGCGAGCCGCTGGCCAGGATCGCGTGCTCGAACTCGATGCGCCCGGGGACGCCCTCGGCGCCGTCGCCGGGCGAGAGCTCAAGCGCGTGCGCGTCGAGGAGGCGCGCGCGGGCGTTGATGTATTGGACCTTGCGCAGGCTCGCGAGCTGGCGCACGCCGCCGGTCAGCTTCTTGATGATCGACTCTTTCCAGCCGCGCAGCTTGTCGACGTCGATCCGGGGCTCGCCGAACTCGATGCCGAATGCCGATGCATGCCGCGCCTCGCCGATCAGCTTCGCCGCGTGCAGCAGAGCCTTGGACGGGATGCAGCCGCGCAGCAGGCAGACGCCGCCGGGATCGCGCTCGGCGTTGACGAGGACGGTCTTGAGGCCGAGATCGGCCGCGTGGAACGCCGCGGCATAACCGCCGGGACCCGCGCCGATGACGACCACCTGGGTTTTGAGAGTTTCAGCCATTGCAAAGCTCCTGATCGAATTCATTGAACCACGGAGACACGGAGGCACGGAGAACAGCGAATCAAAATCAAATTGAACCGCAGAGACGCAAAGGACGCAAAGAAGAATTCAAGAAATTCTCCGTGCCTCCGTGTCTCCGTGGTTCAATCATATCTCCAGCATGAGCTCGAATGGGCTGGTGAGGTCGGCGGCGACGTCCCTTAAGAATCTGGCGGCGTCGGCGCCGTCGACGACGCGGTGGTCGTAGCCGAGGCACAGCGGCAGCATCAGGCGCCACTGCGGGCCGCCCTCGAACCAGACCTGTTGGCGGCTCGCGCGCGAAACGCCGAGGATCGCGACCTCGGGCCAGTTGACGACGGGGTTGAACTGCGTGCCGCCGATGCCGCCCAGATTCGTAACGGTGAAGGTGCCGCCGCTCATGTCGTCGGGGGTGAGTTTGCCGTCGCGGGCTTTTTTCGCGAAGGCGTCGATCTCGCCCGCAAGCTCCATGATGCTTTTCTCGTCGACGTCGCGGATCACGGGGACGAGCAGGCCGCGCGGCGTGTCGACCGCCACGCCGATATGGATGTATTTCTTGAGAATGATCTTTTGATTTTCGGCGTCGAAGCTCGAGTTCACCATCGGGTATTTCTTGAGGACCGCGGCCAGCGCCTTGACGATCACGGCCGTGACGGTCAGCTTCGGCTCCTGCGTCTTCTCGTTCTTCTTGAGGCGCAGGTTTTCGAGATCCGTGATGTCGGCCGCGTCCTGATGATGCACGTGGACGACGGCGGCCCAGCTGTGGCCGAGGCGCTCGGCGGTGACGCGCCGGATGTTGCTGATGTCGCGGATTTCGATCTCTCCCCACCGGCCGAAGTCGGGGAGCGGCGGGGTCGCGGCCCGAGTGGCGGGCATCGCCGCCGGGATCGGGCCGCCCGAGGCGCGGCGCGCATGGGCCTTGACGTCCTCGATCGAGATCCGGCCGTACGGCCCGCTGCCTCTCACTTCATTAATATCGACGCCGACCTCGCGCGCGAAACGGCGGACCGACGGCGCGGCCGGCGGGGTGGAGATTGCGGATTGCGGATTGCGGATTGCGGATTCGACATCGATTTCTTCTTCGGCCGCGGTTTCGCGATGCGAATGGGCGGGGGCTTCTTCCTCGCTTTCCTCGGCCGGTTGTTCGGCCGATGGCGGGGCCTCGCCGCCCTCAAGCGTGACGATCGTCTGACCGACGCGGATTTCGTCGCCGGCGGCGACCTTGACGGCGGCGACCCGGCCCGCGGCGTCGGCCGGGACCTCGAGCGTCGCCTTCTCGGTTTCGATCTCGATCAGCGGCTGATCCTTGGCGACCGAATCGCCGGCTTTGACCAGCACGCGCACGACCTTGGCCTTCTCGACATTCTCGCCGACGTTGGGCAGCTTGATTTCAGTCGCCATATTTCACTCCATTTCGTGCTCGTGCTCGTGCGCGTAATCGTAATCGTAATCGAAAATCGCCGATCTGTAGTCGAATCCTTCGCTCACGTTCGGGCTACCGCATTGAATGCCACCGGTGGCGACTCCGGCCTACCGGGTCACCGGATTCCCCCGCTCGGGGTCGATTTCGAATTCACGCATCGCGCCGGCGACCACTTCGGGTTCGAGCTTGCCTTCGGCGGCAAGGGCCGAGAGCGCCGCGATCGTCACCCACCGCCAGTCGACCTCGAAAAAATCGCGCAGGGCCGCGCGCGTCTCGCTGCGGCCGAAGCCGTCGGTGCCGAGCGTCACGAACCGGCCGGGCACGTAGCGGCCGATCGATTCGGGCAGCGCCCGCACGTAATCGCTGCCGGCGACGGTGACGCCCCTGCGGCCGGAGAGGCACTCGGTCACGTACGGAACTCTCGCCTTGTCGCGCGGGTGGAGCATGTTCCATCGCGCGGCATCGACGGCGTCGCGGTGAAGCTGCTTGTAGCTGGTCACGCTCCAGACGTCGCAGGCGACGCCGAACTTTTCTTCGAGGACCTCGGCGGCGCGGCGCACGCCTTCGAGGATCGGCCCGCTGCCGAGGAGGTTCGCGTGAAGCTTCGAGCCTTTGTTTTCGCCCTCGCGGAGGCGATACATCCCGCGCAGGATGCCGTCGCGCGCGCCGTCGGGCATCTCCGGCTGCGCGTAGTTCTCGTTATACATCGTGATGTAATAGAAGACGTCCTCGCCGCGCGCGAACATGCGGTCAATGCCGGCCTCGATGATGACGGCCAGCTCATAGGCATAGGCCGGATCGTAGGCGAGCAAGTTCGGCACGGGGTAGGCGAGCAGGTGGCTGTGGCCGTCTTCATGCTGGAGGCCTTCGCCGTTGAGTGTCGTGCGGCCGGCGGTGCCGCCCATCAGGAAGCCGCGGGCGCGCTGGTCGCCGGCCGCCCAGACGAGGTCGCCGATGCGCTGCATGCCGAACATCGAGTAGAACGCGAAGAACGGGATCATCTGCAGGCCGAGGTTGGCGTAGGCCGTCCCGGCCGCGATGAACGAGCACATCGAGCCGGCTTCCGTGATGCCTTCCTCGAGGATCTGGCCGTCGCGCGCCTCCTTGTAATAGAGCAGGCTGCTGGCGTCGACCGGCTCGTAGAGCTGCCCCACGCGCGAGTAGATGCCGAACTGGCGGAAGAGCGACTCCATGCCGAACGTGCGGGCCTCGTCGGGAACGATCGGGACGACGCGGCGTCCGATCCGCTCGTGCTTCATGAGCTTGGTGAGGAGGCGCACGAACGCCATCGTCGTCGAGACCTCGCGGCCGGCCGTCCCCTCGTGGAACTCGTGGAAGAGCTCGGGCTCGAGGGGGGCGATCGTCGGGGCGCGGTGGCGGCGCTCGGGGACGAACCCGCCGAGGGCCCTGCGGCGCCGCATGAGGTACTGCATCTCGGCGCTGCCGGCGGGCGGCTTGTAAAACGGCGCCTCGGCGACCGCCTCGTCGTCGACCGGGATGTCGAACCGCGTCCGGAAATGGCGCAGCTCGTCCTCGTTGAGCTTCTTCTGCTGGTGCGTGATGTTGCGCCCTTCTCCGGCTTCTCCCAACCCATAGCCTTTAATCGTCTGCGCGAGGATGACCGACGGCGCGCCCCGGTGCCCGACGGCCGCCTTGAAGGCGGCGTAAACCTTGGCCGGGTCGTGGCCGCCGCGCTGCATCTTGCGGACCTGCTCGTCGCTCAGGTGTTCGACCAGCTTGAGCAGTTCCGGGTATTTGCCGAAGAAATGCTTGCGCACGTAAGCGCCGTCCTCGACCGAAAACTTCTGCTGCTCGCCGTCGACCAGCTCGTCCATGCGCCGCACGAGGAGGCCCGATCGGTCGCGCTCGAGGAGCTCGTCCCAGTCGCTCCCCCACACGACCTTGATGACGTTCCAGCCGGTGCCGCGGAAGTCTGCCTCGAGTTCCTGAATGATCTTGCCGTTGCCGCGCACGGGGCCGTCGAGCCGCTGCAGGTTGCAGTTGATGACCCAGATCAGGTTGTCGAGTTTTTCGCGCGCGGCCAGGCCGATCGCGCCGAGCGTCTCGGGCTCGTCGGTCTCGCCGTCGCCGACGAAACACCACACCTTGGCGTCGCCGGGCTCTTTCAGGCCGCGGTCCTCGAGGTAGCGGCTCAGGCGCGCCTGGTAGATCGACTGGATCGGCCCCAGGCCCATCGACACCGTCGGGAACTGCCAGAACTCGGGCATGAGCCACGGGTGCGGGTAACTGGCGAGGCCGCCGCCGGGGCTGAGCTCGCGGCGGAAGCGCGCGAGCTGTTCCTCGCCGAGGCGCCCTTCGAGGAACGCGCGCGCGTAAATCCCCGGGGCGCAGTGGCCCTGGAAATAGACCATGTCGCCGTTGAACTTTTCGTTCTGCGCGCGGAAGAAATGGTTGAAGCCGACCTCGAGCAGCGTCGCCGCCGAGGCGTACGAGGAAATGTGGCCGCCGATCCCCTCGGCCGCCTTGTTGGCGCGCACGACCATCGCCATGGCGTTCCAGCGGATGATCGACTTGATGCGGCGCTCGAGCTCGCGGTCGCCCGGGTAGTGCGGCTGGCGGTCGAGGCCGATCGTGTTGACGAACGGCGTGTTGGCCGAAAACGGCAGCGGCACGCCGCGCACGTAGGCGTGTCGGCGGAGCGAGTCGATCAGCTGGCGGACGCGGGCCGGGCCGGCGCGCTCGAGCACCTCGTCGAGCGACTGGCGCCACTCGCGCGTCTCGAGCGGGTCCTGATCCTCCTCGTCGCGCTCGGCCCTGTCATGTTTGGGGTCGGCCATGAACACACCTCGCGTAAAGCGCCGCAGCAGCCGACATGGCTGGTTCCATGCATCCTGTTCGGTTTCAACTTAACATATCGGCGCGGAGGAGATAAACGAAGTTCGTTCGATGCTGGTTGATCGGTTCGGTGGGCGTGGATGGAATTTCAGTGATCCCCAGCGCTGAAAGCGCGCAAGAATACAGCCTGGGGCGGAGCGAAGCGCAGCCCCAGGTAAACGATGCAAAATCATTGGAGCGCTGAAGGCGCGAGAGAAACCGATTTCTCTCGCTCTTTCAGAGCTTCGATTCGGTGCGGTTCGTGACCTGGGGCTGCGCTTCGCTCCAGGCTATTGTCTCTTGCGCCTTCAGCGCAAAAAGAAAACCAATGATCCTGAGTGGCAGAGTCATATTAAAACAGCAAACCAAAGTTTGAACTTCGAACCGAAAATTTGTCCTCAATTCGGTCGGGGGGCGGAGTCCCTCGCTCACGCTCGGGCTACTGCATTGTCTTCCGGATCGCCTCGGCGACGTGGCCGCCGACTTCGGCCAGGAGGGCGCGGGCGCCGTCGGCGTTCTGGCCGCTGAGCGCCATGACGATCGCGACCTTGAGATCCATCCCGGCGGCCTCGAGGGTCGCGAGCGCCGGCTCGGGGTCCATTCCCGCGACCTCGGCGAGGATCCGCTGGGCGCGGTCGACGAGCTTGGCGTTGACCGGCCGCAGGTCGACCATCAGGTTCTCGTAGACCTTGCCGATCCGGATCATCGAGACGGTCGTGACCTGGTTGAGGATCAGCTTGGTCGCGGTGCCGGACTTGAGGCGGGTCGAGCCGGTCACGATCTCCGGCCCGACGAGCGCCTGGATTTGGACGTCGGCCAGGTTTTCCTCGCCCTCGAGCGCGGGCGTGCAGGTGAGCAGGATGGTTTTGGCGCCGCGCGCGCGCGCCTCGGCCAGCGCCGCGAGGACGTACGGCGCGCGGCCGCCGGTCGTGATCCCGAAGACGACATCATTTTCACAAACGTTTTTTTCGGCCATCGCGGCGATGCCGTCGTCGGGCTTGTCCTCGGCCCCCTCGATCGAGCGGCGCAGCGCGGCGTCGCCGCCGGCGATCACCCCCTGCACCATTTCCGGCGGGACGTTGAACGTGGGCGGCTGCTCGCTGGCGTCGAGTACGCCGAGCCGGCCGCTCGTCCCGGCGCCGATGTAAATGAGCCGTCCGCCGCGCCGGAACGCCGCGACGACCAGCTCGATCGCGCGCTCGACCTGCGGCCCGCACGCCTCGACGGCGGCGACGGCCATGCGGTCCTCGGCCTGCATGATCGCGAGGGCATCGTGGACCGAAGCCCGGTCGATCGCCATCGAAGCCGGATTGCGCTGCTCCGTCATCCGGCTCGCATGCCGCGCGGGGGGAAGTTGGTTATCGTTCACGTTCGGTTTGCCTTTCACGCCCGGGCCGGATAAAACGATTAATCGTTTTGTTTTTCAGCCCCGCAGGGACAGTTAAATAAAATCACCCTTTTTCATCCCGCTTGTGTTCCTCGAGCGCCTCGCCCACTTCGTATACCAGCGCCTTGAACAGCGCCTCGCGGCGCCAGCGGCCGTAGATGATCGAACCGATCGGCAGGATCATCCCCAGGCCGGCCAGAAAGAATCCCATGATCATCAGCCCATACATCAGATGGATGTGCAAACGATAAATGGATTTGAAAACGAGGATCAAGCTGACCATGCCGAATAGGGTATACAAGACGACCATCAGCAGGAGCGCAAAAAAGATCTTCCACGCGCGCGGCCGGCCCAGGCGGATGCAGCGGCCGAGCTCCAGCTCCCAGACGAGCGACGGGAGCGCGGCATAGGGGCTCAGCCCCATCGCCACCGCGTAGCCCTGAAAGTATATCTGGATGAGAAACGAGATCGCCAAGCCGATGCAGCCAAAAAACAAAGTCTGCTGCGAAATGAATTTGATTGGCAGCTTGGCATGGGCGAGGCAGCCGGCCAGGAGGAGGAGCAGCGCGAACATGAGAAGCCGGGCGATTAAGATGCGCAGCCGCCTCCGCGCCTTGGCGAACCGGTGCGCCCACAACCCCAGCGCGAAATCGCGCGGCCCGAGCAGCGTCAGATCCAGATCGCGCCACATCTTTTCGGTGAACGGAAACCACTGGCTCGTCGTCGTGCGGGGGGGGCGTTTCTTCTGCTTCGGCACGATGGCCAGCATCCGGTAGACCGGATTATCCTCAACCCCCGCCAGCAGCGGCTCGTTGCTGAAACCGGGCGGCGGATTGATTTCAGGCATCGTCGTTCTCGCGGCGCAGGCGGGTCATCCCCTCGATTTCGGCCACCAGTTGTTCGAACAGCTCGTTCTTTTTCTTTTTGTTTTTGCTGAAATCGAAATACGGAAGATATGTGCCGAACAGCAGGACCGCGACCCCGAGGCCCATGAAATAGATCGCCATCCAGCCGAAACCGTGATTGATTCCCAATCGATAAATCGCGCCCGTGATGAATTTCAGCGCCAAGCCGATCGCAACCAATCCGAATATCACGGGCGCAATGAATTTGGCGGACTCGGCCAGGACGCTCGGCTGCCTGCCCTTTGCCATGCGAACCACCCTCATTTCGTCGATCACTGCGCGCAGGATCGGCACCATGAAGTATTCGTTCCCCCACGAGAATCCCATCGTCATCAGGTAAAGGCAAACCGGGATCGCGCAAAAAAACAGGTATTCCGGATACAGGTGATAGAAGCCCCCGACCGCGCCCATCAGCAACAGGGCAATCGCAATGTGGATGAACGGCCGGATGTGGAATTGAAATCCCCTCCGGTAACAGTGAAACGCCCACGAGGCTTGCGCGTAATCGCGGGCGGTGAGCGGCGTCAGGTCGAGGTCGCGCCAGCACTCGGCGGAGAACGGGAAGCCGTGGCAGGCGAGGTCGCGTTTTTTGCGCACGTGATGCTTCCCGGTTTCGGAGATCACAAGCAGTCTGTAAATGATGTTGTCCTCGATCCCAGCCATCAGCGGTTCGCGCCGGATCGGGCGTGGCAGCTTGATTTTGCGCCGCGTCGCCGCCCGGCCGCGGCCGATGCCGAGCAGCGCGAGCTTGATGGAGTCCATCACCGACTTCCAGAACTTGCGATACGAGAGGTCCGGCGCCGGTTCGATGGGCGATTCCATGCGCCGCCGATCGAGGAACGCCGCGACGTTGCGCTCGAGCGCCTCGATGCGATTGGGGCGATGCACGCGGCCGAATCCCACCGCGAGTCTCCCGACGAGTAACCGGCCAAACACAAACGCCAGCGACGACATCGCGGCAAGCCGCAGCTCGAGCAGGGACGTGTTCCAACCCGGCACGATCCTGCATAACAGGAAGGCAAGAACAACCGATATGAGAGGCGCCAGCATGATTGGTTGAAACATGGGCGCCAAACGGCGGCTGTGTTTTGCCGCGATTCGGATGAGCGACAATTGTGCGTTCAGAAGCGGAAGCTGCATCGGCCTCCATGTCATCCCATATAAACAGCCGGCCGCCACGAACGCGATGCACAGCGTCATGGCGGGCGCGCCCTGGCGCAGATACCCAACGAGCGCGAACTGAACAATCGCCATCACGGCGATGACACCCACGACTTTCAGCCTGTTTTCGAGCGCGTACTTCTGGCGGTATTCGAGCAGGGCCAGCGCGAAATCGCGCGGCGTCGCCTCCGAGCACTCGAGGTCCTGCCATATCTGGCCGTCGAACGGGAAGAAGACGCCGCTCAGGCTCCAGCGCCGGGCTCGGGCGCGGCCGTCGGGGGTCTTGCGGCAATACTCGAGCATCCTGAAGACGGCGTTGTCCTCCACGCCTTTCAGCAGCGGATCGCTTTCGGAGAGCGCCGGGACTGCGGCCTGTTCACCGCGCGGCATGCAATTCTTCGCGCACCACCCGGCGAAGCACCTTTTCGAGCGGCTCGTCCTGATGATGGATGTGTTGCTTCAGCGCATCGTTGAGCATGGTCTGGTAATTGCCGCCGCCGGCCGCCTCCACCTTGGCCTTGAACCAATCGATAATTTCGCGATCCAACCGGATCGTGATCCGAACTTTATTTCCCGACGGGGGAACGACCGCCCCCCGCCGCGCTTTGCTGAAGTCATACTTGGCTTTCATATTCTCTCACCTCAGGCTTTGTGGCCTTCCGAGCAGAAATAATCCGGATGTTTTCGTCCCGCCACGTGTAAACGACGATCAGGATTCGCCCGAACAGGTCCATCCCCATCGTGACGAACCGCTCTTCTTTATCGCTGTCATCCTCGACCGTAAGCGCCGCAGGGTCTTCAAAAACAGCAAACGTATCGGCAAAGGATATCCCATGCTTTTTGAGGTTGGCTTCGTTCTTATTGGGATCCCATTCGAACATGGCCAATTATATGCACATTTGTATGCATGAGACAAATGAAAAACAACTCACCCGGCGGGCGGGACGGCGGGGACGCCTTTGCGGGCGACCCAGGCGGCCCGGATGTAGGTGCCGCGCGGATCGTCGAGGCCGCCGGTCAGCGCGATGGCCAGCGAGCGCTGGGCAAGCGGGATCTGGCCCAGCTCCTCGGCCATCTGCGCCTGCTCGAGCCACCACGCCGGCTCGGCCGGCTGGACCATCAGGCCGCGCCGAACCATCTGGTAGGCGAGGTCGGGCCGTTTTTCGCGATTGGCCTCGGCCAGCAACAGCCGGATCAGCGCCGGGTCCTTCGGCATGCGGTCGAGCGCAACCTCGATCTCGGCGATCGCCGGCCGGTCCGCCGCCACCAGGAATTCGGCCAGCCGCATCGGGATCAGGGTGTCGTAGGGGTCGAGGCCGGCGGCGGTGTTGTAGAGGCCCACGACCCGCAGGAAATTGGACTCGCTCCAGCCCGGGGTGTTGGTCATCGTCTGTCGCCACGAGCGGGCCAGCATCATCCGGATGCGCGGGTCGTGCTCGTTGAGCCGGGCGGCGCGGTCGAGCCTGGCGCGGTAGGACTCCGGGGCCATCGCATCGATGTTCGTGCGCAGCAGGATCGACGTTCCCCACGTCGGCATGGCGAGCGAGAAGATCAGGACGCCGGCCGTGAGGGCGATCAGCGCGCCGCCGGCGATGTGGCTCATCGGGAGCGCCTGGCCGCGCGCCGGATCGATCCGCGCCTTGACGAGCGTCAGCGCGAGCCATCCGGCCAGGGCGAGGACGGCCATCTCCGAGCGCGGCCCGCCCATGAGCAGCATGCCGCCCGTCATCAGCAGCGGCATCACGCCCCAGTGCGCGGCGGCCGGCGCCAGCGGCTCGGTCTCGATCCCCCAGCGGCCGCGCGGCCACAGCATCATGTAAACGAGAAGGACAAGGAGCAGCGCCAGGCCGGCCAGGCCGCCCGTGGCGAGCAGGTAATTCACCCCGCCCCACGGCGGGGGGTCGATCGCCATGGGCCGGGCGAAGGCCTCCATGAGGCGCTCGAGCGTGCCGTGGCCCCAGCCCAGCAGCAGCGAGCGCGTCCACAACAGTTCCTGCTGGCGCATCCCCTCGGCCATCCTGAGGGCGGCGTCGATGGCGCGCGGCTGCTGGGCCTCGATCAGCCGCCAGCCGACGACGCAGCCGGCCGCCAGCGAGACCGTCCGCAGCGTGAGCCGGCCGGCCGCCCCGACGAACTCCTCGCGCCGGATGCGCAGCGTGCGCCGCGACGTGAGCCGCATCCCGCCGGTCCCCTCCAGCCATTTGCGGAACGCCACCAGCCGCAGCCAGCCGACCGAGCCCATCAGCGCGCCGACGACGGCCACCACCAGGGCCGGGGCGGTCATCGCCTCGCCGGCGGGGGCGACCTTCGCGGCCGAGACGACGCCGATCCACATGGCGATCGTCCAGATGCCGAACGCGCGGTCGGGGCGGACCGCCGCCACGAGCCACAGCGCCGAGGCGACCAAGGCGATCGACATCAGCCCCTGCATCTCGCGCAGCCCCGCGGCCGGCAGCGGGCCGTGCAGCGACAGCAGGCCGCGGCACAGCGGCAACAGGATCAGCACGCCGAGCCACAGGTGGTGGCGCCAGCGCAGGATCGGCCGGCCGGGCATGAGCAGCGTCATCGCGCCGGAGAGGAACGCCAGCGGCATCGGCCACCACAGCCGCCACGGCGCCTGGTCCGAGTCCATGCTCAGGACGCACAGCGCCAGCGCCAGCAGCAATGCGGCATCCCTCACCCACGCGGCGATGCGCCGGCGTTCAGGATGCGTCGGGGGTGCCACCTTGATTCTCAACCTTCATTTTCTCGGGCAAGGATTGCGTGCAGCATGGGGACAAGCTGAGGGATGTCGTTGCGGATCGTATCGAACATAATCTCCGGACTGATGGAGTCATAACCATGCACGATCATGTTGCGCATATCGCGCATGTCGCGCCATGGGACTTCCGGGTTGGAGCGTTCGATTTCCAAAGGGATGTGGCGGGCGGCCTCGCCGATGATCATGAAATTCCACGCGATCGCCTGCATGGTTCGGGTGTCGGATTGGAACGTGGGCAGATCGAGGTTCGCCGCGTAGGCCTGGATGCGCTCGATGGCCTCCAGAATGTGCCTGATGCGGAATCGCCACAGCCTCTCAGAAGACACGGATGGCCTCCGAAAGAATCTTTTCTCGGATTTCAGGGAGCAGGCTGGCGCGCGAAACGAGATCCACCTTGGAATCGTCCAGAATGGATTCGATAAAACGCTGCGCCCGGGCGTACTCGAACAAGCCGAACGGTCGCCGATACTCGAACAACAGATCGATATCGCTTCCGGAGCCAGCTTCATCGCGCGCCAACGATCCGAACAAGGCAAGGCTCTCAATCCCTCGGCTGGTCAGTTCCGGCCTATGCGCCTGAAGTTTGTGGATGACGTCGCGCTTGTCCATGACCGACCCTCCAGGGCTATCATAAACCTGTCCGTGCGAAGGTCTCAATGAATCAAAACGATCTACTTCAGCAGGCCGACTTCCTGCATCAGCAGCTTGATCTTCTGGCGATTGTTGTCAGAAACCGGGACGAGCGGCAGGCGGATCTCGGGGCCGATCATGCCCATGAGCTCCATCGCCGCCTTGACGGGCATCGGGTTGGTCTCGACGAACATCGACTTCATCAGCTTGAAGTAGCGCTGGTGGATTTCGCGCGCGCCGGCCAGATCTCCCTCCGCGAACCTGGCCACCAGGTCGGCCACCGGGCGCGGGGCGATGTTGGCCAGGACCGAGATGACGCCGACGGCGCCCAGGGCCATCATCGGCAGCGTCGCCGAGTCGTCGCCCGACAGGACGGCGAGCTTCTTGATCCCGCACACGGCGCTCGTCCAGTCCATGTTGCCGGTCGAGTCCTTGACCGCGACGATGTTGTCGTGGTCGGCGACGAGGCGCGCCAGCGTGTCCGGCTCGATCGAGACGCCGGTGCGGCCCGGGACGTTATAGATGATCAGCGGGATTTCGACTTCGGCCGCGACCGTGTCGTAGTGGCGGCGCAGGCCTTCCTGCGTCGGCTTGTTGTAGTAGGGGGTGATGAGCAGGGCGGCGTCGGCGCCGGCTTCCTGCGCGGCGCGGGTCAGGCGCAGCGCCTCGCGCGTCGAGTTGGAGCCGGTCCCCGGGACGACGAGCGCGCGCTTGGCGACCATGTCGATCGTCAGGCGGATCAGGTTCTCGTGTTCCTCGTGGCTGAGCGTGGCCGATTCGCCGGTCGTCCCGCACGGAACGATGCCCGAGGTGCCGTTGGCGATCTGGAACTCGATCAGCTTGCGGTAGGCGTCGACGTCAATGCCGCCGTTTTTGAATGGGGTCGCGATGGCGACCATTGAGCCCTTCAGTTCCATGGTGATCCTCACGGGCATGCTGAATCAGCGAACCGGTGACCGGCTGCGCAACAATCTATTTGTGATAGCCGGCCCGAAATAGTCAAGAACTGTCCCGGATTCGGTGCTGTAAAAATGGAACCCGATTGGTATACTTGCCCGAAATTCCGGCGGCCCGCCGTGATTTCGGCCTTGGACTGATGTGGGTGTTGCAATGCTCGATCGACTCTTTGGACCGGCGCCGAAATACCGCAAAACCCTCGCGGCGATCGGGCTCTTGCTTTTGTTCGGCACGGCCGTCTGGGTCGCACGGAATCAGATCCCGCCCGGCAACCGGCTTTTCAAACACGACATCTATTACTCGTTCGTCGAAGGCCAACGGATCCTGGACGGCTCCAACCCCTACAGCCGGATCCACACCGGCGACATGAGCAACAACAACAAGTACGCGACTTATTTCCCGGGATTTTACCTGCTTTCGGCGGCCACGCAGGCGTTCGGCGCCCGCGACATCGCGGACTGGCTCGCATTCTGGAGGGTCATCTTCGCCCTGTTTTACCTCGCGATCGGCGGATTCGTCTTCGTCGAGGGGCGCCGCGCGTTCGGCGCGGGGTTCGCCTTTTTCTGCGCGGCGTTATGGCTCTTCAACCGCTGGACGGTCAACATCCTCTACAACGCCAATATCGATTTCCCGCCCATATTTTTCCTGCTCCTGTCATTGGCGATCTTCAAACGGCACCCAACCGCCTCGTTCCTGCTGCTGGGCGTGTCGCTGGCGCTGAAGCAAATCGCGATCTTCGCGCTGCCGCTGTACCTAATCTGGGCGTGGAAATCCTCGGCCGCGAATCGTCCGTGGCCGGCCGCGTTGAGGGCGGTCGCGCTCATCGCCGCGGTCCCGCTTGTTTGCTCGGTTTACTTCCTCGCGTGGGACGCAACCGGCTTCATCAAGTCGATTCTTTTTTCGGCGACGCGGGTGGCATCGTCGCATGTCCACACGGCCACGATCAACCAGGCGCTGGGGTGGACGGGTCCGGCCGGCAGGATCCCGATGCTGTTCACGCTCGGCCTGGTGTATCTCGCGGCGCTGAAGAGCGACATGGGCCGCTATACGGCGGCGTTGTTCGCGCTGGTGGTTTTCAGCGTGATGAATCCGGTTTTGTACAATCAATATTTCTGCTGGGTGATGGCGCTGATCCCGCTCGCCGCCTGCGACGGAGCCGCCATGCGGGCCGGGCACAAGGCAAAGCAAATTGAGGTGCAACTGAGCGAGCCGAACCCGCCGAGCCCGCCCAAGTCCTGGCAACTGGCGATGGCTAAAAGCTCGGAGGAGTCGGGCGGGCGTCGAGGATTTGCCGGCGCTCATCCTCGTTATAGCCGACCCGCATCAGGCAGAGCCCCCCGGGCGGCGCGCAGTAGATGAGCTGCGGGCGCCGGCCCTCGTCGCGGATGAGGAGCATCCGGTCGCGGTCGATCTTGCCCAGGCCCATCGCCACGACCGTCCCGACCATAAACCGCACCATGTGATGCAGGAACGAGCGGCATTTGAAGTCGATGGCGAGCAGGTCGCCGCGGGCGGTCATGCTCGCCTCCTCGAGCGTCAACTGCGTGCGCCGGCTCTGGCACTGGCTCGAGCGGAAGCCGCTGAAGTCGTGGTCGCCGCGCAGCAGCTCGAGCGCCTCGTTCATTTTGTCCAAATCGAGCGGATGCCAGACCTGCCACGCCCTCGGCCCGAGCGGCCGGCGCGCGCGCGCGCGCAGAATCTGGTACCGGTACCAGCGCATGATCGCGCCCCGGCGCGCGTCGAAATCCGGCGCGGCCTCCTCGGCCGATAGGACGCTCACGGCATCTGGGAGGAAGTGATTGAGCGCGAGGGCGAGCCGGTCGGCCGGGATCGTGTGGTCCAGGTCGAAGTGCGCCGGCATGGCGAGGGCATGGACGCCGGTGTCGGTGCGGCCGGCCGCATGCACCTTCGCCCGCGCGCCGGTGATCGACTCGATCGCCGACTCGACCGCATCCTGGACCGTCGGCCCGTTTTCCTGGGACTGCCAGCCCAGGAAAGCGGAGCCGTCGTACTGGAGGATGAGCTTGATGCGGCGCAAGAGAGAAAATTTCCAATCAGTCAAAAGACAACAAATTCGAAACAAAAATAATGAAAATGATTAAAAAAGGAATGAATAATGATTTCATTCATCTTGCGCCGGGCGCCTTCCCTGAGTTGTCGGAATCATTATTCTATTAAATTAATCAATTTTCCTCGGCTTTGTTTCGAATTTTTGAACGATTCTTTCCGATTTCGTCCGATTATCAGGCTTCCAGCTTCTTCGCCAGGTCCTTCATCGTCCTGACCATGACGCCGATCGCGCCGGGGCGGTAGTATTTGTAATCTTTTTCGGCGAGGAACGTGCCGGCGATGTCGAGGTGGACCCACTGGCCGATCGACTCGGGCAGGAACTCGCGCAGGAAGAGGGTGGCGGTCGTCGCGCCGGCGTGGGGGGCCGAGCTGATGTTGTTCACGTCGGCGATCTCGCACTTGATCAGGTCGAAGTATTCCTCGACGACCGGCATCGGCCAGATCGGCTCGCCGTTGCCGGCGGCCAGATCGACCATCGTGCCGAGCAGGTCGCCCTTGCCGGCGAAGCCGCCGGTCAGCGCCGGGCCGAGCGCCCGCGCGCACGCGCCGGTCAGCGTCGCGATGTCGACCATGTGGGTGACGCCTTCCTCGCCCATGCGCCACATGCCGTCGGTGAGGACGAGGCGCCCCTCGGCGTCGGTGTTGTCGACATGGACCGACTTGCCGTTCTTCCCCTTGAAGATGTCGCCCGGCAGCGTCGCGTTCTGGCCGATCATGTTGTGCGCCAGGACGAGGATGCCGGTGACCGGGATCGAGGGCCTGGCGGCGGCGATCGCCTCCATCGCGTAGAGGACGGCGGCCGCGCCGGACATGTCGCCCTTCATCTCCCACATGTTGTTGCCGGGCTTGAGCGAGACGCCGCCCGAGTCGAACGTGATCCCCTTGCCGAGCAGGCCGAGGTGGGCCTGGCCGCCGCCGTTCTTCGGCCGGTAGCGCAGGACGATCATGCGCGGCGGGACGGGCCCGCCCTTGCCGACCGTGATCAGGCCGGCGTAGCCTTCCTTCTCGAGATCCTTGACGCCGAGCACGACGATCTCGAGCTTGCAGGCCTTGGCGACTTCACGCGCCTTGTCCTCGATCATCGCCGGCGTGGCGACCGAGCCCGGCTCGTTGATCAGGTCGCGCGCCTTGTTGACCGACTGGGCGACGGCGAGCCGGTCCTCGACGGCCGGCTTGACCGACTTCAGCCCCTCGGCGCCGACGACGATGTGGACGGCCGGCTGCGTCGCGACCGGGTTTTCCTTGAGGTATTTGAAGAACTTGTAAGCGCGCAGCGCGATGCCTTCGGCGGCGTCGGCGGCGAACTCGGCCCCGCGCGGGCCGTCCATGAGCAGCACGAGCGAGTCGGCCTTGCGGTCCGCGGCGACGTCGAACGCGCGCGCGGCCAGGACGCGGACCTTGTCGCGGTCGTCCCAATACTTGGCCGCGGCCCCCGGCAGGTACAGCAGCGGGCGGTCGCCGGCGGCAAGGTATGCGCCCTTGAGCTCTTCCTGGCGACGGCGGCGGCGCAAGTCGTTCCACGCCGGATGCGCCGAGGCGTTCTTCTTGTCAAACAACGGCGCGTCGCCGCCGAGGTCGATCAGCGCCGTCAGTTGCGAGGCGGCCAGCCGCGGCGGCTTGGAAAGGATATCGATCTGCACCATTTTTCCGGCTCCCATGAATTAAATTAGAGATGAGAGATGAGACAAGAATCCTCTTGCTCATCATTCATCACTCATCATTCATCATTCATTCTTAGCCTCGCACGCTCGAGGCGGGGTCGTCGGTGGCCGAGTAGGTCACGTCGCCCCACGACCAGTTGTGCGCGAACATCCAACTCAGGTAGCTCCACGCCCCGATGAACGTCAGCACCGGCTCGTAGAGCAGGATCGAGGTCAGGCGATGGGCGCCGTATTTCTCGATCGCGGCGGCGATGAAAAACAACCCCAGGACGTAGCGCAGGATCAGGATCGAAATCCAGATGCCGCCGAACGCAACGGTCAATCCCAGCAGG
Organism: Candidatus Sumerlaeia bacterium; assembly: GCA_039683515.1. GTDB lineage: Bacteria > Sumerlaeota > Sumerlaeia > MVZB01 > MVZB01 > JAJFUE01. Next base: position 13,657 of record JBDKRG010000016.1, on the reverse strand, counting down.
ATCAGGTTGGACAGGATCATCAGGATGAAGAACAGGTTGATGTGCCTGGGGATGTTGCGGAAGCGGCGGACGCGGCGCGCCACGAGCTCCTTCAGGTTCGGCGCGCACAGGTTCTGGACGGCCGGCCCGAGCAGGAAGCGCACGTCCCAGTTGCCGCGCACGAGCGCCTGACCGAGCGCCAGGTCCGGCGCCGGGGCGAAGCCGATCTTCTCGAAGCCGCCGATGTCGATGTAGGCATGGCGGCGGACGGCGAGGTTGGCCGCGTAGACGCCGCTCGGCGAGCGCCGCCGGTGCGACCAGAAATAAAAGTTGTAGGTCAGGAGCGAGTCGACCGTCTGGAACCGCGCGAGGAAGCGCGGCCGCCCGGCGAAGATGACCGGGGCGGTGACGGCGCCGTCGCGGTAGCCGATGTGGCCGGAGAGCTCGCGGATCCACTCGCGCGGGACGCGCCCGCCGGCGTCGGCGATCAGGACGACTTCGCCGCGGGCCTCGCGGATCCCCATGTCGAGCGCCGTCTGGCGCGTCGTCAGCGGCGGGACGACCTCGTCGAGCCGCAGGACGCGCAGGTTCGGCAGGTTCATCGCCAGGGCGCGGTCGGCGGTGCCGTCGGTCGAGCGGTCGTCGACGAGCAGGATCTCGACGCGCTCCATCGGGTAGTCCTGGTTGATGATCGCCTGCAGGCACGACTGGATCCTGTCGGCCTCGTTGTGCGCGGTGATGAGGACGGAAATCTGGGGTTCCGTGGTGGGGGGCGGCGTGGTTTCGCGTCGCGGCATGGGCGAAAGAGCAACTCCTTACATCAATTGGCGACCGCAATTCTACATCGGCGAGCGGTCATTGGCAATGGCGGAGCCTTTGACCCCGGCGGCGCGGCTGGGTAAGATGCGGTCCACAGTCCGGAGCCACCGAAAGTCGGAAGGGTTGCCATGACTCACACCCGCGCAATAAAATCCATGATCCTCGCCGTTTTCGCGGCGTTGTCACTGATCACCATGCAGGCCCGCGCCGCCGACTCCGATCTTTTCCTCATGCCCGAGGGCGTCCACACCCGCTGGGCCAGCCCGGAGAACTGGGCCGGCGAAAAAGGCAAGGGCGCGCAGGAAAAGGCCGGCCGCAAGGGCTCGCCCAATTTCCCGTTCCCGGCCGGCCGGCAGCAGGTCCTGGCCGAGGTCAAGGGCCGGAGCGGCACCGTCCGCCGGATCTGGATCGGCATGCGCACGCGCACCCCGGAAATGCTGCGCGGCGTCAAGATCGAGATGTTCTGGGACGGCGCGCCGCAGCCGGCCGTCAGCGCGCCCGTCGGCGATTTCTTCTGCCAGGGGTTGGGGCGCATGGCCGCGTTCGAGAACGAATGCTTCTCGAGCCCGGAGGGGCGCACCTTCAATTCGACGGTCCCGATGCCGTTCCGCACCGGGATGAAGATCGTCCTCGCCAACGAAAGCGGCAAGGACATGCCGGACGTCTTCTACGACGTCGACTACACGGTCGGCGACAGGCACCCCGACAACATGCTCTATTTCCACGCGCATTGGCGGCGCGAAAACCCGACCACGCTCGCGAAGGATTTCGAGATTCTGCCGAAAGTGAAAGGGCGCGGCCGCTACCTCGGCGCGGTGATCAGCGTCATCCCCGACACCGCCCGTTACGGCAAGACGTGGTGGGGCGAGGGCGAGGTCAAGGCCTACCTCGACGGCGACACGACCCACCCGACGCTCGCCGGGACCGGGACCGAGGACTACGTCGGGAGCGGCTTTTATATCGGCAAATACGCGTGCCGCTACTTCGGCTGCCCGATCGCCGACGACGAGCAATACCGCTTCTCATTTTACCGGCTGCACGTCCCGGACCCGGTCTGGTTCCACGAGGACTGCCGCGTGACGATCCAGCAGATCGGCTATCCCAAGGTCGAGCGCCAGGACGACTGGGCGGCGTGCGCATGGTTCTACCTCGACACGCCGACCAACGGCCTCCCGCCGCTCGCCCCCGCGGCGCAGCGCATGGGGGGGCTGGCCGACAAGCCGATCGTCAAGCAAGACCAGGAATAAGAAACCATGGAACGCGGATGACGCAGATCGGGCGGATCCGCACGGATCTTGGCGGTTCGATTCCGCCCTATAGCGTGAATGGCCGGCGGGGGCGCCGGCCCCACATCGAAAACAGCTGTTCGGTAGCAAACAGCTCATCGCACTGTGGCGCCGGCGCCCTCGCCGGCGGTCCCTATTGCCGGAAAACTTGTGCCACTTGCTCCAAAGAACCAGATTCTTTCGCGCCTTTTGCTTTTTTGCGCGAACGTTTTCTGGATTCATCCGCCGGTCAGCCCTGCGGGAAGTTCTCGTCGATCTCGGAATTCGCCAGCTCGACGAGGAAATCGCTGATCCGGCCGCAGACGAGCTCGAGGTAGGCCTTGCCCTTTTCGGGCGTGGCGAGGCGCGGGTCGCCGGCGGCGCAGTGGTCGGTCAGGCGCGAGAAGCGGCGGCTCGTGCGCGCCCATCCCTCGCGCAGCGCCTCGAGCCGGAACGGGGCGGGGACGCCGTCGCCCGCGCGGTCCATCTCCACGAGCTCGGGGTAGAGCGCCAGCGCGACCGACGTCTCCATTTCGCCGGCGTGGTCGTCGGGCTCGTCGAAGATCTCGCCGTAGCGGTCGTTGCCGACGGTCCACCAGTTGACCACGAACACATGCACGTCGGTGTCGCACTGGATCTGGCGGATGAACGGGGTGAAATCGTTGCCGCCGTGGCCGTTCAGGATCACGACCTTGCGGATGCCGTGCCGGCGCAGCGAAACAATGATGTCGCGGATCATCGCGTCGAGCGCCGCCTGCGAGACGTGGATCGACAGCGGGAAATCGAGCAGGTTGCAATCGACGCCGTAGGGGAGCGTCGGCAGGCAGACGACCCTCGCGCCGCGCTCCCACGCCGCCGCGGCGCTCGCGCGCGCGACGTGGGTGGTGTGCAGGAAATCCTGGCCCTCGGGCAGATGCCGGTTGTGCGCCTCGATCGCGCCGGTGGGCAGGACGGCCACTTCCATCCGGTCGTCCTGAAGCCGCCCCAAATTGGTCGCCGCCAGGTTCCAGGGCTCGATCATGAAATCGCCTCCGGGAGACTCAACTTGGGACTGAGTATGACACACGGACAAACACTGACGAGCACGGACAAACACGGACATAAACCAAAAGAAAAGACTCGGCCTTCAGTCCTGCTTACCTTCTCTGCTTGCGGGCGCGGAACTCGGCGCGGCGGCGTTCGAGCTCGTTCGTCCAGGCGCTGTTGGGCAGCTGCGGCTGCGCGGCCTGGCCCGGTTCCGGTTCCGGCTCGAGAACCGTGATGTCGGGCTCCCTGGGCGTCGGCGCCTGCGGCGGCGGCGGGGGCGGCGGCGGCGGGGCCGCGGGCTCGTTCAGCGCCGCCCCGCGCAGCCGGTGGGCCAGTTCCTCGTCCTCGACGCAACAGGCGATCTGGCGATCGAACAGCTTGTCGTACGGCGGGCGCTTGGGGAGCTCGCGCCGGATGTATTCGAGCAGTTTCTCGAGCAGCGCGCCCCTGAACCGCTCCGGCTCTTCGAGCAGCGCGAGCATGAACTCGTCGAACTCGACCTCGGTCGGCAGCGGGTGCATGTAGGCGGTCATCGCCGAGTAGGCGGCCCCCGCCACGAGCGGGTTGCGATTGCCCAGCAGGCCGACGAGGGTGGACACGGCCTCCGGCTTGCGGGCCCGGCCGAGCGTCGCGATCGCGGAGATCTGCACCTTCTGGCTCGTGAACAGCCCGCCGCGGGCGTGGCTCAGCGCATGCTTGAATTCGCCCTCGTCGATCTGGGCGGCCTTGGCGCGGATGCTGGCCGCGTGCAGGTTGCCGAACTTGAGCTTGGTGTCGAGGAGGATCTTGGTCGTGCCCGGGCCGGGCGAGACGATCCGGCCGGCCTGGACCTGGTCGGCGAAATCGAGGACAACGCCGCGCCCCGCGTCGCCGCCGATCTTGAGCAGCGTGTAGAGGATCGTGTTGATCATGTCGTCGCGGTCGAGGTCGACCAGCTTGTCGGTGGCGATGTCGCGGACCTTCTCGCGCAGGACCTGCGAGTGGTTTGCGTCGGTCTGGTTGATCGCAACGCGGGCCATCGCCTCGAGGAGCGGGACGGCGCGCTCGTCGCCGATCGCCTGCAGGGCCTCGGCCATCGAGCCCATCGCCCCGCAATAATTCGTGCTGTACTTGGAAGCCTCGTCGAGCACGGCCTCCAGGGCGTCGGGGCCGAGCCGCTTGATGGCGTTGACCATCGGGGCGCGCCATTCGGCCGAGTCGCCGGTGGCCGCCGACGGGGTCGCCCACAGCGCCGCGACGATCTTGCGCGCGGCCAGCTCCCGCAGGTCGGGGTCGAGGTCGCCGACCTTGCTGCTGAACATCTCGCTCGCGGCGGTGAACGACAGGTGCCGGGCCTCGTTCTCGACCAGTTCCATGACGCGCCGGACGATCTCGTTGCGCCGCTTGTTGTCGAGGCCGCGGGCGCGCGCCAGGCGCCCGAGCGCCGTCAGCAGCACGTAGGCGCGCCGCTCGTTGGCCGGGTCGGTCACGTGCCGGACGGCGCTCCTGAGTTTCTTGATGAGCAGGTCGGCCGCGTCCGGGTTGGCGATGCGCCCCAGCGCGTCGACGATCAGCTCCTCCTCGCGCTCGTTGTCGGTGCGCTCGAGCCAGTGGTGGAGCTGGCCGTAAAAGTCCTCGTGCCGGAATCCGCCCATGATGCCGGTCAGCAGCTGCAGCCGGCCGCGCCCCTCGGGGGCGCGCGCCAGTTCGATGATCCCCTTGCGCAGGACCGCGTTGTTGCCCAGGCCGGTGACCGCGCGGACGGCTGCGAGTTTGGCGCGCGGGCCCAGGCGCGTGAAGATGCGGTCCTCGACGCCGGCCGCGTTGGCGATGCGCGAGGGATCGGACGGGCAGTAATCGAAAATGATCGTGAGCGCGTCGATGAACAGCTCGATCCGGCCCTTCGCCAGCCCGGCGCGCAGGATCGACATGCATTCGGACTCGAACCGCTCGACCTGTTCCGGCGTGGGCTCCTCGGCTTCCATCTGGTTGGGCAGCCACTTCTGCATCGAGACGATCGCCTCGGTCAGCCGCACGCGCCACTCGTGCTCGCCGGTCTCGAACTGGCTCTGGCCCGTCTGGCGCGCAATCACCGCGAAATGCTCGGAGATGTGCCGCGCGCCGGCGGTGGCCTTGCCGCCCGCCTTGGCGATCTGGCCGATGATCTGCGGGACGCGGTCGCGGTCGTGGTAGAGCGTCGCCAGCGCCAGCGACAGGTAGCGCGCGTTCTGGACGAGCTGTTCCTGGTCGTCGGCCAGCTCGAGCATCGCCGCGCCGAGCCGGGCCGCTTCCTTGTAGTCGCGCGTGACGATCGAGCGGCGGCACTCGCGCGCGAGCCGCTCCTGCGTGATGCCGGGCAGCTCGCCCAGCCAGAACTGCGTCCGCTCGATGCGCTGCTTCAGCCGCGCCTCGATCGCGTCGACGATCGGCGCGGGCAGCTCCATCTCCATCCCGGAGCAGAACGCATGGACCGCGTCCACGCGGAACCGGTCGTAGACCGCCTGGACGGATTCGGCGGCCTCGGCGCCGACGCGGTCGAGCTGATCGGACTGGGCGCGCGCCAAGGCGCACAACCGCGCGCGCGCGGCGGCAACCTGGCCTTCAAGCAACAAGGATTGAAAATCTTTCATCACCAACACCAGACAAGGAACAATGCGGAGGGGACGCCCCGGCGGGCGTCGGGCCTCGCTTGATACTAAAGTCCATCCCCCCAACGCGGCAAGGGATTTGTCCGGAAGGCGCGCCCGGCCCCGGCCGCTTGACAAATCAATGCCGGCAAGCTAGGTTCCGGGGCACTGGGAGAGCCATATTGTCCACCTTCATCCTGTTTTATCTCGCCGCGGCGTTGTGCACCGCGATCCATGTGCTGAGCCTCGCCGCGGCATCCAGGCTGGCGCGGTCGGCCGTCGAAGAGATCGAACTGTTCACCGCGCCCCTGATCAAGGGGCCGGTTGTCAAATTCAGGGCCAACGGCGTCCGGTGGCGACTCGGATTTTTCCCGATCAGCGGGTATATCAAGTCCGACTTCGTGTCAATGCACCCGTTCAAGCGCTCGATCGTGGTGTCGGCGGGGTGCGCGACGCTGATCGTTTTTTCGATCCTGCTGATCGGCCCGGCCGCGTGCCTGGAGAGCCTCGCCAACGGATTCGATCAAGTATTGCAGTTCGTCATGCATCCGCTCGCCAAGGGGCCCGGCCTGCTCCTCCAGTCGTGGCGCTTTTTCGCGGATAGCGGCTTCATCGTCTGCCTCGGCGTCATGGCCGCCAAAGTCGCGGCGATCAACCTGATGCCGTGGCCGTCGCTGAACGGGTTCGAAATCCTCTGCAGCCTGCTGGAATGCCTCGTCAGGATCCCGATCAAAGCCAAAGCGGTCATCTACACCGCCGGCACCCTCGGCTCGATCATCTTCCTGATCGAACTCGTCATCGCGGCAATCGGCCTGTTCCGCCAATAAAAAACCGCCGCGAGACCGCGGCGGCTTGAAAACGGATGGTGGGTAGTACAGGAATCGAACCTGTGACCTCAGGCATGTGAGGCCTGCGCTCTAACCGGCTGAGCTAACTACCCACTCGGGCCGGAAAATCATCATAACAGGCTTCGGCCACGAGTCAAGTGGTAGGTCGCGCGGACCGACACGGGCGAACACAGTCCAACGCGGGCGGGCTCAAGGCGGGGGATTTCGGGCCGAATCGGCCCAAAACCCGACGGGGGCCCGGGGGGCTCACTTCGCGCTGGACCCACGCCCGCCACCGGATGCTTAATATCATGATGAGGGGCCGGCGGCGATTGCGCGGCCACCGCCCCGATTTTCGCCCGCGAGGTCGTCCCATGAACGAGGATTTCATCGAAGTCGCCTGCCCGGAGTGCAAGACGATCCTGATCGTGCGCCGCAAGGACGGCAAGATCATGGAGGTCCGCAAACCGATCCTGGAGGAGTCGACCGGCGACCGGTTCGAGGACGCCTGGCGCAAGGTCAAGGGCTCCAAGAGCGAGATCGAGAAGAAGGTCGAGGCCGCCCGCGAGCGCGAGAAGTCCAAGATGGACCGGCTCAACCAGCTCTTCAAGGAGGGGCTCGAGCAGGCCCAGAAGGAAGGCCCGATCACGAAGAAACCGGGCCAGGAGATGGACCTGGACTGATTTCGGATTTCGGATTGCGGATTTTAACAGCGCGATCCCGTCCCACCATTTTCAGACTCCGCGATCCGAAATTCAAAAATCGCATTGGTTTTTCCATTCCGCAATCCGCAATCCGAAATCCGCAATCAATTGACACTTCCCACTGCGGGATATATCCTCACCTCAGGTGAGCTTTGGCCTTCAAATGGCTAGAGTTAAAAGCTATGATGATCCTATTGTCGCCAGGGCGGCAGATTGCTCCTTGCGGGGAATCGGATAAACGTGCAGCAACTCAGGTCAGTTCAACCTTCGCGCCACGCGGCGTGCCGTGGCCGCCGCGGCTTCAGCGCGCTCGAGTTGACGGCCGCCATCCTCATCATTCTGATCCTGTCGATCACGGGGATGGCCGGGGTCCGGTTCATCGGCATCCATGACCGGACCGAGCAGAGCGCCCGCCGGCTGACCCATGCGTTCTCGACCGCCCGCTCCATGGCCATCGCCAACAACAGCACCTATACCGTCCGCATCGACATGGCCCATCGCAATTACTGGATCGACGAGACGACGGTCGGCCTGCAGACGATCGCCGCCAAGGTCGTCCGGCCCGAGCTGCTCGAGCAGGGGGTCGTCATCGACACGTTCTTGTACGGCACGACGGTCAACACGGACCCGGCGCGCGTGGTGCGCTTCTTCGCCGACGGCAGCAGCGACGACGTGACGATCATGATGTGCAACGAGACCGACGATCGCGGCGACGCGTCCAATTTCTACACGGTCCGGGTTTACGGGCCGACCGGCCAGTGCCGGGTTTTCGAGAAACAGCGGCTCGAGCCGTCGGTGGGGACGCTTTGATGAGCACGAAAATCCAACACCCTGTCTCCGGCCCGGCGCGCGGCTTTTCGCTCCTCGAGGTGCTGGTGGCCCTTGCGATCATGACGGCCGGCATCCTGACGATCGCCGCGGTCTTCCCGCGCACGCTCGAGGCCGGCAACGACGCCCAGATCCTGTCGCAGGCCGCCGCGCTCGCCCAGATGAAGGCCGAGGAGATCCGCCGCGACAACGACCGCGACAACCAGCTGATCGACTCGATCAAGAACCTGACCGAGCCGACCGCGCCGGTGGCCTTCCCGCACGACCCGCGGCTGAGCTACCAGTTCAGCAGCACGTCGATCATCTACACGGCCGACGCCACCGACCCGCGCGCCGCGCCCGGCGTGCCGCGCGTGATTATCCGGTATTCCGCCGATTACCGCAGTAGCCAGGACGTCATTTATGAGCTGCGCTTTGACCAGACCAACCACTGATCGGCTCCGGCGCGGCTTTTCGCTCGTCGAGCTCCTGATCGCCATGACGATCGCGCTGGCGTTCCTGTCGGGCATCTTCATGACGTTCTTCCAGATCCTGAAGACCCAGGAGGCCGCCGAAAAGCGGCTCGAGTCGATGCGCAACGGCCGCGCGGCGATGACCACGCTCAGCAGCGAGATCAAGTCCCTGAACCGCAACTACAACCCCGGCATCGACGACATCCTGCTCATCGCCCGCCGCGACGTGCTCGCCTACGGCGACCTCACGGACAACGACAACGACGGCCAGGTCGACGAGGAGACCGTCAACGGCCTCGACGACGACATGACGTCGGGCTCCGTCACGACCAACGACCGCCACGCCCTCGTCGGCCAGGTCCGCGAGCGCCCCCTGTACTACGGCCGGACCGACCTGGGCGACAAGGGCGTCGACGAGGACATCAAGTTCGGCCACTCGTTCATGACGTTCCGCGTCTACCCGTCCTCGCCGACGCCGGAGCTGGTCAGCAAGACGATCACCTACGCCATCGTCACCTATGACGGCCAGCCCAACGTCCTGGCGCGCCAGACCATCATCGAGCGCTCCAGCGGCGAGCCGCTCGTCACGGTCGCCCCGCTGGCGTTTGGGGTCCTGGGCTTCGATGTTCTATACTGGAATCCGAACGAGGCGCCGTACGAGCAGTACTGGGTCGACAGCTGGGACTCGAGCGCGGGCGACCCGGCGCACCCGACGTCCTCGACCAACGCCACCCTCCAGCCGCCGCTGGGGCTGCCGGCGAGCGTCTACGTCCGGCTGACCCTGGCGGCCGACCCGAGCGGCGCGGCCGCCGCCGGCCGGAAGGTCGACACGGTCACCCTGGAGAGCGCCATCAACATCGAACAGACCATTGGAGACGCGCGTTACCCGAGGCCGAGCCTATAATGAAACGCCACCTGATCGCCAACCCTCGCCGCGGCGCCGTTTTGATCATCGTGATCGCGCTTCTCGGCGTCCTTGCCCTGATGATCGTGACCCTCAGTTACGGCACCCGAGTCGAATACATGGCCTCGCGCAACTGGGGCAACTCCGTCCAGTCGCGCATGGCCGCCGTCTCCGAGCTGCCGCTCTTCCAGCCGACCGACGGCAGCAGCGGCGCCGTCACCCTCATGTCCGCCGCCGAGGAGGTCGTGGCCAGCGCCGACGGCTCGCGCCAGCTCAGCGCCGTCCCCATCCAGCTTCGGCCCGCCTCGAGCCTCTACAAGAACTCGCGCAGCCGGACGCTCGCCGACATCGCCATCTCCGACATGTCGGCGCGCCTCAACATCAACGCCGTCGTCCCGGTCGTGACGAACCAGGCCGCCGCGACCGCCGTGAAGGCGGCGACCACGACCCAGGTCCCGACCGGGTTCATCGGCGAGACCGAGCTCGCGCGCCTCATCAGCGCGGTCATGGAGCGCGCCAACATCAGCGGCCCCGACCCGCAGACCCTGGCCCACGCCATCGCGATCCACCGCTACGGCAAGGACGGCCTGCCCGGCGCCGGCGGCGTCGACGACAACTACAACGCCGCGACCACCATCCAGCCGCTCGGCGTCCCGGCCGCCGGCATCCTCGCCGACCGGCTCGACAACGACCGCGACGGCAAAATCGACAACAAGGAAGAGTGCCTCGAGCGCGACGGGATCGACAACGACCACGACGGCGTGACCGATGAGACCGGCGAGGGGATCGACGAGCCGGCCGAATGCCTGAGCGACCCGCGCGTCAAGCCCAACGGCGACGACACCCCCTACGCCTCGCTCACCGAGCTCATGGGGATCGACGGCATGACCCAGCAGCTTTACGCGGCCCTCGAGCCGTACCTGACGACCCTGTCGGTCAGCTACGCCGCGTTCGAGCTGCCCGATCAGACCGGCTCCGCGAACCCGGCCGGCTGGCCGCAGCTCGACCCCAACACCGCCCCCCCGGAGCTGATCTACGGGACGCTCAAGAAACGGTTCCCGGCGGCCGGCAACGACGTCATCGGCCAGTTCGTCGCCAACCTCGTCGACCGCCGCGACCGCGACAGCGTCCCCTGCAAGCTCGAGCTCGAGGACCAGACCTACCGCGGCCAGGAGCTGACGCCGTGCATCAGCGAGGTCTGCACCAGCAACCTCGGCACCCAGCTCACCCAGAAGACCTCGCGCCACGGCCAGTTCGTCGAAATCGCGAACCCCTACCAGAGCCCGCTCAGCGTCGACGGCTGGGTGCTGGTCGGCGCCGGCCCCGAGATCCAGCTCAGCGGCAAGCTCCCGGCGGGCGGCTTCTACGTGATCACCGACGACTACAACGACCAGAGCGACGGCAACCGCGGCAAGATCCCGGACAGCTTCTTCGCCAACTTCGGCGTCGTCTCCAGCGGCCCCGACCAGATCATCGTCGAGGACGTCAACCTGGACCTGCTCGGCGGCAGCGGCCACCTCGAGCTCAAGGACAACAAGGGCAACCTGATCGACGAGTTCGATTACGACCCGCAGATGCGCACCGGCATGACCCTGTCGTTCCAGCGCAACGACCCGCGCCTGAACTACACGACCACCGCCTCGCCGACGCCGCTGCACGCCAACTACGGCGCCAAGGACAACGGCATGCTTTCCAAGGAAGGCAAGCTGGCCCTGCAGACGTTCGAGCAGACCGCCAACCAGCTCATCCGCAACCCGCTCGACGCGATGCTCGTCGGCACGGCCCACGTCTCGGTCAACGAGAAGTCGGCCAAGATGAGCCGGCAGGAATTCCCGTTCCAGCTGCCGCAGCTCAGCTCCGGCGACTCCCAGCAGCTCGACATCCGGCTGGTCGACTGCTTCCTGCCCGGCGCGGACGTTCCGCTCAAGGCCAAAAAGGCGGCCGCCGCCAGCTACGTCCTGTCCGAAAAGCAGACCAACGAAACGATCAGCGATCTGCCGACCGAAAGCGTCGCGGTCCTGAACGGCCGCGTGAACCTGAACACCGCCCCGATCGGCGTGCTCGCCGCGCTGCCGGGCATGACCCCGGCCCTCCTGGTGGCGATCCGCGACACCCGCGACACCACCGGGACCGTCGACCGCGCCACCCAGACGCTGACGACGCGCGACAAGACCTACTGGCGCGAGTTCAGCCTGGAGACCACGGGCTGCTGGGCCAATCTCTCCGACTTCATGGCCGATTCCCGGATCTGGGGGAGCACGAGCCTCTACGACCGGCTCAACCAGGCCTATGCGTTCGCCCCGCTCCTCGGCACCCACACGATGACGCTGAAATCGGTGGCGACGACGCGCGTGGCCTCGAGCACGAAGGATCCCTCGCGCCGCCAGAACATCACGCGCGCCGAGCGCATCCTGGCCGGCGACCGCGGCATGGTCGAGACGGTCTCGTTCCGGTTCGTCGGCTCCGCGGCCGACGCCGCCGGCGATCCCGACCAGCGCTCGGCGATGACCCTCTCCTCGGCGAAGAACCGGATCATCTTCCAGCCGAGCTCGCTCGCCCGGTCGATGGGCCGGCGGTCGACAAGCAGCAAGTAAAACGGTCAACCCTTCATGGGACCTATGGGTCCTATAGGACCTATAGGACCCAAACCTATTTCCCCCGAAAGACCAAACCGTTTCCCCCATCGCCAAGTCTGATGTGATGGAAGCGATTGATGTATCAACCGTTTCCCCGCGCGATCCAGGCTCCCCCAGGCCGTTGACGGTCGCTCGGGTCAGTACTCCTCCCTACCCCGTCCCCGCCGGGCCGACCGGCGGGGATATCATGATGCTCGCGCTCTTAGAGCGCTTGATAAAAGTTATCGGTTCGTGCTCGTGCGTCGTGCTCGTAATCGCAATCGTAATCGAACCCCACCCACACGCGCCGCCAACCACCAATCGCACCCCCGAACGACCCTTCGGCCTTCACGAATAGGTTGACACTCGATCTTTCGCGGGACTTAAATCTATATAGGTGTCCGATTTTGCCGCCATCCGGCTCCGGACCCAGGACTCAGCACTCAGGACGCTCCACCTTGCCCGAGTTCCGCAAAGACCCCGTTACCGGCCGCTGGGTGATCATCGCCAGCGAGCGCGCCAAGCGTCCCGCGGCGTTCGTCGTCGACAAGGCGCCGCGCCAGGAGGGGTTCTGCCCGTTCTGCCCCGGCAACGAGCGCCACACGCCGGACGAGGTCATGGCCTACCGCCCGGCCGGCTCGGCGCCGAACCGCCCCGACTGGTGGCTGCGCGTCGTCCCCAACAAATACCCGGCCCTCGTCTCCAACGAACCGGTCAAGCGCTCCGGCAACGGCATGTACGACATGATCAACGGCATGGGCGTGCACGAGGTCTTCATCGAGACGCGCGAGCACAACCAGCACATCGGCCAGATGGACGTCAAGCAGGTCGAGGAGATCATCTGGGCCTACCGCGACCGCTGCATCGAGATGCACAAGGATCAGCGGCTCGAGTACGTGATGATTTTCAAGAACCACCTGCGCGAGGCCGGCGCCTCGCTCGAGCACCCGCACAGCCAGCTCATCGCCATGCCGATCGTCCCCAAGCGCGTCCAGGAGGAGCTCGAGGGCGCGCAGAAGTATTACGACTACAAGGAACGCTGCGTCTACTGCGACATCATCCGCCAGGAGCAGCTGGACCGCGAGCGCATCGTCGCCGAGTCCCCGCTGTTCATCTCGATCCTGCCCTACGCGTCGCGGTTCCCGTTCGAGTGCTGGATCCTGCCGACCAAGCACACGAGCAGCTTCCACGACATCCAGAAGAACGAGGTCACCGCGTTCGCGTCGATCCTGCGCGAGACGCTCGAGCGGCTGCGCGTGACGCTCGAGGACCCGCCGTTCAACTGGATGCTCCACACCTCGCCGCTGCGCCAGGGCGAGAACGTCTACTACCACTGGCACATGGAAATCATCCCCAAGCTGACCCGCCAGGCCGGCTTCGAGTGGGGGACGGGGTTCTACATCAACCCGTTCTCGCCCGAGGAAGCCTGCCACGCCCTCCTGCCCGCCACCGCCGTCGTGCAGAACATCGGGTAGAGCGCATGACGAAAGTTTTCCGTTCGTGCGTCGTGCGTCGTAATCCTAACCTGGCATAACCAGACCCCAATCGGCTGACCGGTCAAAGCGCCAAAGGCGCGGAATCCTACCAGCCTGGGGCGCAGCGAAGCGGAGCCCCAGGTCAGCGACGGCATCA
>JBDKRG010000015.1:0-97530 GCA_039683515.1 Candidatus Sumerlaeia bacterium | reverse complement strand
GTGCCGTGGTCGGCGGCGGTGGCCTTCTTGATGGTGATCATGGCCGTGCCGCTCTCGGCGTCGTTGAACTGGTGGCTGCCGTAGCTGCCGGCGGCGATGTGGTAGGTCGAGCCGCGCTGCAGGGTCGAGGGGAGCGAGCCGTAGGCGTTGGCCCAGTCCGAGCCGTTGCCGCCCGCCCCCGCCCGCACGTAGTAGTCGGCCGCGAATGCCGGGGCGGCGATCGTGAACATCACCGCCAGAATCCATCCATGGATCTTACTCAATGCCATTTATCTGACCTTTGCCGGACAGGCGTTCCGCGCCGGTTTCGTTTCGTTGCGGCGCGGAGTTTCATGAGCCCTGTCCATCAATCAATGCGTGATTTCCTGTTTTTTCTCTCGGGGGTTTCCTGATGGAGCCGATTAGTATGTGGTTTTCCCTTGGTATGGATGTGCCTTTAAAAAAACGGCCGCAACGGCCACATCGTTTTTTCAGTCAGTGTCGAGGATTTCGAACAGCGGACGGTGGTGAAGTGACGGAGCTACCATCGATCCAAACACTGAAGGACATCTCAGGCGGGTCAAACTCTTGCTTGTTCGGTCTCTTTCTGCGGAATCATTCGCGCACCATCATGACTTGTTCCCGGAATTCATGAGCTACATGTCTTTTCGGAAGAATCGGAGTTAACTTGAAGTCATGGTCGCCTTTTCTCACCTCCTTGTGAAAGATTTTTGCGAACCCGGCCGCCTTGGTTAGAATGAATGAACCCATTGGATGCCGGCGGACGCCTGTGGACCCACTCGTGACGGTAATTGTCTGCGTTTACAACGCCGGGCGCTGGTTGCGGCCGGCCGTCCTGAGCGTGCTGGGCCAGACCCACCGCCGGTTGCAGGTCATCGTGATCGACGACGGCAGCACGGACGGCTGCATGGAGACGATCGCCGATCTGGGCGACCCGCGGATCGAGACGATCCGCCAGCCCCGGAACGCCGGCAAGCCCGTCGCGCTGAACCGGGCGCTGGCGGCGACGCGTGGCGAGTTCTACGCGCTGCACGACGCCGACGACATCAGCCATCCGTTGCGCATCGAGCGGCTTGTCGGCTGCATGCGCGAGCGCCCGGGCCTCGCGGCCGTTTTCTCGGGCTACGACCTGCTGATCGACAACCGGCCGCGCGCGCCGTTCCTCAACGCCAAGGACGAGGCGGCGTGCGCCGACGACATTGCGCATTTCCGCATCCCCAGCCAGGACCCGACCGTGATGTACCGCACCGCGATCGCGCGCCAGTACCCCTATGCCGAGGACCTGCCGGTCGTCGAGGGGCTTGATCATGTTCTGAGGGTCGGCGAGCATCATCCTCTTCGCGTCCTGGGCGAGTGTCTCTACTCGTACCGGATTCATCCGCATCAGATCACCCGCCGCTCGCCCGCGGATCGCGAGCGGCTGGTTCGGGACGTCATGCGCCGGGCCTGTCTGCGCCGCGGCATCCCGTTCGTGGAAGGCGCGGCCGCCGACCGGGGCTCGGCCAACGACATCCGTGAAAATTACATCGCGTCTCATTTCATCAGCAGCGTCCTGGATTTGCGTCGCCTGAGGCGCCGGATCGACGCCCTCAGGACCGGCTGGTTCTGCAGCCTCCTGCACCCGGCCGACCCGGTCTACCACAAGGCGCTGATCTACGCCCTTGCGCCGGAATCAGTGATTCCGCTCATGCGGCGGAAGACTCATGCTTGATCGGTCGGATCGTTTCAGTCAGGCAGGGGTCTGAAGGGGTCCCTTACCGGTAGAACAACCAACTCTGAACGCTGTTGATCGGCCCTCCCATCCATTGATAGATATACCGGATTTCGGCGGGTGCCAACGCCCGGTTGAAGATCATGACCTGGTCGACCAGGCCGGTGAAATATTCGTTCAAGTCGTTGCCGCCGATGTGCAGCGGCCCGGCGGTGGGCTGGATCGGCAGGCCGACGTCCAGGCTCGCCACCTGCATCGCGTTGACGAAGACCTTCAGCTTGTGGCCGTCGTAGGTCGAGGCCAGGTGCGACCACGTGCCGGCCGGGAGCGTGTCGCCGCCGCCGTCGGAGACCCAGTTGTTCTCGATGTTGATGCCGGCCCACGGCGAGTCGGTGTGGCCGGCGTTGGCGGCGAGAAAGTAGCCGAGCGTGAGGGCGTCGTGCTCCTTGGCGATGACACGCTGCCAGCCCAGGAGCGGGGCCGAGGGGTTGACCCACGCCATCAGCGTCATCCCGCCGCCCAGCTCGAGCGAGTCCCGGCGCGGGACCTCGACGAAGTCGACCTCGTTGTATTCCCCGCTGGTCGTGTTGAACGCCAGGCACATCCCGCGCTTGCCCGGGCGCCACACCGGCCCGCCGTTGAAGATGATATAGGCGGTGTTGCCCAGCGGCGACAGGTCCTGGGCGATCGTCCCCGACCCCTCGTCGAATTCGTAGCGGGCGACAAGGCCCGACTCGATCGGCGGCAGGTCGAGCGTTCGCACCGAGACCTTGGCCGGGACCGACTGGTTGCCGGCGTCGTCGAACGCCGCGACCTGGTAGACGTACTGCGTGCTCGGTGACAGCTCCGAGTGCGCGTACGAGGTCATCTCGGTCGTCAGGAGCCGGTCGCCGTCGCAGTAGACGTCGTAGCCGGCCACCCGCTGATCGTCGGTCGATTCGTTCCAGGAAAGCGCGACGTCGCTCGTCGACAGCGCCTGGCCCTGCAAGTCGCCCGGAACGGTCGGGGCCAGCGTGTCCGGTTCCAGCGTCGAGATGTCGATGCCGCCGGCGGGATCCGAAAGGATCCCGGCGTAGCTTTCGGCGCGCACGTCGAAGTGGTATGGGGTCAAGGGATTCAGGCCCGTGGCCGCATGGCGCAACTCGCTCGTCGTGCCGATCTCGAGACCGTCCTTCAGGACCCTGTAGCCGCGCACGAGGACGGGGCTGCCGGCCGGCGGGTCCCACGCGAACTCGATCCGCGACTGGGTGGCGGAGAGCTTGCGCAGGTTCGTGGGCGCATTGGGCTGGGTCTGGTCGACGGCTCCCGAATTCTCGAACGCCCCGATGTCCCAGCCGCCGTCGGCGCCGCGAATGGCGCCGGCCGGGTCGAGGTTGTCGTACGCGCTTTCGAGCATGCGGCCGGCATTGATCGGCAGCGGCCCGGAGGCGCTGGGGTTGAGCCGCACGTCGCCCACCCGCCAGTTGATGAACGGGTCGCCCGTGCCGATGACGTCGCCGCCGCCGAGGGCCGACGGGTTGATCGCCGCGCCGTTGTCGAGGCAGATCCAGTTGTAGCCCTTGGCCGTGGCGTTGATGCCGATGCCGGTCGGGCCGCCCTGCGGGTTGCGCCCGAGGTGATACCAGATGTTGTTGTAGACGGCGTTGTCGGCGCCGGGGATGTCGATCGAGGCGAACCAGCCCTTGGTGCCGACGATCGTGTTGTTGTAGACCCGCCAGCCGACGGCGGTGTTGTCGTTGATGACGGCGACGATCCCGTTGCCGACCCCCCAGCCGTTCCAGCCGCTGATCGGGCTGTGCATGAAGACGTTGCCGTGGATCTTCCAGTTGCGGTGCACGAGCGGCCCGACCGACGTCAGCACGGTGATGAACGCCGTGTTCATGATGTCGACGAAGCGGTTGTTGCAGATCGTGACGTCCTGGCTGTTGGTGTCGCTCCAGCCCTCGCAGTGGTAGCCGTCGTAGATCGGGTAGTTGGGCCCGATCCAGCACGCCTCGACGCGCATGCCGTTGACGCCGCGCGTCAGGATCGGGACGGCCGTGTTGGCGATCAGGCACTGCTTGACCGTGATGTCGAACGCCCCGGCGCTGGCGATGTTGATGCCGCGGCCGGCGACCTTGCCGTAGGCGCAGGCGGCGCCGGTCATCGCCACATGGCGGATCGTGACGCCGGTCACCCGGTCCGGGATCATGATGCCGCCGATCAGGTCGTTCTGCCGGGTGGCCGCGCCGATCGCGATTCGGATGCCGTAGGCGTCGGCCTGCTGCCAGTCCGCGTCGTTGCGCGCCTGGCCGTCGATGACGTAGCGGCCCTTGTGGAAGACCCAGTCGGCGCTGAACACGGCCTGGCCGGCGTAGCCGTCCTGCCAGCCGTCGCCGCTGCCGTGATCGAAGAGAGTCGCCTTTTTCAGCGTAATGACCGCGTCTCCGGATTCGGGGTCGTCGAACGAGCGGCTCGGGTAATTGCCGGCCGCGAGGTAGTAGGTCGAGCCGCGCTCGAGCGCGGCGGGGAGGGAGCCGTAGGCGCCGGCCCAGTTCGAGCCGTTGCCGGAGGCCCCCGGCCTCACGTAATATGTCGCGGCCGTCGCCGCGTCGACCCAGGCCAGAAGGATCACAACAAACATCGGCCGCCATATCTTCCATGGACCAAGCGCAGATAACATATCGCACCGCTCCAGGTTTGAACGTGTTGGGACAAATGCCTGTCAGAATCTGTGGCTAATCGTTAAAAAAAACAAAATTCCTTTCGATGTCGTGTCATCGGTTGTGTACGGCTGAAAATGTAGAGAGAACTTCGAAGCATACTCGGTTCGGAACGGTCAATTTCCCGGGCCGTTATTCCCGATCAAGATTCTATATATGAAAACGCGCGATCGTAAACAACAAAATGCATTCCTAATTCTAAGACATTCTTATCTTAAATATAATCTATTGAATTCGGTATTGCTTGCAGGATTATAGTTTCGTTGCGGACATTCAGGTCTTAGTTCTATATTGATGCATGGTTGATTATATAATGGATCGGCCTTGAGTCAATTGTGACAAAAACGACAGAAAGCGCAACCACCGGACGTGAAACCATGCTGAAAACCGTCCGTTTTCGCCCGGCATTCTTCCTGGGGCTGGCCGCCCTCCTGCTGATGGCCTGGTCCGACCGGTTTGTCCAGGACCAGGCGTTCGTCTCGTTCGAGTACGCGCGCAACCTGGCCGAGGGGCGCGGGCTGGTGTGGAGCCCCGCGCAGCCGGCGGCCGCCCCGCCGAGCCTGGCGTGGGCGCTGCTGATGGCGGCCGGGATCGCCTTGGGCGCCGACCCGGTCGAATTCTCGATGGCGGCCGGCGTGGTTTGCCTTCTGGCCGTTTTGTGGGTGACGTGGCGTCTGGCGATGCGCACGCTCGGCTCGCGCGGCCAGGCGCTCCTGGCGCTGATCGTCATCGGCACGAATTACTCGTTCAGCGCGTGGTCGACGGGCGGGCAGGAGACGATCCTGCAGACGCTCGCGGCGGTGGCGATGATCGGGGCCGCCGGCGCCATCATCGATGCGGGCTGGCCGCCGAGGCCCTCGTCCCTGGCCGGCGCATCGGCCCTCATGGGGCTCGGGCTGTTGGCGCGGGCCGACTCCGCGGTGTTCGCCGGCCTTGCGGGGCTCGCGCTGGCGGCTTGGTTGTGGCGACGCTCGCCGACGCGGGGCGGGCGCCATGCGCTCGTATGGCTATGCCTGCCGTTCCTGGCGATCGCCGGCGGGTGGCTTGCGTGGCGGCGGGCTTACGGCGGCGCGATCCTTCCGGCCGTGCATGGCTGGGCCGGCTTCGGCGACACGCTGGGCCATGGGGTGTTTTATCTCTACAGCTTCTACCTGAGCTACTGGCTGGTCTGGGTGCCGTTCCTGCTGCTGCCGGCGCTGCCGCGATTGTTCGCGGCGCGAGCCTCGCTGCGCCTGACGGCGGCCGCCGCCGTGTTGTGGCCGGCTTTCCTGATCGGCTCCGGCGGCGACACCATGGAGTACCGCCAAGTGCTGCCGGCGTTTCCCTTCCTCGTCATCCTGATCCTGTGGGTGTTGTTCCAGTACGTCGAGCAGCGGTCGATCCGGCATGCGCTCCTGCTGCTGATTTTCGCCGGCTCCGTGCACCATGCGCTCACGTTCCATGGCGAGGGCGGGGTGGAGCGCCTCGGCATCGACTCGGTCAACGAGCTGGCGGCGCGGGTTTCGCCGGGCGACGGGGATTGGGTGAACATCGGCCGGCGGCTCGGCCGCATCTTTTCGCGCCGGCCGGTGGTGATCGCCACTTCGTCGGGTGCGGTCGCCTATTACTCGCGGCTCGAGACGGTGGCCATGGATTGGGACAGCAGCGAGTTGGCCGCGCTGAGGGAGCGCGGGGTCAACCTGGTGCTCGGCGAGCCGGTGCTCGTCGGCCGCGATCAGCTGCCGGGCCGGGCCGGCACCGATTTCGTCCATTTCATGATTTACGAGCCGATGATGAAATCGCCTCCGCCGGGGATCCGGCTCGTGTATATCCCGATGGGGGGCGAGCATTATCTGGAGGCGCTCTATCTGGTTCCGAGCCCGGTCGTGGACGAAGCCATCGAGGCCGGCGGCTGGGTTGCCGCGCCGCTGCCGCCCGGCGAGATTTGACGCGTCGGGCGCGGCCGTGTCGGCCCCCGCTTTCAGTGCTTGACTTATTTCACGGGCGTCCCTAGCATGTTAAGGCCGTTGCGTGTGAGACGGACTGTGTCCGTCTGCGGGTTGAGACGAGCGCGTAGCTCAGGCGGCAGAGCAGCGGCCTTTTAAGCCGTTGGTCGTGAGTTCGAATCTCACCGCGCTCACCACCCACGGCAGTCCGGATAGAGCGTCCCCATCGTCTAGGGGCCTAGGACACCGCCCTTTCACGGCGGCGACACGAGTTCGAATCTCGTTGGGGACGCCACTCTTCAAAACTTGAAAATATTAAGCTATGCTTGAATTTGGATCGATTGGCATATGGATCTGCCTGGTATGATCTTGTCGTTTTTGCCCGAATTTTGACGCAATTTAGACGCAAGTTTTCCCCGTAACAGACCGGAACCGGCCGCTGAATGCCTCTTGTCAGACAGTTGCGAGGTCTGGCTCAGGGGTATCCGAAGGGCTGCCGGATGCCAATCCGTGTCCTTGACATCTGTTGCCATTCGCGTTAGATACAGCTTAAGCTGTCCGCTCGAGACGGACCCGCGAGGACCATGCCCATGACCCATAAAACGTGTGAATGCGAAGAGAAAGCGCGCAAGATGCTGAGCGCGGAAGCCAAGGAGATCGTCGAGGCCGTCGGGGCCGGAAAAGAGATGGCGATCCCGATCCTCCAGGAGATCCAGAAACGGCACGGCTACCTTCCGCTCGACCTGCTCAAAGCGGTCTGCCGCCACGCGGACTTCTCCGAGGCCGAGCTGTACGGGGTGGCGACGTTCTACTCGCAGTTCCGCTTCAAGCCGCGCGGAAAACACCCGATCAAGGTCTGCATCGGGACGGCCTGCCACGTGGGCGGCGCCGCCGCCGTGCTCGACGCCCTGTGCGACGAGCTCAAGACCGAGGTTGGCGGCACGACCGCGGACGGCAAATACTCCATCGAGACGGTGGCCTGCATCGGTTGCTGCTCGCTGGCGCCGGTGATGATGGTGGGCGACCAGGCGGTCGGCAACCTCGACCCGCTCCAGCTGAAGAAAGCCCTCAAGAAAGTGAGCGAGTGAGGTGACCAACGTCATACCCGAGGATAAGCAACGGATCATTGTCGGGCTGGGAAGCTGCGGGATCGCCGCCGGCGCCAAACATATTCACGAGTTCTTTTCGCGCCAGATCGAGGAACGGGCGATCGCTTCCAGCGTGGAGCTCGACATCACCTCCTGCGCGGGGATGTGCTACGCCGAGCCTCTGGTCGAGGTCGTGGACGGAGATGGCAGCCGCACGCTGTATGGCTCGGTCGACGAGCAGGTGGCGCTCAGGATTCTCCAGGAACATGTACTCGGCGGAAAACCGGTGGACGCGGCCGTCCTGGATGCCCATGCCGCGGACACCGACACCCATCGCTTCCTGAGCCGGCAGAAAAAGATCGTGCTCCGGAATTGCGGGGTCATTAACCCCGAGTCGATCGACGAGTCGATCGCGGCGGGCGGATATAGCGCGCTCAAAAAAGCCCTGGCCATGAAGCCCGCCGAGGTCATCGAGGCCGTTTTAACCTCGGGTCTCAGGGGACGCGGCGGCGCCGGCTTCCCCACGGGGCGCAAGTGGCAGCTCGTCGCGCAGAACCCGGGCAAGGGCGAGGCCAAGACCAAATACATCGTCTGCAACGCCGACGAGGGCGACCCCGGCGCGTTCATGGACCGCTCCACCCTGGAAGGGGACCCGCACTCGGTCATCGAGGGGATGATCATCTGCGCGCATGCGACCGGGGCCACCGACGGCTACATCTACTGCCGCGCCGAGTACCCGCTTGCCGTGCGCCGGCTCCAGATCGCGATCAAGCAGGCGAAAGAAAAAGGATTCCTCGGCAAGGACATCCTCGGCTCGGGGCTCAACTTCAAGATCAAGGTCAAGGAGGGCGCCGGCGCGTTCGTCTGCGGCGAGGAGACCGCCCTCATGCAGTCGATCGAGGGCCGGCGCGGCATGCCGACCAAGCGCCCCCCGTATCCGGCCGTCTCGGGCCTGTGGGGCTGCCCCACGAACATCAACAACGTCGAGACGTTCGCCAACATCCCGTGGATCGTCATGCACGGCGGCGAAGCCTACGCCGCGATCGGCACCGAGAAGAGCAAGGGGACGAAGGTCTTCGCCCTGGCCGGCAAGGTCAAGCGCGGCGGCCTCGTCGAGGTGCCGATGGGGATCACCATCCGCGACATCGTCGAGCAGATCGGCGGCGGTTCCAATACCGGCCGGGCGCTCAAGGCCGTCCAGATGGGCGGCCCCTCGGGCGGCTGCATCCCGGCCTCGCTGTTCGACACGCGGGTCGACTACGACGAGGTCACCAAGACCGGGGCGATCATGGGCTCGGGCGGCATGCTCGTCATGGACGAGACCACCTGCATGGTCGACGTGGCGAGGTTCTTCCTCAATTTCACCCAGAACGAAAGCTGCGGCAAATGCACGTTCTGCCGCATCGGCACCAAGCGCCTTCTCGAGATCCTGACCCGGATCACCCAGGGCCATGGCAAGATCGAGGATATCGACGAGCTCGACGCACTTGCGCGAAGCATCAACAAGGGTTCGCTCTGCGGCCTCGGGCAGACCGCGCCCAACCCCGTGCTGACGACCCTGAAGTACTTCCGCGAGGAGTACGTGGAGCATATCGAGAAGAAAAAGTGCCGGGCGGGGGTCTGCAAGGCCCTCATCAAATATACCGTCACCGACAAGTGCACGGGCTGCACCGCCTGCGCGAGGGTCTGCCCGACACAGGCCATCACCGGCCAGCGCAAGCAGCGCCATGCGATCAACCAGGCGGCCTGCATCAAGTGCGGCCGGTGTTATCTGCGCTGCAACTTCAACGCGATCGTGATTGAGTAAGGAACCGTCATGACCACTCTAGTAGACAATAAGGTGTCGATCCGGATCGACGGCAAGGAATTCGAGGCCCAGGCCGGCTGGACGGTGCTGCGGGCGGCGCGGGAGGCCGGTTTCGAAATCCCGACGCTGTGCCACAACGAAAAACTTGCCCCGTTCAGCTCGTGCTTCGTGTGCGTGGTCGAGGTCAAGGGCGCCCGGGGCTTCGTCCCCTCGTGCAGCACGACCGTGGCGGAGGGGATGGAGATCACGGTTTCGAGCGAAGCCGTCCGCGCCGCGCGCAAGGCTGCGCTGGAGCTTCTGGTTTCGGACCACTTCGGCGATTGCGAGCCCCCCTGCCGCTCGACCTGCCCGGCGCAGGTGCCGATCCGCGATTTCCTCGCGCTGGCCGCCCGCGGCGAGTACGTCAAGGCCGCCCAGATGATCCGCACGACCCTGCCCTTCCCCGGCTCGCTCGGCCGCGTCTGCCCCAAATTCTGCGAGACGGCGTGCCGCCGCACGCGGGTCGACGAGCCGGTCTCGGTCTGCTTCATGAAACGGTTCGTCTCGGACATGGAGATGAACGACGGCGGCCCGTTTCTTCCGCAGCCGGGTAAAGCAACCGGCAAGAGCGTCGGGATCGTCGGCGCCGGGCCGGCCGGGCTTACAGCGGCGTATTTCCTCAGGCTCCAGGGCCACGCCGTCACGATCTACGAGAAGCACGAGTGCCCCGGCGGCATGCTCAAGTGGGGCATTCCGGATTACCGCCTGCCGCCGGACGTCCTGTCCAAAGAGTGCGAAGCCATCATCGGGATGGGCGTCGAGGTCAAGTACAACACGCAAGTCGGGCCGAACGGCATCCCGTTCGAGGAGCTTCGCCGCCGTCACGACGCCATGTTCATCGCCGTCGGCGCGCAGAAGTCGAGCGACATGCCGCTCGACGGGGATACTTCAACCGGGATTCTCGCCGGGATCGATTTCCTGGAGCAATGCGCCCGCGGCGAGCGCCCCGAGATCGGCCGCAAGGTCGCGGTCATGGGCGGCGGCGACGTCGCGATGGATTGCGCCCGCACCTCGGTGCGACTGGGCGCCGAAGTCGTCGTGCTTTACCGGCGCACCCGGAAGGAAATGCCCGCCAGTCCCGCCGAGATCGAGGAAGCCGGCCATGAGGGGGTGACGTTCGAGTATCTCGTCGCGCCCGTGAAGGTCCGTCACGAGGCGGGCAAAGTCCAGCTCGAATGCGTCCGCATGGCGCTCGGCGAACCCGACGCGAGCGGCCGCAGGCGCCCGGTCCCCCAGCCCGGCTCCGAATTCACGGTCGAATGCGACACGTGCATTACCGCCATCGGCCAGCAGGTCGATGCCTCGCTGGCCGACCGCACGGAACTCAACCTGAGCAAGCGCGGCGCGTTCCTGGTCGACGCGTGGACCATGGCGACGAACCTGCCCGGCGTCTTCTCCGGCGGCGACTGCGCCACCGGGGCCGACGTCGCCGTCAAGGCGATCGACGCCGGCCGCAAGGCGGCGTGCTCGATCGACCAGTATGTGCGCGGGATACCGGTGACGGGCGAGCCGGTGAAGTTCAACTCCACGACGGGCAAACTCGCGGAGCTTCCGGAAAGCATGTTCGTCGACCGCGAGAAGTTCCCGGCCGCAAAAATGCCCGCGCTTCCGGCCAAGGAGCGCGCGAAACACTTCCAGGAAGTCGACACCGGGTTCACGGAGAAGGACGCGGCCGCCGAAGCCGCGCGCTGCCTCAAGTGCGGCTGCGTGGAGGCGGACGACTGCAAGCTTCGCCAATACAGCACGGAGTATGGCGTGAACCAGGCCCGTTACGCCGGGGCCCGGCGCGGCCATGACAACGATCTGTCCCACGACGAGGTCGTGCTCGAGAGCGGCAAATGCATCAACTGCGGGATTTGCGTGCGGCTGCTGGAGCAGGACGGCTCGTATGCGCTCGGATTCGTGGGCCGCGGCCTGGACGCCCGCGTGAAGCCCCCGTTCGGCGGTCCGCTGGCCGACGCCCCGGCCCAGGCCGACTTCGCCGCGGTGACGGAAGCCTGCCCGACCGCCGGCATCGTGCAGAAAAAGAAATACAAGCAGAAGGGCATCGAACCGCCCTCGGCAAAATAATCCGCCGCGCCGGACCGATCTCGCTGAACCCGGGAACGCCGCTCTCCCGAGCGGCTCCGGATCTGCCACTCAGGAGAGTGGCGTTCCCAGCGAAGATCGTCCCGCCAGCCGCGATGATCCCGAACGATTTCACCGCGGGAATATTGGGGACTAGAGCAATGGGACGTGCTGCCTTTTAATAGTTCGCACGTCCCCGTTAGTCGAAATAGTCCCGCAGGGACGGCCGCTTTCAGCCCGCCACGGAAGTGGCGGGTTAAAATATCCAATAAAACGCAAGTCCCGCAGGGACGACCGAGCCTCATTGGAATGGATTGACGAGGGGGTTCCCGATATCGAAATTAATAAAAGCGCACGTCCCCGAATTTCCCGTCCCCGAATTTCCGTCCCCGAATTTCCCCGAATTCCGTCCCCGAATTCCGTCCCCGAATTCCCGTCCCCGAATTTCCGTCCCCGAATTTCCGTCCCCGAATTTCCGGCCACGAATTCACCCGTATTCAATAATTTAATTCCGTAATGTAATAGATATACCAGTCGGTATTACAAAAATCGACGGATATTCTTTAATCGTATTTGGATTAAAACTTTCAGGAATCATTCCATTGGATACTACATTGGCAATGAGACCTTCCCCTGGAACAGGAGCGCCCGGCGATCGATCAACTAAGAAATGGTCACCATAGTTGCAACCAACTCCAGTGTAATATAATTTGGAAGGTTCTAATTTGCCCATCGCTTTAACTTGTATAATATGGATCCCGGTTTCTTTAATTACGATAGGACCGGATGAAACTACAACCGTGCCCGAAGTATCATAAATTCCAAATGAGCAAATGAGTGAATCTGATGTCGGCAATGTTGTCAGCCGAATTTTCGTGGACATTTTAGAAAATTCAACCCCACCAGGGGGTGTTACGAATGGTGAAACATGTAAATATGTTGAATATTCTGGAGGAGCAAAAAGTCCATTTTGCACCCCAAGAGGTGGGTGGGTTGAAAAGAATGGCGCCGGTTTTCCACTCAATGCATAAGGAACGGCGGTTATTTGAAACCGACCGTTAAATAGATCTTGATCATTGAGTCCGTCACGGTTTGTATCAATAGCTAAAGAGTACCATACATCATCCAATGTTAAAAGTGCAGATGGTAATGTGATCGGTATGGCAAAGACACCCGAAATTACAGCCGTGGTACTTGAGATATCACACAGGAACGATGTTGTTGTCTCGGTGGTATAAAACTTTACTTGAAAATCGAAAGTGCCATCAATTGGTGTGCGATTGGTATCTTCGATATATCCACTTATATTAATTGTATTGGGTATGGCATATGCCCGATTTACGAACATGGTGAAATAAATCATTACAAGAACCCGAAGAACACGAAATATTCTTTTCATTTTGGTTCCACCTGATTTTCATAAAAGGCTAGCGGACTTGTTTCATTCATAATTATCCCATTTGCGAGCACGATTAGTGGCCGCAATGTGATTTACCATTGCGGCTGGCCCAACAATTAATTTAACCCGATGCGGATTTTGCGAGGCCTTACTGACATAAGGACTAATGGCAATCAAAGCTGTCGATCCGTTCGGGTGTCTAATCAATTGTGTACTACATGTATCATTCCTGATGGTGAGTAATCTCACGCCTCGATCATTCGCACGCGAAAGGGTAAGATTGGTGAGTGCTTTGTTTTTGTCTATTTTATACACAGGCGTAGCGGTGATTCCCTGAACCGAAACATCTACTCCTTCTCCTTCAATAAATATAGCTCGCTCAGACCACGCAATACAAAATGGGAGAAAAAATAATATCAGGATCACCATCGGCAATTGAAAACGTGATATAAGTAATTGCATCAAGAACCCATCCTCATTTTGAGGTGCTCGGCTCCGTTTACAACTCTGGCTACATGTGGCGGTCATTGTCCATATCCAAACCGAATTGGCAAGAGAAATCGGGGGTGTTTACCTCATTCTTTTTATTCTGATCGTTGAAAACTGAGCTAATGGTGGCGCTACGGCGCGGGTCGGATGGGGAGCGTGCCGCTGACCGCCGGCATCCGGATGAGCGCCTGGTTGAGGTCGCGGCGGGCTTGGTCCAGCTCCAGGCGTGCGGTGAGCAGCGCGCGCTCGGCGTCGAGCAGGTCGATGAACGAAACCCGGCCGGACGTGTAGGCGCTCAGGTCGGTTTCGTAGGCCGAGCGGTTTTGCGGCAGGACAATCTGGTCGACCAAGTCGACTTCGCGCCGTGCGATGTCGAGATCCTGAAGATAGGTTTTGGCCATCGAGCGGGTCTGCGCCTGAACCTGGGCGAGCGTGGCTTCTTCCGCCGCGAGGCGTCGGCGCATCTCGGCGAGGTAGGCTTCGGCCTGGGCGTAGGCCGGCCGGACTTGGGTTTTGGGTTTCAGTCCATACGGCGGCATGGACCCGCCCGCCGAAGCCTCAGGCATCATCCCGCGCTCATATAGACTGTAGCCCTGGCTTGCGAGTGGCCGGTTCATGACTTCGCCCATGCGGATGGCGATCGCCGTGCGTCTGGCTTTCGCCTCCTGCATCGCCACTTCCTGGCGATTGCGAAGCGCGGCCGCCGTGAGCGATGAAAGCGTCGGCGAGGTCATACGCATGTCGTTCGGCTCGGGCGGCCCCAGCGGCGCGTCGGGCGGTCGGTCGAGCAAGGCGTTCAGTCCCGCGGCGGCGGAGCGGCGATTCGCCTCGATATCCTCGAGCATGTTGCGCTGGCGTTCGAACTCGGTTTGCAGCCGAAGCAGGTCGGCCTGGCTGGCCGAGCCGACGCGGTAGCGGTCGTTGACCACGTCGAGGAGGCTCTTGACGAGGTCGACATTTTCGCGCGTCGTGGCGGCGGCCCGCGCGAGGTATTGGTATTCATAAAATGTTTTGCCGGCGTCGATCGCGGCGTCGCGCAGGGCAACCTGCCAATCCAGTTCGGCGAGTCGAACCTGCTGGCGGATCATCTCGCCCTTGAGCGCGATCGCGCCCGGGTACGGGAAAAAGCTCTGCTCCATTTGCTTGTTTAGCGGCTGGCCGGCCTCGACATTCAGGTAGCGCGTGAACGAGCGGTATTCATTGATCAGTTCCTCGAGGTAGTCGGCCTGGCTGAACTGGTTGATGGTCGCCTGCCAGCGCTCGCGCGCGGCGTTGATCGACGGATTATTGGTCGCCACCGCCAGCAGCAGGTTTTTCAATGTGACGGTGGCGGCCAGGTCGCGCCGCAGCGTTTCGGGCCTCCGCATGCGCTCGAGCCGCGGCCCGAGCGCCGCCGGATCCATTTCGAAGAAGCGCGCGGCAAGATCCGTAAAAACCTCGCGCGGCGACGTGGTCCGCGTGTCGGCGGGCGAGGGGAGCTTCGCGGCGGGCGTGATGGATGTCGCCTGGTCGGCGGCCGTCACCCACGCCATGGTTTTTGTCGTAAACGGCAGAGGCTCGTGCCTGCGGTAGTCGCTTAACGCCTCGCGGTAGTGGGCGGAGCAGCCGGCCAGCAGGAACAGAAACATCATGGCAGCCGGAACGCGTGTCATCGGCGCACCTCCACCGCGTCTTCACGAGGCTCGGCGGTTGTGCCGAGCACTTTCTCGAGCCTCCCGATCGCCTGGCCCCGATCGGCCAACGCGCGCTGATACGCGAGCAGGAAATTGTGATACGCCATCGTGGTCTCGATGACGGAAGCGAACTCGGCCTGATCGTTGCGGAAATCGATTTCCACCTGGCGCATCACCGATTCGGCCTGCGGCAGCAACGTCCTCGCATAGAGCCCGGCCAGCCGATCCGTCAGCGAGACCTGAAAGTATGCCTCGGCGACGGCCTTGCGCGCGGCGTTGGTCTCGTCCAGCGCCTGGCGCCGCATCGCTTCCTCCATGGCCTCCTTTTCGCGAACCAGCGCGCGGTTGCGCTGCTCCCAGATCGGCAGGTTCATCGAGCCCGCGATCAAGTTCATCGATCGGCCCATCATGCCGGGGACATTGGCCTGGTACATCCATCCCAGAGACGGGTCGGGCAGCCTGGCCAGTTGAGCCAGGTAAGCGTCGTAACGGGCCTTTTCAACCTCGAGCCCCTTCATCCGGAGCGTCTGCGACCACCGCTCCGCGCGCCGGCATAGATCGTTCAGACTTTGGCTCACCGGATAGACGGGGGCGGCGGCGACGGGCCCGATGGGAGTGCCCGGCGGAAGGTTCAGAAGCGAACGCAGCCGCTCGGCCTGGGCGGCGCGCTGCTCTTCGAGGAGGATGCGGTCGTAACCGAGCTGGGCGGCCTGGCTTTCGGCGCGGAACGCCTCATTGAGCTGCGTCCGGCCCGAGCCCAGCTCGGAGTAGGCCAGCAGCCCCTCGTTCTTGAGCAGCCGTTCGATCGCGCGCGTGATCGGCAGGGCCTGATCCAGGTAGTAGAGTTCGTAGTAGGCGTCCTTGACGTCGACGATCAAGTCGCGGGCGGCGGCCTCGTATTGCAGGCGTGCGATGTCGGCCTGCGCCCCGGCCATGCGCCCGCGCGCCCGCAGTTTGCCCCACCACGGCAGTTGCTGACCGATCCCAGCGTTCCATTGCCGCTCCGTCCCCGCCATCGGCACGTCGGCCTGAATCCCCCCTTCGATCATCGGATCGGGCGGGCTGGCGGCCTGCGGCTCGACGTGGATCGCGGCGAGCCAGCGGCGGCGCTCGGCCTCGACGCCCGGATTGCGGCCGAGCGCCAGGGGAATGATTTCATGGAGCCTCACGCCGAGGCTGAGCGACGTGGCCGCGTCCGGCGACAGCGGCGGCTGCATGGCCGCGCGCCAGGCGGCGGGGTCGTTCGCCCGCCTGAACCGGCCGCCGGCGCACCCCGCGCCCGCTAACAGGACCAGCGCCAGGCCGATCGCCAAACCCGCTCGTTGAAGCGCCATCGTGATTCTCCTTGAAGGGACCCAAAGGACTCAAGGGACCCCAAACGGACTGAAAATATCTGTAAAACTACTGTCCCGTTGGTTCCCTTATGTCCCTTTCATCCCCCGGCCGCGCCAGAGGTAATAGATCACCGGGTAAACGATCAGCTCCAGAACGAAACTGGTGATGATGCCGCCGATCATCGGCACGGCGATGCGCTTCATGGTGTCGGCGCCCGAGCCGTGGCTCCAGAGGATCGGCAGCAGGCCGAAGAGGAGCGCGCCGACGGTCATCGCCTTGGGCCGCACGCGCTGCACGGCGCCGTGGTAGATCGCGTCGCGCAGGGCGGCGAGGTCGACCAGTTTGCCTTCGCGCCGCCAGCGCTCGTAGGCCAGCTCCAGATACAGGAGCATCACCTGGCCGGTCTCGGCGTCCAGGCCGGCCAGGGCGATGATCCCGACCCAGACCGCCACCGACATGTTGTAGCCCAGCAGCCAGATCAGCCAGAACGCCCCGACGAGGCTGAACGGCACCGCCAGCAGGACGATCGCCGTTTTGATCGCGCTGCGGGTGTTGAGATAAATAATGAGAATAATGATCAGCAGGGTGAGCGGCACGACGACCGACAGCCGCGCCTTGGCCCGCTGCATGTATTCGTACTGGCCCGACCAGCCGACCGTGTAGCCGGCCGGCAAATGAATGCGCCCGTCGGCGATCGCCTGGTCGACGGCCTGCCGGGCGTTCCTCGCGTAGGTGCCGACGTCGATGTCTTTCAGGTCGACATAAATCCAGGCGTTGGGGCGGCTCTGTTCGCTCTTGATCGCCATCGGCCCCAGCTCGACCGTGAACCGGCCGAGCTGCTCGAGCGGTATCTGGCCGGCGCCCGCCGTCGGGACGAGCACCTGCCGGAGCCGGTCGATGTTGTCGCGCAGCTCGCGCGGATAGCGCAGGTTGACAGGGTAGCGCTCCAGCCCTTCGACGGTGGTCGAGATGTTCATCCCGCCGATGGCGGTCATGAACACGTCCTGGACGTCGCCGACGGTCAGGCCGTGGCGCTGGATGGCCATGCGGTCGGGGGCGAAGTTGATGTAGCGCCCGCCCATGACCCGCTCGGCGTAGACGCTGAGCGTGCCCGGGACCTGGCGGACGACGGCCTCGATCTGCTCGCCGATCGCCTGCAGCGTCGCGAGGTCCGGTCCGCCGATCTTGATCCCGACCGGGGTCTTGATGCCGGTCGAGAGCATGTCGATGCGCGTCCGGATCGGCATCGTCCAGGCGTTGGTCAGGCCGGGGAAATGGATCTGGCGATTCATTTCGGCCGTCAGTTCCTCGGGCGTGCGGCGGCGGTGGGCGATGACGTTGCCGGCGTCGTCGCGGATGTCGACGGCCGGCCACTCAGCCTCGGGCTTGAGCCGGATCGTGGTTTCGATCATGTCGA
Organism: Candidatus Sumerlaeia bacterium; assembly: GCA_039683515.1. Classification (GTDB taxonomy): domain Bacteria; phylum Sumerlaeota; class Sumerlaeia; order MVZB01; family MVZB01; genus JAJFUE01. The sequence continues at coordinate 79,878 of JBDKRG010000015.1, read as the reverse complement.
AGCCGGCCGGGTCGGTCGCCGTCTCGGCCTTGCCGATCTTGCCGAAAACGGTCCGGACCTCGGGGAAGGCCTTGATGATCTTGTCGGTCTGCTGCACGACGGCGCGCGCCGCCGTGACGCTGATGCCGGGGAGCGTCGTCGGCATGTAGAGCAGGTCGCCTTCGTAGAGCGGCGGCATGAACTCGCTCCCGAGGCGCGAGTAGGGAAAGAGAAGCGAGGCCATGATCGCCAGGGCGCCGATCAGAATCGCCCGGCAGGCGGCCCTGCGCTTCAGGATGCCGGAGAGGATCGGGTGATAGACGCCGATCAGGGCGCGGTTGGCCGGGTTGCGCTCCTCGGGCTGAAGCGTCTGCGGCAGCATGGCGGCGAAAACGATCAGGCCCATCGCCAGCGCGATCGAGGCGCTGAGCGAAACGCTTGCCGCCAGGCGCCGCGCGATGAGGAACATCAGCGCGGCCGCCGGCAGCGGCGTCAGGACGAGCGCCAGCCGGCGGCGCAGCCGATCCCACCGCTCGGGGACGATCGACCGCCGGATGAAAAATCCGGCCAGCAGCGGCGAGACCGTGATCGCGAGGAAAGCCGCCGAGCCCATCGCGTAGGTCTTGGTGAAGGCCAGCGGCTTGAACAGCCGGCCTTCCTGCTCCTCCAGCGTGAAGATCGGCAGGAAGCTGACGGTGATGATCAGCAGGGCGTAAAACAGCGTCGGGCCGACCTCGACGCACGCCTCGCGAACGATCTCCCAGTGGCCGCGCCCGCCGTCGTCGGCCGCTTCGCGCTCGAAATGCTTGTGGACGTTCTCGACCATGATGATCGAGGCGTCGACCATCGCGCCGATGGCGATGGCGATCCCGCCGAGGCTCATGATGTTGGCGCCGAGCCCCTGGAAGTACATGATGATGAAGCTCATGAGCACGGCCAGCGGCAGCGTCAGGATCGGCACCAGGGCGCTGCGGAAATGGAGCAGGAACAGAATGATCACGGCCGAGACGATGATCGATTCCTCGACGAGCGTGTGGCGGAGCGTATCGATGGCCCGCTCGATCAGGTCCGTCCGGTCGTAGCCGACGTGGATCTGCACGTCGGGCGGAAGCGACCGGCGCAGCTCGGCCAGTTTTTGCTTCACATGGGCGATCGTCGAGAGCGTGTCGGCGCCGTAGCGGACGACGACGATCCCGCCGACGGCCTCGCCGCGGCCGTTCCACTCCATGATCCCGCGCCGCATCTCGGGACCGGCGACGACCGAACCGATGTCCTTGATCCGGATCGGCGTGCCGTCGCCGCGCACGCCGAGCGCGACATTTTCGAGCTCGCCGACGGTCTTGCTGCCGCGGGCGATCTCGATCGCGATCCCCTGCTTTTGCGCCGCGGCGCGCTCCTGCTCGTTCAGCATCCCCAGGTAACCCAGTCCGCGAAGCATGTATTCGCTCTCGGCCTGTTCCATCGTGCTGCCGCCGACCTCGTTGTTCGAGCGCTGGATGGCCGTCCGCACGCTGGTGATCGGGATGTTGTAGGCGCGCATTTTCTCGGGATCGACGGTGACCTGGTACTGGCGCGCGAATCCGCCGACCGAGGCCACTTCGCTGACGCCCGGCACGCCGGTCAGCTCGTACTTGAGCTGCCAGTCCTGGATCGAGCGCAGCTGCGCCAGGTCGCGCCGGTCGCTCGTCAGCGTGTACATGTAGGCCCAGCCGACGCCGGTGGCGTCGGGGCCGAGCTGCGGCGTGACGCCCTGGGGCAGCTGCGCGCGCAGTTGCGAGAGGTACTCGAGCACGCGCGAGCGCGCCCAATACATGTCCGTGCCGTCCTGGAAAATCACGTAGACGAACGAATAGTTGTAAAACGAGTAGCCGCGCACGACCTTGGCGTACGGGACCGAAAGCATCTTGGTCGTGATCGGGTAGGTGACCTGATCCTCGACGATGCGCGGCGCCTGGCCGGGATATTCCGTGTAAACGATGACCTGCACGTCGGAGAGGTCGGGGATCGCGTCGAGCCGGATGTGTTCGAGCGCGAACACCCCGCCGCCCACGATCGCCAGCATCATCAGCAGGATGATGAACTTGTTGCCGATCGAGAACTCGATGATGCGGTGGATCATGAGGGGCCTTTGGGAATGGGGCTTATGGGTCCTACTTCGTTTTCGGGTGTTCGGCGCGCCATTTGGCCTCGGCCTGCTTGCCGTGCGGGACGCTGCCCGTGAGGACCAGCTTCATCCCGCACCTGGGGCAGGCGCCCGGTTTGTCGCCGACCACGTCGGCGTGCTCCGGCATCGGGCAGGTGTAGAGCCCGGCCGGCGCCTCCGCGGCCGGCGCTTTTTCAAAGCGCTCGATCTCTTTTTTCGTCACCGGGATGAGCGTCATCCCGCACTTGGGGCATTTGCCGGCCCCCGGCTCGCGCACGTCGTAATCCTCCGGCATCGGGCAGGTCCAGTAAACGATCGGGCTCCGGTTCATCTGCCAGTCCTGGACGGGAACCAGCCTCATCCCGCACAGCGGGCAGTCGCCCGCCTTGTCGTAGAGGATGCCGGCGTGGCTGGGCATGGGGCAGACGTATTTGATCGCCGCCGCCGTGGTTGTCATCTCGTCGTGATCCATATTCATCCCCGGCATGCTCATGGCCGGTTGCGTGGGCGTGGTCGCTTGCGCCCCCGGTTCCGTCTTGAAGATCCGGCCGGTTTCGACCGGGCCCGGCTTGAGCATCTTGAGGGCCGCCTCGCGCAGGTTGCTCTCCGAATCGAGCAGGAACTGGCCGCTGACGACGACGCGCTCGCCGGGGGCCAGGCCGCCGAGAACCTGGAGTTCGTCGTTATCCGTGCGCGCGCCGGTCGCGAGCCGGCGCGGCTCGAAGCGGCCGGGCTCGCTCATCACGAACGCCACTTGCCGCTCGCCGGTGTTGATCACCGCCATCGCGGGGACAAGGGTCGCCTGCGCGGCCAGTTCCTTGCGCAGCTCGATCGTGGCGTACATCCCCGGCTTGAGGTCGTAGCCCGGGTTGTGGAATTCCATCCGCACGGGGATCTCGCGCGTCCCCGGTTCCAGGTACGGGTAAACGTAGGTGACGCGCCCCCGGTAGGTGCGTCCGGGCAGATAGTCCAGCCTCATTTGCGCTTCCTGGCCCGGCTGCACGTACGGCATGTCCGTTTCGTAGACTTTGCCGATCACCCAGATCGTGGAAAGGTCGGCGATCTGGTAGGCGGGCATCCCCGCCTTGAGCTCGTCCCCCTCGACGATGTTCTTCTTGATGACGATCCCGGTCAGCTGCGCGTTGATGGCGAGCGCCTTCTGGATTTTCTGCTCCTGTTCGAGCGTCTGGATCTGCGCGTCGCTGATGTCGAACAGCCGCAGCCGGTCGCGGGCGGAGGTCAGGCGGCTGCGCGCCAGGCTGGCCGCTTCCTTCAGCGCCTGGCCTTCGGCCTGCTTCGCGTCGCGCAGCGCCACCAGGTATTCCTCCTGCGCGCTGTAAAGCTCCGGCGAATACAGATCGAACAGCCGATCGCCCTTGTGGACCTGCGCCCCGGTCTCGCTGACGTAAACTTTTTGCACCCAGCCGGAGACCTTGGTCGTCACCGCGCCGAGGCTCTGCTCGTCGTACTGGACGGTGCCGACGGTGCGGATCGACTTGACAAGCGGCCCCGTGCGCACCGTTGCGAGGCGCAGGCCCATGTTCTGCTCCGTGACGGGGTCGATCCGGATCGACGGCCCGCCCGCGACCTCGTCCTCGTAAACCGGGATGAGGTCCATCCCCATGGTGTCCTTGCCGGGCGCGTTGCGGATGTCGTTCGGGTCCATCGACGAGCGCCAGTAAAGGATTTTGCGTTTTGTTTTCGCATCGCCGGGTGCCGGAGCCACGCTGCTTTCGCCCCGCGCTTCGAGGATCGCCCGGGCGCGGTCCGGGTCCATCGCCACCAGCTTCATCCCGCACTTGGGGCAGTTGCCCGGCGTGTCCGAAATGACCTCCGGATGCATGCCGCACGTATAGAGCGTCTTCGGGGCCGGCGCCGTTTGCGCGCGGGCGGGTTCAGGGCCGGGCGTCGGCCCGACCACGGCGACGATGACGGCCAGGGCAACGAACATGGCCGGCAGGACCTGCCCCGCCACCCGGTGCGTTCGGAAACATGCGAGCTTCATGGCGATCCCTCACGACCGGCGATTCGGATCCATGGAATGCGCCATCCCTGCCGGTTTCCCATATCGACCGCTTCGACCGGGACGCCGGTCTGAATCCCGTACACATTATGGCGCAGGTGGGGGTTATTTTAAAAATTATGCCTTTCCCGACGATTTCGGATCCCATCCGATAGCATACATGGCGGGTGAGGGGAGACCGCTGCCGACCGCCCGTCATCGCTTACGGCGCGGCCTCTTCCGGCTTCTTCCCGGTCAGGGCCTCGACGGCGTCGATGACGATGGGCAGATGCGTGTAGGCGGGGCCGCCCTGCATCATGACCGCCACGCCGGCCGCCTCGATGACCTGCTCGGGCGTGTTGCCGGCCGCAAGGCTTTTTTCGACGTGCAGGAGGATGCACGGCTCGCAGCGCTGCGCCACGGCGATCCCCAGCGCAACCAGTTCCTTCTGCTTCGTGGGGAGCGCCCCCTCTTTCATCGTGGCCTGGAACAGCCCGCCGAATCCCCTGACGGCGTCGGGATGGCGCTGTTTCATCTTTTCAACGCTGGTCTTGAAATGGTCCAGAAACTCCATGGTATTGCGCATTGCCGGTGTCTCCTTGAATGATGGCGGCGCGCCGGGCGACTGATTCGCGCCGGGGCTTCTACTCCTTCAGTCGTTCGGGAAGGGCCCGCATGACACTTGGGCGTCCAGTTTCCCGGCGGCGTCGGGCCATCCCGCTTGGCAAGGGCGGCCGAAAAACGCAATAATGACTCGGCGAGGGGGCTTCGGGCCGAACGCGATGAAGAGACCATCCAAGACCAGGCCGCTGGGGACGACGGAAATCATCCTCGAGAGCATTTCCGACGGCGTCTTCACGGTCGATCACCAGTGGCGGATCACGTCGTTCAACCGGGCGGCGGAGGCGATCACCGGCATCGGCCGCGAGGAAGCCGTCGGGCGGCGCTGCTCCGACGTCTTCCGGGCCAGCATGTGCGAGGCCGATTGCGCGCTGAAGCGGACGATGGAAACCGGGGCGTCGATCGTCAACTGCCCGGCGTTCATCGTCGACGCGCTAGGTCGGCGGATCCCGATCAGCGTCTCGACCGCCTTGCTCAAGGACGGCCGCGGCCACGCCGTCGGCGGCGTCGAGACGTTCCGCGACCTGAGCATCGTCGAGGAGCTGCGCAAGGAACTCGAGGGGCGCTACGAGCTGGGCGACATGGTCAGCCGCAGCGCGTCCATGCGAAAGATCTTCGAGATCCTGCCCCAGGTCGCCGCGAGCGATTCGACCGTGCTCATCCAGGGCGAGACCGGCACCGGCAAGGAAGTGCTAGCCCGGGCGATTCACGACCTGAGCGGCCGCCGCAACAAGCCGTTCGTCGCCGTCAATTGCGGCGCCCTCCCCGAAAACCTGCTCGAGAGCGAGCTGTTCGGCTACGTCAAGGGGGCGTTCACCGGCGCCGACAAAAACAAGCCCGGCCGATTCGCCCTGGCCGAGGGCGGCACGCTGCTCCTGGACGAAATCGGCGACCTCCCGCCGGCCCTGCAGGTCAAGCTGCTGCGCGTTCTGCAGGAGCGCACATACGAGCCGCTCGGCGGAACGAAAACGCTCAAGGCCGACGCGCGCATCCTCGCCGCGAGCAACCGCGATCTGGCCGCGCTCGTCAAGAAGGGCGACTTCCGCCAGGACCTGTTCTACCGGATTCACGTCATCCGGCTGGAACTGCCGCCGCTCAAGCGGCGCAAGGAGGATCTGCCGGGGCTGGTCGATCGCTTTGTTCAGCGGCTCAACGCCCGCCAGGGCCGGTCGGTCCGCGGCGCCGGCCCGCAGGCGATGGCCCTGCTCATGGCGCACGACTGGCCGGGCAACATCCGCGAGCTGGAGAACGTCGTCGAGCATGCGTTGATCCTGTGCGACGGCGACCTGATCGAGCCGCGCCATCTGCCCGACGCGCTCACCGGCCGCGCCAGGATCCCGGCCGTTTCCTCGCTGCGCGCGATGGAGGCCCAGGTCATCCGCGACGCGCTGGCCCGGAACGGCAACAACCGGCTGGCCACGGCGCGCGCGCTCGGGATGCACAAGAGCACCCTCTTCCGGAAGATCCGGGCGCTGGGGATCGAGCTGCCGCCGGGCGACGGCCGCAATCGCGGCGGTCGCTGAGGCAGGGTCGCGCTCGCGCGACTGTGTCGGCGCATGGGTCTCATGAATGCGACCGTATGAAATCGGTCCCAGGTTTCCATAACCCCTTCCAAACCCCATGAAATAAACACCCGAAACGCAATCGGGCGCGTTGGCCGGGACTGGCATGCGATTTGCGCTTCATGCAGGCGGAGGAGCGTTGCATGAGGGTCGCCGTCTCGATCTGGCAGGACCGCATCTCGCCCGTCTTCGATTCCTCGCGCCGGCTGCTTGTGGCGGACGTGGTCGACAGCAACGTGTCCGCCCGCCGGGAGGTCGCGATCGGCGGCGAGGCGCCGGAGCGGGTGCGGCGGCTGGGCGACTCGTCGATCGAGCTGCTCATTTGCGGGGCGATCTCGGAGCCGTTGGCCGGCCAGGTGATAGCGGCCGGAATACGCCTGATCCCGTTCATCGCCGGCGATGTCGACGACGTGCTGCGCGCGTTCGTCGAATCCCGCCTGCCGAGCCCCGAGTTCCTCATGCCGGGTTGTTGCGCCGATCGTCAGGCGAAGCGCTCCCGTTCCGTCTCCCGCCGGGACGACGCGAAATCGGGTTGAAGGAAACGCCGTGAAGAACATGCCACGGAAAGGAATGAAACGCATGCGCATCGCGATCCCCGTCGAGGACGGTAAACTGGCCGGGCACTTCGGCCACTGTCCGCAATTCATGCTGGTCGACGCCGATCCGGCGGCCGCGACGATTCTCAAGCAGGAGGTCGTCGACGCCCCGCAACACGCCCCCGGCGTGCTGCCGCCCTGGCTGGCCGACCACGGCGCGGCCGTTGTGATCGCCGGCAACATGGGCGCCAGGGCGCGGACGCTGTTCGAGTCGATCGGCGTTCAGGTCGTTCTCGGGGCGCCGCCCGAAACGCCGGAATGGCTGGCGCGGGAGTTCCTCGCGGGGCGGCTCGTTTCGGGCGAGGGCTCGTGTCATCACGATCACAGTTGTTCGTAAACCCATAGGACCCGCAAGGCCCATTGCATTTTCATTCAGGAGGATGGTTGCATGTCGTTCGATCAGATTGAGGCGCATGATCCCGTCGTCGCCGAGGCGATGCGCGACGAGCTGGACCGCCAGCTCTACAAGCTGGAGATGATTGCCTCGGAGAATTTCGCCTCGCCGGCCGTCCTGGAGGCCGCCGGATCGGTGCTCACGCACAAGTATGCGGAAGGTTATCCCGGCCGCCGCTATTACGGCGGCTGCGAGTTCGTCGATGTCGTCGAGCAGGTGGCGATCGATCGCCTCAAGGAGCTCTTCGGCGCCGAATACGCCAACGTCCAGCCGCACGCGGGCTCGTCGGCCAACCTCATCGCCTATTTCTCCGTCCTCGATCCGGGCGACGTGGTGATGGGATTGAGCCTGGCCCACGGCGGCCACCTGACCCACGGCCTCAACATCAACTTCTCCGGCAAGTTCTTCAAAATCGTCCCCTACGGCGTCCGCCAGGAGGACGACTACCTCGATTACGACGAGATGGAAAAGCTGGCCCGCGAGAACCGGCCCAGGCTGATCGTCGCCGGCCACAGCGCCTACCCGCGCGCGCTCGACTTCGAGCGGATCCGCGCCATCGCCGACGGCGTCGGCGCGATGCTGATGGTCGACATGGCGCACTTCGCCGGCCTCGTCGCCGGCGGCGAGCATGCCAACCCCGTCCCGTATTGCGACATCGTCACCTCGACGACGCACAAGACGCTGCGCGGCCCGCGCAGCGGCTTCATCCTCGCCCGCGAGAAATACGCCAAGGCCATCGACAAGGCGTGCTTCCCCGGCTTCCAGGGCGGCCCGCTCATGCACATCATCGCCGCCAAGGCGATCGCCTTTGGCGAGGCGATGACGCCGGGCTTCAAGAAATACGCCAGGCAGGTCCGCGCCAACGCGAAGGTCCTTGGCGAGACCCTCGTCGCCGAAGGCCTGCGCCTGTGCACGGGCGGCACGGACAACCACCTGCTCCTCGTCGACGTCAGCCCGTACGGCATCAGCGGCAAGCAGGCCGAGCAGGCCCTCGACCGCGCCTGCATCACCTGCAACAAGAACATGATCCCGTTCGACACGCGCAAGCCGGCCGAGACGAGCGGCATCCGGCTGGGTTCGCCGGCGCTCACCACGCGCGGCATGAAGGAAGACGACATGGTTCGCATCGCCAAATGGATCAGCCGAGTGTTGCGCGACGTGACCAACGAATCGATCCAAAACGATGTCGCGCAGGAAGTCCGCGAGTTCGCCGCGGAGTTCCCGCTGCACGTCTCGGTTTACGAAACAACGGAGGCGGCCGGGTAAATCAAGCGGGTTCGGTGGTCCCTGTCGACCTGAAATTGCTGAGTGAGGACCCGGATCGCATGCGCCGGGGTTCACGAATCATGGAAAAAACCGCCCCGCGGAACAGAAACGCCGAAACTCGTCATTGAATGACACGGGGGTCAATGGCGCGCATTGAGCCGAAGCGAAAATACAATTGCAATCGCAAATTCGATAATGGAATGCATGGGATGAGATAAAAAGATCGGGAAATCCACCTAAACACCGAGACAAGGGGACCTGCGTGTCATATACATTCTGCACGATTAAACCCATTGGGGAGGGGAGGTCGTGATGCTTTTCAGCGCCGGCCCAACTATGTGGTGGGTTCGGACCGCGTTGGTTTGGGTGTTCCTGCTGGCGCCGGCCAGTGTCCCGGCCCAGCTTCCAGGGGCTCAAGTCTGGTCGTTCGACCTGATGGACCAGCCGTTCGAGCTTGCCTTGATCGGCGACGTCTCCAATGACGGGAAATCGGATCTGGTCGCGGGCACGCTGTCCGACGAGGTCAAATGCGTCGAGAGCGCGCGCGGCAGGGAATGGTGGTATTTCCCGACGAACGGGACCGTGTGGTGCGTCAGCGGGATCGGCGACGTCAATGACGACGCGCAGGAGGACGTGATCGCCGGCACGGCCGCCAACGAGATTCATTGCATGTCCGGCGGCGCGCTTTACGGCGTTGCCCCGCAGATCTGGAAATATACCGCGACGAGCGACGTGTGGTCGGTGTGCCGCCTCCCCGATATCACGGGCGACTCCAGGAGCGAGGCGATCGCCGGCACGGGCGACGACCGCGTGCTGTGCCTGAACGGCGCCACCGGCGCCCTTGTCTGGCAGCGCGCCGTCGGCGCCGATGTGTGGCGCGTCAGGCCGATCGCCGACCTGAACGGCGACAAGAAAGCCGATGTGATCGCCGGCTGCGCCGACAACAAGGTCTATGCGATCAGCGGCGCCACCGGCTCGGTCATCTGGTCGTACGCGACGAACGGCGACGTGTGGGATGTTTGCTCTTTCCCGGATATCACCGGCGACGGCGACGGCGTCCCGGAGGTGCTGGCCGTCTCGGCGGACAACAAGGTGACCCTCATCAAGGGGAGTTCCAAAACGACGGGAAGCCGGATCTGGGCGTTGACCTCGACGTCGGATTTCTGGGCCGCCTCGCCGGCCGGCGACGTCACCGGCGACGGCGTCTGCGACGCGGTCGCCGGCGGCCTCGATTACAACCTTTACCTCCTTGACGGACTCAAGGGGACGGTCCTGGCCAAGACGCCGATGGGCAGCGCGGTGATCGTCACCAGCGGGATCGCGGACGCTTCGAGGGACAACGTCGCCGACGTGCTGGCCGGCGAGGATTCGGGCCGGGCCGGCTGCCTCTCCGGCCGCGACGGCGCGTTGCTGTGGCGGTTTCAATTCCCCGCGACGGCGCTGGCGCGCAGCTACAGCCGCCCGCCCAGGTTCAGCGGCAATGGCGTCCGCGGCGTCGCGTCGATCCCGGACCTTGACCGCGACGGCATTCGGGAGGCCGTGTTTGTTTCGGCCGGCGGCGGCATGACCTGCCTGAAGGGGATGGTCGTCAAAAACAATGTCGGCGCGCACTGGTTGCGGCATGGCGCGCCCGATAACCGATGCTTGGACATAAATACCGGGCCAAAACAGGGCAAATCATCTGAATTTTGAAAGGAGAATGTGACATCCGGGATTTCGCTTCAAGGTGATCGCACAAATTCACAGGGAGGGGAGATTATGGATTTCAGCGCTGATCGGATTGCGAACGGTTTCCGGCTTGCCTTGATGATCGGCATGTTGATGCTGCCGGGCATGGTCGGGGCGCAAACGTTTTCGACCGCCCAGGTCTGGAGCCTCGACTTGCAGGACCAGCCGTACGAGCTGGCTCTGATCGGCGACGTCTCCGACGACGGCAAGCCGGACCTGGTCACGGGCACGTTGTCCAACGAACTCAAATGCATGGAAAGCCTGCACGGAGAGGAGTGGTGGAGTTTCTGGGCCAACGGAACGATTTGGTGCGTGAGCGGGATCGGCGACGTGGACGGCGACATGCAGGAGGACGTCGTTTGCGGGACGGCGGCCAACGAGATTCATTGCGTCTCCGGCGGAACGCCCACCGGCGTCGCCCCCGAGATCTGGAAGTACACGGTGGCCAGCGACGTCTGGTCGGTCTGCAAGCTGCCCGATATCACGGGCGATTCGAAGAGCGAGGCCGTCGCCGGGACGGGCGACGACCGCGTGCTGTGCCTGAACGGCGCCACCGGCGTCCTCGTCTGGCAGCGCGCCGTCGGGGCCGACGTCTGGTGCGTCCGGACCATCGCCGACGTCAACGGCGACGGCAAGACCGACGTCATCGCCGGCTGCGGCGACAACAAGGTCTATGCCCTCGACGGCCTCACCGGCTCGGTCATCTGGTTCTACATGACCAACGGCGACGTCTGGGACGTCTGCGCGTTCCCCGACATCACGGGCGACGGCGACGCCTACCCCGAGGTCCTGGCCGCCAGCGGCGACAACAAAGTGATCCTCATCAAGGGCAACTCGACGACCACCGGGACCAAAATCTGGGAATTCACCGCCGGCTCGGATGTCTGGACCGCCTCGCCGGTCGGCGGCTTCACCGGCGACGGCGTCTGCAAGGTGGCCGCCGGCGGGCCCGACGACAATCTCTACATCCTCAACGGATTGAACGGGGCCTTGCTTTCCACGACCGAGATGGGCAGCGCGGTCATCGTCGCCGCCGGGATCGCGGACGCCTCGCGGGACGGCATCGCCGACGTTCTGGCCGGCGACGAGTGGAGCCGGGCCGCGTGCGTGTCGGGCTATAGCGGCGCCGTCTTCTGGCGCCACACGTTCCCGGCCGCGTCGTTGACGCGCAATTACAACCTCCCGCCCCGGTTCAGCGGCGACGGCGTCCGCGGGATCGCATCGATTCCGGATCTTACGGGCGACGGCATCCAGGAAGCCGTCTTCATCGCCGCCGACGGAACCATGAGCTGCCTCAGCGGGATGGTCCTCGGCGTCAACTCCGTCCGCCCGCAGTGGCTGCAGTACAGGTAATACATCATGGCGGGAATCAACGGTCGTCGTCTGCGGTGGGTCTTGGGGGGAGCTGTGGCTCTCGCAATATGCGCGTTCCTGCTGGCCGGCGGGCCGGCCCGTGTTCGGCACTGGCTGGCCTTCCGGCACGGCTCCCCCTATGTCCATTACCCGTCGCTCGAGCCTGGCATCCGCCGCACGGTCGCGGCGCGGTTCGACCCTTCATTCTATTACAAGGGTCAGCGGCCCGAGAAACTGGCGGCCGAATTGGCGGAGCGCTGGGGCGCGGCCGGCGTGAACCTCGTCTACTTCCGGGCCTACGACCCGCGCTACGGGGCGTTCTACCGGACGCAGTACGACTCCAACGCCGTCGGCGAGTACGGCCGCTACGACCTGCTGGGCGAGGTCCTCATGGCGTGCCACGCCAGGGGGATTCGCGTCTTCGCGTGGCTCCCGGTGCTGAACCATGCCGGCGCGTGGAACGCCCACACCGACTGGCGAAGCATCGCGGCCGACGGCAAGCCGTACAAGGATAAGGGCCTTGAATTTCCGCTCTGCGCGCGGCGGCCGCAGGTCCGCGCCTGGTGGAAGGGTTTTGTCGCCGACCTGTTGTCCCACTACCCCGCCCTCGACGGCATCGATTTGGCCGAGGCCGTCGTCGGCTGGGACGAGGGGAAGGCCTGTTATTGCGACGAGTGCAAGAAAGCGGTTGCGCAAGGCCGGGGCATGTCGCCGTCGGCGATCAAATCGGCCCCGCTCACGGAGCTGCTTGCCGGCAGCATCCGCCAGGTTCACGAGGCCCGCAAGGCGGCCTGCATGACGACGATCGTGCCGGCCTATGCCGACGGGACCGTCCTGACTTCCGCCGAATACGCCCGCCTGACCGGTTTCGATCTGGACGCCCTCCTGCGGGCCGGCGGCGCAAGCCGCCCCGACATGCTGTGCCCCGAGTTCATCTGGCAGGAGATGAAGGACCGGCACGAGCCGGGCGTGAAAGCCGGCCGCTTCACGCCGCGGTGGACGCGCGACGCCGTGCGCCAGTGGCTGAATCGCTTGAGCGACCCGATCGAGGTCGTCGCCCACGTCGAGGCGAGCGATTTTCGCCAGGAGCGCGTCGGCCCCGATGAGCTGGCCGCCTCGATCCAGGCGGCGATCGAGGGGGGCGCGCAGGGGATCGATATTTACTCGACGCATCTGATCGACGAGAAAAAAGCGTGGGGGCGCGTGGCCGAGGCGTGCCGCATCAATCCGGTCAAGCGCTGCCTCATCCTGCACGACGCCTCCTCGGACGGCAGCGACGCGATTCAAACGGGCGAGATCCTGCGCCACTTCAACGTCGACGTCGCCGTCCGATCGATGGCGGATTACACGACCGGCGCCCTGGCCCGGTTCGATCACGTCTTCTACGTCGGCACCGATTCCGAGGCTTCGATCCCGGCGGCGTTCCTGGGCGACCTGTCGCGCACGACCGCGACGGCCGTCTGCTGGCTCGGGTTCAATATCGACAAGGCGCTGGACCGCCCCGAGCTGTCGAGAAGGCTGGGGCTCGAACACATCGACACGGTCGAAAAATCGTTCGGTTCCGTCGCCTACAAGGGCCAGTCCCTCAAGCGCGAGGATCCGTGGGTGACGATCGTCAATATCGTCGATCCGGAGCGCGCGCGGGCGCTGGCCACGATGAAGCAGCAGGGCGAGGCCGACGCGCCGTACGCCGTCCGCTGCGGCCGCGATTTCTGGTATTTCGCCGACGTGCCGACCTCGTATGCGATCGAAGGGGGGCGCTACCTCGTGTTCGGCGACCTGCTGCACGAGATCCTGGGCGAGGATCACGCCCCCAAGCGCCAGGCCATGGTCCGGATCGAGGACGTCCACCCGCTCGTGGATCCGGGCTCGCTGCGCGTCATCGCCGATTATCTGCATGGCCAGGATGTTCCGTTCCAGGTCGCGCTCACGCCGCATTACGTCTACCCGGAAATGAACGTCAACGTGACGCTGGCCGACCGCCCCGAGTTCGTCGAGGCGATCAGGTATATGGCGGCCCAGGGCGGGATGGTCGTGCTGCACGGCGGCACCCACCAGCGCTTCGGCGAGTCCACCGCCGACTACGAGTTCTGGGACTCGGTCAGCGACACCCCGCCCGAGGGCGAGAACGAATCCTCGATCCGCGCGCGGATCGAGGAAGGCCTGCGCCTGTGCTGGGCGTCGGGCATCTACCCGATGGCCTGGGAAACGCCCCATTACGCCGGCTCGCAGAAATGCTATTCTGTCGTCTCGGGCATCTTCTCGCTCGCGATGGAACGGCGCCAGTCGGTCGACAAGGTCGGGTCCGACCAGTATTTCCCGTATTTGATCCGCCGCGACCGCTACGGCCAGACGATCGTCCCGGAAAACCTCGGCTACGTGCCGCTCGACCGGCAGGACCCGGCGGTCATCGTCGAGCCGGCGCGCGGCATGAAGACCGTCCGCGACGGCGTGGCCTCGTTCTTTTTCCACCCGTTCATCAACGTCGACGTGCTCAAGCGGATCGTCGCGGCGATGAAGCAGGACGGGTTCGTCTTCACGAACCCGGCGTCGCTCCCGATCCAGGTGCGCACCTCGTTCGGTATTGTCAGCAACCAGCCGGGCCGGATCCAGCTTGCGCTTCGTTCGATGGCCGGGCGCGAAGGCGACCTGCTGTTCCCCGGCATCGTCGCCGACGGCCGCGACGTCGCCACGGACCCCACCGGCTCGTTCGGGAAATCGATTTCACCCGGCGGCGGCGAGCTCTATGCCGCCATGTTTACGAACGGCAATGGGCAGGCGGGCGGCGCCGATGCCCAAACGCCGCAATCCGAAAAGCTGCGCCTCGTGGCCAATCATTTCGGCGAGCCGTGCCGGATTCCGTCGCCGTTCCTGCTGCGCAACGCCAATGCCCCGGCCAATCTGCGCCGGGAAATGGACGGCTTCGAGAACATCTTCCGCATCGTCGGCATCGAGGTCGCCTCGATCGAAGCCTCGGACCTGGCCGGCATCCCGCCGGGCGTCAACCTGCTGATCGTGCCCGCCGGCGCGGCGCCCGTGCTCACGCCCGAACAGGTCGCGATGATCGTCGAGCGCGTCAAGAGCGGCCGGCTCGCCTTGATCACGAGCGGCTTCAGCGCCTTGTCCGACGAGATCGGCATCGACCGGCAAGACCGCACGATCGAAATCAGCCGCGTCGAGGACCAGTTCTACCCCGATATCGAAATCGACTGGCAAAAGCCCGTGACCATGTCGCCGTTCGATTCGCCCGGCGACGCCGGCTTCTTCTACCAGGACCGCGCCACCGGTACCCCGATCGTCGTCGGATCGTCCCTGGGCGAGGGCCGGTTCGTGTTCATGGGCGCCTCGCTCGATGAGGAAACCACGGCCGGCACGGCGCGCTATCCGCATCTGCTCACGCACGTCTTCCGTTACCTGAGGCTCTTCCCGGCCGTGCGCCAGTGCGGCTTCGAAATCTACTTCAACCCGGCCGAGCGCGAGGACGTCGAAGTCGAGGACCTCATCAAGCACTGGCGCCGCAGCGGCGTGCGCACGATCTACGCCGCCGCCTGGCAGGTCTTCCCGCAGTGGACCTACAACTACAAGTACCTCGTCCAGCTCGCCCACAACAACGGCATGCTCGTCTACGCGTGGTTCGAGCCGCCCTATATCAACGAGAAATTCTGGACCGACCACCCCGAGTGGCGCGAACACGACGCCCTCGGCCGCCCGGTCGAGGTCGGCTGGCGCAAGCCGATGGCCCTGGGCGATCCCAATTGCCTCAAGGCAGCCCTGGCCGACATGAAGAAGATGATGCTCCTGGCCGACTGGGACGGCGTCGTCCTCAACCGCGTCGGCTGGGAATCGGGCACCGGCCCGGCCGATCCGGCATCGCGCCACGCCGCCGCCGTCGCGATCCTCAGGCAAATTCTGGCGATGCTCGGCAACGTCGCGAAAAACGAACGCCCGGGCATGCAGATCGTCGTGTCGTATGATCCCGGCCGCAACGATTCCGGAATCGAGCAAGCGGACCTGGCCGGGCTTAAGCGGGAACATGGCGTCGGGCTGCAATACGGACCGTCGCCGGCGAACCAGTGGGGCAGCGTGCCGGCCGGGTTCGACGCCGTTCGCCTGACCATCACAGACGCCGCCGGCAAGCCGTTTGTCCCGGGCGCCCCGACGCGGTACCCGACCGGCCTTGCGCTCTACGAGCGGCTCGGCAACCTGATCGCCGCCAACCAGCGCTTCAGCCTCTATTCCGAAAGCAGCCTCTACGACGTCGACATGAAGCTGTTCCCGTTCCTGCACGCCCGCGCCTGCCGCGAGGCGCCGACCGGTCAAGGGCTCGAGATCCGGACGGCGCATTCGGGTGAAATCTTCTTCGCGGACGCGACGCTCGGCGATATCGCCGTCGACTCGTTTCCGGCGGCCTCGTTCAATATCAACAAGCTGCTGGTCCCCGTCGGATCGCATGCGGTGACCGCGGTTCCGCGCCGGAATCCTCAAACCTCCTCGCTCTCCCGGACGCGCATCGTCGAATGTTCGGGCGATCTCGTTTGGAGCGCCGTCACCCGCCGCGGCCTCGACCTCGAATACGACTCCGCGCGCCGGACGCTGCTGGTCGTCACCGACCAACCGCGCTCGATCGAGGTCGACAGCCGGCATTTCGAGGCCCGGCCTGAAAAGGGGATGCTCGGTTGGACGGTGGAGCTTCCGCCCGGCCGGCACACGGTCCAGGTGACGACGCGCGGCGTGCTCGACCTGGCGATCATCTGGCTGAGCCTGCTCCTGTCCAACGTCATTGTGGTCGTCAGCCTCTGCTCGCTGCTGGCAATCGGGACCATTTTCATCATAATCAATAGAACCAGAAAAACCGGGAGTCGTTGACATCGTGGCGTATTCGAATCCCATCATCGAAATCGGCTTCCTGCTGACCGTCGCCGTCATGTGGCTGATGATCTTCTATCAGCTCTTCTTCAGCTTCCTGGGGTTCGTCCACCGCGTGCGCGCCCTGCGCGAGCGCGACCGCCTGAACTCGGCCGAGCCGCCCGAGCTGCCGTCGGTTTCGATCCTGATCCCCGCCCACAACGAGGAACTCGTCATCGAGGCGACGATCCAGTCGCTGCTGGCGCTCGATTACCCATGCGACAAGATCGAGTTCATCGTCGTCAACGACGGCTCGACCGACAAGACCGCCGATCTGGTCGAGCGCGCCGCCAAGGCCGACCCGCGCGTCAGGCTGTTCAACGTCCCGCCGGAGGAGGCCGCGCGCGGCAAGGCCCACGCCCTCAACCTCGGCGCCCGGTGCGTCACCGGCGAGCTGATCGCCATCTACGACGCCGACAACCGCCCCGAGCCGGACTCCCTGCGCCAGCTCGTCCTGAACCTCCTCGACGACGGCCGCCTGGCCGCCGCCTTCGGGAAATTCCGGACGCTCAACCGCCACCGCAACCTCCTGACCCGCTTCATCAACCTCGAGACGATGGCCTTCCAGTTCATCGTCCAGGCCGGCCGCCACCTGCTGTTCCGCCTCGCCATCCTCCCCGGCACGAATCTCGTCATTCGCCGCACGGCATGGCTCGAGGCGGGCGGCTGGGACGAGCAGGCCCTGACCGAGGACACCGAGCTCAGCATCCGGCTCTACGCGATGGGCCACGAAATCAAGTTCGTCCCCTACGCCGTGACGTGGGAGGAGGAGCCCGAGACGTGGGGGACGTGGCTGCGGCAGCGCACACGCTGGGTGCGCGGCAACTTCTACGTCCTGCGCAAGCACCTGCTGCCCGCCTTCCGGTTCGGCAAGATCAGCCTGATCGTCGAGCTGCTCCAGCTGTTCGTGCTCTATTACGTCTTCCTCGGCGCGATCCTCCTGTCGCACGTCTACTTCATCGGATCGGTCATGGGCTGGATCGCCGTGCAGTCGCCCGGGCCGTATTTCGCCGTCTGGGTCTGCGCCTGCCTCCTGTTCGTGGCCGAGATCATGCTGGCCGCCGCCTACGAAGGCGAGGAGTCGCCGGCCAACATCGCCGTGGCGTTCCTCATGTATTTCACATACTGCCAGGCGTGGGTCGTCCTCGTCTTCCGCGCGCTGTACCAGCAGCGCACGCAGAAAGGGCTGACGTGGGAAAAAACACGCCGCTTTGCATCCGCCGAGGTTCCCAAACAATGATGTGTTATCTTGCGGCCTTGAAGATGTTCCGTTCCGGGTGGTGCTCCCGGGCGGCGATCGCGTGCCTGGCGCTTGCACTGCTCGCGGCGGCGCCGGCCCGCGCCCGGGAAGCCGACAAGGAAGACGAAGCGACCACGGAAACGACCGCCGGCCGGCGGTGGCTCGAGGAGCGGATGTGGCGCGATCTTTACGCGCAGGCCGTTTATTCCACCAACGGCGCCCACAACCTCGTCGGCGACGTCTCCTCCCGCCAGGGTATTCACTGGATCAAGTTGCGGGACAAGTGGATCGACCTTTACGTCAAGGAACGCCTCCTGGCCGACGTCAATCGCGACCCGTGGAACAACGTCGGCGAGGCGGCGCTCGGCATCCAGCACAGGCCTTTCGAGAAGATCGGCCTGAACCTGTTCGCCGAGATCGTCGGCGGGCGCTATACCGGCGGCCACGGCGAGGAGGACCCCTCCTACCACGACTACCGCGCCGGCCTCGCGTTCTGGCAATGGTGGGGGCGCCAGCCCTATGAAATCGAGCACACCGAATACTATCTGCCGTTCACGGGCTGGCGGGAGGTCTATGCCGACAGCATCGGTTTCCACCGGCTCGACAATAACTGGATCTCGAACCTGCACTACCGCGAGGGCCTGGCCCTGGGCAAATGGGGGCCGGTCTCGTGGGACGCCTACCTGGTGATGAAGGGCGGCATCGACTCCAGCGGCGACGCGTGGAATAATTACGCCGCCGTCGGGCCGGGCATCCGGGTCGCCCCCTTCGAGGACGTGGACCTGAAGCTGGGCGTCGAATTCCTGCGGGGGCAGCTGTATCGGGGCGACGTCGGCGATTCGTCCCGAAGCTTCAACGACGTGCAGGTCTTCGCCGCGTTCTACATTGAATTCTAAAAGGCGTCCGCCTTGCCTCCGAAATCGCCCAGAGTCGCCATTCCGGAAACGGCCGCGCTGCTGGCGCTGGCCTGCGTCCTCTACGGGCTGCTCATGACGGACCCGATTGTCGGTCTGGCCGACCACGGCGATTATTTCCGCATCATGAACAAGGTCGGCCTGAAGTGGCTGACCGACGACCGGGACGAACGCTATTACTGGTATGTCAACCGCCTGTTCGGCCACGCCGAGCCCGCGCGGGAAACCTACTTTTCCTCGGAAAATTACATCGCGTGGATTGCCGTCGGCCTCGACAACGTCTTTACCGGCGACGAGTATTTTTCGATCACGGCCATCGGCGCCGTCCACGCCGCGCTATTTCTTTTAGGCGTCGGGCTGATCCTGTTCGCCCTCCGGGGCCTGCCGCTTCCGCTGCGCATCGCGTTGGCCGCGATGATGGTCTTCATGTACGGCGACGTCGGCTACGTCGCCTGGTTCAATTCGCTCTACAGCGAGCCGGCCTCCCAGATCTTCCTCTTCATCGCGCTCGGCCTCGCGCTGTTTCTGTCGGGCGACGTTTCCACCCGGCGCCGGTGGCTGCTCGGCGCGGCGTATTACGTGGCGGCGTTTTTATTTCTGACAGCAAAACCCCAGAACGGCCCGTGCGGCGTCGTCATGGCGGCGCTCGGTTTCTGGCTGACGCTCAACCCCGACAAGTCCAGGCGCAAATTTATTTGGAATGCCGCCGCCGCCCTGCCCGGCATCGTGATGGTTGTTCTGTCCGGGTGGCTGACGCTTGTCGGCCAGCCCGCCTACATGAAACAGGCCAACATCTACGACGCGATCTTCGTCGACCTGCTCAAGTATTCGCCCTCGGCCGAGGCCGACATGAAGGAGCTCGGCATCGACGACCCGCGATTCAAGAATCTGATCGGCTACGACTTTTACACGGTCCAGGACCCGCTGGTCAAGACGCCCGAGTTCGAGCAGGGCTTTTACGACCGGATCGGCTACGGGAAAATCCTCGCGTTCTATGCGCGCCACCCGGACAGGTTTTACGGGATGATCGACCGGATCGCGCGCTGGTCCTACACGGCGCGGCCGCTGTCGATGGGCAACTACGAACACGCCGCCGCGCCGGTCACGAACTGGCCCGAGGGCCACCCGCCGGTGCCGCAGCTCTCGACGAGCTTCAGCGCCTGGAGTCGGCTCAAGGACGCCGTCTTCCCGAAGGCCGGGTGGTTTCTGATCGGGTTTTTCCTGTTGAACCTGGCTTTTCCGGTCGCGTGGTTCGCGCGCGGAAAAAACAGGCGGATGCGCGGCTATGCCCTGGTCCACCTGTCGATCACGCTCATGGCCGGCCTGCAATTCTTCGCGTCGGCGATCGGCCAGGGCGAATCCTCGATCGTCAAGCACCTCTACCTGTTCGACATCCTCTTCGACGGCCTCGTCATGATCCTGGCGTTGCACCTCGTCCGGGGCGCGCGTGAAGGCCTTCGCCTGTTGCGGCGCCGCGGGTTTGAATCGGCCTGAGCCGCGCCGTTTACGCGGACATGCTTTGGCGGACGGCGCCGATCAGGACTTCGGACGGGGCGGTCTTGGACAGGTAGGTGACGGCGCCGGCTTCGCGCATCGTTTCGGCGCGGTCGGCCTCGTCGAACATCGACAGCCCGATGATCCGCGTCTCCGGCATGTCGCGATGGATCGCGCGCGTGGCCTCGATCCCGTTCATCCGCGGCATGCTGACGTCCATCAGGATCACGTCGGGGCGGATTTCGCGCGCCAGGCGGATCGCGGCCTCGCCGTCGGATGCCTCGCCGATCACGTCCAGGTCCGGCTGGTCGCGGAACAGCATCCGGAGGCCCTGCCGCAGCACCGGGTGGTCGTCGACCAGCATGATCCGGATGCGCCGGCCGCCCTCGGCCTCCGCCTCCCTGGGCTCCGTCGCGAACGCGACCGATGTCAGCAACTCCTCGGTCACGGCGATCTTTTCGGTCGTGATCGTCATCGGGGCGTAGAGGCACAGCGTGCTTCCGCGGCCCGGTTCGCTGTCGATCGCAAGCCGCCCCCCGAGCAGGTCGAGCCGCTCGCGGATGCTGAACAGACCATAACCGCCCTCCTTGCCCGCCTTGCTCTGGATCGCCTGCGGGTCGAAGCCGCGCCCCTGGTCGCTGACCGTGACGACAATCTGCCCGTCCTCCACGCGGGCGCGCACGAACGCCTTCTTGACCCCCGCGTGCTTGACGACGTTGAACAGCAGCTCGCGCGTCGACTGGAACAGGAGGATCGTGAGTTCCTGCGGCAGATCTTCCGCGTCGATCTCGGTCTGCAGGTCGATGTCGAGCCCCTGCTTGTCGTGCATCCAGCGGGCGAGCCACTCCAGCGCCGGGATGAATCCGCCCTCGTGCAGGATCGGCGGGCTCAGCTCGGCCGTCAGCGAGCGCGAAATCTCGATCGAATCCGACAGCAGGTCGAAAACCTGGTCCGTGCACCGCTGCCGCGCCTCCGCGTCATGGATGAGCGGCATCTGTTCCAGGCGCATGCGCGAAGCGACCAGCACCTGCTGCAGCCCGTCGTGCAGCACCTGCGCCAGCCGCCGCCGCTCGCGCTGCTCGGCCATGGTCAGCTCCGAGGCCAGCATCTGAAGCTGGCCGGTGCGCTGGTTGAGCGCCTGCACGCTTTCGGACAACTCGCGCGTCCGCTCGGCGACGCGCTGCTCGAGCTCCTCGTTGGCCTTGACGAGCGCCTCCTCCGCGCGCTTGCGGTCGGTCGCGTCGATGCCGACCGACAGGATTTCCGTCATGCGCCCGTCCGGCCCGTAAAACCCGCTGTTGGTCCACTCCACCCACACGCGCCGGCCGTCCCTGCACATGTTCTCGTTGGCGTTGGTGTGGAACGCCTCGGGATCGAGGGCCAACCGGCCGAACATGTCGGCCAGGTCGCGGCCGGTGGAGTCGCGCTCGGGAACGATCGTCCCGACGGCGGGCTTGCCGATGAGTTCGTCGGCGCAGTAGCCGAAAAACTGCAGCGCCCGCTCGTTGGCGTAATTGATCACGCCGTCGGGGCTGATTCTCAGGATGATGGCCGTCGTGTTCTCGACGACGCCCCGGTAGCGCGCCTCGCTGTCGCGCAGTGCCTCCTCGGCCCTTTTCCGCTCCGTGATGTTGTTGGCGACGCCGAACCATTCCCGGATGGTGCCGTTGGGGTCCAGAAGCGGGATCGCCCGCGAAAAAACCCAGCCGGTCGAGCCGTCCCGCCCCCGAACCCGGTGTTCCATTTCATATACGGATTTCGTGCGGATCGCCTCCTGGAAGGCCGCGATCACGTTGGGGTGGTCTTCCGGCGGAACATACGCTTCCAGCCAGGTCTCGATCGGCTCGGGCGTGTCGGCCAGGAAGCCGCGGCTGTCGATGACCCGCAACCGGACCCAGTCCGGGCTGGCCCAGTACAGGAATTCGGATGTGGCCGTGACCAGCGCCCGGAACCGCGTCTCGCTTTCCCGCAGCGCGTCCTCGGCCCGCACATAGGCGGTGATGTCCATCAGCGTCGTGCGGAACCGGTACTGGCCGGTGGCGCCGCCCACCAGGATGCTTTGCATCAGGGCATGGATCGGCGGCCCTTCGCCCGGCTGAAGGCGCAGCGTGCACTCGCACATCTGGCCGCTCTCGAACAGCCGCCGCCGATGGGCGTGAAAGATGCCGCGGTCTTCCTCCAGGATGAACCCGGCGAAGGGGCGTTGGTGCAGCTTCGGCCTTTCCGTCTTCAGTATGTCGGCCGCCTTGAGGTTGGCCTGAAGGATGCGCCCGTCCTCGTGCAGGGTCAGGTAGCCGATCGGCGCGAAATCATAGAGGTCGATGTATTGGTTGCGCGAGTCCTCCAGCTCCACCTGGCTTTGGCGCAGCTCTTCGTTCTGGATTTCGAGCTCGGTCTTTTCCGGACCGGCCGGTTCGTTGGTCTCCGGCCGGCGCGAAACCGATTCCTCGCCCTCGCCGGGGTTGTCCGCCGTGTGATTCGAGTCCGCTTGATCCATAAGACCGTGCCCGCATGCCTCATCGCGGCATTGCGCCGCGGTGTTTCGTTTGCGTCGATCCACCTATATTTTCGAATACAAGCCCCTCGTTCCACAATTTTTGTTTCCGCCGCGCCGCCCCGGGCGCGAATGGTTTTGCCCGGCCGGGGGGAGGCCTGCCCGGCGGCGGCCGCCGCGGCCTCCGTCGCGAAAACAATTGCTTTGAGCCTGGACGGATGCGAAAAAGAGGGGCGTTGTTGTAAACACAAGAAGGTGATGGGGGGAACCGATGTCCAGGAAAACTTTCATTCTGTTTATTGTCGCGCTCATCGGGACGCTGACGACCATTTCGTGCGCCAGGCAGGGGACCGGCTCGGCCCCTTATATCCTGACGCCGCCGGCGCCGGCCGCGCCCAGGATCAACGGCCCCAGTGTGTTCGGCGTTCGGCCCGGTTCGCCTTTCCTGTACACCGTTCCGGCCACGGGCGTCCGCCCGATGGAATTCGGAGCCGAGGGCCTGCCCGCCGGCCTGGCGATTGATCCCCAGACCGGCCGGATCACCGGGGCGGTGGCCCAGGCCGGCGAATACGGCGTCGTCCTCGCGGCTCGCAACGGCGTCGGTTCGGCGAGCAAGAAATTCAAGATCGTGGTCGGCCAGGAAATCGCCCTGACCCCGCCGATGGGCTGGAACAGCTGGAACAGCTGGGCCCATGACGTCGACCAGGAGAAGATGCTGCGCTCGGCCGAGATTATTGTTTCCACGGGCCTGATCAACCACGGCTGGACGTACGTCAACATCGACGACACGTGGCAGGGCAAGCGCACCGGCCGGGATTTCGCCCTCCAGGGCAACGAAAAGTTCCCCGATATCAAGAAACTCTGCGACCAGATCCACGCGATGGGCCTCAAGGCGGGGATCTACTCGACGCCGTGGATGACGTCGTACGCGAATTACCCGGGCAGCATGGGCGACAACCCGCAAGGCGAATGGAACAGGGAGCGGCTCGGCGGCGCCAAGGGCAAGAAACTCGGCCCGTACAGCTTCGTGAAGGCCGACGCCCGGCAATACGCCGACTGGGGAATCGACTACCTGAAATACGACTGGGTCCCCAACGACCTCCCGAGCACCACGGCGATGAACGACGCGCTGATCGCCACCGGCCGGGATATCGTCTTCAGCCTGTCGAACAAGGCCCCGTTCGACTCGCGCTTCGAGCTCGCGAAGAACTGCAACGCCTGGCGCACGACCGGCGACATCTGGGACCATTGGGCCCCGCGCCTCGACCAGCAAAACCTGTTCTCGGTCACCGGCATCATCGACGCCCAGGAGGCGTGGGCGACGGTCGCCCGGCCCGGCCACTGGAACGACCCGGACATGCTGGTCGTCGGCTGGGTCGGCATCCGGGGTAAGATGCACCCGACGCACCTCACGCCGGACGAGCAGTACGCGCACATCTCCATGTGGTGCATGATGTCGGCGCCGCTGCTGATCGGGTGCGACATGACGAAACTCGACGCGTTCACGCTGGGCCTTCTGACCAACGACGAAGTGCTGGCGATCGACCAGGACGCGCTCGGCATCCAGGCGGTCCGCATCGCCCGTCTCGGCGACGTTCACGTCTACGGCAAGCCGCTGGAAGACGGCTCGGTGGCGCTCTGCTTCCTCAACCGCGGCGAGGCCAAGGCCAAAGTCACGCTCCCGAACCTCGCCTACCATGGGATCGACGGCCGGCGGCACGTGCGCGACCTCTGGCGCCAGAAGGACCTGCCGGACGTCGAGGGGAGCATCTCGGCGACCGTCCCCCGGCACGGCGTCGCGCTTTACAAGCTGACCCGGGCGGAATAACCAGCCGGACGATTCGAAATCGCACGCCTCGGGGGTATAATTGAGTCATCGGGTCCGCGCCAGGAGGTGACTCAAATGATCGAATTCACGAAACTCCACGAAGGCCGCATCCTGCAGCTCACGCTGACCGGCAAGCTTTCGCGCGAGGATTACAAGCACTTCCTTCCCGAGATCGAGCAACTGATCGAGACTCACGGGAAGATCAGCATCCTGATGTTCATGGTCGATTTCCACGGCTGGACGGCCGGCGGGCTGGTCGAGGACACGCAGTTCGCGGTGCGTCACGCCCGCCACATCGACCGGATCGCGATGGTCGGCGACAAGAAATGGGAGCACGGGATGGCGGTCGTCTGCAAGCCGTTCACCTCGGCCGAAATCCGCTTCTTCGAGCCCTCGCAAGCCGCCGACGCCCGCGCGTGGGTCGAACACGGCGCGAAAGCCGAAGCCGCCTGAGAGTGGCCGCCGGCCCGCCGAAGCTACTGCCTTCATGTCCGCTCGGCCGCGCGGGCATCGGGCCGGGGTCGGCCCATGCCGCCGGTCCCGCGGGGCCGTTTCGTCCGCTACCCGTAGACGCTGATCAATTCCTTCAGGAAACCGACCTGAACCGGCTTGGTGACGTGCAGATCGATGCCGACGCTGTAGGCGTTGCGCTTGTCCTCGGGCTCGCCGTAGCCGCTGATGGCCACGATCAGGACGGACGAAAGGCCGGGGGTCCGGCGCAGCACCTGCGCCACGTCGTAGCCGTTCATCCCCGGCAGCTCGATGTCCAGCAGCACGATTTTCGGCTGGAAGCCGATCGCACGCTCCACGGCCTCGTGGCCGTCGCGCGCAACACTCGTCTCGCACCCCAGCATCCCAAGAAGCTCCGAAAGCGAATCCGCGGTGTCGGCGTCGTCCTCGACAATCAGGATCCGGCTCGGTATGGTCTGGTTCTCCGCAGCCATGTCTTTCAGGTCCGCTCGGCCTTTCTCGAAAGGATGCTCTCTCGCGCCACGGTCATTATACCAGCATGACCGCACATCGCAGAATAAATAGTGATATGCATGTATTGATATCCCTCGAATCGTGTCGGCGCCCGCCCCTGCGGCCGCGATGCCCCCGGCGCCGGCCGGCGGGGCGCGCGATTTCGGGCCGTTAGAATTTGCATCGCTGCCTGGATCATTTTATATTAAACCAATCAGGGCCAAAAATCGTGTTTTCTCCCGGTGCCGCACAGGCTCCGGAAGCGATCCGGGCGCAAACAGGTGACTCCATGACCTCTCGCGGTTCGACGCAATCGGTTCAGGAAACGCCGGCTTCGCGCGATGCGCCGATCGGGTCGCCGGCATTGCTCTCCACGATCGTCGACAGCGCCGAAGACATGATCTGGTCGGTCGACCCCGCCGGTTTCGGCCTGTCCATGTTCAATCGCGCGCTGCGGGAATATTTCCTGAACGAGAACCGCCTCGCCATCGAGATCGGCATGCGGCCCGAGGAGATGCTGCCGCCGCCGGCGGCGCGCCAGTGGCGCGAGCTTTACGGCCGCGCCCTGCGCGATGGGGCGTTCACCGAGGAGTATCGCGTCGGTTCCGGCCGGCGCGTCCTGAACCTCGTGGTCACGCCCCTGGCCCGGGGCGGCGAGACGGTCGGCATCGCCGTCTTCGCCAAGGACGTCACGCGGCGCAAACATTCGGAGGAAGCGCTGAAGAAACGGTTCCGGTTCGAGCGCCTGCTGGCCGATCTTTCATCCCGGTTCGCGAATCTGCCCGCCGGCCGCGTCGACCGGGAAATCGAGGACGGGCTCGGCCGGATCCGTGAGTTCCTCGAGGTGGACCGCGCCGCGCTGCTCGAGATCGACCCGGACCGGGGGCAGGTGAGGCTCACGCACCTGAGCCGGCTCGAGTCGCTTTCGGAAGCGTTTCCGATCGACACCGAGATGGTGCCCCTCTTCCCGTGGCTTTACGAGCACATCGTCGTGCAGGGCAAGTCGTTCTGCGCCAACTCGAACCAGGACTTGCCCCCCGAGGCGCAAAAGGACGCCGAATCCAACCGGCAAATCGGCATCGAGGCTTTCCTGTCGCTCCCCATCTCGGTCGGCGGCGCGCCCACCCACGTCATCCACGTCGACTGCGCGATGCCGCGCAACTGGCCGGAGGAATACATCCCCCGCCTCCGGATCATCGGCGAGGTCTTCGCCAACGCCCTCGCCCGCGAGCGCTCCGACGAGACCCGGCGGCAAACCCTGCGCGAGATCAAGGAACTCAAGGAGCGGCTCCGGGTCGAGGCCGAATACCTGCGCTCGGAGATCGAGCTGTCGCAGGGCCAGGGGGAGATCGTCGGCAAGACCGAGGCGATCCTCCAGGTCCTCAAGCAGGCCCGCCAGGTCGGGCCGACCGACTCCCACGTCCTCATCACCGGCGAAACCGGCACCGGCAAGGAGCTGGTCGCCCGCGCCATCCACGGCCTGAGCCGGCTGAAGGACCGCCCGATGATCACGGTCAACTGCGCCACCCTGCCGCCGACCCTGATCGAGAGCGAGCTGTTCGGCCGCGAAAAGGGGGCTTACACCGGCGCCCTCACCCGCCAGATCGGCCGCTTCGAGCTGGCCGACAAGGGAACCATCTTCCTCGACGAGATCGGCGAGCTCCCGCTCGACCTGCAGAGCAAGCTGTTGCGCGTCCTGCAGGATGGCGAGTTCGAGCGGCTGGGCGGCCCCGCCCGCACGATCCGCGTCAAGGTGCGCGTCATCGCCGCCACCAACAGGGACCTGGCCGAGGCGGTCCGCAAGGGCGACTTCCGCAAGGATCTCTACTACCGCCTCAGCGTGTTCCCCATCCATGTCCCGCCGCTGCGCGAGCGCGTCGACGACATCCCCCTCCTGGCCTGGGCGTTCGTCGACGAATTCGGGTCGAAGATGGGCAAGAAGATCGATTCGATCGCGCAGAAGTCGATGGAGATGCTCAAGCGCCGGCCGTGGCCGGGCAACGTGCGCGAGCTGCGCAACACGATCGAGCGCGCCATGATCCTGAGCCGCGGCAGCGCCCTGAACATCCAGTTCCCGGCCGATTTGCAGCCGGCCGATGCGCCCCCCATGACGCTCGAGCAGGTCGAGAGCCGGCATATCCGGGAAACCCTCCAGAAAACCGGCTGGCGCATCAAGGGCCCCGGCGGCGCGGCCGGCCTGCTCGGGGTCAAGCCCTCGACCCTGTATTCCAAAATGAAGAAGCTCGGGATCAAGCCGCGCCCGGCGTAATCGGCGAGGACGCTATTCCGTCCCAAGGCCGATATGCTGACTCCGGATTCGGGCCGGCATCCGTGCCGGCTCATCCCGCCTGGCGCTTCAATCCTTGCTAAATCAAACCTCTAACCGGCGTTTGCCCCCGCCGCCGCCCTCGGCATGGATTTCTCTTCTAAGGCGAGTGGCAAAAGTTTTTCGGCAACAGGAATCGCCGGCGAGGGCGTCGGCGCCACAGTGCGATGAGCTGTTCGATACCGAATGGCTGTTTTCGATGTGGGGCCGGCGCCCCCGCCGGCCATGCACTCATCATTTTGTCAACAGCTCTAAGCCCGTGGCGAATTCAAATTCACTGAACCGTGCATCAAGAAGGTCTCATCATGCTGGTATCCATGCTCAAGATCGAACCTTCGCCCTCAAACCGGCGGGAATTGCTGGATATCCTGCACAACGTCGCCGGCCCGACCTCGAGCCGGCCCGGCTGCCAGGCCTGCGAGATCTACGAGGGGGCGTTTGACAGCCAGACGGTCCTCTACATTGAGCAGTGGGATTCCCTCGCCAACCTGAGCCTGCACATCCAATCCCCCCTCTATGCGAGGCTCCTCATGGCCATGGATCTGGCGACGTCGCAGCCGGAATTGAAATTCATCGACAGCTCCGGGACTTACGGGATGGACCTGGTCGAGTCGCTCCGCGGGCCGAGCCCGGCCGCCCCCGGCAAGGGGGCGCAGGCCCCCGCGGAATGAACTTCGCCCGCACTTTGAAAATCACAGCCGTTCGGCTGAAAGGAGACCGGTCATGGTAGGCAGGCTTTTCAGAATTGCGCTGAGCGCCGTCTTGCTCATGTTCATCGCGGCCCCGGCCCGTTCGCAGGCAGCGCCGCGCAAGCCGGCGATCGACCCCGAGGCCGACGCCGTGCTGCGCCAGATGAGCGACTCGCTCAAGGGCGCGCAGTCCGCGATTTTCCGCGTCGCCGACACCATCGACGACGTCCAGGCCGACGGCCGCAAAATCCAGTACGCGCACGTCCGCGAGCTGACCGTCCAGCGCCCCAACAAGCTCAAGGTCGAGACCCGCGGCGACGTGACCAACCGCACCGTCTGGATGGACGGCAAGACCCTGACCGTCTACGACAAGGACAAGAACGTCTACGCCGAGATCCCCGAGCCGGGAACCATCGACGAGGCGGTCGACATGCTTCAGGACAAGTACAACCTGAGCCTGCCGGCCTCGGACCTGCTCTGCGCCGACGTCTACAAGAGCCTGACCGAGGGGTGCGGCGCGATCGAATACGTCGGCTTGGGCTACGTCGGCGAGGAGAAGTGCCACCACCTGGCGTTCACGGCCGACACGATCGACTACCAGCTGTGGGTCGGCGCCGGCGACAAGCCCGGCCCGCGCAAGATCGTCATCACCTACAAGCGCCTCCCCGGCCAGCCGCAGTACACGATGCAGCTCCTCAAGAAGGAGGACCCGTCCGGGATCAAGGACTCCGTCTTCGAGCGCGAGATCCCCAACGGGGCCGAGAAGATCGAAATCCAGCCCGTCGCCAAGACTGAGTAACAGGCGGAAAGGATGGACCGACATGAAATCCAAAAGGTGTTTGATAGCATTCATGACCGTTGCGTTCGCCCTCGCGGGCGTGCTGAGCGGCCACGCGGCCCAGCGCGGAAGCGGATCGGCTTCACGAGGTTCCTATCAGGCAAGGCCCGCTTCAAGCGCATCGCGGTCCAGCTACGGCGGCTC
This sequence comes from Candidatus Sumerlaeia bacterium, assembly GCA_039683515.1. Taxonomy (GTDB): domain Bacteria; phylum Sumerlaeota; class Sumerlaeia; order MVZB01; family MVZB01; genus JAJFUE01. Next base: position 50,399 of record JBDKRG010000015.1, on the reverse strand, counting down.
GAGGGCCAATGCCGGCTCCTACGGGTCGGTCAGGCAGTCGAGCGCCCAGTCGAGGTCCTATTCGGGCGCTTCCCGGTCGTCCTACCCGTCGCGGCCTGCGGCGCCGCAGCAAAAATCGTTCAACAACGAGCAATACGGCTCGGTGCGCCAGGCCAACCGCGCTTCCGGCGCGCAGCCCAGCTACAACCGGCAGGCGACAGGCCCCGCCGGCGGCACTTACACCGACAAGGGCCGCGCCAGCGTCGACAATGGCAAGGCCAGTTACAACCGCGAGATTACCGGCCCCCACGGCGAGTCGATCAGCTCCGAAGGCCGGGCCACGGTCGACAATGGCAAGGCCAGCTACAACCGCGAGATCACCGGCCCAGGCGGCGAATCGATCAGCACTTCGGGCAAAGCCACGGTCGAGGACGGCAAGGTCAAGTACAACCGCGAGATCACCGGCCCGGGCGGCGAATCGATCGAAACTTCGGGCAAAGCCACGGTCGAGGACGGCAAGGTGAAATACAACCGCGAGATCACCGGCCCCGGCGGCGAGTCGATCAGCTCCTCGGGCCGCGCCACGGTCGACGACGGCACGGTCAAATACAACCGCGAGATCACCGGTCCCGGCGGCGAGTCGATCACCAGTTCCGGGTCCGGCTCGATTACCGGAACCGCGTTCAGTCAGGGCGCCGTCGGCAGGGTTGGCGCTGTGGGCGCGGTGGCTCCGGTCGGAACCGTCCCGCGTGTCGGCGCCGTTCCCGCAGTTCCCGCGGTCCCGCGGATCGGGGCGGTTGTGCCGGCGTTGCCGACGGGCGCGGCCGCGGTGACCGTGGCGGGGGCTTCGTATTACACGTTTGGAGGCCGTTATTACCGCCCCTCGTATGTCAACGGCGCGTGGAATTATGCCGTGATCGCCCCGCCGATCGGCGCGACGGTGTATGTGGAGCCGGCCGGAGCGGCCGTGCGGGTCATTGACGGCGTGACGTACTACATCGTGGAAGGAACCTATTACCGCCGCTCGTTCGTCAACGGCATGGTCAGCTACCTCGTCGTGGCAAACCCGGAATGACGCGACGCCGGCGTTCGTAGCCCCGCCTTCAGGCGGAATGCAATATTGAGCATTCCGCCTGAGGCGCGGGATGAGTGCGCTTGAAAATGATCGTTTCGTGCACGTGCCGGTACGAAAAGATGTTGGAAGCCCTCGTCCTCAGCTTGCCAACCGAAGCCTCTCGTGCTCGTGCTCGTAATCGTAATCGAAAATCGCAAATCGATATTTTCCACGTCCGTCGTGCATCGTCATCGAACCGTCATGATCGGGTCCTGTTCAGAGCCTCAATAGATTTCCGGGACGAAGTGGCGCCCCTCGAGCGTCGCCTGATCGTCGTATTTGCCCTCGGTCGACCGCGCCGGCAGCTTGATCGTCTCGCGCGGGATTTCCTTGTAGGGGATCAGGCCGAGCAGGTGCGCGATGCAGTTGAGCCGCGCCCGCTTTTTGTCGTCCGAGCGCAGGATGTGCCACGGCGCGTGTTCGGTGTCGGTCGCCTTGAGCATCTTGTCGCGCGCCCGCGAATACTCGTACCATTTCTCGCGCGACGGCAGGTCCATCGGGCTGAGCTTCCACTGGCGCAGCGGGTCCTCGATGCGCGCCTCGAACCGCCGCTCCTGCTCCTTGTTGCCGACCTCGAGCCAGTACTTGATCAGCTTGATCCCGCCCTCGATCATGAATTTTTCGACCACCGGGCAGAGCTCGAGGAACCGGCGGTGCTGTTCCTTGGTGCAAAACCCCATGACGTATTCGACGCCGGCGCGGTTGTACCAGCTGCGGTCGAAGATCACGATCTCCCCGGCCGCCGGGAAGTGCTGCAGGTAGCGCTGGATGTAGAGCTGGCTCTTTTCGCGGTCGGACGGGGCGGGCAGCGCGACCACCCGGAAGACGCGCGGGCTGACGCGCTCGGTGATGGCGCGGATCGTGCCGCCCTTGCCCGCGCCGTCGCGCCCCTCGAACACGATCACGACGCGCAGCCCCTCGTGCCTGACCCACTCCTGCAGCTTGCAAAGCTCGGCCTGCAGCTTGCGCAGCTCCTTCTCGTAATCCTTGGTTTTCATCTTCTCCGGGCCATTGCCTTTGTCGCTCATCGCCGGGCTCCTGTATCGGTATGGGAATAAGGCGGGAATAGATAAAACCATGCCAGATGGCGAGCATGCCGGGGGGCGCAACGCGCGCGGGGATGCCGCGGACCGGCACGTCTGCCCCGCGCAACCTTTAACCGCAATCGGCATAGCGACCTGCCGTGGCCGTCGCATCCGGTCCTGGCCCCGCCGCGTCGTGGCGTTTCCGTGCCGGGATTTTCGTGCCGGTTGCGGGGTTGGGGCGCCCGGGAGACGCCAATCCGTCCCGGGGACGCAATGACGACTCCCCGCTTCGGTGACGATCGCCCGTTTGATGGCCCAACTGAACACATCCCAGCATTGTAACTTCCCGCTGCGGGCCGCCGGGATTTGGCATGAATCTGTCTTCAAAATGTTTCCATCAATCATTGCACGCAACCAAACCTCATGTCCCATAAGGAGACGCGACCATGGTGAAGACGCTGATTGGAATGCTGATGATCGGGGCGCTGTGCCTGCCGGCCCGGGCCCAGGAGACCACCGCCACGACCCCCTCCGGCCCCGCCGCGGCGGTCTACCGGAACGCCGACGACTACGCCAAGGCGTTCAACAAGGCCGACGCCAAGGCGCTCGGCCAGATGTTCGCCGAGGACGTGGAATACACCGACGAGGACGGCGTCACCACCGTCGGGCGCGACGCCATCGTCGCGCTCCTCAAGAAAAACTTCGCTCTCAACCCGGGCGCGAAGTTGGAAATCGACATCCAGTCGGTGCGGAGTCTCACCCCCGACGTCGCCGTCGAGCGCGGCCAGACCGTCACGACCTCCACCGGCGGCGACCAGACCACCTCGGCCTACACCGCGATCCACGTCCTCGAGGACGGCAAGTGGCGCATCAGGCAACTCGTCGACACCCCCGTTCCCAACCCGCCCCCCGGCCAGATGCTCTCGGACCTGGCCTGGATGGTCGGCGACTGGAAGGAAAAGGACGGCGACGCGGAGATCGAAACCAAGGTCGCCTGGGCGGCCGGAAACAATTTCCTCACGCGCAATTTCAAGGTGTCCATCGACGACGATGTCACGCTGCAGGGCTGGCAGGTCATCGGCTGGGACCCCGCCCAGAAGAAGATCCGCTCGTGGATGTTCGACACCGACGGCGGCTTCCAGGAAGGGACGTGGACCCGCAGCGGCGACCAATGGGAAATCCGCCAGACCGGCTTCATCCCCGACGGGGCCACCATCTCCTCCGTCAGCCTGATGCAACGCCTCGGCGATGACCGGTGCACGTGGGAATTGACCAACCGCACGCTCGACGGCGATCCCCAGCCGAGCCTGCCGCGCATCGAAATCGTCCGGACTTCCAAGTGATCGGAGGCACCATCATGCGCGTTCAATCGCAAGCCATAAAACGAGTCTTCTCCGTCTGTCTTGTTGTCGCGTTCGTTTTCGCTGAGACCCTTGCCGCCGCGCGTGGCGGCGGGCGCGCCGGCGGCGGTGGAAGAAGCGGCGGCGGCGCTTCCCGGGCCGGCAGCTACAGCCGCCCCTCCGGCGGTGGCAGCCGCTCCTACAGCAGCAGCCGTCCCTCCGGCGCAAGCAGTTACCGCCCCTCGGGCGCAAGCAGTTACAGGCCTTCCACCAGCCGCCCCTCCGGCGGCGGCAGCTACCGGCCTTCGGGTGGGTCTACGTATCGTCCTCCCAGTTCGGCCGTCCGTCCGTCAACCGGCGGGCGTTTGCCTTCGGCCGGCGGCGGCGGATCGTCGCTGAATCGCTCGGGCGTGGGCACGCGTCCCGGCGCCGGTGGCGCGGGCGTGTCGCAACTGCCTTCGGGCAACCGCGGCCAGATCGCCCAGACCCGGCCCGGCGCCGGCGGAGCGGGCGTTTCCAAGCTGCCGTCGACCCGGCCCGGCGGGATCGGCGAACGGCCCGGCGTCGGAACCCGTCCCGGCGCCGGCGGAGCGGGTGTTGCCCAGCAGCCCGCTCAAAGACGGCAGGACGTCGGCAACTTCCTCGGCGTCGCCGCGGGCGCGGGCGCCGGCATCGCCGCGGCCGGCGGGATCCGCGACGTGGCCAATCGCCCGGGCGCGCGTGGCGGCGGTGTCCAATATCAACGCCCCGACCAGCGTCCCAACTGGAATAATTGGAGCCAGAACCGCAACCAGAACTGGAACCAGGCCGTCGACAACCGGCAGAACTACTGGAACGACTGGTCGGGCCGGCGCCAGCAGAACCTGAACGATTTCCGGCAGAACCAGGACCAGCGCTGGAACAACGTCCAGAATCGATACGACAACCGCCAGGACTGGTTCTCCAACCGTGCCGACAACTGGCAGGACTGGCGCGTCGACAACCGCGAGGACTGGCAGGATTACCGCCAGGACATGTGGGACTACCGCTGGGACCGCGCCGACGACCTGTGGGACGACGTCCGCGATTACCGCGACGATCTCTTTGACGATTACTGGTGGGGCGCATGCGGCTGGGGCGCCGCTTATTACCCGCCGGCCTATCAGTATCCTCAGAACCCGTGGTGGTGGTGGCAGCCGACCGCCTGGACCACGGTTTCCTCGATCGTCAGCCAGCCCCAGCAGCCGGTCTACTACGACTACGGCGTGACGGTCATCAACGAGGGCGACCAGGTCTACCAGAACGGCCAGCCGCCGGTGTCGGCCACTGATTATACGTTCCAGGCCGTCGCCCTTTCCGAAGTCGATCAGCCGCCGCCGCCCGCCCCGCCGGATCCGGAGACGTCCGCCACGGCGGCCCAGGAGTGGATGCCGCTCGGCGTCTGGGCCCTCACGCAGCAGGACAAGGGCGACGCCACGATGTTCTTCCAGCTCTCGGTCAACCGCGACGGCTTGATCTCGGGCGGATTCCAGAACGTCATGACCGGCGAGAGCAAGCCGGTCGCGGGAAGCGTCGACAAGCAGAGCCAGCGCGCCGCGTGGCGCATCGGCGCCAACAAGAGCATGGTCGTCGAGACCGGCCTCTTCAACCTGACCGAGGACGTGACCCCGGTGTCGATCCACTTCGGCACCACGACCCAGACGTGGTTGATGGTGCGCCTGCCGGCCCCGGAAATGCCGGGCGCGCCGACGAAGGTCGACACGACCGGCAAGCGCGAGCTGCCGCCGATCATGGGCGAGTCGAAAGCGACCGCGCCGGCCAACTGAGCGGGATTGCGGAATGCATGGGAACGCCGCCCTCCGGACCGGCGGGGCAGGGGAGTGCCGGCCGGGAGGGCGGCGGATCCGGGAGGCTGACGATGAGCCATTTTACTTTTACCGCCATTTTGGCAGTTGGGCTGTTTGGGGGGATGTTGATCGCGCTGCGCGCGGGCAAGTGGCTCGGCATGCGGCGCAAGGCCGCGGAGGGCAACGGCATGGGCGGCATCGGCGTGATGGAAGGAGCCGTCTTCGCGCTGATGGGGCTGGTGATCGCGTTCAGTTTCTCCGGGGCGCTCACCCGGTTCGACTGGCGGCGGCATCTGGTCATCGAGGAAGCCAACGACATCGGCACGGCTTACCTGCGCGTCGATCTGCTGCCGCCCCAGGATCAGCCGGCGATGCGCGCCCTATTCCGGCGATACGTGCAGACTCGGCTTGGCATATACGAGAAATTGCCCGACATAAACGTTGTCAACGCGGAACTGGCCAAGCTCGCGGCGATCCAGGGCGAAATGTGGGCGATAGCCCTGGCCGGATCGCAGCGGAGCGGTACCACCGCCGCGCCGATGCTGCTCCTGCCGGCGCTCAACGCGATGTTTGACATCCTGAACACGCAGGTGATGGCCGCCAAGACCCACCCGCCCCCGGTGGTGTTCGGGATGTTGCTGGGTCTGGCGCTGGTCTCCTCGCTGCTGGTCGGCTACGACCTGGCGCGCGTGAAGGAACGCCACTGGATCCACCTCCTCGGCTTCACGTTTGCCATCGCGTTTTCGGTTTACGTCATTCTCGACCTCGAATACCCGCGCCTCGGGCTCATCCGCATCGACGATTTCGACAAGGCGCTGGTCGACCTGCTGGCGCAAATGAAATAAGGAGCCGTGACATGGGAGCGACAATCGCCGACGAGGGAGCCGTCAAGGTCGTGCGGCTTTCGGGGATGCTGCGCAAGGACGAGCTGGACGCGATCCAGTGGGGCGAGGCCGCGAAACTCGCCCCCGACGCGAAGGTGAACGTCCTGGTCCTGGCCGAGGAGTTCGAGGGCTGGCAGAAGGGCGATCGCTGGGGGGATCTGCGCTTTGTCGCCAGGTACGGCGACCGCATCGAAAAGCTCGCGATCGTCGCCGACCCGAAGTGGGAAGACCAGCTCCTCATGTTCACCGGCGCCGGCTTCCGCAGGACGCAGGTGAAATTTTACGCCCCGATCGAAATCGCGGAAGCCCGCAAGTGGCTGGCCGAATAATCCCGGGAACGCCAATCTCCTGATTGGCGATCGTGAATCCCGCCATAGGAATCGCCGGCGAGGGCGCCGGCCATTCACGCATCATTTGGGTTGCTTCGCTTTTCCCTTGGGTCCCTTGGGTCCTTTAGGTCCCTTTCTCGTCCGCCGGCTCGTTCTCCTGCCAGCCGCCGCCGAGGGCCTTGTAGAGCTGCACGACGCTGACCAGCTCGGCGAGCCGGGCCTGGGCCAGCTGCAACTCGGCGCTGAACTGTTCGCGCTCGGCGTCGAGGACGTCGAGGTAGTCCGAGCGCCCCCCTTCGTAGCGCATGCTGGCCAGCTCCGAGGCATGGACAAGCGCCGCGACCTGCCTCTGGCGCTGCTCGCGTTCCTGGAACGAGTATTTGCGCGCGGCCAGGGCGTCGGCCACGTCGGCCAGCGCCGTCTGGATCGCGCCGAGATAGGCTTGCAGCGCCTGTTCGCGCCGCGCCTTGACCGCCTTGTAATTGAAGTAAATGCGCCCGCCCTGGAAGATCGGCTGCGCGAGGTTGCCGGCCACCGACCACGTGTGGGCGTCGTGCGTGAACCAGTCGTTGAGCGCGTCGCTCTCGAAGCCGGCGAGGCCCGTCAGGCTGATGCGCGGGAAGAACAGCGCCTTGGCTTCGCCGATGCGCGCGTTGGCCGCGATGAGCCGCGCCTCGGCCGCCAGCACGTCCGGCCGGCGCTCGATGAGCGAGGCCGGCAGGCCCGCCGGGACGGAGGGCATGACGGGCTGCTCGACCAGGGCCTTGCCGCGCCCGAGGTCGCCGGGGTTCTTGCCGAGCAGGATGCCGAGCGCGTTCTCGGTCCGCGCGATCGAGTATTCGATTTGCGCCATGGTGGCCGCCGTCGCCGCGGTCTCGCCCGCCGCCCGCTCGTAGTCGAGCCCGTTGGCGCGGCCATGGTCGAGCCGCAGCTTGATCAGCCGCTCCGATTCCGTGCGGGTCTGGAGCGTGCGCCTGGCGATGTCGAGCTCGAGGTCGAGCTCGCGCAGCTCGAAGTAATTGCGCGCCACGTCCGCCACCAGCGCCGACGTGATCGTGCGGCGGGCGTCCTCGGTGGCCAGTAGTTCGGCCCGCGCCGCCTCGCTGCCGCGGCGGATCCGCCCCCACAGGTCGGCTTCGTACGACAGGTCGACGCCGGCCTGGTAGAGGTTCATGTATTTGTCGGCCTTGGCTTCGTTGGTGACGAACGTGCCGGGGCCGATCGGCGTCTCGAACGTCCCCGAGATCGATCCGATGCCCTTGTTCGTCCGCTCGCTGAGCCGCGTCCGCGCGCCGGTCCCGTAGCCGTTCACCTGCGGGAAGAATTCGGACTGCGCGATGCGCGCGGCGGCGCGCGCCTCGGCCACGCGCGCCACGGCGATCTTCAGGTCCTTGTTGTTCTCGAGCGCCGTCCGGATGTACCCCTGCAGCTGCGGGTCGCCGAACACTTCCCACCACGGCAGGTCGCCGATCGAGGCGGTCTCGGCCGTCGCACCGCGGAACTGCGCGCCGGCATCGGCGGCCGGGCGCTGGTAGTTCGGGCCCAGCTTGCAGCCCGCGAGGAGGATCAGGCAGACGGCGGCGGTGAACCGGAGCGGTTTCATCGGACGGCTCCTTCGTTTTCAGGCTCTTCGGCGGCGGCTTTTTCGGCGTCCTTGCGCTTCTGGATTCGCTTCTGGCTGAACACGTACAGCGTCGGGATCACGCAGATGGCGATGAGCGTCGCCGCCAGCATCCCGCCGACGACGGCCGTGCCCATCGACTTGCGGCTGTTGGCCCCCGCCCCCGCCGACAGCGCCAGCGGCAGGCAGCCCAGGATGAACGCGAACGACGTCATGAGGATCGGCCGGAACCGTGCCCGCGCCCCGGCGACCGCCGCGTCCTCGAGCCGCTCGCCGTGCATGAATTTCTCGCGCGCGAACTCCACGATCAGGATCGCGTTCTTGGCGGCCAGCCCGATCAGCATCACCATGCCGATCTGGAAATAGATGTCGTTCTGCAGGCCGCGCAGCCATTGCAGCGTGAGCGCGCCGAGCACCCCGACCGGGATCGCGAGGATGACCGACAGCGGCGCCGACCAGCTTTCGTATTGCGCCGCCAGCACGAGGAACACGAACACCACCGCCATGATCAGGATCGCCGCCGGGTTGCCGGCCTCCTGTTGCTGGTAGGCCATGCCGGTCCACTCGTAGCCGAACCCGGGCGGCAGGGCCTTGGCGGCCTGCCTGAGCGCGTCCATGCCTTGGCCGCTACTTGCGCCCGGGGCCGGCATCGCGTTGATTTCGGAGGCCCGGTAGAGGTTGTAGCGGACGAGGTATTGCGGCCCGCTCATCGGCGAAATGCTCGCCAGCGACGAGAGCGGAACCATCTCGTTGGTCTGCGTCCTGACGTAGAAGCGCGTCAGGTCCTCGGGCGTCCGGCGAAAGGCCGGGTCGGCCTGGAGCATGACGCGGTAGGTGCGCCCGAACAGGTTGAGGTCGTTCACATAGAGGCCGCCCATGTACATCTGGAGCGCCTCGAACACCTTGTTGATTGGGACCCCCTGCAGCTTGGCCTTCTCGCGGTCCAGGTCGAGGAAGATCTGCGGGTTCTCGGTATTGAATCCGGTGAACACCCCGCCGAGCGCCTTCTGCCCGCGCGCGGCCGCGACGAACTGCCTCGTCGCCTCGTCGAGCTTTTCGATCGTCCCGCCGGAGCGGTCCTGGAGCTCGAACTGCAGGCCGCCGACCGAGCTGATGCCCGGGATCGCGGGGAGCAGGAACGGGAAGACCTGCGCCGCCTTCTCCTCCTTAAAGATTTTGCCCACCTGGGCCATGATCCCGCCGAGGCTCGTCTCGGGCGTCTTGCGTTCATCCCACGGGGCCAGCGTGATCATGAACGAGCTGAGGTTCGAGGCGTTGATCCCCGACGACAGGCTGTAGCCGATCATGGAGTTGACGTACTTGATCCCCTCGATCTTGAGGATCTTCTCCTCGAGCCGGCGCACGACCGTGTCGCTGCGGTCCTGCGCGGCCCCCTCGGGTAGCTGGATGTTCGCCATGATCAGCCCCTGGTCCTCGTCGGGGATGAAACCCTTGGGGATGACCGAGACCAGGCGCCAGCACAGCAGCGCCGCGATACCGAGGACGAGGAACGCCACGGCCGTCTTGCGGACGATCCCCGCGACGAGCCACAGGTAGCCGCCGGTCGTGCGGTCGAGCGTCCAGTTGAAACCCTGGAAGAAGCGGGCGAGCGGGCCTCGGCCGGGGCCGTGCTTCGGCTGCAGCAGCAGCGCGCTCAGGGCCGGCGTCAGCGTCAGCGAGTTGATCGCGGACAGCCCGAACGCGACGATCAGCGTCAGCGCGAACTGCTGATACAGCCGGCCGGTGATCCCCGTCATGAACACGACCGGGACGAACACGGCCAGCAGCGCCAGGAAGATCGCCACGATCGGCATCCCGACGTCGGCCATCGCGAGGCGCGTGGCCTCCTTGGGGTCGTGCCCCTTCTCGATATAGGACTCGACGGCTTCGACGACGACGATGGCGTCGTCGACGACCAGGCCGATCGCCAGCACCAGCGCGAACAACGTCAGCGTGTTGATCGACAGCCCGAACGCCGGGAAGAACGCGAACGTGCCGATGAGCGACACCGGCACCGCCAGCGACGGGATCAGCGTCGTGCGCCACCCCTGCAGGAACAGGAACACCACGATCAGCACGAGGACGATCGCCTCCTCGAACGTCTTGATCACCTCGCGGATCGACTCCTTGACGAAGTCGGTGCTGTCGTAGGCGATGACGTAGTCCATCCCCTCGGGGAAGTTTTTCTTCGATTCGTTGAGGAACGACTTGATCTGGTTGGCGACCTGGATGGCGTTGGCCCCGGGCAGCTGGTAGACGAGCAGGATGGCCGACGGCTTGCCGCTGAGCCGCGCGATGATGTCGTAGTTTTTCGCGCCGAGCTCGACCGAGCCGACGTCCTTGATCTTCACGACCGAGCCGTCGGGATTGGCGCGCAGGACGATGTTCAGGAATTCGTCGGCCGTGCCGAGCCGCCCCTTGACCTGTACCGAGTACTGGAACTGCTGGCCCTTGGGGACGGGCGGCTGGCCGATCATGCCGGCGGGCGCCTGCAGGTTCTGCTCGCGGATCGCGTCGGCGACGTCGTTGACCGTCAGGCCGAGCTTGGCGAGCTGGTCGGGGTTGACCCAGATGCGCATCCCGTAGTCGCCCTTGCCCATCATGTTGACCTGGCCGACGCCGTTGACGCGCGCGATGTTGTCCTTCAGGTTGATGAGCGCGTAGTTGCTCAGGTAGAGGTCGTCGTAGGCCCCGTTGGGCGAGATCAGGTCGATCGCCATCAGGATGTCGGGCGACTGCTTGTTGATGTTGATCCCTTGGCGGACGACTTCGGAGGGCAGCTGCGAGTTGGCGAGGCCGACCCGGTTCTGGACGTCGACGGCCCCGATGTCGAGGTCGTAGCCGACCTGGAAGTAGACGTCGAGCGTGTAGTTGCCGTCGTTGGAGCTCTTCGACGACATGTAGAGCATCCCCTTGATGCCGTTGACCTGTTGCTCGATGGGGGCGGCGACGCTCTCCTCGACCGTGCGCGCGTTGGCCCCCGGGTAGGTCGCCGTGACGCGCACCACCGGCGGCGTGATCGGCGGGTATTGGACCACCGGCAGGCGGAAAATCGAAATCGCCCCGGCGATCGTCATGACGATCGCGATCACCATGGCGAAGATCGGCCGGTTGATGAAGAAGTTGGAAAACATGCTCGCCCCCTGATGTGGGCTTGTCGTTCGTGCTCGTGCTCGTAATCGTAATCGTAATCGAATCCGCTCACCCGTTGGTTTGAACCACCGTCACCGTCATCCCCGGCCGCGCCTTCTGGATGCCGTCGGTGACGACCTTTTCGCCCGCCTTCAGCCCGTCGAGCACGATCCACATCGACTCGACGCGCGCGCCGAGCTTGACCTTGCGGCGCTCGACCTTGTCCTGCGGGCCCACGACCAGGACGAACTGCTCGCCCTGCTGGTCCATGACCGCGCGCTGCGGGATCATGAGCGAGGCGGGGGCGTCGGGGTTGGTCACCCGCACCCGCGCGAACTGGCCCGGCCGCAGCAGGTCGCCGGCATTGGCGAACACGACGCGCAGTTGCAGCGTGCCGGTCTTGGGATCGATCGCCCGCTCGGCGAAATCGAACCGGCCCTTCTGGTCGTAGAGCTTGCCGTCGGCCAGGACGAGATCGAACTGGATCTTGCCGGTGGGCTTGCCGCGTTCAAGATACGCCCGCATGATCGACAGGTATTCCTGTTCGCTGACGCTGAAGTAGACCTGGATCGGGTCGAGCTGCGAGACGGTGGCCAGCAGCGACGTCGCGCCGCCGCCCGGCCCGACGAGGCTGCCGACCCTCACCTCGGCCTTGCCGATCAGTCCGCGGATCGGCGACTCGACCCGCGTGTAACCCAGGTTCAAATCGGCCCGGGCCAGCGCCGCGCTCGTCTGCTGGACGTCGGCCACGGCCAGCGCGATGTTCGAAACCGTGTTGACCTCGGCCTGGCGCACCACGGCCTTGGCCGCCTCGACGACCGCCCGCGCCTCCTTGACCTTGGTGTCGGCCTGGTCGAGCTCCTGCTGGCTGACGGCCGAGGCCTCGGCAAGCGGCTTGACCCGCGCCAGGTCCTTCTCGGCGTTGGCGAGCGTCGCCTTGTCGCGCACGAGGTCGGCCTGGGCCTTGACCAGCTCGACGTTGGCCTTTGCCGCCGTCAGGTCGGCCTGCGCCTTGGCGAACCTGGCGCGGGCCTCGGCCACGATCGCCTCGAACTGGCGCGGGTCGATCTGGAACAGCATCTGGCCGGGCGCGACCGTCGAGCCGTCCTTGAACAGCTGTTTGTCGAGGAATCCCTCCACGCGCGCCCGGATCTCGACCGTCTGGTCGGCCTCGATGCGCCCGACGTAGTCGCGCGCGACGGTCGACTTGCGCAGCGCGGCCTCGTGGACGCCGACCTCGGGCGTTTCCCCCTCGGCCGCGCGCAGGCGCGCCGGCATCGCCAGCACGATCAGGCAGACGGCGGCGCCGAAGATGACCCCGAGCCAGACGCTCCGCATGGCTGCCGGCTTGTGATTCGACATCGTTCCCTCCTTCGTCCTATTCCGAGGCGTTTTCAACGAACCCGTCGACCAGCCATGCCGATTCCGGATCCTCGGGCGGCGACGGATGAATGCGGATGCATTCGATCCGGCGCGTGTTGAGCAGCACGAAGCCGCCCCCTTCGCACGGGATCGGGTAGGTCAGCTTGTCGAACAGCCGATACTGGTTGAGCGCCTGTTCGCCGCGCGGCCGCAGCATCAGGTAGCACTCGAAAAACTCGCGCGTCCCGCCCGCGAACGTGACCTCGAGCGCCGCCTCGATGCATTTGCCCGCCTGGAACTGCCCGGCTCCGGCGGGCGCGCCCGCCTCGAGCCGCGCCAGCTTGCGCCGGTAGCTCTCGGCTGAGATGCACTTGGACGAAAGGATGTTGTCGGGCGGGCTCCACGGCGGCTCCTTGCCCGTCTCGAACCGGATCTCCTCGATCAGCGCCGGGTTGAGGGCCCACGAGCCGCGCCCGTCGTTGATCCTGAGGATCGGCCGGTCGAAGACCTCCCAGAACCGGACGCGGTCGATGAAATCCGCGCCGGCCTGCTCCTCCGAAATCGTAAACGCATACTGCCGGCCTTCGGTCATATGGACAGTGAGCCGCATGGCAGCGCCTTTCCGCAACGCACCCGAATCGGCGTTCGTGCTCGTTCGCAATGGCAATCGAATCAAGACAGATTCATGCCAGACACGGCCGCAAACCGGATGCGTCGTTCAGGACTGTGGCAGAAGGATTTGTCCAGGTGGTTGGAATTGCGCGGCGGGTCGAAGAATCCGCCGAAAGGTCGCCATAGCGTCCCCGGGACGCCTATCCGACCCGGCCCTCGTGCTCATGCTCGTTACCGTAATCGAATGAATCGCCAAATCGCATGATCGAGACTCTTTTCGATTTGATCCGGTATCGGAAAACTTTTGTCAGCCGCCCTAAGGGTTCTCGGGCGTGATGGTCATGGTCTGTTCGCCTTCGCCCTTTTCAACGGTGAACTCGCGCGTCACCAGCCCGGCCGGGCCGAAGTTCGCTTCGACCGTATACGTCCCGAGCGGCAGCGCGAAGCGATTTTCGTTGGCGATCCGGTTGCCGAAAAAGAACGTGCTGTCGAGCCAATCGCCCGTCGGGTAGCGGATTTGCCACCGTCTCACCTTGGGAGCGTTCGGGTTTTTGCCGTTTCCGAAATCAAGCAGCACCAGGCGCCCTTCGGGGATATGGATGTCGACCTTGACCGCCAGCCCCTCCTTGACCTCGACGTTGGGGATCAGCACGGACGGCATGCTCAGCTCGGGGTGATTGTTCGTGAAATTGCCGGCGTTCCCGTCGAACAACACTGCGTATTTGCCCGCGGGCAAATTGTTCATGCTGTATGTGCGCGGGATTCCGCTGAGCCACGTGAAATACGCGGGCATGTTGACCTCCTCGTAGCCGAGCGAGTCCTTGATCAGGATCCGGATCGTGTATTGCGAGCCGGTGTCTTTTCCCTTGATCTCGCCGGTGATCATCCCGGGATTCCGTGGCGGCTCGAGCTGAACCTCCGCGACCGAATCGCTTGTTTTGACGTCGACGCGGGCGTAGCCGTCCAGGCCCCACACCGAGTAGGTCCCCGGCGGCAGGTGCTCGGCCGTGAACCGCCCCTCCGCGTCGGGGCTGACGAGCGCCCCGTCATGGCCGTTCAGCGGCCCGTATTTGTCGCGCCGGAACACATGAATCTCTCCGAGCTTCGGAATGTTTTCTTTCTCGCGCCAGGCTTTCCGGCCAGGGTCTTCGGGTTTGGGCGCGACCCCGATGAGCCGCCCCTCGATTCGGCTCGTCGGCAATTCGATGTTCAGCGTCGTCGTCCCGTTCGCGTCCACCGCATACGTGTGCGGCACGCACCGTGCCAGATCGCTATAGATGATTTCGTGGCGCCCCGCGGGGAGTCCTTCCAGCGAGTAACGGCCGTCGGCCGGAAGATACATGCCCCCCACGTAGTAGAAGTCCCTGGGCATCGGTTCCTTCCAGAACCATGACATGTGCCCATGGCCGACCGGTTTGCCGCCGCTTGTCACAACGCCGCTGATCCGGACCGGGCCGTGCTTGAGATTCGCCTCGGTCGTCTGGCCGCCCTTGACTTCCACGATCTTCGTTTCATGCACCGGCCCCGCATCGCCGGCCTGAAGGCAACCGACCATGTAGCGGCCGGCTTGCAGCCTCTCGACCGTTGTCCCGCCGGCGACTTGCCGGGATCGCTGGTTTGACCCCAGCGGCTTTTGATTCTCGTCGATTGCCCCGAGAATCATGTAACCTTTCTCGCCGGGCGAGGCGAGCGTGATCTTCAGGTCGCCGTATTCGATCGGCTGATCGCCGGGTTTCGGCTGCGGCGCTTGTTCGGAGGGGTAGTCGCCAATCGTGATGATTTTCGGCTCGACCGACTCGCCCTTCTTCGCGAGCCCGGCTTCGAATTTCAGGTATGGCGGATGTTGGGGTTCGATCGCGCCCATCAGGATGTAGATCTCCGCCTTCCATGCCGGGTCGGCGATGCTTACGGCAACGCCGCGCGCCGCTCTGCCGAGGTGCGGCACGCTGAACTCGCCGTTGCGGTCGGTCTTGCCGTGCCAGTCGATCACGGGACGGCCCGAAGACCCGAGCGCGGCCTTCATGCTCACCCCTTCGAGCGGATTCCCGGCGGCGGTCACGCGGCCGCGCAGCGTCACCCCGCTCTCGATCGTCAATCGCGCGGGTTTCGCGTCGGGCACCAGCGGATTGACGTAGGTGACCGCGTAATCGGGATGCTCGAGCCGCAGCCAGAGTTTCCACGGCCGAAGCCGGTTGAGCTCGAACCGCCCCTGCGCATCCGTTTGTGCCGTGCACTCGGGTCGGGAGTCATAATTGGCCGGCGTGTCTTTGCCCGGAATTTCCTGGTCGAGCAGCACGACACGCGCGCCGGCGACAGGGTTGCCCTGTTCGTTCACGACGGTTCCCGTCAGCGTGCGCGGGCTGTAAAGCTTGATCGTCACCGGAAGGTCCTGCGGCTTGACAGGCACTTCGCGCTGTTCCTCGTAATCGCTCATGAGCGCATGGTTCGGTTCGTCCGCCGAGAAAGACCAGCGGCCTTCCGGCTTGAGCCCCGCGAACGAGAAGCGGCCGTCCGCGGCGGTCTTCGTGCCGAGCTTCCCGCGGTTTCCATCGATCGCCTGCACGGACGCGCCCGCGATCGGCGCGCCCTGCTCGTCGATGACGATCCCCGTGACATCGTTCGTGGACTGCATCCCCGGCGTGATCGGCGCGTATCGGGCGGACTCGGCCCTGCTCGACTGCTGCGCAAGCGCCCCGGCCGCCGCAAGGATCGCCAGCACGATCAAGCCCGTGAACCACGGGTAACGCAGGCCGGTTGCCGGCCGGCCCATGAGGCGCGCCACGCGCTCCAGCAGCGAGCCGCCGCTTGCCGCCAGCGCCGGGCCGGGCATCGCGCGCATCGTTTCCATGTCCGCCAGCGCGCGCGCATAAACGGTCGCGTCGCCGCATGCCTCGATCGCAATGTCGTCGCAGCAGAATTCGCGCTCGACGCGCATGCGGTGCGAAACCCACCAGATCGCCGGGTGGTAAAACAGCATCGTTTCGATGACCGCCTGGACCAGGTTGATCGCATAGTCGTGGCGCCGGATGTGCGCAAGCTCGTGCGCGAGAATCGCCTCGATCTGGCTTGGCGCGAGGCCGGTGAGCGCGCCGGCCGGCAACAGGATCACCGGCCGCAGCCAGCCCATCGTCATCGGCGACTCGGCGAGCGCCGATTGCGCGAGCCGCACCGGGCGGCTTACATCCAGACGGCCCGCGATCGCTGCGAGCCGCTCGACCCAGTCGGCGGCGGGGGCGCTCGTTCCGCGCCGGCGCAACCGGCGAATCTGCAGCCATCCCGCAGCCAGCCTCAACGACAGGACAACGACCCCCGAAAGCCAGATTCCGACCACCCACGCGATGTGGACGCCAAGCCAGTCGATTCGGGCAGCGCACCACGACGACAAAGAGCCGCGTGCGGGTTGGTCCATGGTGGCAAAGGTATCGTCGGTTGCCGGTCGCGCCACGGCAGGCATGCCCGTGCCCGCGGAAGCTGCAACCACGGCGGCGGTCGGATTGCCGGCGACGCCTGTCGCATGGTTCAACACCGGGCGCGAAACGACGCAATACGTGACGATCGGCGCGGCGCCCATTGCCAGCAGCGTCACCAGCGAGGCGACGTAACGTCTCGAAGCCGATCGCGTGGCCGCCAGCGTGATCGCCAGCACGGTGGCCGCAACGACGCCTTGCCACACGAAATGAAGCAGCGTCCAGCCGAGCCGCTCGATCAGGCCGTCGGTGACAAGGATGTCAATCGCGCTCATGGTTCTTGTCTCCTTCGCATTTGTCCAATAGGGATCGGATCTGGGCCAGTTCCTCGCGCGAGGCGTGCTTCGCCGACAGCGCATGCATGACCAGCTTCTGCGCCGAGCCGTCAAAGACGCGGTCGAGCAAATCCTCCGTCACGCGGCGCAGCGTCCGCCCCTCGTCGGACCGCGCCGCGTACACGTGGCTGCGTTCCTTCTCGTCGCGCTTGACCAGCCCCTTCTCGGTCATGATCTGCAGCTGCTTGAGCGTGGTCGTGTAGCCGGTCCGCCGTTTGGGCCTGAACGCCTCGTGCACCTGCCGCACCGTGGCGGGGCCGTGTTTCCAAAGGATCTTGAGGATGTCCAGCTCGGCGTCGGTCGGTTTGACGGTGTTCTCGTGAGCCATGATTTCAGTTCTCCATTGATGTGATTTCAGTATCTACGAAAAGAATCGTAGTAGTCAACGAATAATTTCGTACTTCGCCCGGAGCGAATACCTCGTTGAGAATACGGCCCCGTTCAGGTAGAAGATGGGGCTGCATTGCGATGCCGGACCGCCCCGGCGCACACCACGCGAAAGAACACGGGTTTCATGAGCGATATTCAACTCAACGAACAGCATGTCATCAAAATCTCGATGGAACTTGGCCTTCGTGTCCAGCAGGTCGCCGCCGTCGCCTCCCTCCTGGCCGAGGACGCCACCGTCCCCTTCATCGCGCGCTACCGCAAGGAGGCCACCGGCGAGATGGACGAGGTCCAGATCGCGGCCGTCCGCGACCGCCTCGAGCAGCTGGCCGAGCTCGACAAGCGCCGCGAGGCGATCCTCATGTCCCTCGCCGAGCGCGAGCTCCTGACCGACGCCCTCAAGGCCCGGATCGACGCCGCCGAGAGCCTTGCCGTCCTCGAGGACATCTACCTGCCGTTCCGCCCCAAGCGCCGCACCCGCGCCACGATCGCCCGCGAGAAGGGGCTCGAGCCGCTCGCCAACCTCCTCCTCGCGCAGGAGGAAATCGACGTCGAGGCCGAGGCCGCCAAATATATCAGCGAGGAAAAGAAGGTCGGCTCGATCGAGGACGCCCTGGCCGGCGCCCGCGACATCGTCGCCGAGATGGTGAGCGAGAACCAGTCCGCCCGCTCGGCCATGCGCGAGCACTTCGCGAAAAAAGGCGTGATGGCCTCCAAGGTCGTCCCCGGCAAGGCCGACGACGAAAAAGCCGCCAAGTTCAAGGACTACTTCGAGTGGAGCGAGCCGGTCGCGGCCGCCCCGTCGCACCGCCTCCTCGCCATGTTCCGCGGCGAAAACGAAGAGGC
Source organism: Candidatus Sumerlaeia bacterium (assembly GCA_039683515.1). Classification (GTDB taxonomy): domain Bacteria; phylum Sumerlaeota; class Sumerlaeia; order MVZB01; family MVZB01; genus JAJFUE01. Next base: position 32,140 of record JBDKRG010000015.1, on the reverse strand, counting down.
GCTCAAGCTCGAAGTCGCGCCGCCGGAGCTCGAGGCCGGGGCGATTCTTGAATCGATTTTCGTCAAGAACCAGTCCCCCGCCGGCCTCCAGGTCAAGCTCGCGGTCGACGACGGCTACAAGCGCCTCCTCGCTCCTTCGATGGAGACCGAGATTCGCCAGGAGCTCAAGAAGCGCGCCGACGAGGAGGCGATCCGCGTCTTCGCGCAGAACCTCCGCGAGCTCCTTCTCGCCGCGCCTCTGGGCCAGAAGAACGTCCTCGCGCTCGACCCCGGCTTCCGCACCGGCTGCAAGCTGACCGTCCTGGACCGCCAGGGCAAGCTCGTCCACCACGACGTGATCTACCCGACCCACGGCGAGAGCCGCCTCAAGGAAGCAGGCGAAAAGGTCGAGGGCTTCGTCAAGTTCTTCGAGATCGAGGCGATCGCCATCGGCAACGGCACCGCCGGCCGCGAGACCGAGGCCTTCGTCCGTTCGCTCGACCTGCCCAAGTCGATCTCGGTCGTGATGGTCAACGAGAGCGGCGCGTCGATTTACTCGGCCAGCGAGGTCGCCCGCGAGGAGTTCCCCGACCAGGACGTCACCGTGCGCGGCTCGGTCTCGATCGGCCGCCGGCTTCAGGACCCCCTGGCCGAGCTCGTCAAGATCGACCCGAAATCAATTGGCGTTGGTCAGTATCAGCACGATGTCGACCAACCCCTTCTCAAAAAAGGTCTCGACAATGTTGTCGAAAGTTGCGTGAACAGCGTCGGCGTCGAGGTCAACACCGCCAGCCGCCAGCTCCTCACCTACGTCTCCGGCCTCGGCCCGATGCTCGCCGGCAACATCGTCGAATACCGCAACGAAAACGGCGCGTTCAAGTCGCGCGCCGAGCTGAAGAAAGTCAAGCGCCTCGGCCCCAAGGCCTTCGAGCAGTGCGCCGGTTTCCTCCGCATCCGCGACGCCAGGAACCCGCTCGACGCTTCCGCCGTCCACCCGGAAAGCTACGCCGTCGTCGAGAAGATGGCCGCCGACACCGGCTGCTCGATCGCGGACCTGATGCGCGACGCCACGCTGCGCCAGAAGATCGACCTGAGCAATTACATCAGCGACAAGGTAGGACTGCCGACGCTGACCGACATCATGGCCGAGCTCGCCAAGCCCGGCCGCGACCCCCGCGACAAGTTCGAGCTCTTCCAGTTCTCCGATGAAGTCAAGGAGATCGGCGACCTCAAGCCCGGGATGAAGCTGCCCGGCATCGTCACGAACGTCACCGCGTTCGGTGCGTTCGTCGACATCGGCGTCCACCAGGACGGCCTCGTGCACATCAGCCAGCTGAGCGACACGTTCGTCAAGGACCCGGCCGAGGTCGTCAAGGTCCACCAGCGCGTGCTGGTCACGGTCATGGAAGTCGACGCGGCGCGCAAGCGGATCAGCCTGTCGATGAAGTCCAATCCCGACGAGGCCCCCAAGCGCGGCGAAAAGCCGACCGCCCCGCGCCCGCAGCGCCCCGCCGGCCGGCAAGACCAGCGCCCGCCGCAGCCGCCGCGCCGCCCCGAAAAATTCAACTCGCTCTTTGATGCCTTCAAGAAGATCAAATAGGTCCGTAGGTCGCTTCGGCCCGAAGCGACATTCGGTAATTTTTATCGGAATGTCCTAGATATAGGTAGAAAGATATTGCTTGACGCGCGCCGTCTATGGTGGATAAACTGTCACTTGTATTGGTAGTAATATCCCGAAAGGGCGGCCTAAAACATGAATCTTCCAGAAATCTTCAGGCGGTTCCCAACCCATGAATCCTGCATCAAACACCTCGAAACTGTCCGTTGGCAGGGCAAGCCCGAGTGCCCATATTGTCATTCCACTAATTGCACGCCAGTCCCCCAAGAAATGCGCCACCATTGTAACAACTGCAACACATCTTTCCGTGTGACCGTCCAGACGATCTTCCATGATACAAAACTCGACCTACAAAAATGGTTCCTTGCCGTCGCACTCATTCTGAATGCAAAAAAAGGTATTAGTTCTCGCCAACTTGCCCGCGATCTCGAAGTCCACCGTAACACGGCATGGTATATGGGAATGCGGATTCGGAAGGCGATGATCCAACAGCGCGAGCTTCTCCAAGGCATCGCCGAAATGGATGAATGCTATATTGGCGGAAAGCCGCGCAAGGGATCTGGCGGACCCCATAAACGAGGTAGAGGAACATCAAAGCAACCCGTAATCGGCATTGTGGAGCGCGATGGAAAAGTGACAGCCAAACCCGTCAAAAGGACGGACTCCAAAACGCTTTCGTCGTTCGTTCGCGAGCGCGTTGATGTTGACAGGTGCAAGATCATTACCGACGAGTATCGTGGATACAGTAAACTTTTTGGTTTCATTTCTCACGAGACAATTGATCATCAAGTTTGGTATGTTGACGGCGATGTTCATACGAATTCGATTGAAAGTTTTTGGGCGCTCTTAAAGCGCGGGATCATCGGTCAATATCATAAGGTGAGCGTGAAACACCTACATGAGTACATCAATGAGTTCTGTTATCGCCATAACCATCGGAAAGACAAGACAGTCTTTGATAACACTATTTTGAGAGCCGTTGGAGGTGAGGTATGAGTGAAAATATTCCCCGTGCAATACACGAGGGAACGATCAAACTCCGGATTGGAGACGCGGAAATTCTTATTCCGTGCGCTGTACTAGAAGACGGGAGACGTCTTTTAACCCAAAGTGGGTTCATGAAGGCTCTTGGTCGTTCGAGACAAGCAAAAGGACGAGCATACTATGATAGTGACGTCAATATGCCAGCATTTTTAAGCGCAAAAAACCTTACGCCGTTCATTTCAGACGAGTTAAGGGTGACGTCAAGCCAGATTGTATTTAAGCCGCTTTCGGGAAATAGGGCTTTCGGTTATTCGGCGGAATTGCTACCCAAGGTATGCGAGGTGTTTCTGAGGGCAAGAGACGAAAAGATATTGCTGAAATCTCAGGAGCATATATTGCGGCAAGCCGACATTCTCATGAGAGGATTGGCGCATGTAGGAATCATCGCGCTCGTTGACGAAGCAACCGGATACCAGGCTGATCGTGCAAAAGACGCTCTGGCAAAAATTCTCGAACAATTCATTTCGAAGGAATTGGCAGCATGGGCAAAGACCTTTCCGGACGATTATTACAAGGAAATGTTTAGGTTACGCAATCTAAGTTATGATGAATTTTCCACGAAACGTCCGCCCTATATGGGAAGACTCACAAACGATATTGTATATGAACGGTTAGCCCCTGGCGTTCTAACGGCTCTAAAAAAGGTTGTAAGGAGGAACGCCAAGGGAAGACCTAAAGACAGGCTCTTTCAAAGGCTGTCAGATGATACGGGATATCCGCGCCTGAAAGAACACCTATGGGCCGTTATTGGCCTTATGAGGGTTGCTCCGAATTGGCGGAAGTTTTATTCATACATCAATAGAGCATTCCCTAAATACGGCTCGACCCCCGAGCTTCCATTTCCGGAACCAATCGAAGATGGCGAAAAGAATTAATAGGGGAGGCCATCCCCCTTTTTTAAGATATCACTACCTTTATCTAGGACATTCCGATTTTTATTAACGGCGAGGTCTTTAGGTCCTTTCCCTCTCACCGCGCTCCCGCCGCGAGGTTCGTCACCTTGCCGTCCGGTGCGACAAACCAGTCGTTCGCCCCGGCTCCCCGGTATTCCTGAACGAACCGCCCGTCGGGATCGTATTTCTCCACGTCGTCGTAAATCAGGTAGACGTTCCCCGCGCCGTCGAGCGCGATCCGCTCCTTGACCCGCCTCGATTCGTAGCTCGAGATCGCCCACATCAGCCGCCCGCTGGGGTCGAACTTCTGGATCCGCGTTCCCATGAATCGGATGAGCTCGATCGTGTTTCCCGTCTCGTCGCGCAGCGTCTGGCGCGCCGGCAGGACGGAATAGATGCATCGGCGCGGCGCGTCCAGCACGCCCAGCGATCTCGACGGGCAGATGTTGATGAACATCCAGAAGATCCCGCCCAGCACCCCAAAAACAATGATCAGCCCCGGCAGATCCTTGAGTTCCTTCACGTCGTCGCGAAAGCTTCCCTCCTGGACGAGCGGCTCGTTTCGGTTCAGTCTTCCTTTATACCTGAGCCAGTGAATCGCCAGCGCGGTCATGCACACGACGATCCCCGGCGCGGCCACCGTGAACACCGGCGCCGGCATCCCGCCCTTGATCACCAGATAAGCCACGGGCACCGCAATGAGCAGCGCGAGCGGCAGCAGCCCGAACAGCTCGCGCATGATGAACACCTTGTTCTCCGCGCGGCTCCGGCCCCACACTGTGCACGTCCCATACACTCGCCTTGGCTCGGGTTTTTGCCCCTTGAACACCTCCTGCGCCACCTTTTCCGGCAGCTCCGGCGTCTCGCCACACTTGATCGTTTCCATCAGTTCCGTGTAGTGATCGGCCATCCACGGCCCCGGCTCGCCGAGCGCGTTGACGTCGACCTCGAAGTATCGGCTCAGCGCCGCCGCGATCTGCCGCGCCTCGTCGGACGCCAATGGCCTCACGCCGATCCGGCGCGTTTCCCCCCGGTAATCGAACGCGAACCGAAGCCGGCTGGACTTGTCCTCAACGAGCCTCGCCCGCATGTTCTCGATCAGCGCCAGTTCGTATTCATGCGTGACTCTGCGATACGGCCGCCCGATCCGCTGAATCAGCCGGTTGCCGTCGACCGTGATTTCCTCCCGAGCGCCCAGGCCGTGCCAGATGAAGAAAGCGCCTATCGCCGCAGGGATCGACAGCACGATCATCAACGCATCGGCGCCCCGCGCATACGTTCCCGCCGCCGCGAACCCAATCCAGAACAGACCGAACACGATCAGGTAAACATTGGTCGCCTTGACGATTGTGATCCGCACCCGGTCCGGCTCGGGCGCGATGGCGATCCGGTCCCTGATCAGCCAGTGCAGGTAAAACCATGTCAATAGGAACGCAAACACAAACGTGACGGCATGTGCCGCGACGCTTTTGCGCAGTTGGCTTCTCTTCCACTCGGGCGTGACCTTGACCGGCAGGTGCGTCCCGGGCGCCGAGGCGAGATACGTCACCGGGAACTCGAATCCCACCGCGATCGACTTGGCTTCCTGATAATCGCCGATGCTGAACGCATGCCGCTCGAGGTCGTCGCTGACGCGGTGCGCGAATTCCCCACGGTGCTTCCGCCCGTCGGCATCGGTGTAAGTGTAATCGAAAGCCTGCGATAAGATCTTGCCGTCCTTTTGCGGCTCCATCCGCGCGTTCTCGACGCGCGCCGTCGCGTTGCGCCCCTCACCGATCAGGCTTGCGCACAGTTTCTGATGCTGGATCGTGTCGATGATCCCCGTCGCCGTGAACCAGAACAAGAACATCGACGCCCCGAACGGCACGGCGATCATCAGCCCATAAAAACCGACGATGAAGCTGGTGAACCCGAACGAGACCCAATGTTCCGGATCCCTGCGGGCGCGCTCCAGCGAGTCCTTCCAGATCGATATCATGCTCGGGAGTTTGGGCGACGGCGGCATCGTTTCCTCTGTTCAATCGGTCCGGGATATCGCCGCAATTGTTCAAATCCCCGCGCCATTCACAAGGCGAAAATGAACGGCCCGCCTTCGTCCACGCCCGTCCGTGTTGTTCCGTGCCCGTCCGTGTCCGTCCGTGCCGGTCCGTGCCCGTCCGCCCCCCGACAATAATCTTTTCTTCTTCGCCCCCTACCCGCTATAAATGTCCTGATTCAGTCGGGGATAACCCATGGCACGACAGGCGAGTACCACACCCAACGCGCTGTTCGGACCGACCTATTACCTCGGCCTGCAGTCGCTGATCGACCGGCGGCGCTACCGGCCGCGGGGTTTTGCCCGCCCGGCCGTGATCCTTTTGTGGCTGGCCGGACTCGCGCTCGCCTGGTTCCTGGCCGAATACTACTGGCCCGTCGAGCGCTTCAACGAGCGCCATTCCACCGCCGGCCAATTCCTGAGCCATGACGAAGCCTACGCATGGCTCGTGATCCCGTTTTTCATTTACACCCTGCCGATGTTCGGCTTCGGCTACGTGACGATCAAGGCCGCGCGCATCCAGCGCCCGTGGATCAACTCTCTCATCCACCTGACGTGGGCGACCGCGTTCATGGCGCACGCGTTTTACGTCCACCAGGCCGAGTGGTTCCCGGTCGCCGGCGCCCCGGCCCCCTCGGCGTGCGTTTCCGCGTGGTCGATCCCGGTCATCGGCTTCGTGGTGTTTTACGTCGCCGACCGCTACACGCGCCCGCTCATCCGCGTGTTTTACCCGGCCGGCGGCGGCCACTGGGCGACCGAGTATCAGGTGTTCTTCAACGCCGAGCCGACGGACGTCTGGGACGCCCTGGAAGCCGGCGACGTCGATTTCCTCAAGGCCTGCCGGAGCGAGGGCCCGACCCGCGTCAGCCATGAATTTCTCCCGAGGCTTCCCGAGCAGACCACCGCGCTGATCATCTCCACCTGCCCGCAGGTCGAAGGTCAGAAGGCCTATCTCTTCCTCAAAACCTATTTGGGCTACCGGTTCTCCCAGCTGATGGTCCGGGCGACGCTCCTGGGCGTCACGCTCCTGCGCGACGTCGAGCTCACCGAGGGCGACCTGGCCAAGCTCTCGAAAATGATCCCCGGCTTCACCCGCGACCTCCACACCGGAGCCCGGGGGAACGCCTACGCGCCCAATGAGCGGGAGAATTTCATCGGCTATTCGGGCCCTCCGGCCGACCGCGCCGATTCGCCCAACGGCTCGTGGCTGGCCTGGGTCGCCCGCGACGAAATCCGCTCATTCAGCCGGCCCCGGCACCCGTTCATCATGCTGTTCTTCGTGTGCCTGGCGCTGGCGGCCATCGGCGTCTTGCTGCAGCCGCTCACGATCTACAAGGACGACTACCAGCTCAAGGGGGCCGACCTGACCACGCTGATCTACATCCTCACGTTCGTCATCCTTGCGCTGCGCGAGGCGCGCCGGCCGCGCGGCCCCCGCCGCATGGGCCGGGCCGTCGCCTCGCGCCGCGAGCGCCTGTTCGTCCCGGACGCCTCCGCCGCGACCGTCTGGGTTCAGCCGGTCGAGAGCTACGGCCGCTTCAAGCTCGGCTCGAAGGAGTTCGCGCTGGCCCGCGTCCGCCCCGACGGCATCGACTTCGAATTCGGCAAATTCCGCGCGCGCCTGATGGCCGCGGACATCCAGCTCGACCTGGTCAAGACGATCGACGGCGCGATGCTCGTCCTCGACGCGCGCCTCAAGCCGGGGCGCTGGCGGGTCGTGGTCGAAGACGCCGCCCCCAGGGCCGCCAAGGACTCCGCCGCCCGCGCCGCCAACCTCAAGTCCCAATGGGAATCCGCGTGGGCGAAAATGACCGCGTGAGATTCGTTGATTATAGCTTAATGAGTTTTAACAGATCCGAGCGGCTGAGTTCCGTGTCGCGTAAAATTTTGCCGATTAACCCGCGCCCGTGCCAAATCTGCTTGGATGAGAAATCCGTCTTGGGTGGGAAACAAACAGGTGTTTATTGAAGCGAAATTCTCTGAACCCCGATGAAACGCGTGTTTGCGCGCGGTTTCTGCTCGGCTTCGCAAAGTTTAATGACTTCTTTTAACCGCTTCATCAGTTCGTCCATGGAGCGGGCCTGCGTATAGCAGCTTTTCAGCGCAGGAACTTCCGCAACGAGGTAACCGTCTTGATCCTGCTCAATGATGACGGTATATTCCCGAGCCTTTTTCATGCTGCAACCCTCCATCTTGAATAATTATGCCGAATGATTTCTCGCAACTCAAGTTGAACGCACTTTGTTTCTTGACCCCACCCCCCGCAAAATCGCACACTATTGCGTGGTCTGATAACGTCGCGGAGAGGGTGAACATGTTCATCAAGAATGCAATTTTGCCGGTGGCCGGGCTCGGGACGCGGCTCCTGCCGGCGACCAAGTGCCAGCCCAAGGAAATGCTTCCCGTCGGCAAGCGCCCCGTCGTGCAATACATCGTCGAGGAGCTCGAGCGCAACGACTTCGAGCGGGTCCTGCTCATCACGGGGCCCAATAAATACTCGATCGAGAACCACTTCGACATCGACCCGGTCCTGATCCGCCACCTGCGCGAGACGTGCAAGGAGGACCTGCTCCAGGAGCTCGAGTTCGAGCGCTCCAACCTGCGGTTCTTCTACACGCGCCAGAAGATGCAGCGCGGCCTGGGCGACGCCGTCCTGCACGCCGAGGAATTCGCCGGCGACCAGCCGTTCGCGGTCGCCCTGGGCGACTCGATCCTCGGCATGCACGCCAGCAGCAAGACCCTCTCCTTCATGCGCGAGACGTTCACGGAGACCCCCTGCGCGGCGGTCGTCGCCTTCGAGGAAGTCCCGCTCGACGAAGTCAGCCAGTACGGCATCGCCGAGCCGGTCGTCCCGCCCGCCGACGGCGGCGCGTTCGAGGTCAAGAGCCTGATCGAAAAGCCTTCCGTCAGCGAGGCCCCGAGCCGGCTCGCCATCGCGGCCCGCTACATCTTCTCGCCGCGGATCTTCGAGGCCCTGCACAACACCAAGCCCGGCCGCGGCGGCGAGATCCAGCTGACCGACGCCATCCGCATCATGATCGACGGCGGCGAGCGCGTCCTCGGCGTCAAGCTCCCGGCGGACGAGCACCGCTACGACATCGGCAACTTCGAAAGCTACTTCAAGGCCTTCATCGACTTCGCCCTGCACGACCCCGAATACGGAAACGAACTGCGCGCCTACACCCGGAGGCTGCTCGATGCAGATCATTGAAACCCGCGCCTACGCGCGCGCCGGCCTGGTGGGCAATCCCTCCGACGGCTACTACGGCAAGACGATCTCGTTCACGTTCTCGGATTTCTCCGCGCGCGTGGTCATTTACGACTGGCCGACGCTCGAGATCCTCCCCTGCGAGCAGGACAAGGACTCGTTCGAGAACCTGTGCGAGCTGGTCGAGGACGTCAAGCGCAACGGCTACTACGGCGGCCTGCGCCTGATCAAGGCCTCGATCAAGAAGTTCTGGGACTACTGCGCGGCGGCCGGGATCACGCTGCCCGAGCGCAACTTCACGATCCGCTACGAGACGTCGATCCCGCGCCAGGTGGGGCTGGCCGGCAGCTCGTCGATCATCACGGCGACGTTCCGCGCGCTGATGGCGTTCTACGGCGTCAAGATTCCCGCCGAAATCATGCCCAACTGGGTGCTGGCGACCGAAGTCGAGGAGATCGGCATCCATGCCGGCCTGCAGGACCGCGTCGCGCAGTGCTACGACGGCCTGGTCTACATGGATTTCGCCAAGGACCTGCTCGAGCGCGACAAGCACGGCCGCTACGAGCCGCTCGACATCTCGCTCCTGCCGAACCTCTACATCGCCTACCAGGTCGTCCTCGCCGAGGTCTCCGACGTCGTCCACAGCAACCTGCGCGAACGCTGGGCGCGCGGAGACAAGGACGTGGTCGACGCGATGAAGGGCTTCGCCGAGTTGGCCGAGCGCGGCCGCGCGGCCCTGCTCGCGGGCAACCATGCCGAGTTCGCCAGGATCATGGACGCCAACTTCGACCTGCGCCGCAGCATCATCCCGATCAGCGCGGCCAACATCAAGATGGTCGAGACGGCGCGCGCGTGCGGCGCGTCGGCCAAGTTCGCCGGCAGCGGCGGCGCGATCGTCGGCGTCTACCCCGACGAGGCCGCCTACGAAAAGCTGACGCGCGAACTGACGGCCATCGGCTGCCGCGTGATCAAGCCCAAGCTGACCGCCGGCCGCGTCAAGCCCGCCAAACCCGGCGATGCAGTAGCCCGGGCGTAAGCGAGGGTCTCTCTTTTTTTCGCCCATGCGAGTCCGTGGTCGGTCCGTGGGCGTCCGTGCCTTTCATCGAATAAAAAAACCATTTGACTCTCCCGTGGCTGGAGACTGTACCGTTGGGTTCAGTCGTTCCGGAAGGATCCAAAATTGTTCAGCATCGGCGAGTTCTCCCGGATCACCGGGCTTTCGATCAAGACGCTGCGGCATTACCACGAAAAGGGCCTCCTGCCGCCGCCGCTCGTCGACGCCCGCTCCGGCTACCGCTACTACAACGAGCAGAGCGTCGAGCGCGCGCGCGTCATCGCCCGGCTGCGCGCGATGCAGTTCGGCCTCGCCGAGATCGCCGAAATGCTCGGCAATTGCGACGACGAAGCGGATATCCTGGACCATCTCGAACGCCACAAGCAGGCCCTCGAAACGAGCATCCGAACCCAGCGCGGGATCGTGAGTTCTTTGGATCTGATCATTGCCACGGAGAAGGAGGCAATACGCGCCATGGAAAACTCGGAATTTCAGGTCGAAGAGAAAAGGCTCGAGCCGATGACGATGGCCGGCGTCCGCATGAAGGGCCGATACAGCGAATGCGGCAAGGGGTTTTCCATCCTCGGCCGCGGCGTCGGCCGGTTCGTCTGCGGCAAGCCGTTCTGCCTTTACTATGATGCCGAGTATCGCGAGGACGACGCCGATTTCGAGGCGTGCATGCCCGTTCGCGCCGCCGCCAGGCCGGCCAAGGGCATTTCGATCCGCGAGCTCGCCGGCGGCCGCGCCGCCTGCCTCGTTCACAAGGGCCCCTACGAGGAACTCGGCCGCGCCTACGAGAAAATTCTTGCCTACATTCAATCCCAGCGGCTCAACACGCTGCTCCCGAGCCGCGAAGTCTACCTCAAGGGCCCCGGCATGATCTTCAAGGGGAATCCCCGCAATTACCTGACCGAGATCCAGATCCTGGTTGCGGAAGACGAGGCGGGCAATAGAATGAACCCATGACGCGCGACAGCCGCAACCGCTTCATCTGGGTCTGCCTCTTCGGCCTCTCGATGGGCTATTTCGAGGCCGCGGCCGTCCTGTACCTGCGCGGCCTTTACGCGCACGGCTTCCCTGAATACCCGCACACGCCGTATTCCGTCTGCACGCAGCTTCACCGCGCCGTCGAACTCGGCCGCGAGGCGATGTCGATCCTGATGCTTCTGTCGGTCGCGATGCTTGCGGGCCGCCGCCCGCTCGAGCGATTCGCCTTTTTCATCTGCGCGTTCGGCGTGTGGGACGTGTTCTATTATGCGTTCCTGTACCTTGCCGTGGGCTGGCCGTCGAGCCTCGCCACGCGCGACGTCCTGTTCCTGCTTCCGGCTCCGTGGGTCGGCCCGGTCTGGTCGGCCGCGTCCCTGGCCGTTCTTTTCGTGGTCGCCACCTTCATTTATCTTTGGCTCCATGACTCGGGCCGCCCGCTCGATCCGACGCTCGCCGAGTGGGCCGTCGCGATCGCCGGCGCGCTCGTCATCGTCTACAGTTGGCTCAGTGGCGGGAAGGGCGCCGTCCCGTATGCGTATCCATGGTGGATCTGGCTGATCGGCACGGCGATGGGCGTCGCGGCATTCGGCAGCACGATCCAGCGCTCGTTCAACACCGAGAAAATGAGGCCCCGGGCATGACGCGCGACAGCCGCAACCGCTTCATCTGGGTCTGCCTCTTCGGCCTCTCGATGGGCTATTTCGAGGCCTCGGTCGTGGTCTATCTGCGCGGCCTGTATTCCCCCGGCGGTTTCCAATTCCCGCTCACGCCGCTCGAAACCTTGAACCCGATTCATGTCGCCGTCGAACTCGGCCGCGAGGCGATGTCGATCCTGATGCTCCTGTCGGTCGCGATGCTCGCCGGCCGCCGCCCGCTCGAGCGCTTTATCTTTTTCATCGGCGCGTTCGGCGTGTGGGATATTTTCTATTATGTTTTTCTCTACGTTTCGCTCGGCTGGCCGCCGAGCCTTGCGACGTGGGACCTGCTCTTCGTGCTGCCCGTCCCCTGGATCGGCCCCGTCTGGTCGGCGGCCGTGCTGGCGCTCCTCTTCATCGTCACCGCGATCGTCCACCTGCGCCTCGAGGACGCGGGCCGCCCGCTCAAGCCGACGCCCGCCGAGTGGGCCGTCGCGATCGCCGGCGCGCTGATCATCGTTTACAGCTGGTGTTATGAAGGGATCGAAGTCGTCAAGGGCGCGATGCCGCATCCGTATCCGTGGTGGCTGTGGCTCGCCGGAACGGGCATGGGAATCGCCGCGTTGGTCAATGCCATCCGGCGGGCACGGAACCGAAATGAGAGATGAGCGATGAGAGATGAGCGATGAGCGATGAGATATGAGATGAGATTCCAGGTTATTCATCTCTCATCGCGGCTTAAATCCCGTTCACCCACGTCTTCTCCATTTCCTCCGGCGTGCAGCCGTAGACCTTCCTGACCGCGTCCTCAACCGCCGCCCCCTCGCCGAGTTCCGCCAGCAGGTCCTTGAACTTCCACGGCCGCCAGCGCTCGGCCATCCAGTAGACGAAGGAGCGCGAGAACAAATACGCCTGCTCCACCTGGTTCTCGTTGGTGATGGACGTGAAGCTCGCCGGCAGCCCGAGCACCGCGATGTTTGCGCCCCGGCCGGCCATCCGGGCGATCTTCTGCCGGTCGGCCTGCGCGCGCCGGGCGCGCTCGGCGTCCTCGACCTCGTAATACATCGCGAGGCCCTCGTTGAGCCACGCGGGAACCTGCCGCGGCGCCAGGTCGTTGACGATCGCGTGCGTCAGCTCATGGCGCAGCGTGCGCGTCAGCGCCTGCATGTCGTCCCGCGTCATGTTGCCGCCGCGCAGCGGCACGCGGATCTTGCCGTCGTAGAGCCCCGCCGACCACGTCGGCCCGCCCGTGGCCGCCTCGTACTGGTCGCGCTGGTAGAGGACGACGGCGAACGACTTGTCGCCGTTGTAGCGCAGGTCGCGCCGGATCTGGAACAGGGCGCGGCTCAGGATCTGCAGCGCCTCGCGCGCCGCCTGCTCGTTGACCGTCCCCTCGTACGAGACGTTGAAGTCGCGGCTCGAGCGCTGGTTGAAGTTGGATTCGACCGACGCCTCGCGCGTCGCCTTGGCGAGCATCTCGCTCAGCCCCTGGATGCCGGGGTCGATCGCCGCGGCGCGCTGCCAGGCCTCGATCGCCTCGCCGGTGTTGCCGTTTTCGTATTGCAGCTGGGCCAGCTTGATCAGCGCGTGCGTGCAGTCGGGGTCGATCCGCAGCGCCGCGTCGAGTTGCGCCGTGCCGCGGTCCTTGTCGCCGCGGTCGATCAGGTCCTTGGCGATCATGTAGGCGTTGTAGCCCCGCCGTTTCGTGATTTCACGGCGCAGGGTCTCGGCCTGGGTCTCCTGGGCGGCCAGCCGCAGCTGCGTCTCGGCGTCGTCGTAGCGCTTGCCCTGCGTCAATTCGCCCGCCCAGTTGACTCGGATGGCGGTCAAATTGGCCGGGATGCCGGTCTCCTGCGGCGCCAGCAGGATGGCCGACTGCAGCCGCTTGATCGCGTCGGCGTAATTCGCCTGCCTGGCGAGCTCGACCCCCCAGCCGTTGTAGGCCATCGCCAGGTTGCGCTGAATCGTCGCGTCTTGCGGCAACAGTCGCCGGGCCGCGCTGAAGCTGTCGACCGCTCCCTGAAATTTGCCCGCGTCCAATTGCTGAATCCCGCGGGTGTTGTATTCCTGGGCGGTCTCGGCGCGGGCGCCCGCCGCCGCCGCGATCATCGCCACCAGGGCCATCCATTGTGCCATGCGCCGCATTTCATCACCTCACCTGAAATCATAGCAAAAAACCGGCCAAATCCAAGGCGATCTCGACGCCCCCCCCGCGCCCGTTCATGACTCCTTTTTCACCCATCATTTTAATTGCAACCTTCACGGTTTGATCCGAAAATTCCAAGATCACCCTGGAATCGCCTCATTGACCATCCGTTCCCAAGGAGTCTGACCCATGGCCCCGTTTTCGAGACTGATCCTTGCGTTTGCCGTCGCGCTGATGATCCTGCCCGGCGACTCCCAGGCCCAGTCGGCCGTTTACCCGATCAACCTCGACCAGATCTCCGATCCCGACGTCAGGGACGCCGTCGAGAAGGTCAACAAGAAGCAGGCGGAGATCAAGGAGGTCGTCATCGAGGAGCAGAAGACGGTCTTCACGGTTGTCGGCAAGGTGCAGAACAGCATCGAGGCGAAGGTATACCGCCGCGCGCCGAACCTCATGCTCCGGCAGTCCACATACCAGGGCGGCAACGTGATCGGCCAACTCTTCGACGGCAAGTTTTATTGGGAACTCAACTTCGCCCCGCCCGCCCAGGTCCGGAAGCTCGAGGCCGACATGAAGGCCAGGAACGCGGCGCAGGCCGACATCGACAAGGCCGTCGCGGCCCAAAAAACCACTTACAGCAAGGCCGATCTTGCCAAGCTGAAGACCGGCGGCGTTCTCGACGACTTCTTCTTCATGGACCAGTTCGCGGCCTGCCCGTTTGCGATCGCCAATCTGGATACGCTCAGCCTGAATGCCGATACCCCCGCCGAATGGGCGTTCTCCGGTAAAACCCGGAAGAACCCGTACGTCAAGGAAGGCATGGGCATGGAGTTCTCGGTCGACAAGAGCAACGGCCAGTGCACGGGGCTCAAGCTGACGGCCGTCACCGGCAACGAGCAAATCATCGTGACCAACGGCAAGATGTCGGTCAACCCGGCCAAAAAGATCGAGGACAAGACGTTCCAGTATCAGCCCCCGGCCGGCGTGACGTTCGCCGACGTCACCGACAGGATCGCCGCCGAGTTCAAGACGAAGTGACGCGCCGGTTTCGGCCGCGGCCCCGCTCATGGAACGCGGATCGGACGGATTGGCACGGCGTGGCACAGCCGCAACTAAGGCGAATGCAAATTTCTTGTCGGGAAGACAAGATTTCGGCGAATCGTAGTATGGATCGTTTTTGAACCGCCAAGACGCCAAGATCGCCAAGACCTGAAATACTTCATTCTTGTTCTTGGCGCACTTGGCGTTTTGGCGGTTCAATCCCGTCCATAAAAGAACCATATTTTTTTTGCGTTTTTTGCTCTTTTGCGATTTTGCGTGAACGCTTTTCCGTTTGAGCGCCTCGCCCGCAAATTCTTCCATGGATCCGGAACTTTGAGCCGTCCATCCGGTCTATGGCCGTATGGCCCGGGCCGGAGGGGATGCGTCCGGCCGGTTTGAACGCCGCCGCGCATGATTTGGCTTTTGTAACCCGGGGGCGTTCAGGATATCATGTGGGCGAGTCTTGTTGCCGGGTGGGACCGATGCACTCCGATGATCTCACGCACGCCAGCTTTCCCTGGAAGATGGCGCTTTTTGTCTTCGCGGTTTCCACGATCGCGCTGCACCTGAACGGCCGCTCGTTTTCCAACGGCGAAACCGTTCCGTACCGCTACATGCCGATCGCGATTCTCAGGGACCACACCTTCCGCCTCGACGCCTTCCCCCAGCTCGATCACCCGAGCATCTACGCCGTCGTCCGCGACAAGGAAGGCCACCTCATCTCCAAGAAAACCGCCCTGCCGGGTCTCTTCGAGGTGCCGGCGTTCGCGGCGTACGCGCTGATTTTCGGCGAACTGCCCCGCGACGAGGGCGCGATGATCATGCTGGGCAGCCTCACGATGTCGACGTTCGCCGCGCTGGCGGCGATGTTCCTGGCCGCGGCGCTTGACATCCAGTTGCGGCGCCGCTGGCTGGCGCCGCTGGCCGGCGTCGGCCTGATCGCCCTGACCCCGTTCTGGTTCGCCGCAAACGGCGCCTGGGTCCATCCGCTCCTCGGTTTTTTCAATGCCGTCACCCTGTGGCTCATCGTCCGCGGCCGCGATAAAACCTCCAGCTGGGCCTGGGCCGGCCTGATGCAGGGGTTGGCCGTCGCCACCCGGGTCGGCAGCATCCCGACCGCCCTCGTCTTCCTCGCCGGCGCGTGGCTGTGCCCGGCGCCCGACTCATCCGTGCGCCGCCGCCGGCTCGCCGCCGTCGCCCTTGGCGCGCTCCCGGGCCTGATTTTCCTGGGCGTCTACAATCACGTTTATTTCGGCCATTTCGCCCGCTCCGCGTTCGGCGCCAAGCCGGTCTCGATGATTCGGCTTCCGTTCGAGGGACTCGCCGGATTCCTGATGTCGCCCGGCGAGGGGATCTTTTACTACAGCCCCGCCCTGCTGCTGATGTTTCTCGCGCTGAGCCGCCGCGTCCGGATGCGCTGGGACGTCCGTCTTGCCTTCGTCGCGATGTTCGTGCATCTGCTCTACTGGAGCTGCTACCTGGACTGGTGGGGCGGCAGCGCGTGGGGGCCGCGTTACTTGTTCGAGGCGATCCCGTTTGCCGTCTACATCGCCGCCGTCGGCTTCGACTCGGCGCTGGCGATGCCCCCGATCAGGAAGCCGCTGGCGTGGGCCGCCGGCGCGCTCTGCGTGTTCTCGATGGCCGTGCAGGCCATCGGGATGTTCACGTGGGACAACACCTATCACCAGCGCTTCGACCCAGGCTTCTGGAGCAACGACGGCGAGCACTGGGCCTGGAAGGCCCCCTACGAGCCGTGGTGGAGCCTGCGCAACCTCCCGCCGCAGAAGCCCGGCTACCTTAAGGTCAAACCGGCTATTCGGCCCAATCGCGACGTTTAATCCCGGCCGGCTTATTCGATCCCGATTTCCTTGAACCACTCGAACACCAGCCCCGGCCACTTGACCCCTTCGCCCTGGACGTCGCCCCAGTGGAACGCCGTGTGGCCGCCCTTGTCGACGACGAACGTCCGTTCCTTCACGCCGAGCCGCTTGAGCTCCTCGTCGAGTCCCATCGCGAACTCGACGGGGGCGGCCTCGTCGTCGCGCGCATGCGCGATGAACACCGGCGGCGCGTTCTTCCCGATCGGGTAGTCGCCGACCGTCTTGCCGTTGGGCCACGGGCACATGAGCAGGACGTAATCGGGCCGGCTGCTGGCGCGCTCGACGGCGTCGGCCGCCTTGGCGTTGCCCGCGTCGAAATGCCCGAGGACGTTCAGGCACACCGTGCTGCCGGCCGAGTAGCCCTGGATGCCGATCTTGCGCGGGTCGACGCCGAACTCGGCCGCGCGCGCCCTCACGATCCGCACCGCGCGCAGCGCGTCGGCCAGCGCGTCGGCGTCGGCGTTGTTGGCGCCGTACTGCGTGCGGTACTTCAGCGCGAAGACCGCGATCCCGTGGTCGTTGAGCATCCTGGCGACGTTGTCCACGTGCAGGCACATCGCCAGCCGCTTGTAGCCGCCGCCGGCGCAGATGATCAGCGCCGTGCCGTTGGCCTTCGCCTTGTCGGGCAGGTAGACGAGCAGCTGCGGCACCGAGACGTCGACGTAGCGCTCGTTGACGACGGTTTCCTTCCGGCCGCCCGGGACGAGCCCCGGGGCGTCGCCCGGGTAAACATTGATCACCTGGGCGGGCTTGGGCACGGGGATCGTGCGCGGGGTCGGCCTGGGCGTGGCCGCCGGGGCGGCCCCCCACGAGCATCCCGCGATCGCCATCGTCAGCGCGCAGATCAAGAACCTGATCATTTCCGTCGTCCCCTTTCGATTTCATGCGGCTCGGCCAGGGTTTTGGGATACAATAAACGAAAGAAAATTACGAACAGAAATGAGGGGCATGATGCGCGAGACCTCGATCGTGACGAACCTGCTCCGCGAAGTCGAAGCGATGGCCGCCGACCAGGACGCCGAGCGCGTCGTGGCCGTGACCGTCCGGCTCGGAGCGCGCGCCGGGATCACGCCGGCCCGCCTGCGCGAGCGCTTTATCGAAGCCGCCCGCGACAGCCTTGCCGAGGATGCCACCCTGGAGATCATCGCGGAGAGCAATCCCTCCGCGCCGACCGCCGAGCACATCCGCCTCGAAGGGATCGAAGCCGCTTGATCTCCGTTTGTCCTCGGGCTGATTGTTGATTTATTCATCATTCATCATTCATCACTCATCATTCAGCCCTAAATCCGCTTGACAATTGCGCCGTCGGCCAGTCTAATCGGCCTACAATTGATGTAGTTGGAGTTAAACCCGTTTAACCACCAATTCCAGGAAGCTCGAATCGATCCAGCGATATTCCGAAGGATGCTGAACATGAAAGACTTACGTCTGACCGCGCTCAAGTCGCTCGCTCTGGCGGCGATGCTCATCCTCGTGACCGGCTGCCAGTCCGGTCCGGCCCGCTACTTCACCAACAGGTATTTTGACTTCCAGGACATGTTCCACCTTGGCGTCGGCGCCACCGCCGCCAACGACTACACCGGCAACTGGCCGCCGACTCTCGGCGCCTATGTCCAGGTCACCGATTACGCCAAGCTCGGCATCATCACCCACAACGGCGTCACCGCCGAGATCGATCAGCGCGGCCTCGGCGCCTACCCCGAAATGCGCACCCGCGCCGGCCTCCTGTGGTGGGAAGCCTTCTACTGCAACCAGTTCTACGAGACCGGCTACACCAACTACTTCAAGACCCCCGGCACCAAGTGGGAAGCCCGCATGAACGCCCGGCCCAAGTGGCTCGGCGCCCCGCCCAAGGATTACGTTTACGACCATTGGGACAGCGACATCCAGTACGGCACGCTGCTCCTTCACAACGGCTGGCAGCACATCCTGAACACGCAGGTTGAGGTCGGCGTCTGCGAGCCGTTCGTCAGCAAGGTCGGCGTCATGGCCCGCGCCGGGTTCGATATCTCCGAAATCGGCGACTTCGTCCTCGGCTGGCTCGGCCTCGACATGTATCACGACGACATGACCGCCGCCGAATACCGCGAGTTCTGGTTCGGCCCCGAGCAGGCCCCGGTCGTCGCGGCCCCGGCTCCGGCTCCGGCCCCGGCCCCCGTCGCCGCCCCGGTTCCGCCGGCCCCGCCCAAGGAAGAGATCGTGGTCCGCGAAATCCCGAACCATGTCCTGTTCCAGACCGGCAAGGCCACGCTGACCGAGTCCGGCAAGAAGGTCCTGCGCCAGCTCGCCGATGAACTGCGCGCCAGCTACGCCGGCCAGGCGATCATCGTCGAGGGCCACACCGATTCGCAGCCGATCAAGTACAGCAAGTGGTCGAGCAACTGGAACCTCGGCGCCACCCGCGCCACGGTCGTAGTCGATTACCTCGTGAAGAACTGCGGCATCGCCGACGCGTCCGTCGACCAGGCCCGCACGTTCTCCGACCACAACCCGGTCGCGGGCAACGACACCGCCGCCGGCCGCCAGGCCAACCGCCGCACGGTGATCCTCGTCAAAGCCCGCAAGTAACACTCGACTGAAATAACGAAAAAGGCCGCCGGCGCAATCCGGCGGCTTTTTTCGTGCTCGTAATCGTGCTCGTAATCGTGCTCGTGCTCGTGCTCGTAATCGTGCTCGTAATCGTGCTCGTGCTCGTGCTCGTGCTCGTGCTCGTGCTCGTGCTCGTGCTCGTGCTCGTAATCGTGCTCGTGCTCGTAATCGTGCTCGTGCTCGTAATCGTGCTCGTGCTCGTAATCGTAATCGAAAATCGATCCGCCCATCATTCCGCAATCCGCAATCCGCAATCGTCTCACGCTTCCGGCAGTTGCACCACCACCGCCGTTCGCCCCGCCGTCGATGTGTCAAGGCGGATCGACCCGCCTTGCGTTTCGGCGATGAGGCGGGCCGAGTAGGTCCCCAAGCCGGTGCCCTTTGTTTTCCCCAGCGTGGTGTACTTGTCGAAGAACCGCTCGCGGATCGCCTCGGGGACCTCGCCGTCGTTGGCGATCCGGACGCGCGGCGGCGCCGCGCCATCCAGGTCGATCTCGATCCTGCCGCAGCTCGGGCACGCCTCGATCGCGTTCTTGATCAGGTTGGAGAGCATCGAGTAGCAGAGCAGTTCGTCGCCGCGGATCATGAACTTCTGGTCGTCGCCGGCCGCCTCGCCGTCGCGCCGGATCGCGATCTGCATCCCGCCGCGTTTCGTCATGGATTCGGTGTCGGCCAGGACCTGGCGGACGAGCGCGAGCAGCTCGACCGGCTTGGGGTCGAGCTGGTAGGTGCCGACCTCCATCTTGTAGAGGTCGAGCGAGCGGTTGATCATGTCGAGCATCTTGTAGCCGCCGCGGCTGATCATCTCGAGCACCTGCTCCTGGTCGGGGTTGATCGGCCCGAGCAGCCGGATCACCGACGGCCCCGAGATGATGCTCGTCAGCGGCGTCTTGAGGTCGTGGCGGCTCATGCGCTCGACGTCCTCACGCAGCCGCGCCGCCTCGCGCAGCGCCTCGTTCTGGCTCTCCAGCTCGGCGCGCGCCTGCTCGAGCGACAGGTGCGTCCTGATCCGCGCCTTCGTGATCGGCATGCTGAACGGCTTGATGATGTAATCGACCGCGCCCATCTCCAGCCCGCGCGTCTCGTCCTCCTCCTCGCCCATCGCCGTCACGAAGATGACCGGGATGTTCCTGGTCGCCTCGTCGGCCTTCAGGCGCTCGAGCACCTCGTAGCCGTTCATCTCCGGCATCATGATGTCGAGCAGGATCAGGTCGGGCGGGTTGGCCTTCGCGCTGGCGAGCGCCGCCTTGCCGCCGAGCGCGATCATGAGCTTGAATTCGTCCTTGAGACCTGCGACCAATATGTCGATGTTGGTCTTGGTGTCGTCGACCAGCAGGACCTTGCATTCGTTAAACGGCTTCATGTTCATTCCTGTCCTCAAGAATTTCTCCGCATCTCTGCCTGACTCTGCGCCTCTGCGACAAGGAAAATATTTTCGTGCTTTTTCGGGTTTTCTTTCGTGTGTTTCGTGACTGTATTTTCTCCCTTTTTTGTGTGTTTGGTTGCGGCTACGCCGCGCCAGGTTCGTCCGTGCTTGTCCGTGCTTGTCCGTGCCTGTCCGTGGCCGCCTTGATTTCCTTCAATTTTTCACGTGCGCTTGCGTATTCATAATCTTCGACCATCTGCGCCAATTTTTCAAATTGTGCCGCTGCCACTCGCCCCAGCGGCGCAAGCGATTTCATCGCGTCGTTGATCGCGCCGAGGTCGCCCAGCCCGAGCGCCGCGTCGAGCTTTTCGATGCCGGCCGCGAGTTCCCCGGCGTCGAGCGGCGCTTGCGCCGCGGATTCCGGCGCCTGTTTGCCGTCGCCCAGCTTGTCGAGCGACTCGAACACGACGCGGGCCTCATCCACTACCCGCGCGTATTCGCCCGCGAGATCCGGTTCATGGTCGCGCCCCTTGGCCTCCAGCGCCTTGCACGCGGCGTGCAGCCGGTCGGCCGAGATGTTCCCCGCCGCCCCGGCAATCGAGTGCGCGTGCAGCCGGATCGCATCGAAGTCCCCCTTCTTCACCGCCTCGGCGAGCTGATCGAGAATCCGCGACTGGTTCTGGCGGAACCGCCGCAGCATTTTCAGGAACGACTCGGGCGGCAGGCCGAGCCGCGCGAGCGCGCCCTCGACGTTGATCCCCTCGATGGGCGGGATCACGCCCTGGGGCGCCCCCGCCGCCCCCTCTATTTTCCGCGTCGCCTTGGCCGCCAGCCAGCGGTGCAGCGTGTGGAACAGTTCGGCGCGGTCGATCGGCTTGGAGACGTAGTCGTCCATCCCCGCCGCGAGGCACTGCTCGCGGTCCCCCTTCATCGCGTTGGCGGTCATCGCGATGATCGGCAGCGGCCTCCCCGCAAGGTGTTCGCGGATCAGCTTCGTCGCCTCGATCCCGTCCATCTCGGGCATCTGCATGTCCATCAGGATCGCGTCGTAGTGGTTCCGCCTCGCTTTTTCGACGGCGAGCCGGCCGTTTTCGACGATCTCCAGCGCGATCCCCGCGCTCGCGAGCAACTCCTCGGCGACGATCTGGTTGGCCTCGTTGTCCTCGGCGAGCAGGACGCGCGCCCCGGCGAAGCATGCGTCCGGCTCGACCTGGCGGCGCGAGCCGTGGACCTTCGGCCCGATCCCGACCGCCTCCATGATCGCGTCGAACAGCGACGACGGCTTGATCGGCTTGTGCACGAACGCGTTGACGCCGATGGCTTCGCCCCGCGCGATCTCGCGCTCGCCCGCGAACGCGCTCGTCATGACGACCGGCAGGCGCCGCAGCTTTTCATCCGCGCGGATCGCCTTCGTGACCGCGAGCCCGTCCATCCCGGGCAGCCGCCAGTCGGTGATCACCAACTCAAAGGCGTCAGGGTCCTTTTGCAGCAGCTCGAGCCCGGCCTCGCCCGACTCCGCCCCGACCGACTCCATCCTGAAGCTCTTCAGGATATTCTGGATCAGCTCGCGGCTCGTGGTGTTGTCCTCGATGACGAGCGTGCCGCGCTCGAGCAGCGCCTCGGGGGCGAGGAACGTCCGCTGCGACGATTCCTCGCCGAGCCCGAACCGGCAGGTGAACGAGAACCGGCTTCCGGCGCCGGGCTCGCTCTGGGCCTGGATGCCGTCGCCGCCCATGAGGAGCGAAAGCTTGCGGCTGATCGCCAGGCCAAGCCCCGTCCCGCCGTATTTGCGCGAGGTGGACGAATCGGCCTGCTCGAACGCGCCAAACAGCTTGTCGATCTTGTCCTGCGGGATGCCGATCCCGGTGTCGCGCACCGTGAAGCGGAGCGCCGGCCCCGCTTCGGCGTCCCCGGCGCGCGCGACGCTCAGGCACACCTCGCCGCGCTCGGTGAACTTGAACGCGTTGCTCAGCAGGTTCAAGAGGATCTGCCTGAGCCTGAGCGCGTCGCCGACGAGCGCGTGCGGCACGCCGGGCTCGACCGTCACGATGAACTCGAGCTCCTTTTCGAGCACCTTGTCGCGGAAGATGTCGGTGATTTCCTCGAGCACCTCGCGCAGGTCGAACGGGAGCGACTCGATGTCGAACTTGCCGGCCTCGATCTTGGAAAAATCCAGGATGTCGTTGATCAGCGCCAGCAGGCTCCGCGCCGACGAGCCGACGACGTTCAGGTATTGGCGCTGCTTGCTCGTGAGGTCGGTGTCGAGCGCCAGGGCGCACATGTTGATGATCGCGTTCATCGGCGTGCGGATCTCGTGGCTCATGTTGGCGAGGAAGGCGCTCTTGGCGCGCGTCGCCTCCTCGGCCCGGTCCTTGGCGATGCGCAGCTCCTCCTCCAGTTGCTTGTTTTCCGAGATGTCCACGAGCAGCCCGATGAGCCCGCCCGGCCGGCCGTCGGCCAGGCTGAACCCGTCGACCGAATACAGCGTCACGTGCGTCTGGCCGTCGGCGTAGACGATCGGCAGCTCGTAGCTCAGCCGGCTGACCTCGCGGATCGCCCGCGTGTCCTCCTCGTGAAACCGCAGCCGGGCCTCCATCGGGATGTAATCGAGGTCGAGCACCGTCTTGCCGCGCAGGTCCTCGCTCGCGATCCCGAACGCCTTCCGGTAAGCCTTGTTGCACCCCAGGAACCGCGCGTTGAAATCCTTGATGAACATCGGGTGCGGGATCGTGTCGAGCAGCGCCTGCTGGAACATCAGCCGGTCCTGAAGTTCGCGCTCGGCCCGCTTGCGTTCGCTCAGGTCGCGGATCATCCCCAGGATCGCCGGCTTGCCTTCGCTTTTCACCACGTTGAGCACGACTTCGCTCGGGAACATCTCGCCGCTCGGCTTGCGGTGCAGCCACTCGAAGCGCGCGGTCCCCTCCTCGAGCGTCTTCCGGATCAGCCGCATCCCCTTCTCGCGCGAGGGCGTCCCGTCGGGCTGGAACTCGGGCGCGAACTCGAACGGCTTGATGCCGATCATCTGCTCGGCCGACTCGAAGCCCATCATGCGGACGGCGGCCTGGTTGACGTCGGTGATGCCGGTCTCGTCGTAGAAGAAGATCGCGTCCTGCGGCGTGTTGAACACCTCGCGGAAGATCCGCTCCCGGCGCACGCGGTCGCTGATGTCGGTGAACAGCCCGCACGAGCCGATCTTGACCCCGGTCTCGTCGAAGAACGGCGTGGCCGCGACGTGGCACGGCACCTGGCTGCCGTCGGGCCGCGACAGCCAGATCTCGTAGTTCGTCGACTCCCCGCGCGCCCGCCGCGCCAGGTTGTCCCGGAAGACCTGCTTGTTCTCCTCGTCGCAGAAATCGAGGATCCACTTGCCGATGATCTCCTCGCGCGGCCGGCCGAGGATCCGGCACAGCTCGGGGTTGACGTCGACCGTCCGGGCCTCGTTGTCGACCATCCAGAAGCCTTCCATGGCCGTGTCGAGGATGCGGCGCAGCTTGCGCTCGCTGCGGGCGAGCTCCCCCTCGTGCCACTGGCGCGTGCTCGCCTCGGCCTCCTGCGCCTTGATCCGGTCGAGCGTCAGGCCGGCGACCAGCTCGGCAAATCCGCTCAGGAATCCGACGATCGAGGGGAGCCTGGATTCCTCCACGACCGGCACCTCGCCGACGGCCGCCAGATACTCCTTTTCGTCGAACCCGAACTGGAGCGCCTGGGCGCGGAAGAATTCCATGTCGGGCGGGGCCAGGAAGAACTGCCCGACCATGATGTTGCCGATGTGGCAGCCGCCCGCGACGATCGGCGAGGCCGCGTCGGTCAGCCCGTTCTTGCAGCGGTAGATCGAGAACTTCTTGCCCGCCTCGAGCCGCGCGGCCAGGTCGATGTCGCTCTCCACGCAGCGCGCGTTGCTGACGTGGTGGGCGCGGTGGAACTGGGTGCAGACCCGCTGCCAGCACGCGGCCGCGAGGATGTTCCCCCGCGTGTCCACGATCGCCGCGGCGATCCCCACCGATCGGCAGAAATCCTCGAGCAGCCCCTGGAGCGACTCGACGTCCAGAATGTCCCCCAGCGTCACGCTTCCCGGCGATGGCACCTGTCCGCTCATTTCAACATCCTCGTGCTCGTTCTCGCAAACCGGCAAAGCCGGAACCGAATTGCAGTGGCTCAAGAACCGCGCCAGCGGTTCGACGTCCAAAGCCGTGGGTTGAATCGCCGGTTTTGCGATTCAACCCACGGTCGGGATCGCATCGACACGAACCGATTGATCGGTTCGACAAACCACCGCGCGCGCATTTGTCGAACCGCTGACGCGGTCCCGACGTCAGCGGAAATGCTCTGCGCCCTGCGGATTTGCCTCGGATCTAAATAAAGTCCTCCGCCACGGCCGACGGCTCGGCCCGCCACGCCGTCGGCGCGATGTTCGGCTGGCCCGGCGTGATCCGCAGGTGCAGCAGGTTGGCCCCGTTGATCAGCAAGAACCGGTTTTCGTTGATCGGCAGGCAGATCGTCGGCATGTCGAGGATCTTGTTGAGCGCATGCTTCTGGTCGTGGATCAGGGCGACCTTGGTCTGGGTCTCGAGGATGAGCTCCTTGCCGCTGTCGAACGTCATGACGACGTAGCCCTTGAAATCCTCGCCGGGCGTGCGCGCCTGCCGCTTGATCTCGGCGCCCTCCGCGCCGCCGAGGATGCGGTCGAACTCGGTCCGCGAGATTTCGCGCACCCGCGCGCCTTCCTGCAGCCCCGGCCAGCGCGGCGCCGGGTCGATCTGCATGTCCATCACCTCGATCTTGGACGTCTTGAACACGGAAATTCCGAGCGCGTCCTCGATCGCGAAATACGGCGACGAATACAGTTTGGCCGGCACGAACCGCTCCAGGAACCCCCGGTTGGCCTCCGGGTCGGTCTGGCAGAACGTGTGGATCGTCCCGTCCACCATCTGAATCTGGGTCTCGATCGAGCAAGTCTCACTCATCGCTGGCTCCTTTTGAGCAATTGACAAAAGTTTTCCGTTCGTGCGTCGTGCGTCGTAATCGTAATCGTAATCGAACCAACCGCCGGCTCATCCCTTGAGAATCTGTTGGAACGTGTTTTATTGCCGTAAAACTTTTGTCGCCGTCTTTAGACGCCCGTGCCGGTTCGGTCATGCCCGCCGCGGCGGGCTGAATCGGTTGCCGCCGGCCTTCTTCTCCTCGAACGCCGGCCCCGACCACGCTGTGAACTGAGCCCAAAAGCTTTGTGTGCAGTCTTCCAGGTTGAAGATCGACTGTAAAATGAAGCTCGCGCAATCCGCCAGAATAAAATGGAATCGAACCGCAAGGGGGTGCATGACATCAAGGTTGGTTCAGTCGAAATGTCGAGCATGCGATGGCTATCCGTGTAATATCCGCTGCTTCACAAGGCCGTTTTCGAGGTGTGTACGTTGACCTGTTCAACACCATCCGGCCTCGTCGTCAGCCAGCTCCGGAGGAGCAACACGTTTGCAGTACCTTGCGCGTCATTTTGATCGTGAACGCGGCCCCGTAGAGCGCCTGGACGGCCGTCTGGAAAACTTCGCACCCGGGTTCGCCCTGGCCGTCGACGGTCAGGTATAAGGCCGGCCCGACTCCTATTCCGCTTCCTGGCTCGCCATCAACTTGATCAAATTCTCGTAATGTTCCGAAAGTTTCCGCGCCGATGCCGCCCAGCCCAGCCGCTCGACTTCTTCCCGCGGCGCCGGATTCGGCCACTGAGCCTTCCGGATCAATTCCGGGAAATCCTCAATGCTGCCGACGCCCAGCCACGCCCCGTATGCCTCGTAGCCGCGCATCCCGAACTCGGTCGTCACGACCGGCAGCCCGGCCCCCAGCGCCTCCGCGATCTTGATGTTGCTCCCCGACCCGCTCAGCATCGGGTTGATCGCGACGTCCGCCGCCTGAAGCAGCTCCAGGACGTCGCTCACGTTCTCGATGCAACTCACGTTGGCTCGGCCGCACTTCATCCCGCGCGCGACGCGCCCGGCGATCACGTGCCGGATCGCCTCGCCCTCGGTGGCCGGCGCGATCCGTTCGCAGATCTCCCTGGCGGCGCGCACGTTGTGCTCGACCGCCGCGCCGATAAACACCGTCACTTTTTCATGGTCGTTAAAATTGAATTTCCGCCGCGCCCATGCCCGTCGCGAACCATCAGGCGGCGTGAACCGGCGCGCGTCGAAGCCGTTGGGGACGATCGCCAGCCGCGGCGGCCTCACCCCGACCCGCTCGTCCATCCACTGCGCGTCCTGCTCGCTGCACGCGACGACCCCCGCCGTGCTGGTGAGCGCGTGCCGTTCGTGCTCGAGCAGCCGCCGCTTCCAGGTTTCGGCCCGGAAGAATCCCTTGAGCCGCGGCTCCCACCAGACCGACTCGATGTTCTGCGCCCCGTACACGACCACGGTTTTCGGCGGCAGGTCGTCCACGGCGCGCGACCACCACGGCAGTTCGTAATGCACGATGTCGAACCGGTTGCGTTTCACCATCTCCGCGACGACCGGTCCCAGGTGCGCGAGCCATGCCGGCAGCTCGCAGGCCGGGATGAGCCGCAGCCGGTGGAACACCTGCGCCAGGTCGAGCGCCGCCGCGTGATGCTCGACGATCGTCAGCCGCCCGTGCCTGGCCGTTTGAATTTTATGGTTGCGCGACAGCCAGCCGTGCAGTTCGACCGTGTGGCCCATCCGCGCGAGCTCGTCGGCGAGGTGGAAATACCTGAGCTCCCCGCCGAACAACGGCTCGACCACCCGCCCCGTGGCGAGCATCAGGATCCTGCGTTCGTGCGGTTTCGATTCCGTCATGTTCTGCTCGTGTGGGGCCGGCGCCCTCGCCGGCCATTCTTGTGCTCGTATCTCTTCTCTAGAGCGCTTGACAAAAGTTATCGGTTCGTGCTCGTGCTCGTAATCGTAATCGAATCAGCACCAAGCTTCGAAACCAAGCCCCGTCTCGATTACGGCGATTGCCGTAAGACTTTTGTCACTCGCTCTAACCCTTCACGTACCCAAACTCCCACGACTCCGTGTCCAGCACCGCCATCCCCCCCTCGCGTTCCGGTATTTTCCGGCCCGCCTCCGGGTTGAGGCACGCGCACAACGTCCGCCCGATGCGGAACGGTTCGGGGGGGCGGTCATAATGCCCGTAAAACGCGAACCGCGGCGCGAGCGCCTCGATCAGGCGCGTGATCCGCTTGCTCCCGGTCGGGAACTTGTCGCGCAGCCCCTTGTTCATCGGGGCGTCGTGCAGCAGCAGCACGTCGACGGCCGGCCGCTCCCCCTCGAGCGCCTCGATCGCCGGCGGGTAGATGTATTTGTGGACCGGCTGCTCGTCGGGGATCGGGTATTTACCGAACCGGTATTCCATCCCGCCGCAGCCGGCGACGGTGAGCGTCTCGTCGCCCGTCCTGAACTCGCGCACGGTCCCGGGCGCCAGAAAGACGAGCCGTCCCGCCGGATCGATCCCGCCCCTCGCCGCCTCGCGCAGCCGTTCGAAGTTTTCGTTGTTGCCGTGAACGAACCACGTCTCGACCGGCACCGGTTTCTCGCCCGAAAGATACGGCGCCGAGCCGAACAGCGAATCGTCCACGCCGCGCCGCCTGGGATCGGCCGCTTTCAATTCCTCGGCGGTCCGCCACAGCTCCATGTCCCCGGCCTGAAGCGCCAGGTCGACGCGCCGCCCCGTCTCGGCTTCCCACTCGGCGCACAGCCGATAGAGCCCGGGCAGATTCCCGTGCGCGTCTCCGAACAAGGCCACGATCATCCCGATCCCCCCATCGTGCTCGTGTCGGGCCGGCGTCCCCCGCCGGCCACGGCGATGTTATTGCTCCGCCTTCTCGTGTTCGACCGGCAGCTTCACGGTGAACGTCGTCGGCCCGCCCGGCCGGCTTTCGACCGCGATCGTGCCGCCCATCTCCTCGACGATCATGCGGCAAATGGAAAGGCCGAGCCCGGTTCCCTCCCCTTCGGGCTTGGTCGTGTAGAACGGGTCGAAAATCCGCTCGATCGTCTCGGGCGGGATGCCCGGCCCGCTGTCGGTGATCCGCACGACGACCGACGGGCCCTCTCCGGCCAGCGATTCGACCTTCAGGCGCCCCTGCCCCTTCATCGCCTGGTAGGCGTTCAGGACCAGGTTCGAGAACAGCTGCACGAGCCGGTAGCGGTGCGCGAGGAGGGGCGGGATCCCGGCCGCGTCCTTGCGCGTGACTTCCACGGCGCGCCGCTCGTATTTGACCAGGTTCAGCGAGAAGTCGAGGATCGGCCCGATGTTGATGAATTCCTCGCCGGCCCGGTCCGACTGGATGAACTGCTCGATCCGGCTCTCCTGCAGGATCTGGAAAAAGAGCATCGTCTGGTGGCGCACGTTCTGCAGGTCCGTCGCCGCCGACGCGAAATCCCCCAGGGCGTCGTTCAGGTCGTCGAGGCTGTGGCGGATGTTCAGGATCGGCTTGCGCACATCGTGGAGGATGCCCGCCGCCAGCTGCCCGCCGAGCGCGAGCCGCTCCAGCCGGATCAGTTCCCGCCGCCTGTCGTTGAGCTCGATCGTCGTGCGCTTGAGCGAGCTCTCCTGGCTGAGCAGCCGCGCCAGCAGCGCGAACAGCATCAACACCACCGAGACGGCCACCGTCCCGATCGACAGGTTAATGGTCGTCAGCGTCGATCGATTGAGGTCCAGGTACAGGTATCCCCACGGGGCGGCCTTGTCGCCCAGCGGCTCCTTGCGCCACCCCTCGAGCGGCTTGGCCCACTCCTCGCGATGATCCGCCCACCACACGATCGGGTAAATCGGGTGTTCGCGCCGATTGACGATCTTGGTCAGCACCGCGTTCCGGATGTACGGCGAGCGGGCGGCCTGTTCCATGAGCGTGCGCACGCGCCGGAACCGGACGAGCGTGTCGCCCCCGGGGCCGTGCAGGATTTCCTCGCGCCGCAGCGAGCTTGCCGCGTTGAACGCCGCCCGATCCAGTTCGCCGGCGGCGTTCTGCCGCAGCCATGCGAGCAGCCACAGCGTGGCGATCAACACCGCCAGCGCAAACGCGGCAAGCAGACGATTCAGTTTCAGTTCCAACCTGATTCACCACCATCCGGACAAATCCGAAATCCTAATATCTAAATCCTAAACAAGCCCGAAATCCAAATATCGAATATCGCTCCTTGTCGTGGCGGGCCTGATCCTGCATGTTTTTTCGAAATTCGAATTTTGGATTTCATTTATTCATCGTCTCATCGGCAACACCGGCCGCACGCGCGTCCCCGTCGTCGGCTGCGTCGAGGCGTGCGGCGCGATCCCGCTCTGCTCGAGGGCGCGTTGGATTTTCTCGTAATCGCGCGGCACCGCGTCCTCGACCCGCAGGTCGCGGTCGAGCCGCTGCTTCTCGTTGAAAAACTCGCGCAGCGCCGGCTTGAGCTCGCGCCCGACGTCGGTCAGCGACGGCAGGAAGTCGTCGCGGATCAGGATCGGGTCGGTCGGGAACGGCGCCGTCTGGAACAGGACCCGGCAGTGGCGGCGCAGGCTGTCGCTGGTCGCGCCGTTCTTCGTGAGCGGCGCGAGCGTCCCCGCCAGCGCCCCCTCCCGGCACGCCCCGAACGGCGCCAGGCCGGAGACCACGTGGGCCACGACGTCCGTGTCCGATCCGCAGAACCACAGCCTCGGCCGGCTGGCCCCGTACTGGCTCGACAGCGTCAGGATCGGGAACAGGTAGCCGGCCGCCGAGTCCAGCGACGGCACGGCGAGGGGGGAGTTCGCCAGAGCCTGCCGCAGGTCGGCGGGCGCATACTTGGGCCGGCTGAACAGGGCGCTGGCCGGCCCCATGATCACGACGCCGCGCCGCAGCACCCCCCGGCCGCGCCCCTGCCCGATGTCGCCCGGCCGGCGGCTTTGCAGGATCGGCTCGTAGGTGAACGGCACCGGATTGTTCACCGCGATCTGCAGGAACCGGCCGTAGACCATCGCCGTCGCCAGCACGACGTGCAGGTCGCCCGAGCGCATCAGCTGGATCATTTCGCCCGACCCCGAGATCGGCGTCAGGACGATCCCGGCCATCCCGGCCCGCTCCATCGCCTCCGTCAGCTGCTTCTGGGCCAGCAGGTCGTTGCGCAGCTGGTCGCCCAGGGCGTTGCCCGCGAACGGGTCGTCGGTCGCCGGGATAAAGTCCGAGCCGTCGACCAGGTAGCCGATCTGGAGCGGCATCGCCGGTTCCGCCGCCATGGATCGAACTGGCCCGGCGTGCATGGCTATGATAATGATGAATAGTATCAGGCGCTGCATGTGCGGCGCAGCTTTCGGTTGGCATTCAACCTCGCGCCGTTCCCGCGGGGGCGGCGCACAGGATGTTATTGTGCCACAAAAGACACCTTTGCTGACCTTAGAAACAACCCGCGCCTCTGGCAATGAAAAACTGGCGGCGCCGGGTCCGGCCCAGGCGCGCCGTCTGGGCCTTTCCAACCGCATCACGGTCGAGGGCGTCATGTTCATCTGCTTCGCCCTCCTCATCGGCATGGCCGCGATCAACACCGGCACCAACCTGCTCTACCTCGTCCTCGGCGTCATGCTCGCGATGCTGCTCACCTCCGGCCTCGTCTCGCGCAACAACATGCGCAAGCTCGCCATCGCCCGGCATTACCCCCTGACGCTCCACGCCGGCGAACCCGCGCAGGCCATGATCGAAACCCTCAACCGCAAGCGCTCGGCCCGCAGCTACTCGCTCGGCATCATGGACGAGCTCGTCGGCCCGATCGACTCCTGGATCCCCGCCGAGCGCCGCGTCGTCACCGGTTTCGCCGGCCAGATCGGCAAGGGCGACCGCGCCTGGTGCCCCGTCACCCTCGAGCTGGCCGAACGCGGCCTCTACAAGCTCGACCGCGCGCGCGTCGTCTCGCGTTACCCGTTCGGCTTCCTCGAGCACACCGTCACGTTCGAGCAGCCAGGCACGGTCCTGGTTTACCCCCGCCTGTTCCCGGCCTCGGTGTTCATGGACCTGTCGCCGCGCGTCCTGGGCGAAATCGAAAACAACCGCCGCGGCTCCGGCGTCGGGATTTTCGGCGTGCGCGACTACGAGGCCGGCGACCCCGTCCGCATCATCCACTGGAAGCAGTCGGCCAAGGGCCAGGGGATCAAGATCAAGGAGTTCGAGGAGGAAATCAGCCAGAGCTTCATGCTCATGCTCGACCTGCGCTGCCCGCTCGACCCGCCCCAGGCGCTCTGCCTGGAGTTCGAAAAAGCGGTCAGCCTCGCCGCCTCGCTCGCGCGCCAGCTCATCCGCAACGGCGCCGCGGTCGGCCTGTGGACCTCCGCCGGCAACATCGGCATCAACAACGGCCCCTACCACCTGAATCGCATCCTGCGCACGCTCGCCTGCGTGCAGCCGCAGCCGCCCGACGCCGTCCCCGTCGCCCCGCAGCACGGCCTCGGCCGGCTGATGCACCTGTGGATCCAGTTTCAGCCGGCCGCGTCGTTGCCCGGCTACGGCGGCCGCGGCGGCCCCGATTTCCACGTCATCGACGTCCGCCGCCTCAAGATTCCCGGCAAAGCGCAGTAGCCCGAGCGTAAGCGAGGGACCAAGCAGTAGCCCGAGCGTAAGCGAGGGACCAAGCAGTAGCCCGAGCGTAAGCGAGGGACCGAGCAGTAGCCCGAGCGTAAGCGAGGGACCGAGCAGTAGCCCGAGCGTAAGCGAGGG
>JBDKRG010000014.1:0-36903 GCA_039683515.1 Candidatus Sumerlaeia bacterium | reverse complement strand
AGAATGCGTGAATGGCCGGCGGGGGCGCCGGCCCCACATCGAAAACAGCTATTTAGTATTGAATAGCTTATCGCACTGTGGCGCCGGCGCCCTCGCCGGCGATTCCTGTGGCCGGAAAACTTTTGTTTCGCTCTAACGGCGCGCCCGCTGAAGCGGGCTTAACATGGGCTTCGGCCCATTTACACGTCCAGGTTGCGCACTTCGGGGGCGTTTTGCTGGATGAACCGGCGGCGCGGGTCGACCTGGTCGCCCATCAGGATCGTGAAGATCCGGTCGGCCTCGATCGCGTCGTTGAGCTGGACCTGCACCAGGCGGCGCGTGGCCGGGTTCATCGTCGTGTCCCACAGCTGCGGCGGGTCCATTTCACCGAGGCCTTTGAAGCGCTTGACGGTGACCCCCTTGGCGCAGATCTCGCGCACGCGGTCCAGCAGCTCGGGGAGCGAGTCGGCCGGCAGCGACTTCTTGTCGCCGTCGAAGACCGTGAACGGGTGATACTCGTCGAACGGGTTGGCCGGGTCGATCTCGAATTCCTGCGGGACGATCAGCTCGAGCGGCAGGCCGAGCTTCTCGAGCCGGCCGACGATCGCCTCGACCTTGTAGGCCTCGGGGAATTCGGTGACGGTGTGCCGGATCTTCTTTTCGGGGATTTCGGCGTCGGCCTTGTCGAACAGGTCCGGCTGGTCCTCGGCCTCGCCCTCGACCTGGACCTCGTCCTCGTGGTTTTGCTCCTCGAGCTGCTCGATCAGCGTGGCGAGGGACTCTTCGTCCCACGCGAACTTGTTTTCGTCGGCGAGCGTGACCATGAAGCGCGGCAGCTTGCCGCCGTTGTTGCGCATGCCGATGAGCGTCATGATCGGGGCGCCCTTGCGGCGCGCGACCGTGCTCAGGCGGCCGAGCTCGATGACGTCGTCGAGCAGCTGGCGCAGCGTCGTCTTGCTGATCTCGACGGGGTGCTTGCCGTTGCCGCGCGTGCGGAATTCGACGCGCGTCGAGTCGGCGGCGAGGTTGAGCAGGTAGCGGTCGCGCTGCTCCTCGTTGTCGAGGTACTGCTCCTGGCGCCCCTTCTTGACGAGGTAGAGCGGCGGCTGGGCGATGTAGACATGCCCGGCCGAGATGAGATCCTTGAACTGGCGGAAGAAGAACGTCAGCAGCAGCGTGCGGATGTGCGCGCCGTCGACGTCGGCGTCGGTCATGATGATGATCTTGTGGTAGCGCAGCTTGCCGAGGTCGAACGTGTCCTGGCCGATGCCGGTGCCGAGCGCGGTGACCATCGTGCGGATTTCGTTGTTGGACAGGACGCGGTCCAGCCGCGCCTTCTCGACGTTGATGATCTTGCCGCGCAGCGGCAGGATCGCCTGGAAGTGGCGGTCGCGCCCCTGCTTGGCCGAGCCGCCGGCCGAATCGCCCTCGACCAGGTAGAGCTCGCACAGCGAGGCGTCCTTCTCGGAGCAGTCGGCGAGCTTGCCGGGCAGGGCGGTGATGTCCATCGCGCTCTTGCGAACGATTTCGCGCGCCTTGCGGGCCGCCAGGCGGGCCTTGGCCGCGGTCAGCCCCTTGTCGATGACGCGGCGGGCGACGGCCGGGTTCTCCTCGAGGTATTCGGCCAGCGCCTCGTTGACGGTCGTCTCGACCCAGCCGGCCACTTCGGGGTTCAGCAGCCGGCCCTTGTTCTGGCCCTCGAACTGCGGGTTGGAAATCTTGATCGAGATGATGGCGGTCAGGCCCTCGCGCACGTCGTCGCCCGTGATCGAGCCGTCGAACTTCTTGAGCAGCTCGTTCTTGTTGGCGTAGTCGTTGATGGTGCGGGTCAGGGCCTTGCGGAAGCCCATCAGGTGCGAGCCGCCGTCCTTGGTATTGATGTTGTTGGCGAACGTCAGGACGTTTTCGTCGTAGCCGTCGTTGTACTGGATCGCGACCTCGAGCTCCATCGCCTCCGGCCGCGCCTGGCCGGTCTCGCGGTCGACGCGCTCGAACTGCTTGGAGCGCTTGAAGTAGATCGGCTTGGGGTGGACCAGCTCCTTGCTGGCGCCCAGGTGCTTGATGAATTCGAGGATGCCGCCCTTGTACATCCAGACGTTGTTCTTGCCCGAGCGCTCGTCGCTCAGGCTGATCTGGATGCCGGCGTTGAGGAACGCCAGCTCGCGCAGGCGCGCCGCCAGCGTGTCGTAGCTGAAATCGAGGACCTCGAAGATTTCCGGGTCCGGCTTGAAGCGGACGGTGGTGCCGGTCTTCTTGCTCTGGCCGATCTGGCGCAGCGCCTCCTTGGCCAGGCCGCGCTCGAACTTCATGAAGAAGATCTTGCCGTCGCGCTTGACCTCGGCCTCGAGCCACTCCGAGAGGAAGTTGACGACCGAGACGCCGACGCCGTGCAGGCCCGCGCTGAACTGGTAGGCTTCGTTGTCGAACTTGCCGCCGGCGTGGAGGATCGTCATGACGACCTCGAGCGTCGACTTGCCCTTCTTGGCGTGGTGCTCCTCGACGGGGATGCCGCGGCCGTTGTCGGCGATCGAAACGCAGTTGTCCTCGTGGATCGTGATGTCGATCTTGTCGCAGTAGCCCCCCATCGCCTCGTCGATCGAGTTGTCGACGACCTCGTAGACGAGGTGATGCAGGCCGAGGGCGCCCGTGTTGCTGATGTACATGGCCGGGCGTTTGCGGACGGCTTCGCGTCCTTCCAGGACCTGAATATCCTTGCTCGAGTAGACGTGCTTTTTGGAGCCGGCGGCGGAGTCGACGCTCATGGTTGTTTACATATCCTTTGCGGGCGAGTTGGGACCGGGGCGATAGGGTTGGGTGCGGGCCATGGGGTCCAGATCCGAGGGGGACGGCGTGAAAATCATGATGGAAAAATCGGCCGGGGTCTCGTTTTGCGTTTTAGCGTCCCGTACGGGGCTTTTTTGAGGCGGTTTTGAGCGCCCAATGAACCACGCGGCCGTCAAGTATCGCCCTCGCCCCACCATTAGAGCGAAACGCGAGCCGATTGTCAATCAAATCTTTGATTTCATGGCTTGTGCGGATCATTGTAAATATTAAACTTACTGCTGCTTTGGGGAGGGCTGCGCCGCCCCCGCTCCCGGAGCGATCCAAGCCAGCCGCGCGGCGTCAAACAGCGTCATCGGGTTCAGCTCATAATTCAGCCCCTCGGCGCACAGGTACGGCTGCGTGTGGAAAAAGATCGGGATGGCCGGCATGGCGTCCATCAGGTAGGCCTCGGCGGCCTTGAGCGCCGCCTGCCGGTTGGCCGCATCCGCCTCGTGCCGGGCCTTCTGCAAGAGCTCGTCGTAGCCCTTGTTCTTCCAGTGCGAATCGTTGTTCTCGGACTTGGAATCGAAGATTTCGAGGAAATTGATCGGGTCGGCGAAGTCGGCCGCCCACCCGGCCCGCGCCACGTCGAACTTCCCGGCGCGGCGGTTGTCGATCAGCACCCGGAATTCCTGCGCCTCCACGTCCATGACGATCCCCAGCTCGCGCTTCCACTGCTCCTGGATGACCTGCGCGATTAATGTATGGTAATCCATCCGGTTATACAGGTACTTGATCCGGGGGAAGCCCTTGCCGCCGGGGAATCCGGCCGCGGCCAGGAGGCGGCGCGCCTCGTCGGGCTTGTAGTCGGGGAAGAACGCGGCCGGGGGGTCGGCGTAAAGGGCCGGCGGGACGAGCCCCCCGGCGACGGCCTCGCCGGCGCGCATGACGTTGGTGACGATCGCCTTGCGGTCGATCGCCAGCGCCAGCGCGCGCCGCACCCGCGGGTCCGTGAACGTGTCGCGCTCGCAGTTGAGGTTCAGGAAATACACCGAGTCATTCGGCGTTACCCGATATTCGGGCCGCTTCTTGAGTTCGTCGATGTCGGGCCGGGGGACCTGCTGGGTGCCGTCGATCTCGCCGGTGTCGAACGAGGCGCGCTCGCCCGATTCCTTCTCGATCATCCGCAGCGTGATTTTTTTCAGCCCCACATTGGCCGCGTCCCAGTAGCCGGGGTTCTTCTCGCCGACGATCTGCTTGGCCGGCGTGTATTCGGTCATCTTGAACGGCCCGTTGCCGACGTAGGTTTCGGCGCGCTGGGCCCAGCCGGGGTTCTCCCGCGCGACCTTCTCGCAGACCGGGAAGTAGGAATGGTGCGCCACGACCTCGGCGAAGAACGGCGTCGGGTTTTCGAGCTGGACCATGAGCTGGTCGGGGGCGAGCGCCGTGACCCACACCGTCCCGGTCGACAGCCGCGTCTCCTTGACCTTGTCGGCGATTTCCTTGGCGCGGGCCTCGTAATACGTTCGCGCGCCGCGGATATAAAACAGCATGTAGGCGTATTCGGCCCGGAACTCGGGGTTGAGCATGCGCTCGACCCACGCGTACTGGAAGTCGAGCGCCGTGACCGGCTCGCCATTGCTCCACTTGGCCGGCCGCAGCTTGAAGACCCACGTCATGCCGCCATCGCGCACCTCCCAGCTTTCGGCGAGCTCGGGCCGGGCCTTGCCGTTCTCGTCGAGCGTCGTGAGGCCGCGCGTAAAACACAGGATGGCGCGCGCCGAAATATTGTCGGTCGACTTGCTCGGGTCGAGCGTTCGCGGATCGGCCCCGATATTAATGACCGCCTCGCCCGCCTTCCGGCGCGCCTCGCGCT
Source organism: Candidatus Sumerlaeia bacterium (assembly GCA_039683515.1). Lineage (GTDB taxonomy): Bacteria > Sumerlaeota > Sumerlaeia > MVZB01 > MVZB01 > JAJFUE01. The sequence continues at coordinate 32,285 of JBDKRG010000014.1, read as the reverse complement.
GGTCGGGCATGCAGGCGAGAAGAAGCAGGATGGGGAGAAGCAAAAGGAAATAGGTGGTTTTCATGAATCAATCCTGAATCGTTCAAAATCGGTCATAAATTCGAAACAAATCCTGAATCGTTCAAAAAATCGAAATCATCCCCGCATCAGCTTGGCGCTCTTGGCGTCTTGGCGTAAAAATCTTCGGGGTCTTCATAAATCAATCCTGAATCGTTCAAAATCGCTCAAAAATTCGAAACAAATCCTCAATCGTTCAAAAAAATCGAAATCATCCCCGCATCAGCTTGGCGCTCTTGGCGTCTTGGCGTAAAAATCTCCGCGTTCTCTGCCCGACTCTGCCTCTCCGCGACAAAAGAGAATTTTCCCTTCACTGCCCGCAATTGGAAAGCTAAAATTCAAGCCGACTGTTGTGTTTGACACTCAGGACTCAGGACCCAGGACTCAGGACTCCAAATATGAAACCACGCGCCCTGCTGATCACCGGTTTCGGATTGAACTGCGAAGCCGAGACCGAATACTGCCTCAAGGCCGCCGGCGCCGACGTCGACCGGCTGCACCTGAACGACCTGCTGGCCGATCCCTCGCGCCTGTCGAAGTGCCAGCTGCTGGTCATCATGGGCGGGTTCAGCTACGGCGACCACCTGGGCGCGGGGCGCGCGCTGGCGATCCGGCTGCGGCATGGACTGGCCGAGCAGCTCTCGGAGTTCGTCCGCGGCGGCGGGCTGGTCATCGGCATCTGCAACGGGTTCCAGGTCCTCTGCAAGCTCGGGCTGCTGCCCGGCTTCGAGCCGTTCGCGAAGGACACCCCCCAGTCCGTCACGCTGACGCACAACGACTGCGGCACGTTCCGCGACCAGTGGGTGCGGCTCAAGGTCAACGCCGAGTCCCCCTGCGTCTTCACGCGCGGGCTCGAGGTGATCGACCTGCCGGTGCGCCATGGCGAGGGCAAGTTCATGGTCGAGAGCGAGGCGGTCCTGCGCCGGCTCATGCAAAACAACCAGGTCGTCTATCAGTACATTGACGAAGCCGGCGAGACGACGATGAAGTTCCCCGACAACCCCAACGGCTCGATCGAGGCGATCGCGGGGATCTGCGACGCCACCGGCCGCATCTTCGGCACGATGCCGCACCCGGAGGCGTTCCACCGCCCCGAGCACCACCCCGATTTCCTGCGCCGCCGCGCCCTCGGCGAGCCCGACCCCGCGCCGCTCGGCCTCGCAATCTTCGAAAACGCCGTGGCGTTCCTGAAAGAACAGGTCGCCGTTTAGTAAATTGCGGATTTCGGATTGCGGATTTCGGATTTAAAATTCGCAATCCGAAATCTTCCTTTGCGCTCTTGGCGTGAAAACTCTTCTCTGCAACTCGGCCCGGCTCTGCGCCTCTGCGACAAAGCTGTTCAATCCGAAATCCGCAATCCGCAATCAAGAAGACTGTCCCTTGATCCGCAGGCCCAGCCTGAGGATGATCCAGTCGCGCAGGCGGTCGGGGAGGATGCGCGCGGCCAGGTCGCGCGTGCGCGCGAAGCGGCCGATCGGGTAGCGCGTCGCCGGTCGGCGCGCCGTCAGCGCGTGATAGATCAGCTCCGCGAGCCGCTCGGCCGGGATCGCCGTCGCCTCGCTTTCGCTGGCGACGCGCTGCACGGCCTCGATGAGCGGGCCGTAGAATTCGGCCGTGCGCGCCTGCATCGCCGCGCAGAGCTGGGCGTTGTGCTGGCGCGCCTTGTTCCAGATGTTGCTCTGGACCGGGCCCGGCTCGATCACGATGACCGACACCCCCGACCCGGCCAGCTCCATCCGCAGGGCGTCGCTCAGGGCCTCGAGCGCAAATTTTGACGCGTTGTACGGCCCGAACAGCGGCAGCGCCATCCGGCCGCTGACCGAGCTGATGTTGACGATCCGGCCGTGCGCGCAGCGCAGAAGCGGCATCATCGCCTGCGTGACGGCGATCTGACCGACGACGTTGACCTCGAGGATCCGGCGCAGGTCGGCCATCGGGAAGAACTCGAGCGGCCCGCCGAGCATCAGCCCGGCGTTGTTGACCAGGCCGTCGAGCCCGGCCTCGCCGACCTCGGCTTCGATGCGGGCGGCGGCCGCGGCGATCGACTCGTCGTCGGTGATGTCGAGCATCACCGGCTGGATGCGCTCGTCGGTGATGGCCTCGGCGTCCTCGACGCGGCGCACCCCGGCGAAGACGCGCAGCCCGCGGCCGGCCAGCAGCCGCGTCGCGGCCTTCCCGATCCCGCTCGAGGCCCCCGTGACCAGCACGGTCTTGGCGATTTCCGGCATCTCGTCCATATATTCCATCATAGCTGAAGATGATGGTTCGTGACACCGATTTGCGGGCTCGGAAGGGTGTGGAGGAATTTTTTGTCGCCGAGAGGCGGAGGAGGGCAGAGCGCGCGGAGAAGATTTTGACGCCAAGACGCCAAGAGCGCCAAGATGAGGATTTTTGATGATTATTCTGAACCAAACGGGAAGGATTGGGCGGTTCGGAAGCAGCGGTTCAGGAACAGGCCATGGCCGTGAACGAGGAAACGCCCCGTCCCTTCACCCCGCTCGACATGCTGATGCCGGCGCGGCTCCTCAAGGCAACCGACTGGCGCGACAACCCGCTCGTGGTTGTGGCGACGCAACACAACAAAACGGTGCATTTTTGCGCCATGCGCTTGAGCGAGATTTTTCTTTTTGCATTTGGCGCGCTGATTCCCGTGTATGCGTTTTTCTTCGTCGAGCATTTCGAACGGTTTGTCGCGGAATTTCGGCCGGGCAGGTTGGACGACCGAGTAATCCGATTTATTCCCGCTTATGTTCCGCTGCTCTATCCGGTTTTTCTGTTTCTGTTGCTGAGATACCGGCTTTGGGCCGGCCGCGCGCTCCTTCATGTCAAATATCTTTCGGGCGCGCGCATGCCGGAGATTCTTTTGACCAATCTCGGCCCTGACGAACTTTTTTTGAATCCACTGCTGACGATGTGCCGCTCCCATACCATATTTTATGGGTGGGGTGCGGTGTGGCTGTTGGCGCTGGCCGTGGATTTTGCGTTGGGAAACAAAGCATGGAGCTGGCTGCTGATGTATGTGTGGGTCGCGATGTCGCTCAACCTCGTCGCTTTGGTCTGGGTGGCGGGCATTTTCCAGTATGTTGTGGAATGGATGTGGTTTGCGGGAGGCCGGCCGAGATGGCGCACGATCCGGAGCCTTGCCATCAGTCTTGCGCTTGCCGTGGCCATTTGGGGTTTCCCGCTCACGGATCTCACACCCGTCTCACGGAAAATGCTCGCACAATATGAAATTTCAACGCGCATGAAAGACGCGAGCCTGAGCATTGCGACTTATACATTCATAGTCATGTTTTTCAGCGTCACGATGCTCAGCTGTGCAGCCGGAGCCCTGGTCGTCACCTGGGGCCTCGCCAATAAAGTCTACGAGACGGCAATGAGGCGGCTCAGAAGCAGGGCGCTTTATGAATGAGCCTCTTCGCGAAAGGCTTTCCGCCCCGGTGTCCTTCACCCCGCTCGACATGCTGATGCCGGCGCGGCTCCTCAAGGCAACCGACTGGCGCGACAACCCGCTCGTGGTCTATTCGCAGCGGCGGGGGCGGCGGGTGTGGCGGTTCGTGCTGACCCGGCTGTTTGAAATCGTGCTCCTCGCGCTCGCCGCGCTGATCGTCGCCGTTCCGTTTGCGTTCTTTCAGGACAGGGATGCGCTCGTGAAGACATTGCCGGGAAAGGCCCTCATGCGTTCCACAAGCAATCCGGTAGTCACGCTCCCGCAGCCGATCACGGCGCCTTCGGCGACGATGAACAATCTGAACCTGGTCCTGCTGCAACTGCCGGCCATCTGGCTGGCGATGATTTTCCTGCTGCTGCGCTATCACCTGCTGATCAATGATCAGTCCAACCACATGAAGAACCTGTCGCGCGAGCGGCTGGCGGAGCTGCTGCTGTCGCAGCTCGGCAGCGAGGAATACTTCCTGCACCACTTCCTGATGTTCTGCCATCGCTACCGGGTGCTCGTGGCGTGGGGGGTCGTGTGGGGCGTCGCGATCGGGGCCGACATCCTCATGGGCGAGGTCCGATGGGTGCAGGGGGGGATGTATACGTGGCTGATCGCGACGCTGAACATGGTCCTGTTCACGTGGGTTGGCGGCGTCGTTCAGTACGTGACGGAATGGAAGTGGTTCGCGGGCGGCGCCGCCCGGCGCTGGCGGCCGGTGCTGAGCCTCGCGTTCAGCCTGGCCGTCGCCGCGGCGATCTGGGTGTTTACGAGCTGGGCGATTTGGGACAAGACCGTGCGCGGGATCACATCGAGCCGGCTCGGCGGCGGTTTTATTGGGTGGAGTTGGCCCGCCAAGGATGGAATCTATGAGGTGAGCATGGATTTCAGCCAGGGCGGCATTCTGGTCGTTGTTTTGATGTTCTGCGCCGCCGTTGTCGTCACGTACTTTATCGGCGACGGCGTCTACCGTGCGGCCGCGCAGCTTCTGGCGTGGCGATTCGATCCCGACCGGCCGAACCCGATGCCGCGAGGCGAAGGCTGAACCCGGCCGAGCGAAGCGAGGGACCCGGCATGACACGGCTCGACACGCATTTCGGACCCGCCGACACCGGTGAGATCACGCATTTCACCATCGGCGACATGCTCCTGCCCGCCACCCTCCTCGAGGACAGGAACTGGCGCGACAACCCGCTGGTCCTCTATTCGGAGCGGCGCGCGCGGCGGCCGGTGCGGTTCCTGCTGACCGAGTTGCTCGAGCTGGTCCTGGTCGGCTGCCTCGCGCTGATGGCGGCGCACATCTTCTACACGGTCATCCGGATCAAGGGCGTGCCGGTGCGCGACTGGCATCGTTGGTTCCTGACCGATGACGGCCTCAACCGGACGTTTGTCTTCCCCGAGAACCTCATGCCGTACTTTTACGGCGGGTTCATATTCCTGCTGCTGCGTTATCACCTGTTCGTGAACGACCAGTCCAACCACATGAAGAACCTGTCGCGCGGCCGGCTGGGCGAGCTGCTGGTGACGCACCTGGGGCGGGATGAATTCTTTTTGCACCACATGCTGATTTTCTGCCAGCGCTACCGGGTGATTGTCGGCTGGGCGGCGGTGTGGGCGGTGTTCATCGCGGCCGACGTCTTGAGCGGCGGCTGGGTGTGGGTCGAGCCCGAGATCTATGCCTGGCTCTTCATGACACTGTATCTCGTTCTGATCGTGTGGATCGCCGGGGTGTATCAATATGTCACCGAGTGGAAATGGTTCGCGGGCGGCCGCGGGCGCAAATGGAGCACGATCGCCGGCCTGTTTTTCAGCATGTTCCTGTCGCTGGGCATGGCCTTGACGCTGGCGGCCTGGCACGAACTGTTCTCGGTCGGGGGGAGGTTTTGGCGGCATGACGTCGCGGTGGCGCTTCCCATCGGGGTTTCGATCGCGGCGCTGGCATTCGCCATGGCGGTGACGTATCCGAAGGCTTATTTCCTCTACGGCGCGGCGGAGGAGACGCTCAGGCGGCGCTACGATCCGTGATGGGAAAAGAAACCTCGCGCGGCGGGGAAAAACGCGTGGGGCTCTTGCAAGATTTGGGCGGGGTAGGGTAAAGTTATCGACGCATACGGACTGCGCAGTTTTTGGGTTGGATGTGTTACGGTGATCCCAATGTCGCATCTCATCCGCCGGCCGCTGATTCTGGCGGCTTTTTTAATCGGGCTGGCCGCCGCGGCGCGCGCCGAGTTCGTCGTCACCACCGAGGTCGGCCTCGGCAACAGCTACAAGGCCGGCGGGTGGACGCCGCTGCGCGTCAGCTTGACCAACCGCACCAGCCCGCTCGGGCGCGACCAGGATTTCGAGGGCCAGCTCCAGGCGACGACCACCGACCAGAACGGCGTCAGCTACCAGTTCGCGATGCCGATCGAGCTGCCGATCGGCGGCCACAAGCTCCTGGAGCTGCCGGTGCTCCTGCCGCAAAAGCTCGAGCCGGTCACGATCGCGCTCGTCACCCGGCGCGGCCGCACGGTTTACCGCGAGCAGCTCATGCCCAACACCGCCGCGCTCAACCTGGACAACCAGCGCGACATGGGGATCATCGTCCCGACCGTCCTGCTGCTCACGTCGCCCAACGACACGCCCAGCTTCCTCAGCACCGCCGCCGACGCCGCCAACACGCGCGTCATCCAGGCCTCGTCGATGCCGCGCGACTACAAGAGCTACGACGGCGTGAAGCTCCTCGTCGTCCGGCAGGCGGTTTCGGGGATGCTCGAGATCGACCAGCTCAACGCGCTCGACCAGTGGCTGCGGCTCGGCGGCCGGATGCTGGTCGTCACGCCCAAGGTCGTCTCGGACATCCGGCAGGACCGCTGGCTGGCGCCGCGGCTGCCGGCGCCGCTCGTCGAGGCGCGCGAGATCGGGCTGGCCGAGCTCGACCCGGCCGCCGGGGCCGAACGGATCCTCATGACGACGTGGGGCGAGCCGGTGGCCGGGGCGCGGGTGACGTGGGGAAGCCGGCTCGGGCCGATCGCGCTCGAGCGGCCGTACGGGATGGGCTCGATCGCGGCGCTGGGGATCGACCCCGGCATGCTCGGCAACACGGTGCTGCGCTCGGCGATCGCGAGCTTCGACGAGGCGCTGGTCCTGGCCCCCGGGCTCGAGGACGTCCGCGCCCGCCACTACTGGGAAACCAGCGACATCATGCCGTTCGAGGACACGATCCACCTGCCGAGCCGGCTCGTCGTGATCCTGATCATCGCGATCTTCGTCGTCGTCGTCGGGCCGATGAACTTCTCGCTGCTGCGCAAGCGGCGCCGGCTGGAGCTGGCGTGGCTGACGATCCCGGCCCTGTCGATCCTGTTCTTCGCGGCCATTTACGGCTACGGCGTCGTCTCCAAGGGCGGGCGCCAGCAGTTCGGCACCGCCGAGATCGTGCACGCCGCCGCCGGCCACCCCGACGGGCTTCTGCTGTGGAACGCGATGCAGTTCTCGCCGCGGCGGCAGGCCTACCGGCTCAACGCCGGCCCGGTCGGCTCGATCGTGCCGCTCCTCAACATGTACCAGGACCCGCGCCAGGAGCTGTTCTCGACGATGGGGCGGCGGTTCATCAACGCCACCGGCCTCGAGCGCGGCTCCGGCGGCACGCGCGGCGGCATGGCCGTGGCGGCGCCCGACGGCGGCTACGAGCTGACCCAGCCGGCCGGCCAGTGGGAGGCGATCTACTACGCCGGCGAGCGCCCGTTCAGCCTCAAGGGGACGGTCGACGGCGAGGTGACGCTCCTCGAGGACGGCCGGTTCAGCATTCGCGTCGAGAACAAAACCAGGAGCGCGCTCGACGGCGCCTCCGTGCGGATCGGCCCGTGGCTCGTCGACGTCGGCCGGCTCGAGCCCGGCGCGAAGTTCGAGCGGGTCGTGCGGCCCGACCGCGCCGCCAAGACCGTGCGGAGCCAGCAGGAGGACGACATCCCCTACCAGATGCGGGGGAGGCGGCCGCCGCGGCCCACGCAGAGGAACGCCGACCCCAGCCTGAACGGATGGGCCGACGCCGTCTCCAGGATGGACTCGGACGTTTACCCGAACCTGGACCTGGTGCACCCGCAGCGGCGCTGCCGGCTCATCGCGCGCCAGGCGGCGTGGATGAGCGGGATCAAGGTCGACCCGGCCCCCGACAAAACCAACGGCATGGGGCTCATCGAGGTCGACCTGCCGCTGCGGATCGCCGGGCGCGCCGTCGTGCGCACCGGCGACGGCCTCCTGCGCCGCGAGGTTTACCACTACGACATGCAGCAGCGCCCCGGCGGCAGCCTGGCGTTCGGCGACGAGGGGTGCTGGTGCAAGCTCGACAGCGCGTGGGCCGACGTGCTCATCGCGCCGCCGCGGCTGGCCAACGCGGTGCGCTGCACCGGCGGCACGATCGACCTGGAGTTCGAGACGCACGCGCAGACGGCGCGGCTGCAGGTCTACAACTACGGCCGCAACGAGTGGGAGCTGCTCGTCCCGCCCGACCAGTCCAATACGCGCCGGCAGCGGCGGATCGACATCCGCGCCGACTGGGTCAACCCGCGGACGCCGATGATCCGGGTACGGCTCGAGGCACAGTCGGCCGGCGGCCAGCAGCAAATGGGCAACAGCCTGTTCGGCCTTGACATTCACAAGCTCGAAGCGCAAATGGATTTGATACCGGAAACCGCGAACTGACAAACCGGAAAGGCACGACGATGATCCGCACGATCAACCTGACGAAAGTCTTCGGCAACCTGACCGCCGTCGATCACCTCGACATCGAGATCAACGAGGGGGATATCTTCGGCTTCATCGGCCCCAACGGCGCCGGCAAGACGACGACGATCAAAATGCTCGCCACGCTCATCCGGCCGACCGACGGCTACGCCGAGATCTGCGGCTACAACGTCCTGCGCGACGTCGACGACGTCAAGCGGGTGATCGGCTACATGCCCGACTTCTTCGGCGTCTACGACGACATGAAGGTCTGGGAATACCTGGATTTCTTCGCGGCGGCGTACCGGATCCAGTCCTCGCGCCGGGCGCAGATCATCAACGACGTCCTGGAGCTGACCGACCTGACCGGCAAGCGCGACGATTACGTCGAGTCGCTCAGCCGCGGCATGAAGCAGCGCCTGTGCTTCGCCAAGACGCTCGTCCACGACCCCAAGGTCCTGCTGCTGGACGAGCCGGCCAGCGGCCTCGACCCGCGCGCCCGCATCGAGTTCCGCGAGCTCCTCAAGGAGCTGCGCAAGATGGGCAAGACGATCCTGATCAGCTCGCACATCCTGACCGAGCTCTCCGACTTCTGCAACACGATCGGCATCGTCGAGCGCGGCAAGCTGCTGGTGGCCGGCGCCGTCGACGACATCACGCGCAACCTGCAGGGGAGCCGCGAGATCGAGATCAAGATCAAGGGCGACGCGGCCCGGGCGGTCGACCTGCTGACCGGCCAGCCCGGCGTGCGCAGCGTCGAAGCCGACGGCGAGGAACTGCTCGTGGGCATCGATTTCGAGATGGACGACCCGAGCGTGCTCATGGAGAAGCTGATCGCCGGCGGCGTCAAGGTGACCGGCTTCTCGGAGAAGGAAGTCAACCTCGAGGACATCTTCATGAAGATCACGAAGGGCGCCGTGCAGTAGAAATTCCAAGCCCGTCATCGCGCCCGTGCCCGTATTCGTGCCCGTATTCGTGCCCGTGCGTCGTAATCGTAATCGAGAATCGAAACTCGACCCACCCGCCCGATCGAAATCGAAATGCCCCGGACGGCGCCATCGCCATCCGGGGCCCTTTTGTCATTCGCCCGTGGGGTTGATGCTTCCCACCCCGAAGTGTGTCGGCTGGAATTCGTAGGCCCCCATGTCGTAGTTGGAGCCGTCGCCGCGCCCGCCGACGAACAGAAGGCCGCGCGCGACGCCCAGCAGGTCTGTTGTCGAATTCGTTTTCACCCCGGCGTCGATGCACGGCGACGTCTCCTTGAGCCGCCAGTCGCCGGCCGCGGCGTTGACAAACTGCGGGTCGGCGGAGATGTTGCCGCTGTACGCGCCCACGCCGGCGATGCAGCTATACATCGTTAGCGCGCTGGAAATCTGCGGATCCGTCGGGGCCTTGTTGCTCCAGACGATGCAGTCGACGACCGGGCTGTCGTAAACGCCGCCGCCGCTGCGCGTGGCGGTGTTCTCGACGACCGTGTTGTTGTAGAAATCCGAACAATCGGCGGCCCCGCCGCCCATGTATGCGTTGTTCTCGGCGATCAGGTTGTCGTGCACGCCCGAGCACCGGTACAGACCGCCGCCGTATTGCCCCTGGTTGCCCATGATGATATTGCGATAAATGTTCGTTGAAATCGCGAGCCCGCCGCCCCACGACGTGTTTTTGTTCCCGGCGATCAGGTTATCGTGGATGTTGTCGCAGTTTTGCAGGCCCACCGCATTGCCGACGATTTCGTTGTCGTGAACGTTGATGCAGAGCCCCAGGCCGAGCCCCTTGTTGTTCTCGATGCGGTTGTCATGGACGTTGTAGCACTCGATGAGCACGTCGCCGTCGTTATCGACGAAGACATTGTTGCGCATCTGGCCGAGGACGCAGCCCTTGGCGACAACGCGGCTGTTTTGCGCGAAATAATTGTTCTCGATCACGCCGTTGCAGTAGAACATCGCGCTCGGGTTGCCGGCCGAATAATAATCGGGCCGTGACGTGTTCTTGATGAAACGATTGTAGCGGATGTTCCCCGCCACATGCGAGATGCCGGGGGTGTTGCCGGTGATCAGGTTCTTCTCGATGAGCGCCCGGCAGCTGTTGCCGTAAATGCCTCGCAGGCCGTTGCGGATCGTGAACCCGGCCAGCGAGCAGGTCGTCCCCTCGCTTCCGGCGAAGCGCACCGTGGGGGATTTCCCGTTGCCGTCGATCACCGTCGTCGTCACCGTCTTCGTGCTGTCGGGGTTCTGCGACTGCAGCCGGATGTTCTTTCCCTTGAAGTCGATGTTCTCGACGTATTCGGCGTACGGCACGATGACCGTGGCGCCCGGCGCGGCGGCGTCGATCGCCCCCTGGATCGTCGCGAACCGGGTCGTCGTGCCCGACACGCGGATCTTTTCCTTCACCGTCCAGAACGACGCCGTGTTCGACCACTGCGACCAGGCGTCGCCGAACCGCCAGCGCGCCCGCCAGAAGTACGGCTTGTCGAGACTCAACCTGTTCGGCGGCAGGATGACCTGAAGCTGCTCAGCCGTGACGACGTCATAAACGATATTGGAGAAATCGCTCGTCGCGCTGACCTGCCACTGGGCGCCGTCGCGTTTGACCGGGTAGAAGTAGCTGGTGTCGTGGACGCCGAGCCGGGGGCTCCCGATCCCTTCCCGCAAGCCCGATTCGGGGTACCGCTTGGCCGGCCGGTAGTGGGCCGGGTTCAGGTAGACGTTCTTGTGCCAGTAGATGCCGCCGCCCTCTCCGGCGATCAGGTCCGGATAGGCGTCCGGATCGATCCGGCCCAGCGCGATTGAGCTCGCGCTATACTCGTGATTATAGATTGGGATCGCCTGGAAGGTCCCGCCGCCGGTGTTCCTGAACCAGCGCTTGTTGGTCACGAGGTCGATTTGGCCGTCGTTGTCCACGTCGCCGGCCGAGATGATGAATCCGCCCAAAGTGTAGCCGAACCAGATGACGTTTTTGGTGAACGCCGGGACGAACGCGCCGTTGTTCATGAACACGTCGAGCTCATCCTCCTGATGCCCGAAGCCGTACACGTCCAGCCGCCCGTCCTTGTCGAAATCGGCCACCCCGACGTTGGTCGCCCCCTTGAGCGTCGAGGTGATGACCTGCCGGCTGAACCAGTTGCCGAAGTTGAGGTAGAGGTTGATCTTGTTTTCGGCGATGGAGGAGACGAGGATGTCCACCCGCCCGTCGCGGTTTACGTCGCCCACCGCGAGCGATCCGGCTCCGGTGGGGCCCCAGTCGATCACGTGGCGGGTGAAGGTCGGGGGCGCCGTGCCGAGGTTCTCGAACCAGATCACGTTGGCGCCGCCGCCCTTGGAAACGGCCACGTCCACGTCGCCGTCGCGGTCGAGGTCGGCCGCGCCGATCCCCATCGGGCCGGTTTCGTCGGAGCTGATCAATTTCTCCGCGTAGGCGAGGGTCGCGGTGTTGGCGAGGTCGAAATAGACGACCTCCCCGCTGCCGGTCTTGGTGGCGAGGATCTCGCGCACGCCGTCGCCGTCGATGTCGGCGAACTTCACGGTGCCGCCGCCGCTGGCCTTGTCCGTGAGCAGGTGGCGCACGAACGCCGGCTTGGACCCGCCGCGGCTCTCGAAGACCGCCATCGTGTTCGCGTACGGCATCGCCGCCGCCACGTCCAGATCGCGGTCGTTGTCCGCGTCCGCCACGTCGAGGGACCATGCCCCGTAGTCGGTCGTCGAGATCTGGCCGGTCGACCAGTTAAACGGGTCGGTGACATATTTGGCCCGCGCGAGCCCGGCGCCGCCCGCGATCATGAAGGCCAAGCAGGAAACCAGAATAAAATGATGACGAAACATGGCGCACCCCTTTGCCTTGGGAATGAATGCAACGACGGATATGTTGAAAGTCTCTAAATGGATTCTATATTGCAAGTCGGGGAACTTGTCACGTTGGGATGCCGGGCGATGCGCTGTCCCGTTTGGTGGAGGATATGGCCAGGGATGTTCCCAAGTCAAGCAATATCATGCATCTAGAAGAACGAGCCGGTTTGCTGCGCAACCATTTCGCGGTAGAGCGCCTCGTAGCGCGGGACGATGATCCCGGCCTCGAACCGGTCGATGGCGCGGCGGCGGGCGACCCGGCCCATGTGCCTGCGGCGCTCGGGATCGGCAAGGATCTCGAGGGCGGCCTCGGCCATGGCTTCGATGTCGCCCAGCGCCCGCAGAGCGCCGGTCTCGCCGTCGGTCACCACCTCGGGCAGCCCCCCCGCGCGCACGCCGACGACCGGCACCCCGCACGCCATCGCCTCGAGCGCGGCCAGCCCGAACGACTCGCTCTCGGACGGGAACAGGAACAGGTCGGCCAGCGGCAGGAAGCGCTCGACGCTCGGTTGTTTGCCGAGGAGCAGGACGCGGTCGGAGATGCCCAGTTCCTCGGCGGCGAGCTCCGCCTTTTCCCGGTCCGGCCCGTCGCCGATGAGGAGCAGTCGCGACGGCATGCTTTCGTTCACGCGCGCGAAGATCGCGACGACGTCGGCCAGGCGCTTGACCGGCCGGAAGTTGGAGATGTGCATGAGGATCTTTTCGTCCTCGGCGGCGTAGTGGGCGCGCGCGCAGCCGGCGCAGTGCGGCGTGAAGACGGTGGTGTCCACGAAGTTGTGGATGACGTCGATGCCGCCGCAGAGCCGGAACAGCTTGCACGTCTCGTCGGAAAGCCACTGCGAGACGGCGGTGAGCCGGTCGCTGCGGTCGAGGCCGAGCTTGACGGCCGGGTAGTAGGACGGCTTGGAGCCGACGAGCGTGATGTCGGTGCCGTGCAGCGTCGTCAGGATCGGGATGTTGCCGTGCTCGCCGAGCATCTCGCGGGCGAGCCAGGCGCTGATCGCGTGCGGCAGGGCGTAGTGCAGGTGCACGAGGTCGAGCCCGAAATGGCGGACGATCTCGGTGATCTTGACGGCCGCCGAGATCGTGTAGAGCTGGCCCTGGAAGAGCGGGTAGCTTTCGCTGCCGATTTCGTGGTGAAAGATGTTCTCGTGGAAGTCGTTGACCAGTCTGAAGGGGCGCGCCAGGCTGATGAAGTGGATCGTGTGGCCGCGCCGCGCCAGCAGCCGCCCGAGCTCGGTCGCGACCGCCCCGCTGCCGCCGTACGTCGGGTAGCAGACCATGCCGATCCGCAGGGGAGAGTGCGGGCTCGTTCCGTTCATGGATCAACCTGCTTTATGTCTTGCTCGCATTGAATCATAAGGATTATCCTTCGATTTTGTGAGTTTAACAAGGATTTGAGGTTGTCAAACTCGGAGGGGAGAGACCCATGATGCGCCGGTATCTCGTTGTCATCGTCATCATGCTCATGGCCGGTTCGATCCGGGCCGAAGACTGGCCGCGCTACCGCGGGCCCGAGGGCAACGGCATCAGCAAGGAGACGGGTCTGCTCAAGGCCTGGCCGGCGGGCGGGCCGAAGCTGCTCTGGTCGGCGCCGCTCGGGATCGGCTACTCGAGCGTCGCCGTCGCCGCCGGCCGCGTCTTCACGATGTACCAGGACGGCCAGGGCCAGTGGGTCGCGGCGTTCAACGAGAAGAGCGGCGACCTGCTCTGGAAAACCCAGACCGGCCCGATCTACCGCGACCGCGAGGGGTGGCACGGCACGCGCGCCACGCCGACCGTCGAGGGCGAGCGGGTGTGGGTCAACGACAGCAACGGCATCGCCGCCTGCCTGAACGTCGCCGACGGCAAGGTCATCTGGAAAAAGAACATCCTCGAGATCGCCGGCAACACCGTCCCGCGCGACAAGTGGTGGGGGATGGCGCAATCGCCGTTCGTCTACCGCGACCTCGTCGTCTTCAACCCGGGCGGCGACAAGGGGGCGGCCTTCCTCGCCCTCAACAAGAACACCGGCGCGGTCGCCTGGAAGAGCGGCAGCGACTTCCCGGGCTACTCGACCCCGGTGATCTCGCGCGCCGGCGGCGTCGAGCACCTGGTGTTCGTCGACGGCACCGACCTGGTCGGCATCCGCCCGGTCGACGGCAAGATCCTGTGGACCGCGCCGTGGGGCTCGATGAACCACCTCAACGCGGTCAGCCCGATCGCCTGGGACGACAAGGTCTTCATCAGCGGCGGCTACGTGCACGGCGCGATGGTCGTGCAGCTCGACATGAAGAACGAGGCCAACCCCGCCCGGCAGCTCTGGACGACCCGCGCCATGCAGTGCTACTTCCACACGCCGGTCAAGCTCGGCGACTGCATCTACGGCTACCGGATGGACGACATGGTCTGCATCGACACGGCCGGCAACCTCAAGTGGGAGGACGACAACGACGACATGCCGAAGATGGCGCAGATGACCTTTGCCGACGGCCTGTTCTACGTCCTGGGCGAGGACGGCACGCTGGCGCTGGCCCAGCTGACGCCGGCCGGCTGCCGGAAAATCAGCGAGTTCGTCTTCTCGGAAGGCGAGAGCCGCTGGGCCGCCCCGGTCGTCGCCAACGGCAGGCTCTTCCTGCGCGACGAGAAGAAATTATACTGCTACGACGTCAAGGCCTTAAAATAGTCGGTAAGTCAGTAGGTCGCTTCGGCTCGAAGCGACCTTGAAATTTTTTCATTTTCCGGTGCACTTGCGAGAAAGGATCGCCGCCATGAAGCCGCGCCTCATCATTCTGATCGCGTTCGTGTTCATCGTTTCAGCCCGCGCCGAGGACTGGCCGCGCTACCACGGGCCGGACAACAACGGCATCAGCCGGGAGACCGGCCTCCTCAAGGCCTGGCCCGCGGGCGGGCCCGCCAGGCTGTGGACCGCGCCGCTCGGAGCCGGCTACTCCTCCATCTCCATCGCCGGCGGCCGCGTCTACACGATGTTCCAGGACAAGGCCAGCCAGTTCGTCGTCGCGTTCGACGAGAAGACCGGCAAAGAGCTCTGGAAGCAGCCGATCGGGCCGATTTACGACGCCAACGACAGCCACGACGGCCCGCGCGCCACGCCGACCGTCGACGGCAACTTCGTCTACGCGATCGGCGGCAACGGCGAGCTCGTGTGCGCCGGCGTCGCCGACGGCAAGCCGGTCTGGCAGAAGAACATCCTCAAGCTGGCCGGCTCGGCCAACATCACGTGGGGGATCTCCCAGTCGGCGTTCATCGTCGGCGAGATGCTGTTCGTCAACCCCGGCGGCAATAACAACTCGGCGTTCATGGCGCTCAGCAAGAAGACCGGCGAGACGATCTGGAAGAGCGGCAACGGCCCCGAGGGCTACTCCACGCCGGTGGTGTCGAAAGCGGGCGGCGTCGAGCAGCTCGTCTTCGCGGCCGGCAAGGAGGTCGCCGGCGTGCGCATGAAGGACGGCAAGGTCCTGTGGTCGTTCCCGTGGGTGACGAAATACGACGTCAACGCCGCCAGCCCGATCGCGTGGGAGGACATGGTCTTCGTCAGCTCCGGTTACCGGCACGGCGCGACGGTCGTCAAGCTCGACATGACCAAGCCCAACCCGGTCACGAAGCTCTGGGTGAACCAGAATATCCAGGCGCACTTCGGCACGCCGATCCTGATGGACGGGATGCTTTACGGCTACCGCGACCAGGTCCTGACGTGCGTGGACTTTAAGACCGGCGCGGCGAAGTGGTCCGACGAGGAGCGCGAGTTCCCGACCAAGGGGCAGCTGACGTATGCCGACGGGCTCTACTACATCCTCGGCGAAAAGGGGACGATGGTCCTGGCCGAGCTGACGCCCAAGGGTCCGCGGAAGATCAGCGAGTACGAGATCTCGCCGGGCGCCGAGCGCTGGGCCCCGCTGGCGATCGCCAACGGAAGGTTGTATATGCGCGACGAGAAGCAGCTCTACTGCATGGACATCAAGGCCAAATAACCCACGCGCAGATGTCGGAATTTTCGTGCTCGTGCGTCGTGCTCGTAATCGTAATCGAAAATCAAAAAACCGGCCTCGCGAGGGTTGTTCCCGCGAGGCCGGTTTTTTTATCCGGAGTCGGGTCGTAGACCCGACCTATCACTTACTCTTCTTCTTTGTCCGAGCGGGGCTTTTCGCGGAAGCCGTATTCGCGGCTGCCGCCGCTGCGTTCGCCGCCGCGTTCGCCGCCACGGCCGCCCCGGTCGCGATCGCCGCCGCGCCCGCCGCGATCACGTCCGCCACGGCCGCGGTCTCCGCCACGTCCGCCGCGATCGCCGCCGCGACGCTCGCCGCCGCCGGAGGCCTGGCGCATCGCCTCGATCTCCTCGGGCGAGACCCCCTGCTCCTCGAGCAGGACGGCCTTGCGCGACAGGCGCACCTTGCCGGTCGGGTCGACGTTGATGACCTTGACCTTCATCACGTCGCCGAGCTGGCAGACCGCCTCGACCGACTCGACGCGCTGGGTGTCGAGCTCGCTGACGTGGACCATGCCGTCCTTGCCGGGCAGGATCTCGAGGAACGCGCCGAAGTCGGCGATGCGCACGACCTTGCCGTCGTAGACCTGGCCGATTTCGACGTCCATCGTGAGCTGCTTGATTTCCATCTCGGCGTCGCGGGCGCCCTGCGCGTTGTTCGACGCGACGTAGACCTTGCCGTCTTCCTCGATGTCGATCTTGGTGCCGGTGCGCTCCTGGAGCGAGCGGACGTTCTTGCCGCCGGGGCCGATGAGGGCGCCGATCTTGTCGACCGGGATCTGGAGGATCGCGATGCGCGGGGCCGACAGCGCCAGCTCGGCGCGCGGCTCGGGCAGGACCTCGGCCATCTTGTCGAGGATGAAGTTGCGGGCGTCCTTGGCCTGGCGGAGCGCCTGCTCCATGATCTCGAACGTGACGCCCTCGATCTTGATGTCCATCTGGAGGGCCGTGATGCCGTCGCGCGTGCCGGCGACCTTGAAGTCCATGTCGCCCAAGTGGTCCTCAACGCCCTGGATGTCGGTCAGGACGCGCATCTCGCCGGTTTCGTCGGCGACGAGGCCCATCGCGATGCCCGCGACCGGACGCTTGATCGGGACGCCGGCGTCCATGAGGGCCAGCGTGCCGACGCAGACCGACGCCATGGAGCTGGAGCCGTTGGACTCCATGATCTCGGAGACGAGGCGGATCGTGTAGGGGAAGTTTTCCTTGAGCGGGATGATCGGCTCGAGGGCGCGCTCGGCCAGGGCGCCGTGGCCGATTTCGCGGCGGCCTGGGGCGCGCATCGGCTTGGCCTCGCCGACGCTGTAGGGCGGGAAGTTGTAGTGGAGCATGAAGTATTTTTCGCGCTCGCCGAGCATCGTGTCGAGCGTCTGCGCGTCGCCGACGGTGCCGAGCGTCACGACGCCGAGGGCCTGCGTCTGGCCGCGGGTGAAGAGCGCCGAGCCGTGCGTGGCCGGCAGGACCGGCGCCTCGCACGAGATCGGGCGGATCTGGGTGAGCGAGCGGCCGTCGACGCGCTTGTTTTCCTTGACGATCAGCCGGCGGACGGCGCGGCTCAGGGCCGCTTCGCACTCGGCCTTGATCAGCAGCTCGTATTCGGGGTGGTCTTCCATCCACGGCATGCACACCTCGTCGGTGATCTCATGCTCGCGCTTCTGGAACTCTTCCTTGGTGGTGGTCTTGTGGACGAGCTCGTCGCAGGCCTTGTCGGCCGCCGCGCGGACCTTCTTCAGGACGTCCTCGGGCAGCTCCTCGACGACTAGGTCGAACTTGTCCTTGCCGTGCTTCTCGGCGAAGGCGTCGATCTCGTCGATGATCTCGACGATGGCCTCGTGGGCGAACCTGAGGGCGGCGATCATGTCCTCTTCGCCGACTTCCTTGGCGCCGGACTCGACCATGTTGATCGCGGTGCGCGTGCCGGCGACGGTCAGGTCCAGGTCGCTCTCGGCGATCTGCTCGAACGTCGGGTTGAGGATGAACTTGCCGCCCACGCGGCCGACGCGGACGGCCGCCGTGGCCGTCGGGAACGGGATGCTGCTCAGGCGCAGCGCGAGGCTGGTGGCCGTGAGGCCGATGACGTCGGCCGGGTTGATGTTGTCGCTGGAGACGACGGTCACGTAGACCATGACCTCGTTGCGCAGCGAATCGGGGAAGAGCGGGCGGATGGCGCGGTCAATGAGCCGGGCGCGCAGCGTCTCGAGGTCGCCGGGGCGGCCTTCGCGCTTGATGAAGCCGCCGGGGATGCGGCCGGAGGCGTAGAAGCGCTCGCGGTAGTCGACCATGAGCGGGAAGAAATCGCGCCCCTCGATCGGCTCGGCGGAGACGGTGACGGCGGCCAGCAGGACCGTGCCGCCGACGCGCGCGACGACGGCCGAATCGGCCTGCTTGGCCACGCGGCCGATTTCGATCTCCAACGGGTTCTCGCCGAAGGGGATCATGTGACGTTCAATATTCATTCTGTTGTCCTTGACCCGACCCCCAAAATGGGGCGTGGCCCACAGCCGCTTACAATCCGGGCGCGGTCCCAAAACGGTCAACCGCGGCCGGCCGGCATGGACGGTCATGTTCCGGTGGGTGGAGGACTAAGAGTCTTCGGGGTTTTAAATGCAGAAGCCGACTCGATTGCGGATTTCGGATTTCGGAACTCGGAATTTTCAATCCGCAATCCGCAGTCCGCAATCCGAAATTGAATTCGGCCGCTCCATTTAAAATCCCGTAAGCTCTTCCAACATCCTCCATCGCTTGCCGGCCATGGCCCCGACCCAATGCGCGTCGGGTGGTATGTCCGGCCGGGGCGTAATGTAAGCCCCTTGCCGTTTTCGGATCCGCCCCGCGGGCGCTACCGTCGCGCCTCGAGGACCGATCCGAGATTTCAAACTTTATACTAACACGGGCGGGCGGCCCGTGTCCAAGCCGCCCGCCCTTGAGTTCCCGTTACCGGCGCAGACCCAGCTTCTGGATCAGGGCGCGGTAGCGCTCGACGTTCTTCTTGCTGAGGTAGTTCAGCAGCGCCTTGCGCTTGCTGACCAGAATCAGCAGGCCGCGGCGCGAGTGGTGATCCTTCGCATGAACCTTGAAATGCTCGGTCAGGTTGTTGATCCGCTCGGTCAGGATCGCGACCTGGACCTCGGGCGAGCCGGTGTCATGCTCGTTCGTCTTGTACTCTTCGATCAGTTCGTGTTTGCGGACTTCCGTGATCGACATGGAAGGCGCCTCCTTATCAGGTGTCGCGGGCGCGTCCGAAGCTTTGGCCATTGAGGCCGCCGAGAGAGCCCAGCCAGCCGCCGAAGGTTTCCAAGCGAGGAGCCGAGCTGTCCGGCACTTCCACCTGCGGACGTGTCCGGTTTGCCGTATGCCGGCAAATAAGCGAACCATTTAACCCTATCGGCCGGATAGGTGTCAAATACAACAATTCATTTTTACGCCAAGACGCCAAGATCGCCAAGGTTCGGATAGGTTAACGCCCGGGATAGGGCAGCACAGGCAGAAGTCTAGGGGTAATTCTACTTTTCGAATGACTATGAGTAAAGCGGAAAGCCTTTACTTGCGCAGTCCATTGGTGACCGCCCTAGTCCGAAGAAGTTGGAATATATTCTTCAGAATTATTTCCTTGACGCCGATGAGTATTTCAGGCGTTGATCATACTAACGATCATGTAATACACTTACGTACGATGAAGAAATAGGAAGGTGCAACATGAAATCAGAGCGAGAGAACCTTCCCAAGCGCACAACGTTCGAACGAGAGTACGTTACCCTGTTTGGCATCAAACATGAGGCCATGGAGTCCGACGAATTATTGAGGGATGATATAAGTCTTGAACAACCTCCGTTGTTTAAGTATGTTCCTTCATATACCACGTACGGCATCGGGGATGATGCTATTTGTGGAAATGCGGAGAACGTCGGATGCCCAACTGGAATGACGTATTAAGAGAGCTTCAACAATTCGAGATAAATAACGCCCGCCGACTTGACATCGTGCGTCGAGGGCATTTAGAAAACCTATTTAGATATACCAATAGGAATGTAATCGTATATTATTCTGGTTACATGTCCAAGCCTGCAGTACCCCAATCCGATATCAATGACGAAGATAAGAATGGGTTTATGATGGCGGTTCACAGGATGAACCGTTCTCTTGGTCTCGACCTCATTTTGCACACACCCGGAGGCAGCATCGCAGCAACCCAATCAATCGTGCATTACTTGCATTGGATGTTCAAAGATAATATCCGGGCAATAATCCCGCAACAAGCAATGTCGGCGGGAACAATGATGGCTTGCTCGTGTAAAGAAATATTATTGGCAAAACACTCGAATTTGGGGCCGATCGATCCACATTTGCGCGGGATTCCTGCGTATGGGATTATTCAAGAGTTCAAACGTGCGTGTAGAGAAGTAAAGAAGGATCGTTCAATTACCCCTATATGGCAGGCGATTATTCAGCAGTATCGGCCCAGCTTCCTGAGTCAATGTGAACAAGCAATAAAATGGTCAAATAGCTTCGTCGAAAATGAGTTGGTGGATAACATGCTTCAGGGTGTTCCAGACGCAAGAACGAAGGCAAAAAAAATCGTGAAAGCCCTTTCGAATTACAGGGATAACAAGGCACACGAAAGACATCTACATTTCGAGGAATGCAAAAAACTTGGATTAAAAGTGGGCCTAATTGAGGACGACCCAAATCTACAGGATCTTATTCTTACTGTTCATCATTGTTTTATGCATGTACTCATGAACACGCCGGCTTACAAGATGATCGAAAACCATATGGGTATTACATTGGTCAAAAACGCAGCACAGCAGTGAATTCGTGAATTTCATATCACTGTTTAGAAGTCAGCCTTATCACTTTTTTCCAGCTCTGCTTCGATCGCCACGATCAGTTCAGGATCTTCGGGCGTGGTCTTCGACCCGAACCGCGCCTTGATCTGGCCGTCGCGGCCGACGAGGAACTTGTTGAAATTCCACGTGATCGCCCCGCCGAACTCGTGCGCTTTCTTGTCGGTCAGGTATTGATACAGCGGGTGCTGGTCCTTGCCGCGGACGCTGATCTTGGAGAACATCGGGAACGTGACGTTGTATTTCGTCGTGCAGAACGCCTTGATCTCGGCGTCGGTGCCGGGCTCCTGGCGCATGAAGTTGTTGGCCGGGAAGCCCAGGATCTCCAGGCCGCGGGAATGATACTTTTCGTAGAGCGCCTCGAGCCCCGCGTACTGCTTCGTGAACCCGCAGCGGCTCGCGACGTTCACGACCAGAAGGACGTTGCCCTTGAAGGCGTCCAGCTCGACCTCGCGGCCGTCGATGTTTTTCATCGTGAAATCGTAAATAATCATGGCGCGGCATCCTCGCTTGGGATCGTTTGTCTGTCTTGATTGTGCCCTGACCAGGGGTGGGTGTGTCGATTCAATTCGCCCCCCGCCGCTGTTTGCTGAGGCCTGTATCATTTACCGGATTCGTGTTGACAGCCGTTGGTCATGAATATAGACCCGTGTTATTATGCCAAAACCGGGCAATTGACATCGTGGCTGAAAATTTCATTGCAACCCGAGACCGTGCGTGGAGGCGCCTGAAATGAACGGATGGCTTCAGCGGCGAATCGGCATCGTGTTCGCGATCCTGATCATGACGCCCATGTCAATATATGGGCAATCGGGCGTTCCGGACAGGCTGGAGAATTACAGGCTTGTCGCGGCCGCCGCGGTGACGACCGACTCCACGGTCGAGCTGCCCTTGAAGGCGATCAACCCCCACCCATCAAACGGCGCCACCGGCCGGCCGGTCAACCTGGTTCTGAGCTGGACAAACGGCGGCGGGGCGACGAGCTACGACGTCTATCTGGGCCGGACCGACGCGCCCAACATCGTTCTGGCGACCAATCGCACGGAAACATCCTATAACCTCGGTTCGCTTGTCCAGGATGCCGATTATTATTGGCGCGTCGATTCGAGAAATTCGGCCGGCAAGACGACGGGCGACGTCTGGCGGTTCACAACGGCCCCGCCAAAATCATACGTCGGCGTCAACGCCGTCGACGCGTCGGCCTCGGAGCCCGGCACGGACACGGCATCCGTCCGATTCAGCCGCACCGGCAGCACGGCTTCCGCGCTGGACGTCTATTTCAACATCGCGGGATCGGCACGGAACGAAACGGATTACAACAAAATCACCAGTCCGATTCGCATTCCCGCGGGGCAGACGGACGCGTATTTGACGATCACGCCCAAAGACGACGACATCTATGAAAGCGACGAAAATGTGATCATCACGGTGCTCAGCAATAGCGCGTACGACAGGGGGAGCCCGCTTCAGGCGTGGGTGATCATTCATGACAACGACGACATGGGGGCGGTCGGGCCGGCGCTCGATAACGACACGCTGTCGTTTACGACGGGGGGCAACGCGGCCTGGTACGGTCAGTACGTCTATTCCTGGCATGGGGGAAGCTCGGCCCAGAGCGGCGCGATCGGCGACAATCAGGAAAGCTGGGTCGAAACCAGCCTGTATGGCCCGGAAAAGCTGCGGTTCCACTGGCAGGTTTCCTCGGTGAGCAACTCGGGTTACCTCGAGTTCTGGGTCGATGGCGTGCGCCGGGAACGGATCAGCGGCGAGGTCGGCTGGACGCAGGTCGGCGCCGATCTGGATTCGGGCCTCCACACCCTGAAATGGCGCTTTGTCCAGAACGGCGGGTCCGGCTTCGGCTGGCTGGACAAGGTGGAGACGCCGCTGCGCTCGATGGTCAAGCACCTGTACGATGCGGCCCTGTCGCGCAATCCCGAGTCCGAGTCGGCCTACCAGTACTGGGCCTGGCACTACGACGAAATCCGGAGCCGTGAGATCGACGCCATTTATGTCTTCCGCGAAGTCGGGCGGCGGTTCCTGCTTTCGGAGGAGTATCAGAAGCGCAACCCCGGCAACTCGATCAACCGTCAATTCGCGATCGACTGCTACAAGACGTACCTGTGGCGGACGCCGAACGAATCCGAGATCGCGGCGGCCATCGCCAAGACGCAGAACCGGGACGAATACGTCACGGTATTTACCCGGTCCAGCGAGTTCACGGCTCTCGTCCGGCAGCGGTTCGAGGGCCAGGGCGGGCTGGCGACCGAAAGCCTCGTCGGGCAGATGTTCTACGGCATCTTTACCGGCGAGGGGGGGATGGCCTTTATCGAAAGGGTGCGGAGTTCCGAATACGGCGTGCCGGTCCAGGCCCTGCGCGTGAACCAGGCGCTCGATGCCGAAAAGCTCCGGGCGGTCACCAACGTCGCCAAGGAGCTGTTCCAGCGCTTGCCCGCGACCTTGACGCCTGCGCAACTGGCCGATCGGCTGTATCTGTGCTTCATGGCGCGCTATCCGTCCACTTCGGAGCGGGAATACTGGACAGGGGTCTTGAGCTCCGGGGCGAAGACGCTCGATCAATGCATCGAAAGCTTCGCGAACTCCACCGAGTTCAAGAACCTGGTCATGACGTTCATCCCGACGGCGATCACGAGCGCAACGCGGTCGCCGGCCAGGACGCAGCCGGGACGCTCCGGCGTCGGCCGCGAAAACTGGGCGATTTACGAGTAGTCGTGGCGCGCAAAAGCCGGCCGCGGCCGGATGTTACGTCCGCGGCGGGGGTTGCCGGGTGGTCGCGGTCGTTGAGGACTCTGCCTGGGCCGGTTGCAAGGGACGGGTGCTGTAGGCGCGGATCCGGCTGTCGCTGAAGACCAGGCGCGGTTTCCACGCCGCCTCGATGCGATCAAACGCGGGTTGGTTCTCCGGGGCGGCATGCGACGCCTGAATCAGAAAATTCAGGAACCGCGGGTGGACCACGACGTAATCGATTTTTTGTTTCCGCAGCTTGTCGAGGAACCCCACCCGGGCGATTGCATCGACGGTTTTGGGGTTCACCCTTCGATTCCCCAAAAAGAACGCCATGTCCCGCCGCCCGCGAACGAAGTCAAGCGATCGCGTCGAGGCCGCGTCGTGATAGAGGACCGACGAGACTTCCGGCCTGTGATGCCACAGCTGGTAATAATTGTAATGCGGGAACCAGTAGGTCGACACCGGCACGTCGAAGACCGCGCCCCTGCCGGGCCGGCGCCCCAGGTCCTCGTAAAATTTCGGGACTTCCGGCCAGGGCGCGGTGGGGCGGTTGCCGGTCGGCACGCTCCACCAGTAACAAAACACAAGGACTCCGGCGAGAACCGGCCACCAGAGAAACGGTTTGTGGCGGCGCGCGAGGGCGCCCCTGATCCACTGCAGCGCAAAACCCGCCGACACCAGGATGGCAAAAAAGACCACCGAAACCGCGCGGCTCGGGATATGGACAACGCTGAAGAGCCGGCTGGATTGCAACAGATAATGCAGCGGCATGGCCGGCAGATCGTCGCCCGCCGACGCGGCCGCCTGGGTGATTTGAAGCCGGGGCCCAAGCGTCATGATCACGCCGGCCACGGCCGTCAGGATGAGCGCCGTCTTGGTGACCGACCTCCCCCGGCTCGCCATCCAGGCCAGGGCCAGGACCGTCAGCAGCAGCGGGATGGAAAGCTGCGCCTCCCACGAGGTCCGCATCTCCTTCTGAGGCGTGGAAAAGAATTCGAGTTGTCCCGCGGAACTGGGCCGGTGAGGCATCAGATACTGCGCCAGGGGCGCCGAGTAGCGCACGAGATGGGACTCGGGGACCTTGCGGCGGCGATCGAAATGCTCGAGCATCGGGGAGGCCACCAGCACCGTCAGCGCCGCGCCCGCGATCCACGCCACGAGCAGGGTCAGCATGTGTCGGCGGCGCATGGCCGGGTCGGCGCCGATTGTGTGCGCAATCGCGGCGCCGCTTGCGCAGCACTGAAAAATCATTCCCGAAATCATGGTGTGCCACGAGGACAGGCCCAGCAGCGGGAAGCTGAGCGCCCAGTAAAGCGTGCCGCGCCAGTCGGGGTTTTCGCGCCAGCGCTCGAAGGCCAGCATGGCGGCGGGGATCACCCAAACATAAAACAGGTTGGCGTGGGTGGCGTAGCGCTGGAACAGGTACGGCATCATGATCGCGGCGAGCGCGAGCACAAGCGCCGTCGAGCCGGGTCCCCACAGCCGCTTGCCCAGCAGCCACACCGTCCAGCCGACCATCGCGAATCCAAGCACGATGGCGATCGAATGAGCCAGGGGCAGGGGCAGCGCGATCGCCAGCGCCGCGGTGACGATCGCCAAAAGCAGGCCGTCAAACGAGTCGCCGTGCGAGGCGCCGCGCGGGAACATCAGGTGCCGGCTGTCCTTCAGCGGCCACACCCCAAGTTCGAACGCGGCGAAATCCAGCCAGCCGGCGAGCGTCACCGGCAGGATGGTATCGGTGTTCAGTTCGTGCGTGCGGCGGTCGGTGGCGCCGATCATGCGCGTGGCGGGATGGCGGATCCACGGATCGGTGCACCACAACGCCATGAGGAGAAACAGGAGGCCGACGCAGGCTTCACGAATCCACGCCCGGCCGCGCCGCAAGGGGAGGTCCGATCCGCCGGCGGAGACATCGGATACGGCAGCCCGCCCGATTTCTTCGGTCGAGCAGCCAGGCGCGATCTTTTCCACCGGCAAATCCCTCCGGCTGGAGGCAGAAATGGACAACTCGCGCGTTGTCGTGCCTCCAACGCAAGAGGTTTTTTTGTCATAAACCCGGAGACGTGTCTAGATAAAACGATCCATCGTGTGGATCAGGCTTATTGTGCATTCGGGTCGCCGTCTTGATCCGGGACATACTCGAGGAGGTCGCCGGGGGAACAGCCCAGCGCCTTGCAGATGACGTTGAGCGTCGAGAACCGGATCGCCCGGGCGTTGTTGGTCTTGAGGATCGACAGGTTGTTGAGCGAGATGCCGGTTTTTTCCGCCAGCTCGGTCAGCTTCATGCGGTTGTCGAGGAGGAGGTAGTCGAGCCTGACGCGAATCATGGCGTGCCTCCCCTAGACCAGCGTCTTGGAATCTTGAATCGCCGCAAGCATCCGCCGCAGCCCCTGCGCCAGGCCGACCGCGATCAGGATCTGGGCAAATGGCCGGAGGATTTCCGGGATCACCACCGCCGCTACTTTATACATCGCATCCATGAAGCCATCGAACTGTGCATAGACTGCGGGCATGTTCGTCAGCATGCCGCCAAATCTGACGAGATAGATCGCGGCCGCGAAATAAAAGATCTTGTCTCCATGGGTAAGAAGCAGTCCCGGCCGGGCGTCGGGGTTAAGCAGATATTGTAGGAAGGCCCCGACCACCAGAGCGATCATCCCCGGCAGGAGCACCCGCGCCAGCGGCATGACGATCACTACCTCAAGGAACATACCCGGGGTATGAAGCGTCGGGTGAAAAATCTTCATGTAGACGCCGCCTGCCAGGTCAAACACCCCGAAGAAGACCAGGATCCAGCCGATGAATTTGGCCAGGGCGCAGTAGGTCGCCAGCCAGCGCTCGTTGCCGCGGATCAATTTTTGCCATTCCATGTTACATGTCCTCCTGCATCTCTCATCGGCATGAGGTGAGGATTACATGAATATCATGGAATAGTCAATGAATATTTATGGTAGGTCGGGTCTGTGACCCGACTCTGGGGTTTTGTCTGGTCATAGACCCGACCTACCAAACATCTTGTTCTCGGCCAGGCAGTCGCAGAGCTGGGCGTAGGTGGCTTGAATACCGTCGCGGCTGAAGTTAGGGCCGAGCGCCTTCAGGATTCTTCTAGCCAACGGACCTTCGTTCAGGATTGTGTCGATTGGGTTTAAGAGTTCTGGCGGGTCTTCGTTTTGTTCTCGGGCGTGCTCCAAAAGGTGCGACCACAACTCGCCGGCCGTCGCCTCGCCGTCTTCGAACCCGAACATTTCCAGGTATTTGCGGTTGCGGATGACCGTCGCGTCGGCGTTCATGATCGCCGACAGGAAGATCTCTTCGAGCGGCGCGATCGGCCAGGCTTCCTGCGCGGCGAGGTCGGCCCACGTTTCGGCCACCAGTGACTTCACCGTCCGAACAACGAGCGCGGCGATCGCGAGGTCGGCGGCCGGGCATTCCTGGACGTCGATGACGCGGATCTCGATCGTGTCGCGGGCGAAGCGGGCGATCGCTCCGCGCGAGTTGAGCCACTCGTGGCGCAGGATCTGGTCGGGGTCGTGCGGGGCGATGTCGCGGTAGAGTAGCCCCAGGAGCTCGCGCTGGTAGGCCTGGCGCGTGAAGACCGGCTCGGGGATGACGCGGCCGGTCAGCATCGGGACTTTCTTTTGGTTGCTGCGGTAGACCTCGAGCCGGTGATCGAGCTCTTCCGCGGGGCGTCCCTCGACAATCGGCGAGCTCGCGGCAAGGGCGGGCAGGATCGGCAGGACGAGCCGGATCGCGGCGTGCAGGCGCGCGAATTCGTCGTCGCCGTGGAACGGCAGATTGAGGTGCATGCTCTGGAGGTTGGACCAGCCGTGGCCGCGGCAGTCGAAGATGCGGTCGTAGGCGCGGTAGATCGGCGAGTTGTCGTGCGGCCAGATGCGCGCCTCGGCCAGGGGGTTCATCCACGGGTGCATGGCCGTCGGCATGAGCCGCGCGCCGAACGTCTCGAGCAGCTCGTTGATCGTGGCGACGTCGGCGGCGAACAGGCCGGGCAGCCCGGCGAGCGCGCCGGCCGGGCCGTTGGTCTTGAGCTCGACGACGTGCAGGACGAGCTCGTTGGACCAGACCGTCTCGCCGATCTCGGCCTCGCCCGAGTAGTCGCCGGCGGCCGCGTGCAGCAGCTTGTCGGCGACCGGCGTGACGTCGAGCGTCGCGCGGTCGACGATCATGTACTCGAGCTCGACGCCGTAGCCCTGGAAAAGGTGCAGGCCGCGTGGGGTCACCGGTTGGCCCCCTCGTTCTTGATCCGTTCGATGCGCTTGAGGAAGACCTGCATGACCTTCATGTAGAGGTCCTCCTTGAGGATGCCGTCCTCGTAGCCGCAGTCGAGCGAGGGGTTGTCGTTGATCTCGATGACGTAAACGTGGCGGCCGACCTGCTTGAGGTCGACGCCGTAGAGGCCGTTGCCGATGAGGTTGGCGGCGCGCAGGGCGGTCGAGACGACCTGCCGGGGGGCGTCCTTGAGCGGGATCGCCTCGACGCGGCCGTACTTGATCTTGCCGTCGGCGCACTCGTTCTGCTGGATCTGCCAGTGCTTGGGAGCCATGTGGTAGCGGCAGACGTAGAGCGGCTTCTGGTCGATGATGCCGACGCGCCAGTCGAACTCGGTCGGGATGAATTCCTGGCCGATGATGAGGTCGGAGCGGTCGAGGAGGCGCTCGGCCTCGCGCTGCAGCTCGTCCTCGGTGTCGACCTTGACGACCCCCTGGCTGAACGAGCTGTCGGGCTGCTTGAGGATGCACGGCAGGCCGACCTGGCCCGAGACCTCCTCGACGTTGTCCTTGTGAACGACGACCGTCTTGGGGGCGGGGATCTTGTGCCGGTCCAGGAGCTCGGCGAGGTAGACCTTGTTGCAGCAGCGCAGGATGGACTTGGGGTCGTCGATGACGACGAGCCCCTCGGCCTCGGCGCGGCGCGCGAAGCGGAACGTGTGGTGGTTGACCTGCGTCGTCTCGCGGATGAACAGGGCGTCGAACTCGGCGAGGCGGCCGTAGTCGTCCTTGTCGATCAGCTCGGCCTCCATGCCGACGGCGGCCGCGGCCTTCTCGAACCGCTTGAGCGCGCGCTCGTTGGAGGGCGGGTTGGCCTCCTCGGGGCAATGCAGGATCGCGATGTCGTAGCGCGGGTTGGTCTTCTTGCGCGGCGAGTAGCGCGGGCGCGAGAAATAGTCGGTCGCGGTCTCGACGACGAACGGCCAGTGCTCCATCGTGATTTCGTTGGCGCCGATGGGGCCGATCTTGACGAGCGACCACTTGTCCTCGTCGCGGTGGAAGTGGGCGCGCAGGAGCGGGGCGCGGAACAGGTTGAACAGCTCGCGCGAGAGCCGGTCGTAGGCGCGGGCCATGTTGCGGCCGAAGTAGATGCTCAGCGTGAACTCGCGCGACTGGAGCCGGTGCAGGCTCGTCTGGATCAGCTCCTCGAGGTCCTCGCTGGCGTAGCGGACCATCGTCATCGACTTCATGTCCTGGATGGCCGAGACCGACGGCAGCGGCCGGTGGCCGCGCGCCGCCGCCAGCAGCGACACGTAGTAGCCGATCGACTGGTAGCGGTACGACCGGCAGAGGTTGAAAATCATGGTGTCGCGTTCGTATTCGATCGTCGGGTCGATCAGGTAGGCCTTGGCGGGGATGACATCGATGCCGGGAATACTGATCGGGAGCGTGCGTGGGTTGTTCACCACAATGATCGGTTGCATAAAGGGGGCTACCTTTTCGAGCCCGGCTGGATGATCAGCAAATTGGCGTCGTTCGTCAAGATCCCCAGAAGGATTGCACAGACGAGCCGGCTGATGTCAACCTCGTAATACTGCGTGTCGCTGACGGGATTGGGGTGCATGGGGTCGGCCACAAGCACCGTCTTCTTGGTCTTGTTATAGCCGCACAGGACGACGAAATGGCCCGACGGCTTGCCGCGGACGTCGTCGTAGTCGTCGTTGGGCCCGTATTCGCGCATCGTGCGGTAAAGGTAGGTCGACGAGAGCCCGGTGATGATCGGGACGTCGCGGTTGAGGTAATGGCGGATGAGGCCGCCGGTCAGGTCCTCGAACCGGACCTCGCCGCCCAAGCCCAGGTATTCGAGGAACGCCCGGGTGGCGGCCTGCAGCCGGCGGCCGTCCTTGGCCTCGGCCTGGGCGCGCAGCTTGGCGGCGAGCAGCCGGTTGTTGTGCTCCTCCTGGAACCAGACGGGGTCGAAGACCTGCAGGTCGTAGGTGTAGATCTTGGCGCGGTAGCCGCGGCGGATCGCCTGGCAGCCGAGGCAGGCGGCGAGCGTGCCCCCCTTTTCGAGCCGCGAGGTGTTCTCGATGACCTCGTCGAGGGGCAGGTCGACGCCGAAGTAGTTGAAAACCGCGTGCAGGCAGGTCGGCCCGCAGGTGAAATCGTCGGGCTGGGGCAGAATGGCAAGGTGAAGCAGTGTGTCCATCGCTTATCCACGCCGCGCGGCACGGCAGCCGCCACGACCGCAATAATATGACACAAAAGGGGGTGAACAGTAAAGGAGGCGGTTGGGAGGAGAGATGAGTGATGGGATAAGATGGGTTGAATTTTTCGTTGCGGTTGCCGTGTCGCTTCGGACCGAAGCAACCTGCTGGCTTGTTTTTTGTTGTTGAACGATGGCGCCGTCAGCATACTGGCAACTTAAACAAAACCCGGGAGGTGTGTTGTCATGCGTCTGTTGATTGTCTCGCTCTTTCTGTTCGCGGCCGTTTCGGCGGGGGCCAAGGCTCCGGCGTGGTGGGAGGCCGAGACCGCGATGGGGACGAGCGGAACGCTGCGGCTCGACGGCAAGGCGTGGTGGTCGCGCGCGCAGGGGCTCGAGGTCGGCGACCAGTTCGTGCTCAAGTCCCAATTCGCCGGCGAGGGCGCCGGCGCCACAGGCCTCATGCTCGTGCGCCGCGAGAAGGCGGTCAATCCCAAGCACGGCGAGATGATCGTGTGGGTCATCGACGACGACGGCGACATGGACGAAGCCAACCCGAAACCCGATACCGACAGCGATTGCTACGTCGTCGATTACGGCTGCGACGGCTCGGTCGACCGGATCGTCGATCGCATCGATAACGATCGCGACAACGTTCCCGATGAAATGGAGATCCGCTTCTTCCGCGACAGCCAGCTGCGGTATGCGTGGTTCGCCGCCGACCTGGACGCCGACGGCTGGACGTGGTACACGCGCGACTACGAGGTTTCGGGCCTGTTCCCGTTCTTCCGCAGCGACCCGTACGGGAACAACGAGTTTTTCCTCAACAAGTTCAACCCGATCGACAAGGCCTGGATCCCGTTCTCCGAGTGCCCGTTCGCGTTTATCGACGACGACGGCGACGGCTACTCGGAAAGGGTCTCGCGCTTCAGCGGCGTGCCGCGCAGTTTCATGCAGCAGAAGAGCAATCCCGATTACGCAAATCGGTATCAATACATGTACGGCCCGTTCGGCGACGAGATGCGCGACATGGGCGTCGTGAACCTGCGCTACAGCTTCGACATCGACGGCCTGAGCGATGAGAAAAACCCGCTTCATTACGAGATGGGCTTCAACATGACCGGCGACATGCCCTACAAGTTCGGCGGCATGGCGCGCACCAACGAGCTGCGGCGCGAGCCCAGGACGGTCAACGTCGCGCCGTTCGAGAAAGTCACAAGGATCAGCGAGACCTACCCCGCCGACCAGACCGGATTCTCGTTCATGGAATACGAGGACGACCTGGTCAAGATCGGCGACCCGCAGGGGGACGAGGCCGGCGACCGGCGCTGGGAGGGTGTGTTCTGGTACTGGAACCGCCGCATCATGCACAACACCGGCGGGCCCGAGCAGTTCTACAACATCCGGCGCGAGTGGTCGGGGACGTTCGCCAAGCGGCGCGAGGTCTATTACAGCCCGGTCGACCGGCGGCTGCACCTCAAGGGCGCCAGCGAGGGGTGGATCCTGAAAGGCATGATCGGCGGCGGCACGACCTACGGCGAGACGCGCATGTTCGACACCGACGGCGACGGCTACTTCGACCGCTGGGAGACCTACGATACGAGCGCCACGCTGCCCATGCGCGTCGACACGGTTGCCGGCGCGAAGAACATCGACTTCGGCGACGACTGGGCGGCGATGCAAAAATTCTATAACGAAAAAGCATTGCCCGAGGCGCTCCGCGCCGACCAGGCATTGATCGACGCGATCGGCCTGCCCGCCGACGAAAACCTCAAGCAAGCGCTCGAGCGCGACCTGAGCCCGACCGAGCGGCGCTACGTCTTGGACCTCATCCGCGAGCGGGCCTATCGGCGCTGGCGCGAACAGGCGGCCGGCGCGTGCGGCACGCTCGACAACCTGAAGCCGCACCACGCCGCCAGCCCCGAAAACCTGGCGACGCAAGCGGCCTGGGAGAAAACCGTTGAGCTGACAAAAATCGACGCGCTTTACGGCGCCGGCAAGTTCGACGAAGTGGCGAAGGAAATATCAAAGCTTAAATTCAATTAAAAATCATTTCGCACAGAGAACGCAGAGAGACAGAGAGCACAGAGAATCCTCCGATTTTGTATTTCGAAACTCTGTACTACTATCCGCCAGAATTTTGTTTTCCTGGCAAGATTTCTAAACAGGAGGCAACCAAGACATGATCCGCCAAAAAATTCTCCGTTCCCTCCGTTGCCTCCTGTTCAGAATTTCTCTGCACCTCT
>JBDKRG010000013.1:0-115551 GCA_039683515.1 Candidatus Sumerlaeia bacterium | reverse complement strand
AATAAGCCGCGTCCTCAACCATGCTTTCTCACGTCGCTGCGAACCGAGGCCCGAAGGGCCGGCAGGCTGTAGCCGGGGGTGACCGAAGGGAACCCCCGGTTGGCGTCGCATCAAAATTCGAGCCCCGCAGGGGCGGCAGAAACCAATCACTTTCTGCCGCCCCTGCGGGGCTCGGTCGTATGGGGGCGCTTGACCGGGGGCTCGCTGCGCTCGCGCCCCGGCTACAAACTGCCGGCCCTTCGGGCCTCGCGAACACTCATATTCATTCAGGCAGAATATTTGTCAGCGGCTATAGAGGCGGCCTACTGACACCATTTTATTTCGAGGAGCCAGCCGCGGCCGTAGGGGGCCGCCTTGACCAGCCGCGCGTCGGTCTCGGCGGCCTCGTTGACCGCGACGATCTCGAGGGCGCGCGGGGCGCGCAGCTCGTAGGGCTGCTCGGGGGTGTAGATGAAGCCGAGCGTCTCGCCGGGGCGGATCCGCGCGCCGGGGGAGGCCAGCTCGACCGCGATCGGGTCGTCGCCCAAGTTTTCCAGAAACGATTCGGCGAGGCCAAGGCGCGCCAGACCGCCTTCGCGCTCATCGGCCCAAAACGGGTAGGTGGAGGGGTCTTCGCGCATCGGACTCTAGACGCGCCAGCGCCAGGTGCGGACGTCGGGATCGTGGTGGCGGACGACGAGCATCGCGTAGCCGATGAGCAAACCGGCGATGTGGGTCGTGTGCGAGACGCCGTCGGGGACCCGCATGAAGAAGATATCAAACGCGATGAGCAGCGCCATGACGACTTTGGCTTTCATCGGAAAGATCCCGAACACCAGGACCGGGACTTCGGGGTAGTAGCACGCGAACGCGAAGAAAATGGCGTTAATCGCGCCGGAGGCGCCGATCATGCTCTGGCCGACGTCGCCCAAGGCCGGAATCCCGGCGAACGTCCCGATCACCGAGGCGACCGCGTTCAGGAAACCGGCGCCGATCGCGGTGCCCAGATAAAATTTCCAGAAATACCTCGTCCCCCACAGGTTCTCGATCGGGGGGCCGAAGAACCAGAGCGCCAGCATGTTGAAGAGAACGTGCCACGGGTCGACGTGCACGAAAGCGTAGGTCAAAAATGTCCAAAGGAACGGCGGCATGTAGAAAAACGAGAGCGCCGGTCTCTGCGCAAAAAAGGTCAGAAACAGGTAAATGAAACCCGGCTTGATGCTTTCGAGGATGTTGAGCGCCAGGAAGATGAAGACGTTCACGAGGAAGATCGTCTTGACGGCGGGCGTAAGATGATCGTTCAGCTTGCGGTTGAGATCGCGCAGTAAATCCATCGATGCCGATTGCCTTCGTGAGGGATTGGGGTCGGGCTTGATCGACTCGCAACCAGCTTAGGCAATCGCGGCGATGAAAGCAAATAATAGGTAGGCCGGCGGCGGCGGGGGCGGCAGGGGAAACATCGATTTTCGATTCTCGATTACGATTACGACGCACGAGCACGAGGACGACTCGCGAACTGGGGGGCTCCGAACCCGGCCTACTTGGACGGCACGATCTCGAAGAGCGACATTTCGGGCGGGCAGTTGAGGCGGATGATCGGGATGCCGGCCAGATGCTCGCCGCCGATCCCCGCCGAAACGTTCAGGCGCGTCTTGCCGACCTTGTGGAAGCCGCGCGCAAGCTCGCGCGGGATGCGGCTGAACGTGATCGGCGGGCCGTAAAACGGCAGCCGGATCTGGCCGCCGTGCGTGTGGCCGGCAAGGCACAGGTCGATCGGCAGGTCGTCGGAAGAAAGGATGTAGTCGGGGCCGTGGCCGACGAGGATCGTGAAGTCGGTCGGGGCGGCCTGAGCGAGCCATTTCTGGACGTCCGGCCGCGACAGCCCGACGCTGCGCGAGAAGCCCCGGTTCATGCCGTAGATATTGATGCAGCCGTCGCCGGTGTCGATCCGGACCGATTCGTCCTCGAGCAGGCGCATCCCGCCGAGCCCGGCCTTCATCTCGCCGATGACCTGGCCGTCGACGTCGCCGCCCACCGCGACAAACCCCAGCCGCGGCGTCAGCGACCGCAGCAGCCGGTCGATTTTGGGCAGCTCGGACTGAAACGTCGCCGGGGGGAGCGGCTGCAGCAGGTCGCCGGTGAAGATCACCAGGTCCGGGTTGAGCGCGCGCATCATCTCGAAGGCGCGCTCCTCGCGCCGGCCGACGAAATCGGATTGGATGTCGGTGATGTGCAGGATGCGAACGGGGTTGCTGAGCTTGCCCGTGCCGAGCGGCTCGTGGCGGACCTGGAACAGGCTGGGCTCGATCCCGGTGGCCCACAGGCGCGCCCCGCCCAGCGCCGCCGCCGCGATCAGCGCCCATAGCGACAGCCTCTTGAGGCGCCTCGCATGCGCCCTGTGCGGCGCGCGCCACGCCGAGTAATACCCGATCAGGCAGCAGACGGCCAGGTACGACGGCATCGCCAGCGTGTTGAAACCATAGTTGATGCGGATGAACTCGAAAAGCCACCACGGGTGCAGCCGCACGAACAGGAGCAGCACCGCGTTATAGATGAGAAACAGGAACCCCGCCGACAGGAACAGCCATCGCAGGAACACCGGCCGCGCGGCGGGGCGCGGCGGGGCGGCGGTCTTGGGTTCGGTCTGTGTCGTCGCGCCCATCATCCGGCATCCATCATTCAGCCCGCGGCGGGTTTGTGTCAATCAATGAGACTGGGCAGAGGGGAATTTGGTTGGGCGGCACGGGCGGGCACGGACGCAAGGGCGAAAATTCCGGCTGAAGCCGGTGCGCCCAAACGCGGATGATTTGTTTTCCTTGCAAAATGCATCTTCACCCTTAAACTGTTAACTTCGAGTGTTATGGGCGACAATGTACTGACGCCTACAGATCCCAGGCAGGTAATCCGCATGAACGACGACATCAAAGACAAAGTCGATGAGAACGCCCCCGAGGCTGCTCCCGAAGCCGAAACCCAGGCCGAAGAGTCCAAATTCCAGCCGATCACCGTCGAACTTGACGACCTGAGCGAAGAAGGCCGCAAGCGCATCGCCGAGAGGCTCGGCAGGGCCGTCGAGGACCTGCCCTACAAGGTGCTCGGCCAGGAACCGCGCCCCGGTTCGGGCCTCCTCATGCGGATCGAGGTCGAGCACGACGTGTTCGCCCAGGAAGAAGAGCGCCTTCTCAAGGACATCGGCAAGGAAATCACCCTGCCGGGCTTCCGCAAGGGCAAGGCCCCGCTCAAGCTCCTCCAGTTGCGCCTGGGCGAGGAAGCCGTCCGCGACACGATCGGCTCGCTGGCGACCAACGCCCTGCGCCAGGAAAAGGCCAAGCAGAGCCTGGAGATCATCAGCAACCTGCGCGTCATGAGCTTCACGGCCGAGGCGGGCGCGCCGGTCAGCTTCGAGGTCGACCTCGAGCTCGAGCCCAAGGTCGAGCTCAAGCAGTACAAGGGCGTCACGGTCGAAGTCACCGAGCAGCCGGTCAGCGACGAGATGGTCAACCAGCGCATCGAGATGCTCCGCCAGCGCAACGCCGTCATGGAGACGGTCGAGGGGGGCGCGGTCGAGGAGAACGACATCGTCACGATCGACCTCGACGTGCTCAACGACAAGGGCGAGATCCTGCCGCACCTGTCGCGCAAGGACTGGCAGCTTCACAGCTACAAGGGGCAGCTCAACCCTGAGCTCGCCGGGCAGATGACCGGCAAGAAGGCCGGCGAGAGCTTCTCGGCCAAGATCGAAACCACGACCAAGACCCGCCGCGGCGACGACGTCACCCACACCGACAACTACACCGTGACGGTCAAGCAGATCCAGCGCGAGAAGCTGCCGGCCCTCGACGACGAGTTCGCCAAAGACCTCGGCAAGCACCAGACGCTCGAGGAGCTGCGCAAGGGGACGCGCGAGGAACTCGAGAAGGAATCCGGCGAGCGCGAGCGCGGCGCGGCCCTGGCCGAAATCTACAAGAAGCTGATCGAGCTCAACCCGATCGACGCCCCCAAGAGCGTCCTGGCCAAGGCCCAGTATGACATGATCATGGAAGACAGCTACCAGCTCGAGCGCATGGGGCTGCGGCTCGACCAGGTCGTCCAGGACACGGCGACCTACGTCCAGAACCGCCGCGACAGCGCCGAGCAGCAGGTCAAGGCCAACATGATCAACGCGGCGATCGGCAAGGCCGAGAGCCTCGAGGCCGGCGACGCCGAGGTCGACGCCGAGATCGCGAAGATGGCCGAGGAATCCGGCCGCAAGCCGCTCGCCATCCGCGCCCGGCTCGAGGCCCAGAAGCAGCTGGAGCACTTCAAGCAGGAGCTGACGCGGCGCAAGGTCAACGACTTCCTGCTGGCCAGCAACACGGTCAACAAAGTCGCCCCCAAACCCGAAGAGGAAGAGAAGAAGTCTGAGTAAGTGATCGGTCGAAGTTCGAGCGGATCGATTTTCGATTACGATTACGAGCACGACGCACGAGCACGAGTGAAGGAAGGCAAACGATGGCTACCAGCAACTTCTACATCCCGTACGTGATCGAGCAGCATGAGCGCGGCGAGCGGGCCTACGATATTTATTCGCGGCTGCTCAAGGACCGGATCATTTTCCTCGGCACGCCGATCGACGACACCGTCGCCAACGTGATCATCGCCCAGCTTCTTTTCCTCGAGAGCGAGGACCCGGACAAGGACATCAACCTGTACATCAACAGCCCCGGCGGCATCGTCAGCTCGGGGATGGCGATCCTGGACACGATGCGGTTCATCAAGCCGGACGTGGCGACGACGTGCGTCGGCCAGGCGGCGTCGATGGGCGCCGTGCTGCTGGCGTGCGGGACCAAGGGCAAGCGCTACGCCCTGCCGCACGCGCGCGTGATGATGCACCAGCCGGCGGGCGGCTTCCAGGGCCAGGCCTCCGACATCGACATCCACGCCCGCGAGATCCTCAAGATCCGCGCCGAACTGAACCAGATCCTCGTCGACGCCACCGGCCAGAGCCTCGAGAAAATCGAGAAGGACACCGACCGCGACTTCTTCCTGCGCGCCGACGAGGCCCGCGACTACGGCGTCATCGACACCGTGATCACGAGCAAGGCCGACATCCCGGTCCCCGGCAAGAACAGCCACAAGGAATAAGCCAGGCAACGCCGATCTCCCGATCGGCAAAAATGAAACCGCCCCGGCGAGCGTGAAGCTTGCCGGGGCGGTTTGCTGGGCGGATCAGACATCCGCCAATCAGGAGATCGGCGTTCCCGGGAAAACCTTGCTTTCTTCACATCTTTGTGGCTTGGTGGTTTAATTGTTTCGAACGAGGGGCAAACCATGAAAGTGTTGCGCGGACTTGTCCTGAGCATCCTGCTATTGATCGTGCTGGCCGTCAGCGCGAACCGGTTCATCGGCGGGCTGTGGAACCTGGGGCCCGACCCGATCCTGACGCGGCTCCTCGGCTGGATGCCGGCGTGGATGAGCCCGCTCGGGGCCGGCGCGCTCGCGCCGCGGCTGTGGGCGGCGGGGATCCTGCTGCTGCTCGCGGTCTACTGGGTCCTATGCCTCGCGGTCTGGACCCGCCGGCCGAAGCCGCTGCGCGTCCGCACCGTCAGCGGCGGGTCGATGCTGATCCACCCCGGCGCGATCCTCAAGTTCATCAGGCTCCAGATCGACGGCCACCCGGCGGTGATCTCGAGCCGCGTCCGTGTGCGCCAGACGGGCGCCAGCAACCTGGCCGTGAATGCCGCGATCAGCGTGCAGCCGATCGAAAGCCTGCCCGTGATCGACGAACAGATCAAGCAGGCCGTGCGCGACGGGCTCAGCCAGGTGATGGGCATCGAGAAGATCGACGACATCACGCTGCTGCTGGACATCGACGAGAAAAACCTCGCGCTCAAGCCGGGCCCGGAGTCCGAGCCCGAGCCGGAGCCGGTCCCGCCCGCGCGCGCCCCGCTCGCCGAAGAGCCGCAAGTGCGCATCGAACCGACCCCGTCCGCCGACGTCCACCTGGAAGAAAACCATGGCGAAGCCGGCCGCCTGCGCGAACAGGAACAGATTTTCATGCCGGCGATCGAAGAAGCGGAAAAGTCCGACGACGAACCCGAAGACAAACCCGAAGACAAACCCGAAGAAAAATAAATCCCGCAGGACCCATCCCATCATGCGCCAAAAGATTTACTCATCCGACGAACTCATCAGCCTGCTCGACGGCCGCCGCCGCGGCGGCGAGCTCGGCAAGATCGTCTTCACCAACGGCTGCTTCGATCTGCTGCACGTCGGGCACCTGCGCTACCTGTGGCAGGCGCGCGCGCTCGGCGACGCGCTCGTCGTCGCGATCAACGACGACGACTCGATTCGGCGCCTGAAGGGTGAGGGGCGCCCCGTGCTCAAGCTTCAGGAGCGGCTCGAGGTCCTCGCCGGCCTCGCGTGCGTCGATTACGTGACGTGGTTCAGCGAAGACACGCCGATCCCGCTGCTCGAGAAGATGAAGCCGGAAGTCCTCGTCAAGGGCGGGACGTATCCGGTCGAGGGGGTCGTCGGCCGCGAGGTGGCGCTCGCGTGGGGGGCCGACGTGCGCGTCCTCACGATCGCCGAGGGCCGCTCGACGACCGCCCTGATCGAAAAGATCCGCGCCAACGGCAAATAATTCACCCGATCGTCTGCGGGCCGGCCATGATCTCGTCGATCCGGTCCCAGATCCGTTTTGCTTCCTCGGGATCAAGTTTCTTGTAGCTGTTCAGCGTGTCGGAGATGCGCGTGCGGGTCCGCGTGCCCGAGTTGAGCAGAAATCTCATCAGGTCCCGGGCTTTTTCCTTTTCGCCGCGCTCGGCGTAGTATTCCATCATCTTCGGGATCATGTCGACCATGCCGGAGCCGCGCCGCACCCGCGCGACCTGGTCATCGAGCAACCGGTAGGCCTCGTCCTTCATCCCCTTTTGGTACAGGCAATCGGCCATGTTCAGGTAGAGCTCCGCGCTCGGCCCGAAGCGATCGTATTGGCGCTGATACTCCGCGAACGCCTTGTCGTACTGGCGCATGGCGCAATAATAGCGGCCCATCATGTCAATCACGTCGCTGTCCCACTCGTCTTCATCGGCCGCCTTCGCGATCATCGCCTCCGCCTCGCGGGGCATTTTGAGATCGAGGTAATAACCGGCCAGCTGCGCGTAGTAGTCTGCAAGCCGCGAACGCTTCTTCGCCACCTCGGCCGGCGGGGCGAGCTTCAGCCAGTGGAGCGCGGCGGACGTGTTCCCGTCCTTGAGCTCGATCCTGATCAGCCAGTCGATCGGGGCCATGCTCTCGGGCTTGCATTGCATGTAGAACAGCGCGGCCTCGCGCGCGGCGTTCATGTCCTGGTCCCAATAGAACAGGTACCTCAGGTTCGCGGCATGGAAGCTGCTGTTGCCGCGCAGCTCGTGGACGTGGGCGCCGAACGTCCTGCGGACCTCGGGATCCTTCGCGTGGCCCATCTCGACGAGCGACCACGCCCGCTCGTTGGCGAGGTCGTATCGCTTTGGCCGTTCCTTGAGCGCCTCGCCGAGGAACTCGACCGCGAGCGCGTGATAGCCGTAGCGCCGGAACAGTTCGCCAATCCTCTGGTTCCGGGTCGCGCTGTATGGGTTTTGCCGCAGATATTCGCGAATGTAGCTCATCCCGGTCTGCTGCCGGTCGACATAAAAGCAACTGCTGCCCATGCCGAAGTAATTGTTCTGTTCGATCGGAAACAGGTTGAGCGCGTTCTGGCGCGCGGCGATCCACTGGTCGAGCACGTCGTCGCCCTTTTCCACCCACCGCACCATGCAGCCGGCCTGTTCCGCGTGCGCGGCGGCGTTCTCCGGGCGCGCGCTGAAATAAGCGCTCGCGACATCCATCGCGACATTCATCGCGACGAGGCGGTTGGCCTCATACTGCGTCAGCGCCAGCGGACCGAGGTGGTCGTGCCGCTGCGCGAAACGGACGCGCTCGAGCGGCGTGAATTCAAAGCCGAGAAACCCGGTCGCCGCCTCGCTGAACAGCGCGTCCGCGGCCATCGCGTCGGCCTGCTGGTCCATCCACTTGAGCACGGCATAAGCCGGATGCGGCGGGAAAGGGGGCTCCCACTCCTTGAAGGAGGAGGCAAGGTTCGTGCGCAGCGCGTGGTAGTCGTCCATCCGCAACAGGCCGGCCTCGACGCCGGTGATTTCGGAAACCTCGGCGACGGCCGTGCCGGATTTCTGGGCCGACAGGATCGCAGCCAGCTCGGATGCGACCGTCTGCCGCGTGAGGATGGTCGAAGCCTTGAGCAGACTGCCAAATCGGTTCTTGTTGGCTTCGTCGTGGTTCCAGTCTTTCTGGTCGACGACCGCGGCCTCGAAAAACAGGTCGTGGCTGGGCCAGGCCTGCCAGTTCTCGACGCGCTCGTTGAAATAAGCGCGCAACGGGCTCGTGCCCGAATACCTCGCCTGCTCGGACTCCAGCCATATGATGTGCCAGTCGGGGATCACCGCCAGCTGCTCGGCACTATGCTCGGCCTTGAAATCGCCAAGAACGAAGTTGCGGTAGGTCTCCAGCTCGCGGCCGGCCCGGCTCGTGTCCATCCCTGGAATCGCGCCCGCGAGCCGCTTGCGGTCGATCGCGAACCCCGCCGTGCCGTAGATCCAGTTGAGCTGCGACATGGAGGGCTTCGGGTCCATCGCCACCGCGACCTGCGCCAGCGCGAACGCGCGCATGATGTAATCCATGCCGTACATGTTCTGGTCGGAGTAATCGCAGAAGGCCCATTCCAGCTCGATCATCCCGTAACAGGCGGCTTGCAGCGGCAGGGTCTCACCGGGCAGGATCGCCTGCAGCGCCAGCGCCTGGTCGATGCCGTCCATGATCGCCCAGCTGTCGTTCGAGTCGAACATGCGCGCGACCCAGCCAAGCTCCTTCTCGAGGCCGATCTGTTCGGCGCCGGACGTGGGGGGCTCGCGCCGTTTGATCGCGTCGCCTGCGATCAGTTTCTCGGTCATCGCGCGCGCCGCCTCGCGCTGGCCCGCCGCGAGCCGGACAAAATCCTTGTCATCGGCGACCGAAACCGTGCAGAGGGTCGATGCGGATTCGGGTTTCCGGCGATCGATCATCTTGATCGTGAGCATGGTGATTTTGGTTTGCGGGGAAAATTCGTAGGCGCCCGAGATGATGTAACGCGCGCCGGCCGTGGCCGGATCGTCCAGTGCCTGCGCGAGCCACTCGTCGAGCGCCGGCTGCGTCGGCGTCGAATTCTCATCGACCACCGGCAGGCCGTAATGCCTCGGGGGATCCCCCCCGGCCATGCGCGCGTCGGTCCAGCACTCCAGGGCCGCCGACCCGACGAGGCGCCAACCGTATGTAAATTGCACGCCGATTCCCTCGCGGGTGCGGTCGAGGAACGTGTAGACATAAAAGCCGGGCCGGTCCGCCGCCGGCCGAGCGCCGCCGAGCGCCGCTTGATACCGAGCGCGCCAGTTGTTCATCCGGATCAGCGTGGCCGGGTCATCGGTCAGCCTGGCCTTGATCGGCGCGATCGGGTTGAACGAGCCATCGGGAAGCACCGGCCCGGTCGTGATCTTCGGGACCGGCTGCGGCGCGGCATCGGCATTTGCCTCAAAAATCAACGCCGTCAGAAACAGGATGAACATGCACGGAAAATTTCGCCGCATGATGCAACCTCACATATCATGCTCGTAACCGTAACCAAAAATCGACGGCCGCTGCCGACGGATCAATCTTCCGTTGTTTCCTCGGCGGGGGGGAACTCCGGCCGCTCGGCGCGGGGGGGCTTGGCGATCGCCCCGATGAACCCGGCCGGCTTGGCGGCGAAGAGCTTCTTGCCGGGCTTGCGGGCCAGCTTGCGGTGGCGCTCCGAGGCGCGCGCCAGGTCGTCGATGACCAGGGCGCCGGGGGCGTGGTCGCCGGCCGCGAGCGAGATCATCCGCTCGCGCAGCAGCACGAGGTCGTGGTCGCGGCCGAGGAGCTTTTCGAGGCTGTTCAACGCCTTGACCCGCTTGCCGGGCCGCGCCAGCTTCATCCGCTCGAGCAGCCGCAGCTGGTAGAACAGATACTTGGTGCTCTTGCGCCAGTTGTGGAAGTCCGCGTCCACGCCGCTCGCATAGGCCTGCTTCATCCGCTTGCGCCCCTGGCGGTAGACCTGCTCGACGCCCGGCTGCCAGGTGATCCCCGACTCGCCCGGCTGGATCTTCTGAAGCTCGTCGTGGGTGGCGCGGACCGCCTCGAGCATCCCTGTGAAGGCGGGTTCGAGCGATTCGACCGAGGCCGGCGCCAGCGACTCGCCGTGGGCGCGGGCGACCTGCTCGCGGAGGGCCGTGGCGGCCTCGCGCCACTCGGCGCGGGCGGCGCGGCCGCGGCGGCACCGCCTCATCCGCTCGAGCGTGTCGAGCATCACGACGGCGTCGCGGGCGCCGGCCATGCCGCGGGCGGCGTCGCGCAGGCGCAGGTTCTCGCGCGAGAACGTTTCCTCGCCGACCAGCGGCCGGACGATCCGCCACAGCGCCCGCAGCTCCTTGCAGATCCGGCGCAGCTCGTGGACGGCCCGCGTCAGGTCCTTCGAGGCGTCCGCGACGTGGCGCTCGGCCCGGCGGCGGCGCTGCTCCACCACCCGGAGCAGGGCGTTTCGGAACCTGAGGTCGGATTCGGTCTGCATGCGTTATCGATCCAGCAAAAAATTGTCAGCCGTGGTTGTGAGCCAGTGACCAATCCTAACGCGAATCAAATGGGTTGCGCAATCCGGAGTTGGGGAAGACCACCAAATGACCGAAGGAAATCCTGAATCCGAAATCCTAAATCCCAGATCCTAAATCCGAAATCCGCAATCCGAAATCCGCAATTAGGGGAATTCCCCATGCGGAATCTCAGCATCACCCCTATAGCGCCGAATCCGGGAATGGATACAATGGCCAAAATGGGTT
Source organism: Candidatus Sumerlaeia bacterium (assembly GCA_039683515.1). GTDB lineage: Bacteria > Sumerlaeota > Sumerlaeia > MVZB01 > MVZB01 > JAJFUE01. The sequence goes on along the minus strand of JBDKRG010000013.1, from coordinate 104,671 downwards.
ACAGGCTTGATTGAAAAGTCACTTGCAAGAGGGACAAATCTCAGCCTATCGGGGCGTGGGATTTTCAGAAACCCCTCCATCGCGAGATGGAGGGGCTTTTTTTTATGGTTCCGGTTTATTTTTGCGGCGGGGGCGGCGTGGTTTGCGCGCCGGATTGCGCGCGGCGGTCGAGGACGCTGGCGGCCAGGTCCGCGTGGCAATACATGCAGCGCGGCGCGCTGGGCGGGCTCACCCGGCCGCATTGGGGGCAGGTCGAGGGCGATTTGTCCGGGGTGAGCTTGCCGTCGACCCGGCCGTCGAGCTGGTCCATGTACTCCAGCCACCGCTTGAGCTCGGGCTCCGTGATCACCTGCTTGTCGAGCAGGAGCATGAGGAGCGACTGGATGATCAGCCGGTGGCGGTCGATCGCGTTCTGCAGATCGACGATCGTGGCCGTGCCGGCGGACGAGGGGCCCGACCGCGGCATCGAGGCTTCGAACGCCTGCTCGATCGCGCCGTAATACGAATGTAACACCATGGTCATGCGCCTCCGTGTCGTTTCAACCGAGCCGCCGGATGAGGGCGGCCACGAACTGGGCGGTCGAGGCCGTGCCGCCGATGTCGCGCGTGCGCTCGGCGGGGTTGGCCTCCGCGAGCAGGGCGTTGTAGGCCGCCTTGATCCGCTCGGCGGGCTTCGTCAGCCCCAGATGATTGAGCATCATGACCGAGCTCATGATCAAGGCCAAAGGGTTGGCCAGGCCCTTGCCGGCGATGTCGGGCGCGCTGCCGTGGACCGCCTCGAAGATCGCGCAGTCGCGGCCGATGTTCGCCCCTGGCACCACCCCGAGCCCGCCGACCAGCCCGGCGCAGATGTCGCTCACGAGGTCGCCGTAGAGGTTCTCCATGAGCAGCACGTCGAAGCGCGCCGGGTCGCGCACGAGCTGCATGCAGCCGTTGTCGACGATCAGTTCCTCGTAGTCGACCTGCGGAGCGACGGCCTCGCGCATCCTCCGCGAGCATTCGAGGAATAGACCATCGGTCAGCTTCATAATGTTTGCCTTGTGGAAGACGGTCACCTTGCGGCGGCCGCGGGCGACGGCGTATTCGAACGCGAACCGCGCGATCCGCTCGCAGGCCGGCCGCGAGGCGATCTTGAGGCTCTGCATGACCCCCGGGACGATCTCCGCCTCGATCCCGGAGTAGAGCCCCTCGGTGTTTTCGCGGATGACGACGAGCTCGACCCCCTCGTAGCGCGTTTTGATCCCCGCCAGCGACCGGACCGGCCGCACCGCCGCGAACAGCTCGAAATGCCTGCGCAGCGCGACGTTGACGCTCGTGTGGCCACCGCCGATCGGCGTCGCGGTCGGGCCCTTGAGCGCGATCCGGTGCTCCGCGATGGCGTCGATCGTCTGCCGCGGCAGCGGCGAGCCGAACTTCTCGGCGGCGGCCGCCCCCGCCGGCAGCTCGATCCAGTCGAGCTTGACGCCGGCGGCCTCGATCACGCGCCGGGCCGCCGCCGTCACCTCGGGGCCGATTCCGTCGCCGGGAATTAAACAGACCGTGGGCATGGGGCTGAGTCCTGAGTCCTGAGTCCTTAGTCCTGGGTCCTGGGTCCTGGGTGATGCGTCCATGATAACACGCGTTTGGGATTACGGATGTTCTTTCCGCGGCGCTTTCTTGCGCCGGACAAACTTGCCGGGGCGCGGCTGGAATTTCTTTTTCTCTGCGCCCTCTGCCCCGCTCGGCTTCTCCGCGACCAAGACGCCCATCGATTCGAGCTGCTCCTTGACCTGCTCGGGCTTGCGGCGGTCGGCGTCGTCGCCGGCCTTGCGCATGATGAACAGGTAATTGAACCCGCGCAGGTAGTAATTGCCCTCGATCGCGGCGGTGTGCCAGTGCCGGCGCAGCATCGTGCGGTTGTGGCGGATGACGGCGACGATATCGACCGGCTCGAAATACTTCGCCATGATCTGGAACAACTCGAAGCCGATCGGCAGGAACGGCTTGCCCTTGCGCTGGGAGTCCGAGACGTAGAGCGCCATGTGGCGGCCGGGCTTCAAGACGCGGTGGATCTCGGCGATGACCTTGGCCATCGCCTCGTAATAGGCCGGGGCGTCGGCCGAGAGCTCGCCGATGCAGCGCGGATCGCCGCTGTATTTCAAGTGGGTGGAATACGGAGGATCGATGAACACGAAGTCGGCCTTGGCGTCCTCGAGCGGCAGGCTGCGCGCGTCGCGCCGGAAGATGTCGGGGCGCGTGACCTGAAGGTCGTAACCCAGGGCGCGGCAGTCCAGGTCGCGCGCGACGTCGAGCGTCGTGCCGCTGCCGGCCATCGGATCGATCACGAGGTCGCCCGGCCGCGTGTAGCGCTGCAGGAGGTTCCAGATGATGTAGGCCGGCGTGGCGCCGCGGTATTCCTGATCCCCCTGCGCCTCGTCGCCATACTGCTGCGAGGGAAAATCCCACAGCGTCGTCGTCATCATTTTTGGTTTCTCAGCCATGACGCCCTCACTTCCACTCCCACGATAATTCAACCCCCGCCAAGTTACAAACACGTTACCCACAAACATTATGTTTTGGCCGATAACAAGTAAGCACATCTTGGAATCTGGCGGTTTAAAAAATGCCGAGACGGACAAAAATCCTCGGGCGATATGTGCCGGCCATCCTTGCTTTCGCCGGTGTTTGCTGTGCTCTCGTGCCGCTCATCTATTTCGTTCCGGCTTATCTCAACCAGCGGACGGTGGTTGATGCCCTTAAACTCAAAGAACCACGCGACATCCCCACGATCCCGGTAGCGTTGGTCCTCACCTATCTGAGCGTAATTATTCCGCCCAAGCGGTCATTCATGGCGTGGATCGGAGCCCTTTCGTTTCTTTTTGCGGTTATGGTCGCCATCGCTACATCCATGGCATACTTGTTGGCGGCCATATTTTGCTTTCTGGCGCTCATCCTGGATCTGGCGCTCCTGCCTTCCACGGCCCGCTGGCATTACATTCTTCCATTTGCTTGTTTATTTCTTGGAGCAGTTGGCACGCCAAACATTGGATGGGCTCCGGTGCGCTCAGCGGTATCACGCGTGCAATCGGAAATGCGAGAAATAAGCGTCGCGCTGGAAAGCTATCATCTCGCAAACGATTGTTACCCGCCGTGCACAAACGAAGCAGGCTCACGCTCTCAATGGAACTCGAAATCGGCGATGCCCGGTTTTATGGGCTATGAACCGGGTAGGGTTCACAGCCTGACGACACCGATCGCATACCTGCCATCATTGCCATCCGATCGATTTGGCTTTCTCGTCGAAGACCGAACATTCTCCTACTACCGTTGGGACGATCGCTCCTGCATCCTGATCAGCGCCGGGCCGAATTGCGTCTTCGACATCTCGCCGGATAACCTGCCCGAATTAAGGCCGACATCAAGCGGATCGTTTCCGGAAAAACTGATCAACTTGCAATACGACCCGACCAACGGAACCGTCAGCGCCGGCGATATTTTGCGGATTCAATTCGCGGAAGGAATCCAAAAATGATAGACGAAACCGGTCAATCCGACGCCGAGTCCTGCGTCGAGCCGCCGAGCCGGACGGAGCGGGCTGTCTTCTGGCTGGGCCTGGCCTGCACGCTCCTGCCGGTCTTGATGGTCATCTGGGAGTATGCTTCCGATCGGCTGACGACGGTGAGCGTCACAAAATATCAGTATTTCCTGTCCGTGCCCGTGGGGCTGGTATTCTCCTACGGCAGCGTGATGAACGCATTGCGACGCGCGAATCTTCACTGGTATCACTTCACCGTGTTCGTATTGAATCTTCTGGTATGCGGGCTGACTTCGATAGAATACCTTATCGCCGGCATCATGAGCCTCGTTTTCATGATCGTTATGATCCGCGGCGAGGCAACCACGCAGCTGGTTTATTTGTTTCCGGTGTTCTTCTTAGCGTTTGCTTTCCATGTGTCCCAAACTTTCTTTATGCATCATGGCCGCAGCCCCGTAAGCCGGGTTCAGGCCGACATGCGCAGCATGCAGATTGCGATTGAAAGCTACTATGCCGATCACAAAGCATATCCGGTCTCGACGACCGACCCGGCCCTGCGCGCGCGCTGGAAATCCGGATCGGACATGCCGGGCTTCATGAAGCACCGCCCACAAGGGCCCGATGACCTCACGATGCCGACCGCATACCTCTATTCATACCCAACCGACCCGTATCGCCTGTATCGCGACGACCGGACGTATGCGTATCACAATCATCAAAACAAAAACTGGATCCTGATCAGCCCCGGGCCGGACTGCGTCTTCGACATCAAGCCCGGCGACCTGCCGGAGACCATGTCAAAGCTGATCGAGGGCGACTCGACGATGCTCGCCGTCAACACCTACGACCCTACAAACGGCTCGATCAGCCACGGCGATGTGTATAAATACAAATATTAAGATTTATCGCGTCAGCGCCACGACCGTCGCCTTGGCGGCGTGGACGTAGTCGGACGGAGAGAGAATGAGCTGCAGGCCGCGGCGGCCGGCCGAGACCGAGATCACGTCGAAGAGCTCGATCGTCTCGTCGGCGAAGACCGGGTATTCCTTCTTCGCGCCGAAGACCGTCACGCCGCCGCGGATGTAACCGGTCAGCGGCTGGACTTCCTTGAGCGGCGCGAGGTCGGCCTTCTTGCCGCCGGCGGCCGCGGCCAGTTTCTTGAAATCCAACTCGGAGTCGCCGGGAACGACCGCAAAAACGTGGTGCTTGCCGTCGATCACCGCGAGCAGGGTCTTGAACACCTGCTCGGGTGGGAAGCCGACTTTTTTCGCGACCGTCTCGGCGGACAGATCGCTCTCGTCGATTTCATATTCGCGGGTCTCGTAGGCGATGCCCAGGGTGTCGAGCAGGCGGGCGGCGTTGGTCTTGATCATTGGCTTGGTCATGGGCGAAATGGACCCGCTAATAGCTGAACCGGTCCAGCTTCACTTTGCCACGGAAAATCCAATAAATCGAGACCGTGTAGGCGACGACGAACGGCAGGCCGATGATGGCGATGATCAGCATGATCCGCAGCGTCAGGGGGCTGCTCGCCGCGTTGTAGATCGTCAGGTTGTATCCGGGATCGATCGACGAGCGGATCAGGTTCGGGAAAATGCCGAACCCGAAGAGCGTGATCAGCGCCGCGATCGCGCACGCCGAGCTCACGAACGCCTCCAGCGGCTTCTTCAAAAAAACCGCGCGCGGAATGTTCGCGATCGCAAGGACGTTGAGCACGACAAGCCCCCACATGAACGGGAACAGCTTGAAGTTGGCGAGCATCGACGGGATCAGCGCGAGCGTGTAGATCGTCGTCACGACATACATCACGACGAAGAACGGAACCGTCTTCGAGATCCACCGCTTGACCTTGGCCTGAAGCTCGCCCTCGGTCTTGAGATACAAATACATCGAACCGTGCATGGTGAAGATGGAGAGATTGAAGACGCCGACGATCAGCGGATACGGACGCAGCAAATCAATGAACCGGCCGGCGTATTCCATGTCGGCGCCGACCGGGATGCCAACGATCATGTTGCCGACCGCCACGCCGAACAGGACCGAGGCGCCGATGCTCGCGACGGCGAACGCCCAGTCCCACAGCGCGCGCCACCACGGCCACCGCTCCTTGCCGCGCATTTCGATCGCCACGGCGCGGAAGATGAGCATGAACAGGACGAGCACAAACGCCAGATAAAAGCCTGAAAAAGAGGTGGCGTAGGCATGCGGGAAGGCCGCGAACAGGGCCCCGCCGGCCGTCACCAGCCAGACCTCGTTGCCGTCCCAGACCGGGCCGATCGCGTTCATGAGGACGCGGCGCTCGTCGTCGCGGCGGGCGAACAGGTGCAGCGCGCCGACGCCCAGGTCGAAGCCGTCCAGGACGGCGTAGCCGATGAGAAGCGCGCCGATCAGCAGGAACCAGATGATGTTGAGGTCGAGCGTCATGGGCGGCCCTCCTCGTCCCCGTCGACTTCGCGCCACTGCGCCTTGCCGCGCCGGCCGCCGGCCTCGAACACGTCGCGCGCGCCGTGGCGCGACGGCGGTTCGCCGGGCTCGACCGGCTCGGGTCCGCCGCGGATCTTGCGGTCGAGGACGTAAATAAACACGAGGAACAGCATCGCATACACGGCGCCGAACATGAGGACCGACGCGATGATTTGCCCCGGGCCGACGCTCGGCGAGGCCGCCGCGGCCGTGCGCATGAGCCCATAGACGATCCACGGCTGGCGACCGATCTCGGCCACGAGCCAGCCGGCCTCGTTGGCGATGAACGGGCCGACGACCGCAAAGACAAAGATCCACAGCAGCCAGCGCTGCCCGAACAGTTTGCCGCGCCAAAGGAGGAACAGCGCCAGAAGCGTGACGGCGATGAAGAACATCCCAAGGGCGATCATCGCGTGATAGCACTGGAACGGCGCCTGCACGGGCGGCCAGTCCGCGCGCGGGATCCGGTCGAGGCCCGTGACCGGCGTCTTGAGATCGCGATGCGTGAGCAGGCTCAGCAGGCCGGGGATCGCAATGCGTGCGTGCACGACGCCTTGTTCCTCATCGGGGATGCCGAAGAGCGTCAGCGGCGTGTACGGCTCGGTCTTGAAGACGGCCTCCATCGCGGCCAGTTTGGCGGGCTGGTGCCTGGCGACGACGCGGGCGCTCCAGTCGCCGGCCAGGAGCTGCGCGACGCTGACGATCGCGCCCCAGACGAGCGCGATCGTGAACGCGCGCTTCGCAAGCGCCAAGTGCCGGTTCTTCAGGATGTAATAGGCCGTGATGCTCATGACGAAGAACGCGCCGAGCGTGAACGCGCCGAGAAGCGTGTGCGTGAGCCGCGCGGCCGACGACGGGTTGAACACCACCGCCCAGAAATCGGTGAGCTCGGCGCGCGGACCGCGGGCGGTCTGGACGATGTGGTAGCCGGCGGGGGTCTGCATCCAGCTGTTCGCCACCACGATCCAGATCGCCGAGAACATCGATCCGAGCGCGACCATCACCGTCGACAGGAAATGCACGCGCGGGCCGACGCGGTCCCACCCGAACAGCAAAATCGCAAGGAAACCGGACTCCAGGAAGAACGCGAAGATCCCCTCGGCCGCGAGGGCGGCGCCGAAAACGTCGCCCACGTAACGCGAATACGAGCTCCAGTTGGTGCCGAACTGGAATTCCATGACGATCCCGCTGGCCACGCCCATCGCGAACACCAGGCCGAAAATCCGCGTCCAGAATTTCGTCATCGCCTCGTAGATCGCGTCGCCGGTCTTCAGGTACATGCCCTCCATGAAAACCAGCATGACGCCCAGGCCGATCGACAGCGGCGGGAAGAGGTAGTGGAACATGATCGTCAGGCCGAACTGAATGCGCGCGAGCATGACGGCATCGAAACTCATGACGGCCTCTCCCGGGCAAGCGATTGTTCACGCAAAATCAGTTTACGGGAACGGGAGGGCGGGGCGCAACTTTGTTGGGGGGCGGAGATCGGTCGGATCGAGTTTCGATTACGATTACGATTACGACGCACGACGCACGACGGGGGGACGACCTACTGGCTTGGCAACGACCTTGCAATTTGATAAAGTGCCCACAGACAATGGGCGGACGGACGATGACCAACGACTGCACCTTCACACTGCCGGTTTTCCAGGGCCCCCTGGACCTGCTCCTGCACCTGATCAAGGTCAACGAGCTGGAAATCAGCGAGATCTCGATTTCGCAGATCACCGGCCAATATCTCGATTACCTGCGCCTCATGGAGACGCTCGACCTCGAGGTCGCCGGCGATTACCTCGTCATGGCCGCCTCGCTGATCAACATCAAGCTGCGCGCGCTGCTGCCCGACGCCGAGGAAGAGCTCGAGCCCGAGGAAGAGGAAGTCGACGGCTTCATGACGGCGCGCGCCCTGATGCAGCGCCTGATCGAGTACCGCAAGTTCAAGGAAGCGGCCGCTTCCCTCGCCCGGAATGCCGAGCGCCAGTCGCAGATCTTCATCCGCGAGGTCGCGCTGCCGCAGCTGGCCGAGGCCGAGGCCACGCCGCAGGTCCGCGGCGACCTGACATTGTTATTGGAAGCTTTCACGCGGGTGATCCGGTTCGTCGAGCGCCGCGACTACCACCAGATCCAGCAGGAAAACTACACGATCGAAGACAAAATCTCGATGGTGCGGCGGCGGCTGCTCATCGAGGAGGGGTTCGAGCTTGGCGCGGTGTTCATGGAGTGCCACGACAAGGTCGAGATGATCGTGACGCTGCTGGCGATGCTCGAGCTGTGCCGCCTCAAGGAAGTGTTGATCCGCCAGGGCGAGACGTTCGGCGAGGTCCGCGTCGACCGCCGCGCCGCCGACGACCGGCCCGAGGAATCCGAAGAGCAGGCGCACGAGGCCGAAGAGCTCGCGAAGCTTGAAGATCAGATCATCGCCAACCGGACCCATTTCGTCGACGACGGGGTCATCCCGGAGGAAGAGCCGGAGGCGGCCGGGGCGGAAATCATCGAGATCGCCTCGGAGACGGCGGAAGAGCCAAGGGAATAGGGCATGAATCCAGATTTATATTCCCCATCCGACGAGCTGCCGATCGAGGACCCGGCCAGCGAGCCGGGCGAGGTTGCCGAGCGGCCCGGTTGCGGCTGGTCGCTGCTGCTCGGGCTGATGGGGCTGGTCGCGCTCCTGGGGTTCGGGTTCTGGGCGGCCCACGAGATCAATCGCCGCAACGTGGCCCAGCCGACGACCGCCAGCTACGAGGGGATGAAATGGCTCCCGGACTCGCCGGCGCCGACCGTTCCCGACTACGAAATCAAGATCTACTTCATCGCCGGCGGCCAGTTTCTGTCGGCGCAGTCGCGCACCAGCCACGGCACGAGCGAAGTCGCCGAGCGCCTCCACCAGATCGCGCGCGAGCTGAGCAATCCGCCCGGCACCGGCCTGATGGAATCGCCGTTCATCGCCGGGACGACGGTCCGCGGGCTCTACATCCTGAACGACATCGTCTACCTCGACCTCAGCCGCGAGTTCCTGCAGCCGCCGGTCCCCTCGCCCAAGCTCGAGCGGCTCGCGATCTATTCGTTCGTCAACAGCATCATGCTGAACCTGCCCTCGATCAAGGGCGTGCAGATCCTGATCGACGGCCAGGTCACCCGGACGGCGTGGGGGTGGATGGATTTGAGCACGCCGCTCGGGCCGGATCTGTCGCTGATCCGGTAAAACAAGTTTAACCCGGCGATAGGCGGCAATCCGGAAATCGCTTGCCACTGCGTCCTTTATTATACAAGAATCCACCTGTTCGCATCATCATTCATCCATGGAGAGCGCCGCATGGAGGAAATGACCAGAATTCTGCTGATCATGTTGGGCGTTCTTGCAGCATCAATGCTTCTTCGGCGTTACCAAATCAGACGCGCCGCGCGGAACATCAAGAAAAACCATGACAACATGGCCGTCGAAGGGTTTGAATACGCCCCGGCTTCACCCGAATCCTTCCCATGGCTCGACCTGGCCTACTACGATTCTGTAAAGCAGTGGTGGATGGGCAAGACGGGGTTTCGCTGGATCGGCGATGTCGAGAACGTGACCGTCTCGCGCATGTTTCCGAAATCGCGCACGTTCATCCGCGAGTTCCTGAACGATGACGGGACGATCGCCGCGGGTTGCTATCACGTTGTCGTCGGCGGATGGATGGGTTTTATCCTGAAGCTCATGGCGCCGAAGTTTGTGAACCAAAAAGTCTGCGAATTCAGCACCGAATTCACCGATGGATCAATCCTCACAACCAGCAATGCCGCCACGATCGGCCATTTGACGGAGATCCCCGGAATCTTCCGTCAACTCATGGCAGCGGACACGTTCCCCGATGAGGTCCTGAAATTGCACGTCGCCACGCTGCAGCGCCTCATCGAGGAAAAGCAGATCCAGCCCGTCGTCATGCTCAACGCGGATGACATCCATGCCGCATCAAACCGCGAGCAGGCCCTCAAGAGCCGTTTCCGCAGGAAAAACAAGCAGCTCGTCGCAATTGAAACCCGCAAGCTGGCACAACAGTCCGGTATGGCCGACACGACCGAACCCGTTCTCAAGGAAATCGAAAAGATGAACGAGGACGACAAATCAACCTACACGATCCGAAACAACTCAGGCCGCGAGTAGAGTGGATCTGAATCGTGAATGGTGGATCGGTTCGTTGATGTTCAACCATGTCGCCCTTTCAGGGTCCCCATTCCCGCAAGAATGCGTCGTAATCGCCCTGTATAAAGAAGCGCGGAGTGGTGGTTGGCCACTCCGCGCTGTTCTTTTATGTCCTGCCGATCGGGAGATCGGCGTTCACGGGTTTACTACTCTTCGGTTGCCGACTGTTCGGCGGCTTCGCCCTCGGGCTGGTTGGCCGGGATGAGCTCGTATTCCTTGTAGACGCCCATGCCGGTGCCGGCCGGGATCAGCAGGCCCATGATGACGTTTTCCTTCAGGCCGCGCAGGTAGTCGTAGCGGCCGCGGACGGCGGCCTCGGTCAGGACCCGCGTGGTCTCCTGGAACGACGCCGCCGAGATGAACGAGTCGGTCTCGAGCGAGGCCTTGGTCAGGCCCAGCAGCTTCGGCCGCGCCACGGCGGGCTTGCCGCCGTCGGCGATGGTCTGGGCGTTGATCTCGTTGAACTCGAACTTGTCGATCTGCTGGCCGTAGAGCATGCGAGTGTCGCCCACGTCCTCGACGACCACCTTGCGGAGCATCTGGCGGATGATCGACTCGATGTGCTTGTCGTTGATCGTGACGCCCTGGAGGCGGTAGACCTCCTGGACCTCGGCCAGCAGGAACTCCTGCACGGCCTTCTCGCCCTGGACCCGCAGCAGGTCGTGCGGGTTGATCGAGCCGTCGGTCAGCGGGTCGCCGGCATGGACGCGCTCGCCGTCGCGGACGATGATGTGGCGGACCAGAGGCACCGAGTAGGTGTGCTCGATGCCGTCGTCGGAGACGATGACGAGCCGGCGCGCGCCCTTGGCGATGCCGCGGACCGCGATGGCCCCGTCGACTTCGGCGATGATCGCCGCGTCCTTGGGCTTGCGGGCCTCGAACAGTTCGTCGACGCGGGGCAGGCCGCCCGTGATGTCCTTGCTCTTGAGGCGCAGGCGGGGCAGACGGGCCAGCACGGTGCCGGCCTGGATCTCGACGCCGTCGTGGATGCCGGGAACGATGATGGCGCCCGAGGTCAGGTTGTAAGTCGCGATGACTTCCTTCTTCTTGCCCTTGTCGGCCGTCAGGATCTGGATCTGCGGGTGACGGTCTTCCTTGTGCTCCTGGATGACGAGCTGGACGTTGCCGGTGCGCGAGTCGATGTCCTCCTGCACGGTGACGCCGCGGATAATGTCGACGAACTTCACGACGCCCGGGTTTTCGGCGATGATCGGGGTCTGGTTGGAATCCCACTGGACGAACTTCTCGCCCTTCTTGACGCGCTCGTTGTCGTACTTGCTGATGACGGCGCCGTAGGGGATGTTGGGCAGGACCTGGATCTCGTTGCCGTTGAGGTCCTCGACGATGATGGTGCCGGTGCGGACGATGACGACGTGAACCGTCTCGCCGTTTTCCTCGACGCGCGGGACGGTGCGCAGCCCCTCGCGGTAGTGGATGTGGCCATCCTCGACCGCTTCGTACCAGCCCTCGAGCTGAAGGCTGGCGGTGCCGCCGATGTGGAACGTGCGCAGGGTCAGCTGCGTGCCGGGCTCGCCGATGGACTGGGCGGCGATGACGCCGACCGCCTCGCCGATCTCGACCTGGGTTCCGGTCGCCAGGTTGCGCCCGTAGCAGTTGGCGCAGACGCCGCGGCGGGACTCGCAGGTCAGCACCGAACGGATCAGGACCTTCTCGTAGCCGGCGTTTTCGATCTCGATCGCCTTTTCCTCGTCGATCAGCTCGTTGCGATTGACGATGACCTTGTTGGTCACCGGGTGCTTGAGGCGCTTGACCGAGACGCGGCCGACGATGCGGTCGCGCAGCGGCTCGAGGATGCGCTCGCCTTCCTGGGTGACTTCCTTGATCGGGGCGACCTCGATGCCGTCGCTGGTGCCGCAGTCGTCCTCGGTGACGATGAGGTCCTGGGCGATGTCGACCAGGCGGCGGGTGAGGTAACCGGCGTCGGAGGTCTTCAGGGCCGTGTCGGCCAGGCCCTTGCGGGCGCCGTGCGTCGAGATGAAGTATTCGAGCACGGTGAGGCCTTCGCGGAAGTTGGACATAATCGGCGACTCGATGATCTCGCCGACGCCGCCGGTCAGCTTCTTGGTCGGCTTCTGCATGAGGCCGCGCATGCCGGCCAGCTGGCGGATCTGGGCCATGTTGCCGCGCGCGCCGGAGTGGGCCATGATGAAGACCGGGTTGAGCCCCTGCTGGTCGGCCTTGAGCCCCTCGCTCATGTCGCGGGCGACGTTCTCGGAGGCGTGCGACCAGATGTTGATCACGTCGAAGTAGCGCTCCTCGTTCGTGATCGAGCCCTGGGCGTAGCGCTTCTGGACCTTGTCGACCTGGCGGCTGGCCTCGCGCAGGATCTTGGTCTTGGTCTCGGGGATCTTCATGTCGTCGATGCAGATCGAGATGCCGCCGCGGCGGGCGTACTCGAAGCCGAGCGCCATGATCGAGTCGAGCATTTCGGCCGTGCGCTTGGGGCCGCACTTCTCGTGGGCGCGGTCGACGAGCTGGATCAGCATCTTCTTCGTCATGACGGCGTTGTAGAACGCCGAATCGGGATCGAAGTAGCTGATTTCCTTCGGCAGCTTGCGGGCGAAGATCGTCCGGCCCGGGGTGGTCTGGACGACCTTGCCGTCGATGCGGCACTTGATCTCGGCCTGCAGGTCGACGACGCCGAACTGGTAGGCCGTCTCGCACTCCTCGGGCGACGCGAAGACCATCCCCTCGCCCTTGCGGCCGCGGACCAGCTTGGTCAGGTAGAAGCAGCCCAGGACCATGTCCTGGCTCGGGCTGGCGATCGGGAAGCCGTTGGCCGGCGACAGGATGTTGTTCTGGGCGAGCATGAGCATGCGCGCCTCGAGCTTGGCCTCGGTCGACAGCGGGACGTGGACGGCCATCTGGTCGCCGTCGAAGTCGGCGTTGAACGCCGCGCAGGCGAGCGGGTGGAGCTGGATGGCCTTGCCCTCGACGAGCTTCGGCATGAACGCCTGGACGCCGAGGCGGTGCAGCGTCGGGGCGCGGTTGAGCATGACCGGATGGTCGCGGATGATGTCGTCAAGGATGTCGTAGACGACCGGCTCTTCCTTCTCGATCATCCGCTTGGCCGACTTGATCGTGTTGCAGTGGCCGCGCTGCTGGAGCTCGTGGATGATGAACGGGTCGAACAGCTCGAGGGCCATCTTCTTGGGCAGGCCGCACTCGTTGAAGTGCAGGTGCGGGCCGACGACGATGACCGAGCGGCCGGAGTAGTCGACGCGCTTGCCCAGAAGGTTCTGGCGGAACCGGCCCTGCTTGCCCTTGAGCATGTCCGAGAGGGACTTGAGCGGCCGGTTGTTGTGGCCCTTGGTCGGGCGCGAGCGGCGGCTGTTGTCGAACAGGGCGTCAACGGCTTCCTGGAGCATGCGCTTCTCGTTGCGCAGGATGACGTCGGGGGCGTGCAGCTCGATAAGGCGCTTCAAGCGGTTGTTGCGGTTGATGACGCGACGGTAGAGGTCGTTGAGGTCCGACGTGGCGAACCGGCCGCCGTCGAGGTGAACCAGCGGCCGCAAATCGGGCGGGATGACCGGCAGGACCTCGAGGATCATCCACTCGGGCCGGTTGTCGCTGGCGCGGAAGGCCTCGAGGACCTTCAGGCGCTTGATGATCTTGTTGCGCTTCTGGAGCGAGTCGCTCTGGCGCATCTCGACCATCAGCTTGTCGGCCTCTTCGTCGATCTGGATCTTCTTGAGGAGCTCGCGGACGGCCTCGGCGCCGATCATGATCTTGGCGCGGTCGCCGTAGACTTCCTGGTACTTGCGCGTTTCCTCTTCACTCAGGATCTGCTTGACCTTGAGCGGGGTGTCGCCCGGGTCGACGACGATGTAGTCCTGGAAGTAGATGACCTTGCCCAGGTCGCGGACGGAGACGTCGAGCAGGTTGGCGATGCGGCTGGACGTGCCCTTGTAGAACCAGATGTGGCAGACCGGGGCGGCCAGCTTGATGTGGCCCATGCGGTGGCGGCGGACCTTGGATTCGGTCACTTCGACGCCGCAACGGTCGCAGACGATGCCCTTGTACTTGATGCGCTTGTATTTGCCGCAGGCGCACTCCCAGTCCTTGACCGGGCCGAAGATGCGCTCGCAGAACAGACCGTCCTTCTCGGGCTTGAAGGTGCGGTAATTGATCGTCTCGGGTTTCTTGACCTCGCCGAAGCTCGTGGGGTCGATCTCTTCGCCAAGGCGGCCCAGTTGCAGATTGGAGAGATGCTCGGCCTGGCGCCGCTGGCGGCTCGACCAACGCAGGATCTGGTCGGGCGAAGCCAACGAAATACGGCAGATCGCGTTGGATTCGTCAATACGCTCGCCACGCGCGCTCTGGATCCGTCCCTGTGCGCCCGCCGCGGACGCAGGAACCCGGAAAGAACCGGTGCCGGCAGTTGCCATGTTTCTGAACCCCTTTATCTTTCAAATAGTCCTGGGTGCCGAGTCCTGAGTCCTGAGTCTTTGAATCGACCCGCTTCTTTCACACTCCGTCGCCCAGTCCCTCGATTCTTAATCCGTGCTGAGTGCCGCGTCCCGGTCCCGAGTGCCGAGTCTCGGGACTCGGCACTCGGGACTCGGGGCGATTTACTCTTCGTCCTCGTCGTCGCCGGCGAGCGTCTCGGCGCCGAGTTCCTCTTCCTCTTCGTCCTCGTCGAAGCTCGGAAGCAGGCCCTCGACCTGGAGCTCGTCGCCGTGCAGGCTCTGCTCGATCTGCTCCTCGAGGTCCTTCGTGCTGAGCAGCTCCAGGTTCAGGCACAGGCCCTGGAGCTCCTTGACGAGCACGTTGAAGCTCTCGGGAACGCCGGGCGAGGCCGCGTTCTGGCCCTTGACGATCGACTCGTAGATGCGCGTGCGGCCCTGGACGTCGTCGCTCTTGACGGTGAGCAGCTCCTGCAGCGTGTGGGCCGCGCCGTAGGCCTCGAGGGCCCAGACTTCCATCTCGCCGAAGCGCTGGCCGCCGAACTGGGCCTTGCCGCCCAGGGGCTGCTGCGTGACGAGGGAGTAGGGGCCGATCGAGCGGGCGTGCATCTTGTCATCGACCAGGTGCGCCAGCTTGAGCATGTAGATGACGCCGACGGTGACCGAACGGCTGAACGACTCGCCGGTGCGGCCGTCGTAGACGACCGTCTGGCCGCTCTCGGGCAGGCTCGCCTTCTTGAGCCATTCCTTGATCTGATCCTCGTGGGCGCCGTCGAAGACCGGCGTGGCGACCTTGTAGCCGAGGGCCGCGGCCGCCCAGCCCAGGTGCGTCTCGAGCACCTGGCCGACGTTCATGCGCGAGGGGACGCCCAGCGGGTTGAGCACGATGTCGACCGGGGAGCCGTCCTCCAGGAACGGCATGTCTTCCTCGGGCAGGATCCGCGCGACCACGCCCTTGTTGCCGTGGCGGCCGGCCATCTTGTCGCCGACGGAGACCTTGCGCTTCTGGGCCAGGTAGACCTTGACGAGCTTGTTGACGCCCGGGGGCAGCTCGTCGCCGGTCTTGATCCGGTCGATCTTGTTGTTGGTCTGGTCGTTGACCTCGGCCTCGCGGGCGATCGTGCGCTGGTAGAGGCGCTTGATCTCCATCCCCTTGGGGCCGTCGACCGGGAGCATGCCGGTGCGCAGGCAATGGCGGACGTATTCGACCGCCGCCGGCGTGACCTTGCCGCCCGGCTTGAGCTCGGTCTTGCCGGTCTCGAAGTTGACGATCTCGCGGTCGATGCCGCCGAGCAGGTCCTTGAGCTCCTGGTCGAAGCTGTTCCACAGGTCGGCCAGCGCCGCGTCGCGCTCCTCGTTGAGGGCCGTGATCTTCTGCTTGTCCTGGCGGTCGGAGCGGCCGCTGCGTTCCTTGCGGCTGAAGACCTTGATGTCGATGACGGTCCCCTCGGTCCCGGGCGGGACCTTGAGGGAGGCGTCGCGGACGTCGCCGGCCTTCTCGCCGAAGATGGCGCGCAGCAGTTTTTCCTCGCTGGTCAGCTCGGTCTCGCCCTTGGGCGTCACCTTGCCGACGAGGATGTCGCCGGGGATGACCTCGGCGCCGATGTAGACCAGGCCGTTCTCGTCGAGCTTGGACAGGGCGTCCTCGCTGACGTTCGGGATGTCGCGGGTGATCTCTTCCTTGCCGAGCTTGGTGTCGCGGGCGTCGATCTCGAACTCCTCGATGTGGATCGAGGTGAACACGTCGTCCTTGACGAGGCGCTCGGAGAGCAGGATGGCGTCCTCGAAGTTGTAGCCGCCCCAGCTCATGAACGCGACGGTGAGGTTCTTGCCAAGGGCCAGCTCGCCGTGATCGGTCGCGGAGCCGTCGGCCAGGACGTCGCCGGCCTTGACCTTGGCGCCGACGTTGACGATCGGCTTCTGGTTGATGCAGGTGTTCTGGTTGGAGCGCTCGAACTTGCGCAGCTTGTAGTGGTCGACGCCGCCCAGCTCGTTGCGGACCTGGATCTCGTTGGCGGTCGAGCGGATGACTTCGCCGGCCGTGCGGGCCAGGCTGCAGACGCCCGAGTCCAGGGCGGCCTTGCCCTCGACGCCCGTGCCGACGACCGGCGACTCGGTGTAGAGCAGGGGAACGGCCTGGCGCTGCATGTTGGAGCCCATCAGGGCGCGGTTGGCGTCGTCGTGCTCCAGGAACGGGATCAGCGAGGCGGAGACGGAGACGAGCTGCTTGGGCGAGACGTCCATGTAGTCGACGTTGTCGGGCGCGATGCGCGGGTAGTCGTCGCGGTAGCGGCACAGGACCGTGTCGCCGGTCAGCTTCTTGGTCTTGGCGTCGACGGGGGCGTTGGCCTGGCCGATGCGGAACTCGTCCTCGATGTCGGCCGTCATGTACTCGATCTCGCTCGTGACCTTGCCCTGCTTGACCTTGATGTACGGGGTCTCGATGAACCCGAACTGGTTGATGCGGGCGTAGGTCGACAGCGAGCTGATCAGGCCGATGTTGGGGCCTTCAGGCGTCTCGATCGGGCAGATGCGGCCGTAGTGGGAGTAGTGGACGTCGCGCACCTCGAAACCGGCGCGGTCGCGCGAGAGGCCGCCCGGCCCCAGGGCCGACAGGCGCCGCTTGTGGGTCAGCTCGGACAGCGGGTTCGTCTGGTCCATGAACTGGCTGAGCTGGCTGCGGCCGAAGAAGTCCTTGATCGCCGAGACAACCGGTTTGGCGTTGATCAGGTTGTGCGGCATCATGTTCTCGAGCTCGATGATCGCCATGCGTTCGCGGGCGGTCTTCTCGAGGTCGGCGAGGCCGACGCGGATCTGGTTCTGGAGCAGCTCGCCGACGCTGCGGACGCGCCGGTTGCCCAGGTGGTCGATGTCGTCCGGGTCCTCGAGGTCCTTCTGGAGCCGGATGAGGTGCTTCATGACCGCGATGACGTCGTCGGCCACGAGCAGGCGGTTGCCCGATTCGACGCCGTGCTTGAACGTGCGGTTGATCTTGTAGCGGCCGACAAGGCCCAGGTCGTAGCGCTTCTCGCTGAAGAACATCTCGTCCATCAGCCGGCGGCCGGCCAGGACCGAGACCGGGTTGCCCGGGCGCATCTTCTTGAAGAACTCGATGAGCGCCTCCTCGTAGGAGCGGACCTTGTCCTTCTCGATCGTGGTGAAGATGGTGTCGCGCTCTTCGTGCTGGCGGGCCAGGAGCTTGACCTTGGAGATCTTGCTTTCGGCGGCGCGGCGCAGGAACAGGGTCGAGACCCGCTCCCAGGCTTCGCCGATGATCTCGCCGGTGCGCGTGTCGACGACGTCCTCGGCCATGATGCGGCCCAGCAGGTCGGTGTAGGCGTCGGCGACGGTCAGGAACAGCTTCTTGACCTCGCTCTTCTTGACCTGCTCGACGAGCTTCTTGGTGACTCGGGCGCCCTTTTCGGCCAGTTTCTTGCCGCTCTTGGGGTCGATGACTTCCTCGATGACCTCTTCGCCGATGAAGTGCTCGAGGTCGGAGGCCTTGGTCGAGCCGCGCGAGAAGTCGTCGAGGGCGACCTGTTCGGTCGTGAAGAACTCGCGGACGAAATCGAGATCGTCGTGCTTGCCGAACGCGCGCAGGAACGCCGTGGCCGGGATCTTGCGCTTGCGGTCGATCATGACCCACATCATGTTGTTGATGTCGATCTCGAACTCGACCCACGCGCCGCGGTACGGGATGATGCGCGCCGAATAAATGTCTTTTCCGTTGGAATGGACGCCCTTGCTGAACGAGACGCCCGGGGAGCGGTGCAGCTGGCTGACGATGACGCGCTCGGCGCCGTTGATGATGAAGGTTCCCTGCTCGGTCATGAGCGGGATTTCACCCATGTAGGTTTCCTGCTCCTTGATGTCCTTGACATCGGTGACGCCGGCCTCGTCGGTTTCGCGGATGACGAGCTGCAGGCGCACCTTGAGCGGAACGGCAAAGGTCATGCCGCGCTCGATGCATTCGCGCACGCTGTACTTGGGCGAGCCGAAGCTGTATTCGACGAACTCCAGGGTCGAGGGGTTGTTGGCCGCCTGAATCGGGAAAACGGACGAGAATACTTCCTGCAGGCCCTTGTTCTCGCGCATGTCGGGCGGAACGTTGAGCTGCAGGAACTCGCTGTAGGACAGCTTCTGGGTCTCAAGCAGGTAAGGCATCTCCATCTGGGAGGGGATGCGCGCGAATGAAAAACGCTTATTGCCGTTGGAGGGCTTCTTGACCGCCATTTACGCTGGAACCTCCGTCCGGGCTTGCCGGCGGCGCGGACCGCCGGGGCGCGGTGTTTTCAATCTACATGGGAGTGAATCGGTTTCAGGCCGGCGCCTCGGCCTTTGAATCGGCTCCGGCGCCGGCCCCCGGACTATCCAATCAAGTTACTTCAGCTCGACTTCGGCGCCGGCCTCGACCAGCTGCTTGCGGGCCTTCTCGGCGTCGTCCTTGCTCACGTCGACCAGCACGTTGGCCGGCAGGTTGTCAACGAGGTCCTTGGCTTCCTTGAGGCCCAGGTCGGGCTTGAGGGCGCGGACTTCCTTGATGACCTTGATCTTCTTGGCGGCGTCGACGACCTTGAGGACGACCGTGAACTCGGTCTTCTCTTCGGCGGCCGGGGCGGCCTCGGCGGCCGGGCCGGCGGCGGCGGCAACGGCGACCGGCGCCGCGGCCTTGACGTCGAACTTCTCTTCGAACTTCTTGACGAAATCGTTGATCTGGAGAAGCGACCAGTTGCCGACTGCTTCCAGAACCTGATCGGGGGTAATTGTCTCTGCCATGTTCCT
This sequence comes from Candidatus Sumerlaeia bacterium, assembly GCA_039683515.1. Classification (GTDB taxonomy): domain Bacteria; phylum Sumerlaeota; class Sumerlaeia; order MVZB01; family MVZB01; genus JAJFUE01. The sequence continues at coordinate 85,305 of JBDKRG010000013.1, read as the reverse complement.
CGATTGCTCCTTATGTGTTCATCGAAAGTGGGGTCGTGTACAATGGGAAAACCGGCCGAAGCGGGGCGTTTTTACGCCGCGGCTTCGCCGGATTTCTCTTTCTGGTCCGCCAACGCCTGCATGGCGTAGGCGATCTTCAGCAAGCCTGCCTGCATGACCATCGCCATCTTCGCCGCCGGCTGTTTGAAATCGCCCGCGATGATCGCGAGCAGTTCCCGACGACCCGGCAGTTTCGCCAGGTCCTGGATGCCGGACGCGTCGAGACGACGCCCCTCGAGCAGACCGCCCTTGATTTTTACCTTGTCGTTCGTCTTGGCGAACTTGAGCAGGACTTTGGCCGGCGCCGCGGGATCTTCCATCCCGAACGCCACCGCGGTGTTGCCAACCAGCATCTCGTCGATCTGGTCGCACCCCGCATCGGCCAACGCCCGCCGCAGAAGCCGGTTCTTGATGACGCGCATCTGAACCGACTGGTCGCGCAGCTGGGAGCGCAGATTGTTGACTTCGGCCACCGTAATGCCCTGGAAGTCAGTCAGAACGATCGACTGCGCCCGCTTGAGCTGCTCGGCCACGCCCTGGACGAGCTCCATTTTGTCAGGTCTGACCACTAGGTCACTCACCTCCCTTCCCCTTCGGTTGAGCCGCCCATGCGCCCATATCTGGGGGCATGGCGACCGCCGAGGGGGAGGGATTCGACCTCCACTCGATGAGTCCTGGAACCATGCCTCGGCAGGCGCTCCAGCAAGAAGCATTACCCCGCCCGCCGGCGGGACCTGCTGTCTCGGGCTCGGACAGCTTGGCCGCTCGATCCACCAGGGGGTCGGCGGCCAACTTCACATCTTACAGTATCAGCACTGATTTTACAAAGCTTAAATCTTGATGGCCACGCCCGGGCTCATCGTCGTGCTGACAGAAACCGATTTCATGTAAATGCCCTTGGCCGAGGCCGGACGGGCCTTGTTCAGGGCGTCCAGCAGCGTCTGCAGGTTCTCGGCCAGCTGCTGCTCGCTGAAGCTCTTCTTGCCGATGCTGCAGTGGACATTGGCGGTCTTGTCGAGCCGGTACTCGACCTTGCCGGCCTTGAGTTCCTTGACGACCGGGCCGACGTTGGGCGTGACCGTGCCGGTCTTGGGGTTCGGCATGAGGCCGCGCGGACCCAGGACCTTGCCGACCTTGGAGACTTCGCGCATCATGTCCGGCGTGGCGACGGCGGCGTCGAACTCGAGCCACCCCCCCTGGATCCTGGCGACGAGGTCCTCGGCGCCGACGGCGTCGGCCCCGGCGGCTTCGGCCGCGGCCGCGGCGTCGCCCTTGGCGAAGACCGCCACGCGGACCGTCTTGCCGGTGCCGTGCGGCAGGTTGACCGTGCCGCGGACCTGCTGGTCGGCGTTGCGCGGATCGACGCCCAGGCGGACGTCCAGGTCGACGCTCTCATCGAACTTGGCGTAGGCGCACTTCTTCAGAAGCGCGACCGCCTCCGGGACCGAATACTTCCCGCCTTGGGGCAGGTTCTTGATCGACTCGCGATACTTCTTACCGTGACGTGGCATCTTCATCCTCCCGTGGTGCAAACGGCTGTTGACAGCCTCCCACATCTTTTACCCTACTCGCGTTAACCGAGTCTGGGTCATTGATCAGCCTGCTTTAGCAGGCTCTGCCTTGCCCCCGGCTTCAGCCGGTGGGTGAAAGGTCTTTAAAACTCAACAAGCGCGCTTCAGCGCGGCTTCCCGACGACCACCTTCAGATTAATTCATCCCGGCTTCTTCCGGCTCATTCTCCATATACGTTCCAAACAACTCCAATGTCCTATTCGCTTTGCCCTTCCGGTGATGCTCTTTCTGGTTCTGCACGTATTCAAGCAACCTCGGCATATCATGCTTGGCAAAACTGACAGCGCCATACCCTCTTTGCCACTGAAGCCGGTCTCTGCCGAATCTTTCATTCATCGCGTGAGAGCTGGCGCCTTTGATCTTGCCGATCCAGTCAGCCAGGCAGATAAATGGCTCGAACTGTATCAAAACATGGATATGGTCGCTGGTTCCTCCGATGCCCTCGAATCCGATCCCTTTGCACTTCTCGCAGTAATTTTGGATGTATTCGAACAACATTGGCTCCAGTTTCAAGTCAAGCATCGGAAGGTCGTTCTTGGTGTGCCAGTTCAGATGCACATAAAGTTCCGAGAACACATGACTTGAGGTCGAAAGCATGGCTGAAGCCCCTTTCGAGAAGCCGCGCTGAAGCGCGCTGTTTGCGTCTCCTCTCCATCCCGTACCCACCGGCTGAAGCCGGGGGCAAAGCAGAGCCTGCTAAAGCAGGCTAAACCAAAGCTGCCTTTTCGTGCCCATTGGTCGGCGCGTAAGATCGAGCCAATCCGGAAAAGTTCCCGGATCTTACTCGACGACCGTGACGCCCATCGAGCGCGCCGTGCCGGCGACCATGCTGGCCGCGGCCTCGACGTCGTGCGCGTTCAGGTCGGCCATCTTGGTCTTGGCGATCTCGCAGATCTGCGCCTTGGTGATCGTCCCGACCTTGGTCTTGTTGGGCGTGCCCGAGCCCTTGGCCAGGCCCGCGGCCTTCTTGATCAACACCGCCGCCGGGGGCGACTTGAGGATGAACGTGAAGGAGCGGTCGCTGTAGACGGTGATCACCACCGGGATGATCAGCCCTTCCTGGTTCTTCGTCTTGGCGTTGAACGTCTTGCAGAACTCCATGATGTTGACGCCGTGCTGGCCCAGGGCGGGGCCGATCGGCGGCGCCGGGTTGGCTGCGCCCGCCGGAACCTGAATTTTGACCTGTGCGATCTCTTTCTTTGCCATCTGTCAACGACTTTCGCTGATATTGCCGCGCGGCCTCGCGTAGCGGCCGGCCGGCCCCTTTTGATTCACGATCAGACCGGCTCGACCTGCAGGACGTCGAGCTCGACGGGCGTGGGGCGCCCAAAAATTGAAACCATCACCGACAGGCGGTGCTTCTCTTCGTCCACATGCTCGACCGTCCCGATGAAGTTCGTGAACGGCCCCTCGGTGACCTTGACCTGGTCGCCCTCGGCGTAGCTGATCTCGGGCTTGGGCTTGTCGGCCTTGCTGGCCATCATCGACAGGATGTTGTCGACCTCGCCCTGGCTCAGCGGCGCGGGTTTGGCCCCGCCGCCGACGAACCCGCTGACGCCCTTGACGTTGCGGATCATGTCGAAGATGTCGTCGCGCGCTTCCATTTCGATGAGCAGGTAGCCCGGCATCAGGTTACGCATGACGGTGTGCTTTTTGCCGCTCTTGATCTCGATCACCGGCTCGAGCGGGATGACGACCTGCCGGACCGAATCGCCCAGCCCCTCGAGCTGGACCAGCCGTTCGATGGTTGTCCGGACCTTGTTTTCGAAGCTGGAATAGGTATGCACCGCATACCACTGGGTCTGACCTGCCATGAGCGGATTATCTCCTAGCTTTACCATTACCACGTTATCGAAACATTCTCCCTAACGTCATTTGGAGCCAAGCAGCAGCATGCTGAACAACCTGGCGAAGGCGCCGTCGACGATCATCACCATGAACGTCAGGATGATCGTGACGATGAAGACCAGCACGGTCGAGTTGATCACTTCATCCCGGCTGGGCCACGTCACCTTGCCCATCTCGAACTTTACCTGGTTGAAATATTCCGCAAGTCCGCCGAACCAGCCTTTTTGCCATGCAATCGCCGCAAAAATGCCCAAGAGAACCAGGAATACAATCAATCCCGTCATGATGAACTCGCTTCGCTCGTCTTCCGTCCGGCCTTATGGCCGGACGCGGTTTGAGTGGCAGGCCAGGAGGGGCTCGAACCCCCAACCCCCGGTTTTGGAGACCGGTGCTCTACCAATTGAGCTACTGGCCTTCACACAAACGGCCATTCTCTCCACGCAGGGACGCGAAGTCAAATCCAAAAAATGTGTCTTGACGACAATTTTTCATCCAACGCCCGGTCGCGGAGACATGGCGCATAGCCGCACAATCATAACCAAAGCCAATCCTGATCACGAGGAGAAAATGGAGGGGAAAAGCGGCGTATGGGCCCCGTGGGTCCTGTAAAAGCGATGATCCTATTTGGTTTCGGGGGATTCGGCCCAGTGGCGGGCGGCTTGGGGGGTGAGCCGGCCGCCCGAGCGGGTCGCCTCGATCTCGGTGATGACCCGGTAGTCGGCCTGGCCGGCCGTGCCGGTGGCCACCAGGACGCTGGCGCCGTCGGGGCGGGTCCGGCGCTCGAGCCGGTAGCGGCCGGCCCCCTCGATCGAGCCGCTGACCGGCCGGTCGGGGTCTTCGGCCATGGTCGAGGCCAGCGCCAGGGCCGATTCGGCCAGCAGCCGCGACTGGACGCGCCATTCGTTGCGGCGCATCTCGAACTGGCGGATCTGCAGGTTGCCCAGCAACAGGACCATCAGCATCATCGCCAGCGGCAGCATCACGATCACGAACAGAAGGCCCGCGCCGCGGCGCCCGCCCGATGGCGTCATCCGGCCGTTCATGGTTTCACCTCCGGCGCGGGGATCAGCGGCGCGCCGATCCCGGCAAAACTCTGCGTCAGTTTGCGGACCCCGTCCGACTCCTCGACCGTGAAGCTCAGCCGCCAGACGCCGCCCGCCGGCTCGATCGCCGCCGAGACGACCCGCTCGGCCAGGATCCGCTCGGCCCCGGCCTCGCGCCGGAGGAGCTTGCCGCCGTCGAACGCGTATTCGATCCGGCGGCCGCCCTGCTCGAGCGTCGCTCCTCGGCCGCCCTCGGCAACCATAACGCTTCCGGCGAGCGCCACGTCCTTGCGCCAGGCCTCGACAGCGTCGTCGCCGCGCGCCTGGACGGCAATGCGCCGGTCGAACCGCTGGTGGACGTCCATCATCCGGACGACCACGGCGTGGATCGTCCCGGACATGATCGCGATGATGCCGACGACGATCATGAGCTCGATGAGCGTAAACGCGCGACGCCTCATGGCCGGGCCTCCTTGCGCGGGGCGATCAGGGCCGCGACCGAGATGGGGGTGCCGATCCCCTTCGATTGCAAGTCCACCCTGACGCGCGCCTGGACGAGCGGCCCGCTCGTCTGGCTGATCTCGAGCCGCGCCATCGGCGCGACGGTTTTGTGCAGTGCGACGATCTGCGGGTCGATCGGGTGGACGCCGGGGGCCGGGAGCGCCGGCTGGGCGCGCAGCCAGGCCATTTCGTCCTGGGCCAGCGCCAGCGACTCGCGCGAGAGGGCCTCGCGCTCGGCGGCGATCCGCCCCTGCGCGGTGAGCCTCACGAACGGCGGCATCAGGATCGCCACGACCGCGATGACGATGAGCAGCTCGATGAGCGTGAAACCGCCCCGATGCCGCACCCGCGGCAGCGATCGCGGCCAGAAAAGCCCTTTGGTCCGCCGGTAATTCGGCATCCAAACTGCGGCCATAAATGATCCGACGACCCAAAACGCTAACAGCGCCAAAGCAGCCATCCCGGCCATCATCTGGGCCTGGCTCGAGAACGACGCGCGGGGGTTGGCCCAACTCGCTTGCGTCGCGAGGAGGGCCAGGACGACGGCGGTCGCGTATTGTTGGATTCTATCGCGGCTCACAGTTTCGCCTCCTGGGCCGGGATGGGCCGGTGCGGGAGTTTCGGCAGCGGTTTCGGCCGCCACAGGTTGCCCAGTTTTCGATGCGTCGGGAACATCACCCCGCCGAGCGCAACGTAATAACACAGGATCATGATAACGAACACGAACATGACCCACCCAACACTGCGTCGTTCCTCGAAACCGAGAAAGTTCAGGAAAAACTGGAGCGTCCGCTCATCGAAAACCGACGCGACGAGCATCGCCGCCGAGAGCGCTGCCACGTAACTGATGACCAGCGGGATCACCGAAATCCAGTTGCTCGGTATCGAGTAGGCCAGCATCGGCCTGATGAGCAGCGAAACGATCACGATGGGCAGGAACATCATGCCGAGCCCGCCAATCGTATAGAGAAGGTTCGTTGGACCGAAGCCGGGCACGCCGAAAGCGGTCAATATGGCATAAAACACATGCAACAGAATCACGGCGAGGCTCGCGATGAGATACGCCGCGAGCGGGATGAACACCACGAGGTCGCCGGCGGAGTTGCGCATGAGCCGCCGCGCGCGGAGCACGACCCAGAGATGGACAAATACGATCAGGAAGATCGCCGAGACGCCCCAGATGGGAGCCCGTGAATCCCCCGCTGAAAAACCGGACCTGGGCCTGTCGGACATGACCACGCTGACGATCACGAATCCCAGACCGAAGACCAGAGCCCCGATCGCGATGCTTCGGAAGATCCTGAACGACAACGGAAGCTGGGCAGGCTGACGGCTCATGATTGTCCTTCCACCCGAGGCGATAACGTGACCAGGCCGGCCAGGCGCGCCAACTCAGCGGGCGCGATGATGCCGCCACGCAGCATCTCGAGCGCGGCCTCGCGCGCGCCGACGCCGACCGAAAGCGTGGGGGCGATCGTCGCCGCCGACTCGGCCGAGGCCAGCGCCGCGGCCGTCGCCGCGGTCGGCTCGAGCCACTCGCCCAGGCCGGTGCGGCCGATCCGGCCGAGGCCCATGCAGCGCTCGCAGCCCGATGCATCGCAAATAAGTCCTGGGTCCTGAGTCCTGAGTCCTGAGTTCAATTCCGGGAACATGGATAAGATTTCAGGGGTTGGCTCATGCGCAGCGCGGCAGTCGGGGCAGAGGAGCCGGACGAGCCGCACGTTCAGGACGCCGGCCAGCGCCGAGCCGATCACGTAGGCCGGCGCGCCCATCTGGCGCAGCCTGACGAGCGCCTCGGCCGGCGTGAGCGTGTGCATCGAGCTCAGGAGCCGGTGGCCGGTCAGCGCCGCCTGCAGCGCCGTCGTCGCGGTCTCGGCGTCGCGGATCTCGCCGATCATGATGACCTCGGGGTCCTGCCGCAGGAGGGCGCGCAGGCCCGCCGCGAACGTCAGGCCGCGGGCCGGGTCGGCCGCGATCTGCGCCGCGCACGGCAGCGACCGCTCGATCGGGTCCTCGATCGTCAGCATCGAGACCGGCCCGCTCGAGCGCGCGGCCAGGTCGGCCAGAAGCGCGTAAAGCGTCGTCGATTTGCCGCAGCCGGCCGGGCCGATCGCGAGGATCAGGCCCTGCGGGCTGTCCATCGCCGCGCGCAGCCGCGCGACGAGCGCCTCCGAAAAGCCGAGTTCGCCGAGGCCCATCGGCCCGACAACGCCGCCGATGAGGCGCACGACCGCCTTGTCGCCGCGCAGCGTCGGCACGACCGAAAGCCTCGCCTCGCCCGCCGCCGCGCGGCCGTTGAGCTGAAAGCGCCCCTCCTGGACCGGGTCGCCGCTGTAATCGGTGCAGCGGCCGAGGACCTTGAGCCGCGCGACCAGCCGCTCGTGGATCGCGAGTGAATAGCGCGCCGTCTCGCGCAGCTCGCCGTCGATCCGCGACCACAGCGCCGCGTCGGCCTCGCCGGGGAAGAAGTGCAGGTCGGTCGCGCGCCGGGCGCTCGCCCAGCCGATCACGCCCGCCAGCCACGCCGGGGCCTCATCGGGCCCGGCCGGCACGGGCGGCAGCATCTCGTTGCGGTTCTCGTCCATCAATCGCTCACCCGATCAGTTTCGGAATCTGGAAAATGGGGAAGTAAAACAGGATCGCCACGAACGTCACGAACAGGCCGATCAGGATCAGCAGGATCGGCTCAAGGATCTCGCGCATGACGAGCAGGCCGTGCGTCGTGCGGTCGCGGTAGAAGCGGCCGAGGTGCTCGAGGGTCAGGGCCAGCTCGCCCTGGTCCTCGGCGGCCGCGATCATGACCGCCATGCCCGCCGGCAGGAGCGGCTGGTCCTCGACGATCCGGCCGAGCTTCTCGCCCTGCTCGTAGCGGCTGCGGAACTCGAGGATCGCGTCGCGGACGTAGGTGTTTTCGCTCGCCTCGGCGATCAGCCCCAGCGCCTCCGGCAGCGGGACGCGATGCTCGAGCAGGAGCGACAGATAGCTCGCGAAATTGGCCGACTCGGCCAGCCGCATGATCGGCCCGATCACCGGCAGCGACAGCGCCATCCGCCCCGGGCCCCACCCCCACACGCGCAGGCCCAGCAGCGCCGCCAGCAGGTAAAGGCAAGGGATCAGCAGGAGAATGTTGATGGCGAACAGCGTGTTCTTGGCGTCGAGGCTAAAAATGTGCGCGAACATCTTCTCCATCGGGAAGCCGAGCTGCATGAAGATATCCTGCCACTTGGGGAGGATCTTGATCGTCAGGAACGTGCAGACCGAGAACAGGACCATGAGGATGATGAGCGGGTAGGCGGCGGAGCGGCGGAACTGCTCGTAGACGCGCAGGCCGTCCTCGAAGCGGTCGGCGGTGTCGCGCATGATCCCCGGCAGCGAGTGCCCCTGCTCGCCGAGCCGCACGAGCTTGCGGTAGGGGGCGGCGAAGACCTCCGGGTGCCGCTCCATCGCCTCCGAGAGCGCCTTGCCCTGCTCGACGTCGTCGGCGACGTCGCCGATGGCCTTGCCGAGCGCGCCGTCCTCGCTGTCGCGCATGAACGCGCGGAGCACGTCCGGCAACGGCACGCGCGCCGTCAGCGCCCCCGCCAGGTGCCGCGAAAACAGCGCCAGATCTTCCATCCGCCGCGGAGTGCGAAATAACCTGAACATGTCCATTGCTCCTTGCGTATGTGCTCATCAATTCGTGCTCGTGCTCGTGCGCGTAATCGTAATCGTAATCGAAAATCGAAATTCGTAATTCGAACTCCCCTTACGGCACCGCTTGATAGATATCCCCGAAGCTGACCGTCCCGTTCGTCGGGTCGTAGGCCAGGATCTCCACCTTGCCGCCGGGGAGGAGCTTGGTGCTCCCCTCGCCGCGCTCGGCCGGGACCGTCGAGGCCGGCCCGTATCCCCACAGCAGCGCGGCGTGGAACCCGGGCATCGGGGTCGTGTACGGCCCCGGCTCAAGCTGCAACCCCTTGACCTCATCGAGCTGAAGCGCGTTGAAGTATCGATACGGGATCGCCGGCATCGGCGTGGGGTGGTAACGGCCGCGCGCGTCGCCGAGAGTCAGCGAGTCGAGCGGCAACGCGCTGACGTAGGCGATCGGGGTGGTCAGCGCCTTGAGGTCCCAGCCCTCGGGCTCGCCGGGCTTGGTGTTGAGCGGATACGCATGGTTTTCGAGCCGATACGACTCGAGCGTCATCGACAGCATCGCCAGGTCGGCGATCGAGCGCGAGACGCCGGAGCGCGTGCGCGCCTCGAGGAAGTTGGGGACGGCGATAGCGGCCAGGATGCAGATGATCACGACCACGATCGTCAGCTCGATATATGTAAACCCGCGTTTCATCGAGGCATCCTCCCGTCTCGTATCCCATGTGTATAGAAAGCCCTACGCATCTGGCCATCTCCCCGTTCTGTAAACAAGACGCGCAGGGGGCGAAATAATTTGTAAAAAAGTTGGGAATTTTTGGGCGGGCTATTCGCGGGCGCCGGCGTGGGGCGACGGTTTCGGAATACGCAGAAAGATGTCGCCTCCGCTGAACGTGCCGTTGGTCGGGTCGTAACCGATCGCGGCGCGGGTGTCGGCGCGATCCGGGCCGATGCTGTAGAAGAGCGTCGCCGTGGTCTCTTCGACGCGGCAGAGCGGGCGGCTTGTGAACGGATCGGCCCACTTGCACGCGCCCGGCGCGCCGAGCGACTCGTCCAGCCCGGCCAGCACGAGGTTGCGCCGCGCCTGGGCCACGTTCTTGCTCACCCACCAGTTGGCCCCATACCATGAGGCATCAACTGCGGGCAAATTCAGACGCTCCTCGGTTCGGGTTCCGTTTTCGTAATCCGCGAGCGCCCTGCGGAAGTTGGCGTCGTAGGATAGAACGACCTCGCGGGCCCGGCCTTTCAATCGCACCGCCGCGACGGCCGCGGCCGAAGCCTCGCCGACGGCCGAAACCGGGTGCTGCTGAAAATCGTCGATGAACAAGAAGATGCTTCCGGACGCGTGCCCGCCGACGCACGCCATCACTCGCGTGAGCGGACCCTCGAGCATTTCAAGCAGAAAGCGGCGGCCGATGCGGTATTGGAGCTCCATTGAGCCGCGATAGTCGGCGGCGTTCGTCGCGGAGACCTTGTCGCGCAACTCGGCCAGGATCTCGCGCGGCGGGGGCTCTTGCAGCCAGTCCTCGATGGCTTGATACGCCTTGATCTTGTCGATATTGGCAAAATCAGGCATATACACGTGCGCCGCGTCGGCGAGCGGCTCGGTCAGCGGGTCGATCGCGCAGACGGCCCGGAGCGCCCCGCCATCGTCGCCGGCTTCACGCGCCCGTCGGGTTTCGGCGGCGAGAACCAAAACCATGCGCCGGATCAGCTCGAGATCCGGAAGCGGGAATCTCAGGAAATCTTGAACATCCATGCTCATCGCCTGCTCCCAGGTGAGCCCGGGCAGGCCGCCGGCGTCGGCGAGCTTGAGGATGTCCTCGATCACGTCGCGGTTTTCGGCGAGCCAGCGCGCCTGTTCGTCGCGCTTCGAAGCGTCCAGGAACAGAAGCTCCGTTTCCCGCGTGCCGAGGACACTGTCCTTCAATTTCCGGTACAGGGCGGCCGTGTCCCGGTTCGGCATCAGCGCGATCAAGCCGTCATAGTCGAGCGGCTTGGCGTTTTCGGGCCGGCTGACGACCGACTGCACCCACGGCGATTTCTTCGCGGCCGGCCGGGTCCGGAACACGTCCGCCGGCGGCCGAACGAGATCGCCGCGAACGGCATTGGCCGCAAAATACCCCTTGAGCGCGCACACGAACAAAGCCGGGATCCCAATCAGGATCAAGCCAACGATCCAACGCCACCGGCCTGGCCGAGAATCCCCCATACATCCTCCATCATCACAATAGATGCGCAAGGAGGCGAAATGTCATGAAAATATTCAAGGAGTCAGGGCATTGCATTCGCCCCCCTAGGCCGCCCGCAAACCCAATCCGTCATTTTCGCGCCCCGGCAAGGGGCGCCCGCGAGTAGCCCCCGGCGAAGCGCAGCGCCGCCGGGGGAACCTAATGCGACATTTTCGCGCCCCGGCAAGGGGCGCCCGCGAGTAGCCACCGGCGAAGCGCAGCGCCGCCGGGGGTTACCAAACGCATACGAACGCGCCCCAGCGGGGCGCCCGCACATATCCCTCAATCAAACAAATTTCGCTCATCGTATTCGATGCCGTTTATTTTCAGAAACTCGATGTATTCCTCCGCAAACGATCTCTTTTTATGATGTTTCGCCTGGTTCTGAATGTAATTGGTTAAGTGGGGCACAACAGATTGGCTGACCGTGAAAATTCCGCCTCCAGATTGCCAATAGAAATCGTTATGCCCGGGGAAAGTTGCATGGATCCATTTGGTCGAATCCGATTTCATTTCTCGAACCAGATCTTTGATCGCGTCGGTGTTCCACCTAAGAAGCATGTGCAAATGGTCATTCATGCCGCCGATCTCATACAACACGCCACGCTGAGCGCGGATGATTCCGCCCAGATATTCGTAGAGCCGAGGTTGAATCTCGGGCGTGATGAGTGGCCGGCGTTGTTTCGGGCCAAAAACAATGTGGTAGAGAATGTTTGTGTAAGTATCGGCCATGGTTGTTGCCTCCTTTGCGCCCCCGCAAGGGGCGCCCTAAAACCAAAAGATCACACAAACCATATGATACAAATCATTCCGCCGAAATGTACCGGGGATATGACTGCAAATCAAACCAATTTTTCTGGACCGAGGAGAAATAGGATCGAGGTTGCGGGCGCCCCTCCGGGGCGCGAACCTTCACCGCGCCAACCCCCGGCGGCGCTTCGCTTCGCCGGGGGCTACTCGCGCTCGCCCCTCCGGGGCGTCCAAAACAAAATGGCCGGCGATGACGCCGGCCATTTTAATCTGAGTCGGGTCGGAGACCCGCCCCACATTTTTTCCGTGTCGCTTCGGGCCGAAGCGACCTACTGACTTACGAGCAGCCCATCGAGTTGCCGCAGTTGAGGCACTTGTAGCAGGTGCCGTTGCGGACGGTGATGTGGCCGCAAACGTCGCAGAACGGGGCGTCGCCCATCAGGCCGCTCATCTGGCTGTCCAGGGCGCTGCTGGCCTTGGGCTGGGCGGCCTGGGCGGGCTCGGGACGCAGGATCTCGATCCGGGCCGACGGCTGGGGCTCCTCGTTGCGCGACTCGGCTTCGTGCGCCGACTCGGTCATCGCCATCGTCTGGCCGCCCTCCTCGGGCTTGACCTGGCACAGGCTCGTGTCGTGCAGGTACTCGAGCGCCAGCACCCGGAAGATGAAGTCGATGACCGACGTCGCCATCTTGATGTTCGGGTGGTCGACCATCCCCTGCGGCTCGAACCGCGTGAACGTGAACGTCTCGACGAACTCCTTGAGCGGGACGCCGTACTGCAGGCCCTTGCTGACGGCGATCGCGAAGCAGTTCATCATCGAGCGGAACGCGGCCCCTTCCTTGTGCATGTCGATGAAGATCTCGCCGAGGGTGCCGTCCTCGTACTCGCCCGTGCGCAGGTAGACCTTGTGGCCGGCCACGCGCGACTCGATCGTGTAGCCGCGGCGGTGCTGCGGCAGGCGGCGGCGCTGAAGGGGCGGGACCTTGATCGAGACCGTCTGCGGGGCGGTCCCCTCGGCCTCGGCGACGGCTTCCTCGAACAGCTCGGCCGCCTTCTTCTTCCTGGCTTCGGCCTTGCCGGTGAGCGGCTGCGACATCTTGCAGCCGTCGCGGTAGAGCGCGATGGCCTTGAGGCCCATCTTCCAGCCCTCGACATAGATTTGCTTGATGTCCTCGACCGAGGCCTCGTTGGGCAGGTTGACCGTCTTGCTGATCGCGCCGGAGATGAACGGCTGGGCGGCGGCCATCATCCGGACGTGGCCCATCGGGGCGATGAAGCGGCGGCCGGTCTTGCCGCAGCGGTTGGCGCAGTCGAAGACCGGCAGGTGCTCGGGGCGCAGGTGCGGGGCGCCCTCGATCGTCATGCGGCCGCACAGGTAATCGCCCGCCTCCTCGATCTGGGCGTCGGTGAAGCCCATGGCGCGCAGGACGCTGAAGCCGGGGGTGGCGGCCTGCTGGGTGAGGCCGAGGCGCTCGAGCAGCTCGGGGCCGAGGTTGGCGGGCGAGAACGCCTGCTCCAACTCCATGACGCTGCGCAGGTTCTTCTCGAGCTTCATCAGGTCGTCGTCGTCGAAGCCGCGGCCGCGCAGGGCGACGTCGTCGATGTGCGGCGCGCCGCGGAACGTCGCCGTGCCGACGACGTAGTTCAGGATGTCCTGGATCTCCTGGCTGTCGTAGCCGAGGTGGCGCAGCGCCTGCGGCACGGACTGGTTGATGATCTTGAAGTAGCCGCCGCCGGCCAGCTTCTTGAACTTGACGAGCGCGAAATCGGGCTCGATGCCGGTCGTGTCGCAGTCCATAAGGAGGCCGATCGTGCCGGTCGGGGCCAGGACGCTGACCTGGGCGTTGCGGAAGCCGACCTTGGCGCCCAGCTCGATCGCCTCGTCCCACGCCGTGCGCGCCGCCTCGAGCAGGTCGCTCGGGCAGAACTCGGCGCTGATCCGGTCGACCATGTCGCGGTGCTTGTGCATGACGCGCAGCATCGGCCGGGCGTTGCGGGCGTAGCCGGCGAACGGGCCGACCTGGCCGGCGATCTCGGCCGAGACGCGGTAGGCGTGGCCGGTCATGAGCGCCGTGATCGCGCCGCACATCGCGCGGCCCTCGGGGCTGTCGTACGGGATGCCCAGGACCATCAGCAGCGCGCCCAGGTTGGCGTAGCCGACGCCGAGCGGCCGGTAGTCGTGGCTGTTGCGGGCGATCGGGGCGGTCGGGTAGCTGGAGAAGTCGACGAGGATTTCCTGCGCCAGGATGAACAGGCGCACGACGTGGCGGAAGGCCTCGGCGTCGAACGAGCCGTCCTCGCCCAGGAACTTGACCAGGTTGATCGAGGCCAGGTTGCAGGCCGAGTCGTCGAGGAACATGTATTCGCTGCACGGGTTGCTCGCGCGGATCTTGTCGCTGCCCGGGCAGGTGTGCCAGTCGTTGATCGTCGAGTCGAACTGGACGCCCGGGTCGGCGCAACGCCACGCGGCCTTGCAGATCTGGTCGAGCAGGTCGGCGGCGTCGACGGCCCGGACCGGCTTGCGGCGTTCCTCGGGGGTGCCGGTGCGCGGGTACAGCCCCCACTGCTTGCCCTGCTGGGCGGCCTGCATGAACTCGTCGCTGACGCGGACGGAGTTGTTGGAGTTCTGGCCGGCGACGGTGTGGTAGGCCTCGCCGTTGAAGTCGGCCGGCAAGCCGCCGTGCTCGATCAGGACCTTGGCCTTCTCCTCCTCGCGGACCTTCCAATTGATGAACTCGGCGATCTCGGGGTGGTCCATGTCGAGGCAGACCATCTTGGCGGCGCGGCGGGTGGTGCCGCCGCTCTTGGTGGCGCCGGCGCCGCGGTCGAGGACCTCGAGGAAGCTCATCAGGCCGCTCGACGTGCCGCCGCCCGAGAGCTTCTCCCACTTGCTGCGCAGCTTGGAGAAGTTGGTCCCCGTCCCCGAGCCGTACTTGAAGATCTTGGCCTCGGTCTTGACCAGCTCGAAGATCGACATCAGGTCGTCGTCGCACGACTGGATGAAGCACGCCGAGCACTGCGGGCGCGAATAGTTGTTGCCGATCTCCTCGATGTCCTGACCCACGAAGTTCCAGGCGTAGTTGCCGCCGCTGGACTCGATCCCGTATTCGTGCCACAGGCCGCAGTTGAACCAGACCGGCGAGTTGAACGCGCCGATCTGGTGGGCCAGGATGTAGTCGAGCTCGGCCTCGAACGCCTCGGCGTCGGCCGGGCCGTCGAAGTAGCCCATCTGCTCGCCCTGGCCGCGGATCGAGTGGACGATCCGGTGGATGACCTGGCGGACGCTGGTCTCGCGGCCCGACTCGCCGGGGACGCCGGCGCGCCGGAAGTACTTGGATACAACGATATCGGTGGCCAGCTGGCTCCACCCGCGCGGAACCTCGGCGTCCTTGGCCTCGAAGACCACCGACCCGTCAGGGTTGGTGATCATCGAGCGGCGCTTCTCGAACGCGACCTCGTCGAGGGGATTGATTCCGGGCTGGGTGAACCGGCGGTTGAGTTTCATGATGGATCTCCTGAAGGGCGACTTCCTGCTTGCCCAGAGCTAGTAGTTTACCAGAAAAGGATACGAAGAAAAACCAAAAACGAGGTTCGATCGTTCGTAATTTTAGGGTCGGCAGCTTACAACGGGGGGTGGCCGCTGTCAACACATATCGCACCCCCGGAGAGCGCGCCATACTACATGTTGTATGCATTCAAAATATTTGAGTTATGCGTTTGGCAAGAAAAATCGTGTGGGGCCGGCGCCCTCGCCGGCCATTCGTAATCGTAATCGAATCAACAAACCGGCTCAGAGCTGCCCGGCCTTGCGCAATTTTAATTCGGCGACGATTTTTTTGACGTCCTGGGCGCGGTCGCGGGGGATCACGACCACGCCGTCGGCGGAGACGACCACAATGAGGTTATCCACCCCGACGGCCGCGACGGCCATCTTCTCGGCTCCCGGCTCGTTGTAAACAATGGAGTTGCGCGTATCGATGAGGATCGGGTCACCAATTGTCACGTTTTTGGCGGCGTCGGCCGGGAAGCTGCGGGCCAGGGCGTCCCACGCCCCGACGTCGTCCCACGGGAAGTCGGCGCGGGCCATGAGGACGTGCCGGGCCTTCTCCATGAGGGCGTAGTCGATCGAGATATCGTTGAGGGCATTGAAGATAGCCGCCGCCCTGGGGGCATCGCCGGCCCGGAGCGCCTCGGCCATCGCGGCCGCGGCCGCGCCGTGGGCGGGCGAGGCCGCCGTCAGTTCGTCAAGGAAACTGTCCAGACGCCAGAAGAACATCCCGCTGTTCCAGAAGAACCGCCCGGCGGCGACGAACTGCTCGGCCGAGGCGCGGTCGGGCTTCTCGCGGAAGGCAGCCACGCGCGAGATGCTGATCCCGGGAACGCCGATCTCCCGATCGGCATCTTTGATTTCAATATACCCGTAACCCGTCTCCGCCCGCGTCGGATTGATCCCGAGCGTCACGAGCGCCCCCTCCCGCTCGGCGGCGTCGAGCGCGGCGTCAACCGTCTTCCTGAAGAGCTCCGGCTCGCCGATCGCGTGGTCGGCGGTGAGGACCGCCATCGAGACGCCCTCGGCGCCCCAGCGGGCCAGCGCGTTGGCGGCGACCCAGGCCAGCGCGCCGGCGGTGTTGCGCTTGGCCGGCTCGACGATCACGTTCCCCGCCGAGATCCGGGAACCTGCCAACGCCTTCTTGATCGGCTCGGCGACGGTCGCGGACGTGGCGATGAGAATGTTCTCGTAGCCGACGAGCGGGGCGATGCGCTCGATGGCTTCCTCGAGGAGCGACAGGTCGGGGCGGGTGAGCTTCAGGAGTTGCTTGG
Source organism: Candidatus Sumerlaeia bacterium (assembly GCA_039683515.1). Lineage (GTDB taxonomy): Bacteria > Sumerlaeota > Sumerlaeia > MVZB01 > MVZB01 > JAJFUE01. The sequence continues at coordinate 68,871 of JBDKRG010000013.1, read as the reverse complement.
GCCGGGCCGCGCGCGACAGCGGCCAGAACCGCTCCCCCGTCCCCCCGGCCATGATCACCGCGATTCGTTTGAAAGAAGACATCGAATGACCTCACCCGAATGGATCTCGCGATAAAATGCTGATCACGAAATACACGAAAGCCGGACGAAATACACGAAAAAGTTTTGACCTCTACCGCTTGCCGGAGCCGCGGCGTTTTTCTTGGAGCTCCTGGCGCAAGAGATCGACGCCCATAAGCGCATTAATGCGCGTCTGCTCGTCTTTCACCGGTTGGAATATGGCTTCCATTTCGTCGGCCGCTGCCTGAGCGCCGTCGAGGTCGCCCATCTTCATCCGGGCAGCCGCTCGAAGAAAGTAATTGAGAGATGGACCTGTTTCGCCTTGCTGGCGGTAGAGTGCAATCGCACATTCGGCGTTCTTCACCGCTTCGGGCCAATCCTTCTGGTCGTCGTTCAAGATCACGAGCAGATCCCACGCAGGCATATCGGCCGGGTTGATCGCCAATGCGCGGCGAACGGCTTCACAAGCCGTGTCGAACTGCTCCAGTGAGCGCAGGACGCGGCCCTTCAATCTGAAGATTTCGTGATCGGATTCATGTTCGGGCAACAGGCGATCGAGTTCTTCCAATGCCCGTTCATGAAAGTAACCCTCCCACATTTCGCGGACGAGTTTCTTTTGGATCTCATACCTTGATTCGCGCGCGGCGATCGCCTTGATAATCGGTGCGATCTCAATAAAACACGGGACCCCGTCGAGGCGCTCGCCGTAAAGCATCGCCAGCGTGAGGCGGATGCCGGTTTCGTTTTCGAGCCAGTCGAGCAGCCGGTTGACCTCCACGGGATAGGTTTCGTTGATATACGGGACGGCGCAATCGCAAACCCATTCACTTTGCCAGAGCTCGGCGTAATTTTCGCCTTTGCGCATTTGGTCCATCCGCCAGCGACCGCGCGCGATGCGCGTCGTGCGGTCCTGATGGTGCGCAATCTCGTGGACGAACGTCGATAACATGTGGCACTTCAGAAATATTTCCAACTCGGAGCGATTGGGGAGGTCGGGCGCATAGACGTAGCCATATAGCTGGATCTTCAGCGTTGCGCTATCATAAACGCCAAACGTCCCGCTGTCATAAACGCCCGGGTAGCGTTGTACGGTGAAGCGACCGATGTAAGGATCGGGCGGGCCGATATCGTTCTTGTCGATCATGTAACTGGGCTCATCGCCGCTTCGGTCGAGCGTGAATTCGATGTTCCGGAGCTTGTCGCAGGAGCCGGGCGGAAGGCGATGCATGATGGCGCGGATGTCATCGGGGGTTGCGGGATAATGCACGAACGGGCCTTCGTCGCGAACGATGATCGGGATCTGATCGATCGGCGTCGGCGGGACGGGCTCGCTCACGTCGCCGCGCTCGAGCTTGACGCGCGATTTGATGCGGCGCTTTCTTTCGAGGTCGGCTTTGGCCAATAATTTTTCGCGGCGGACGTGCTGGTTGTCGCCAAAATCATACTTCATGATTTCGGAAAGCATTTTGCGGGTCTGGTGAATGCTGCGCGACATGGCGACGATCTTATGTAAGAAACGGGCGGGAAACAATTCGATTTTCGATCACGATTACGATTACGATTACGAGCACGAGCACGAGCACGAAAAGGGATGCAAAATGCGGGTCGCGGTCGTGGTTTCAATGATGCTGCTGGCGGGGTGCGCGCGGACGCAATACGCCGATTCGAACCCGGGTGCTTTAAAGTCGCTGCCGGATAATCGCTCGTTTCATGCGCTGTTCGTGGGGAGCTGCTTTAAGAATTACGAGTTTTTCGAAAACGCCGGACAGCATCCGTTCTGGCCGGACGTCGCGGAGTTCGACGCGGTCAATGCGTGGTGGTGCGCGGAGGCCGCCTTGCTGGCGTATGTGCCCGACAAGCGGTTCGTGCGCGACCGGCTCGCGCGGGCCGGCTTCGACGAGGTGAAATATTTCGACAACGCCGGGCCGGCGCTCGGGCCGGACATGCAGTTCTTCGTCGCGGCGCGCCGGGACCTGGCCCTCGTCGGCTTCCGCGGCAGCGAGCCGAACCTGGCCGACTGGGTGACCAACTCCAAGTTTGTCCTGACGCCGTTCGGGAGCGGCGAGGTTCACTCCGGCTTCCTCGAGGCGCTCGACGAGGCGTGGGGCAAAGGCAAACTCGGCGCCGAGCTCGAGCGCTTAAGGAAGGAAAACCCCGGGCGGGCCGTCTGGTTTTGCGGCCACAGCCTCGGCGGGGCGGTCGCCGTGCTGGCGGCCGCGAGGTGGCATGACGGCCACCCCGGCGCGCTCGGGGGCGCTTACGTGTTCGGCGCGCCGCGCGTCGGCGACAGGGCCTTTTGCCTGGGGGCGAAGTTCCCCGTTTTTCGCGTCGTGAATCACATCGACCTCGTCGCCACCGTGCCGCCGCTGGGACTGTATGGCGAAGTCGGCCGGCTCGAGTGGATCAACGGCCGGGGCGAGATCCAGGACGGCGCCATGGATGCGTGGCGCGTGCCGGTGGCGGGACATATCGCATATTTTGCGAAGAATCTGAGGCGCGGCCGCTTCGTGTGGCTCCCCGAAGACGTCGTCGACCACTCGCCGCTGCTTTACGCCATTTTGGAATACAACAATATCCAGAATTGAACCGCGGGAATCATGAATGGAACGCGGATGACACGGATCGGGCGGATTTGCACGGATCTTGATTGAACCGCCAAGACGCCAAGAATAGAACAAGTGATAAAAGTTTCTCCTGAATGATAACGGCGTGCGCGAAGCCCGAAGATTCTTCGGCTTATTGCCGGAAGACCTTTGTCATCGGGTATAAAACTCAAATTTTGATGTTTTGGGCGATTGAATAAAGATCCGCGCAAATCCGCCCGATCCGTGTCATCCGCGTTCCATTCTCTCTGCGGTTCAATTTACTTGATCGACCCTTGCAGCCTCGGGTCGATGACGTCGCGGAGCGCGTCGCCGACGAGGTTGAAGGCCAGCACCGCGATGAAGATCGCCACGCAGGGGGGCGGGATCAGGTGCGGCGCGGTGAAGAGGTTCTCGTAACCCGAGCGCAGCATGTTCCCCCACGACGGATCGGGGGGCTGCACGCCGAATCCGAGCCACGACAGGCCGGCCTCGACGAGGATCGCCGTGGCGATGCCGAACGTCACGCTGATCATCACGGGAGCGAGCGAATTGGGAAGCAGGTGACGCGCGATGATCCGGGCATGGCCGGCGCCGAGCGCCCGCGCGGCCGTCGTGAAATCCGCCCCGCGCAGCCTTAAGATTTCCCCCCGCGCGTAGCGCGCGATCCCGACCCAGTTGGTCAGGCCGATCACGATCATCACGTTTTCGATCCGCGGCGGGAACCAGGCGAGGATGCCGAGGATCAGGAAGAACGTCGGGAAACACATGATGATTTCGATGAACCGCGAGATGGCGATGTCGGTCCAGCCGCCGGCGTAGCCCGCGATCGCGCCGAAGAAGAGGCCGATCAGCACCGCGATCCCCATCGAAATGAAGCCGACCTTCATCGACACGGACGTGCCGTGGATCATGCGGGCGAGGATGTCGCGGCCGACCTCGTCCGTGCCAAGCAGGTGCAGCCGCGAGGGCGGGGTGAGATTGCTGCCGGTCAGCTCGAGCGGGCCGAACGGTACGGGGGTCCACAGCGCCCAGTCGCCGCGCGAGGGGTCGAATGCCTGCTTGAAGACGAAGCTCGCCTGGTTGAACGGCGGCGACTGGCGAATGAGGTATGAAGCAAACGGGAGCTGCTGGAGCGTGTCGATCACGGCGGGGGCGTGGACGCGGCCCTGGAACTTGCAGAGGATCGGGCGCTCGTTGGCGAGCATCGGCGCGAAGAACGCCGTCAGGAACATGATGCCGACGATCGCAAGGCCGGCCATACCGAGCTTGTAGCGGCGGAACTGCCGCCAGATGCGGCCCCAGAATCCCGGCGATTTGGGTTTGGCGATCCGCTCAGTCATAGCTCACCCTCGGATCGACCAGGCCGTAGGCGAGGTCGGCCATGAGCGTGCCGGCCAGCACCATGACGGCGGTGATGAAGTTGAGGGCCATGAGCGTCGGGTAGTCGCGCTGCAGGACCGATTCGAAGAACAGGCGGCCGAGGCCCGGCCAGTTGAACATCGTCTCGAGGATGACGGAACCGGAAAGGAGCGCCGGGAAAGTCAGGCCCAGCAGCGTGATGAACGGGATGAGGCTGTTCACGAACGCGTGCTTCATGATGACCTGCGTCTCGCCGAGCCCCTTGGCCCGGGCCGTGCGGATGTAATCCTGGCGGATGACTTCCAATAAATTCTGACGGACGAACCGCGAATAGTAGGCCAGCGACCCGACCGTCTCGCAGACCGTGATCATGAAGTAGTGGCGGCCAAGGTCGATCATCTTGCCGAGCGTGGAGAGTTGCTCGTAGTTGTCGCCGTGCATGCCGCGGAACGGGAAGAGGTCGAGCTTGACGCCGAGGTAGAGGATGAGCAGCATGCCGACGACGTAGGACGGGATCGAGTAGACCATGTAAAGCGTGGTCGAGGCCACGCGGTCGAACGGCCCGTTTTGTCGCGCGGCGCTATAGACACCGATTGGAATCGAAATCATGAACGCCAGCAGGATGCTCAGGATCGCGACCGACATCGTCGGCCAGACGGCGTCGCCGATCTTTTTCGCGACGGGGCGGCCGTCGTAGAACGATGTGCCGAGGTCGAACTTCACGAGCCGGCCGAGCCAGTTGAAATACTGGACGTGGATCGGCTTGTCGAGGCCGTAATACTCGCGCAGCTGCTGGTAGACGCGCTCGGAAACGCGCTTGCCCTGCAGGCCGACCATCCGCGCCTGGGCCGGATCGCCGGGGGCGAGCTTGATGATGATGAACGTCAGGATGGTGATGCCCAGCAGCGTCACGAGCCCCGTCGAAAAGCGGCGGGCGACGTAACGCAGCATGGGATGGACGCGGATCGGGGGCATTCACACAACCTAAGCGGGATGGGTCCGATGGGTCTTATGAGACCCATGGGACCTATGCTTTCATGAAATCAACTCTCATCGATCATCTTAACACGGATCATCGGCTTGGCCGTCATTTGCGGAGCGACTGGGCAGTCGGTGTCCACCAGTTGGTCCAGCCGGGGTAGAACAGATACAACCCCACCGGCGAAAGCTCGATGCCGCGCAGGCGCTTGTGCACGGCCGTGAGCGTCGGCCGGTAATAAATGAACGTATACGGCTGCTCGTCGTAAATGATGTGGTCGATCTCCTGGTAGACGGCGGCGCGCTTGGCCTTGTCGAACTCGCGGCGGCCCTGGTCGAGCAGCGCGTCGACGCGGGCGTTCTTGTAGCCGCCGTAGTTGCGGCCGCCGTCGTACTGGCTGCTGTGCCAGACGTTCCACGCGCCGTCGGGGTCGGCCCCGCTCCCCCACGCGGCGGTCCACGCCTGGCATTCGTGGTTCTGGTTCATCTGCTGGAAGACGGTCCACTCGACGATGCGCGTCTTGAGCGAGACGCCGACCTGACGCAGGTCATTGGCGTAAATCGCGGCCAGGTCGGGGCCGATCGGGCTCCCCTGCGGGATGAGCAGCTCGAACTCGAATTTGACCTGATGATTGTTGACGGTTTTGTAGCGCCAACCGTCGGCCGGGTTGACTTTCCAGCCGGCTTCCTCGAGCAGCTGCGCCGAGGCCTTGAGATCGAACGGGATGCGCTTGATCGTCGGGTCGAACATCCAGGAGCCGGGGTGGAAAATGCCCAGGCAGGGCTGGGGCAGGTTGTAGCCGAGTTCGCGGATCACGCGGTCGACGTCGAGCGCCTGGGTCATGGCGCGGCGCACGCGGACGTCATTGAAAAACGGGTTGCTCCCGTCCATGTTCCAGCCGATGTAGGCATAAGACCACTCGGGCCCGTAGGCCTTGCGGCCGTGGGCGGCGAAGGCGGCGTCGTTGGTCTCCTTCGCGAACTGCTGCGAGGTGAGGCGGTCGATGTAATCGAGGTCGCCCTTCTTGAAGAGCAGGAGCGAGGTCTGCGGATCGGGCTGGATCTTCATGATGATCCGCTTGAAATGGGGCTTCGTCCCCTTGTAGCCGTCCCAGCGCTCGTAGACGAGCCGGTCGTTGGCGATCCACTCGACGAGCTTGTAGGGGCCGCTGCCGACGATCGTTTCGCGGTTGTACTTGTTGTAATACGGCCCGTCGACCATGTTCGGGTGCGCCTTGCGCTCGGCCGGGTTATCGAAGATGTGCTTGGGAACGATCGGGAAATTAATGTTCCAGACGTTGGTGGCGAGCGCTTCCTTGCAGATGAATTTGACGGTGAGGTCGTCGACGACCTCGACGTCGTTCAGCATGTCGGGGCCGGTCTTGACGGCGGGGCATGGGACGCGGTCGTCCATGATCGCTTCCCACGAGAACCGAACGTCCCGGGCCGTGAGCGGCTGGCCGTCGTGCCAGGTGAGACCGGGGCGCAGCTTGACCGTGTAGACGAGGTGATCGGGCGACTCGGTGCACGACTCGACGAAATCCTTGTTGACGACCCAGTTGAGCTTGGCATCGGCGGTGAACAGCAACATGAAGATCGGGTCGATGGCATACATGTCGACGCCGGCGGACTGGAAGAGCGGGTTGAGGTTGGTCGGGCTCCCCTCGAGCTGCATGACGAGCGTCTCGTCATTGGAGATCGCGGCGGCGTCGGCGGGGGCCGGCTCGAACATTTCCTTCGGGTTGACGAGCGGGTCCTTGAGCGGGTCGTAGACGGCCTGGGTCGCGGCGGCGGTCGTGGTCGAGGTGGTCGCGGCCTGGGTGGAAGGCTTGGCGCGGCCGCCGATGTCTTCGATATTTTGCTGGCAGGCTGCCAGGAGGAGCATGCAGGCAAAGGCAATCGGCGAGAGGGCGGATTTGTTCATCACAACGCCTCGTATGGGGTTCGGTGGGCATGCCAGGCATGCCGGTTCACAACGTACACGTCAATTTTATTTGGATGCCGATGAAAACACAAGGCGCGGGTACGTCACGACGCCGCTTCGACCCGAAGCGGCATCACATGATTCATCATCACCCGCGTGTTGTTCGAGGGCCTTGCCGTCAATCGGGTAACTCCGCGTCTCTGCCCATCTCGGCCGCTCTGCGACAAAGATTTTATTTTTGCGCCCGGATCATCTTCGCCAGCTCGGCGGCGTAGTAGGTGATGATCATGTCGGCGCCGGCGCGCTTGATCGCGAGCGTGGCCTCGTAGACAGCGGCCTCTTCGTTCAGCCAGCCGCTGCGGGCGGCGGCCTTGAGCATCGCGTATTCGCCCGAGACGTGGTAGGCGGCCAGGGGGTGCGGCAGCTCGCGCCGGACGGCGGCGATCGTGTCGAGCTGCGTCAGGGCGGGCTTGACAATAATAATATCCGCGCCTTCCTCGGCGTCGAGCCGGGCCTCCTCCAGGGCCTCGCGCGCGTTGGCGGGGTCCATCTGGTGGCTCTTGCGGTCGCCGAACTTGGGGGCGCCCTGCGCGGCGTCGCGGAACGGGCCGTAAAAGGCGCTGGCGAACTTGACGGCGTAGGACATGATCGGGGTGTCGATGAACCCCGACTCGTCGAGCGCGCGGCGGATCGCGGCGACCCGGCCATCCATCATGTCGGACGGGGCCACGATATCGGCGCCGGCGCGGGCCTGGCTGACCGCCGCGCGGGCCAGGATTTCGAGCGTCGGGTCGTTGAGAATCTTCCCCTCGGGACCGACCATGCCGCAGTGGCCGTGGCTGGTGTATTCGCACAGGCAGGTGTCGGCGATGAGGACGAGGCGGTCGCCGAGCGCGGCGCGGATCGCGCGCAGGGCCTGCTGGACGATCCCGTCGTCGGCCCACGCGCCGCTGCCCTGCTCGTCCTTCGATTCGGGAATGCCAAACAAAAGAACCGCGGGAATGCGAAGATCCGCCAACCCGCGGCACTCGTTCACCGCTTCGTCGACCGAGAGGTTGAAGACGCCGGGCATGCTGGCGATCTCGCGGCGGACGCCCTTGCCCGGGCAGACGAAGACCGGCGCGATCAGGTCGGAGACATCGAGCCTTGTTTCGCGGACCATGTCGCGGAGCAGGGGGGTCATGCGCAACCGGCGCATGCGGCGGATGGGGAATGGTGCGGTCATGAGATGATTCGCTCGCGGATTCAGAATGTGTTTCGAACAGCCGTCCCAATCATGCCCTCGGATCCAGTTTGGATGAGCAACAGGTGCTCTTCCAGTTAAAAGTGAAGTTTCGGCGGCAAGCCGGCGACTGAACTCCGAACGGGAACCGCAGCGGCTCCGGAAACCGATCCGGAGATCGGCGCTGCCGGGGTGGTATGGTAAAATGAGCCATGGAGAAACGGGCCATGGCGGAAGCGGCGGATCAGGATTGGGCCAACCGGTTGGCGCACGAGAACAGCCCCTACCTGCTCGACCACGCGCACAACCCGGTCGACTGGTATCCGTGGGGCGGGGAGGCGTTCGCGCGGGCGCGCGCCGAGAACAAGCCCGTGTTCCTGTCGATCGGCTACGCCGCGTGCCACTGGTGCCACGTCATGAAGCGCGAGTCGTTCGAGAACGAGGCGATCGCGGCCTACCTCAACCGGCATTTCATCTCGATCAAGGTCGACCGCGAGGAGCGCCCCGACATCGACGCGATCTACATGCAGGCGCTGCAGCTCATGAGCGGCCAGGGGGGGTGGCCGATGAGCCTGTTCCTGACGCCCGACGGCAAGCCGTTCTTCGGCGGGACGTATTTCCCGCCCGAGGAACGCTACGGGCGGCCGGGTTTCATCTGGCTGCTCCGGCAGATCGTGGCCGCGTGGAACGAGCAGCCCCAGGAGATCGCCGACAGCGGCGCGGCGATCCTGGACGCCATCGCGCGCGAGCCGATCGCCGGGGCGGCAAGGCGCGAGCCGGACGGGGAACTGATCGCGCGGGCGGTAGCGGCCCTCGCGCACCAGCACGACCGCACATGGGGCGGATTCGGCGACGCGCCCAAGTTCCCGATGACGATGGCGCTCGACCTGCTCCTGCGCCAGCACGCGCGCACGGGCGACGGCTCGCTCCTCGAAATCGTCGAGCTCAGCCTCGACCGGATGGCCCGCGGCGGCTTCCACGACCAGATCGGCGGCGGGTTCCACCGCTACAGCGTCGACAGGGAATGGCTCGTCCCGCATTTCGAAAAGATGCTCTACGACAACGCCCTGCTCGCGCCCGTTTACTTCAACGCCTACCGGGCGGGGGGGAACAGGCGCTGGCTCGAGATCGGGCTCGAGACGCTCGACTGGGCGATGCGCGACATGGCCGACCCGGCGGGGGGATTCCACTCGACCCTGGACGCCGACAGCGGCGGCGTCGAGGGCGCCTATTACGTCTGGCGGCCCGACGAGGTCGCCGCGGCGCTCGGCCCCGAGGACGCGGCGCTGTTCAAGGAATTCTTCGACGTGACGCCGGGCGGCAACTGGGCCGAACGCCACGGCGTGAGCATCCTCAACGCGCGCGCGCCGCTGGAGGATTTCGCGCGCCTGAAGGGGATCCCGCCGCCCGAGCTCGGCCGGTCGCTTGCGCGCATGCGGGAAAAATTGCGCCAGGCCCGCGCGCAGCGGCCGCTCCCCAGGCGCGACGACAAGGTGCTCGCCGCGTGGAACGGCCTGATGATCTCGGCGCTGGCGCACGGGACGCAGGTCGGCGGCGGGGCCCAATACGCCCAAGCCGCCCGCTTCGCCGCCGATTTCATCCTCGACTGGATGCGCGGCGACGACGGCCGGCTGCTCCATGCGTGGCGCGCGGGCCGGGCGTCGATCGATGCGTTCCTGGACGATTACGCCTTCCTGATCGACGGCCTGGTCGACCTCTACGAGACCGTGTTCGACCCGCGGCTGCTCGACGCCGCGGGCGGGCTCGCCGAACAGATGATCGACAGGTTCCACGACGCCGGGCGCGGCGGGTTCTACGCCACGGACGGCCACGACCCGACCGTCATCGCGCGCGTGAAGGAGTTTGGCGACGGCTCGATCCCGTCGGGCAACGCCGGGGCGGCATGGGCGCTGCTGCGGCTCGCGGCGCTGTTGGGGCGCGACGATTGGCACGAGATCGCGCTCGGGACGTTCGCCGCGGCGGCGACGCGGATGAACGACCGGCCGGTGGGGCATCTGGCCATGATCGCCGCGGTCGCGTTCGATATCGCGCCGCCCCTTGAAATCGCGATCGCCGGCGACCTGGGGAGCGAGCGCACGCGGGAGATGATCCGGGCGGCGTGGATCAGGCACCTGCCGGCGCGGGTCCTCGCCGCCGGCCCGGCAAACGGCATCGAGCTGTTGCGCAACCACCCGGCGCTGGACGGCCAGGCCACCGCCTACGTCTGCCGCGCCGGCACGTGCCTGGCGCCCGTGACGGGAACCCCGGAGTTGCTGGCCCTGCTCAAGTAAGCGCCGGTGAATGTCGGCGTCCGTCGTCGCCATGGCCGCTCACGACATCCCTGGCAAATCCTCGCCGGCGCTTCCGCGCTCCTGCTGAAACGGAACCACGAGCGTCACGAGCGTGCCGGCTCCGGGCCTGGAGCGGATGTCGAAGCAGCCGCCCAGCAGGTTGAGCCGCTCCTGGACGCGGAGCAGCCCGAACCCGCCGAAGTCGCCCGTGGCGGGCTTGAGGCTCGATGGATCGAACCCGGCGCCCTGATCCTCGATCGTGATGCAGATCATGTCCTCGCACCGGCTGACGCTGACCGTGGCCTCGCGGACCCCGGCGTGCTTGACGATATTGAACGCCAGCTCGCGCACCGACTGGAAGAGCAGGATGCGCGTGTCCTCGCTGAGCGGGAAGACTTCGTCGCCGGCGTTGACGGTCATGTGCAGGCCGTGGTTGTCCTCCATCCAGCGGGCGAGCCAGCGAAGCGCGGGGACGAGCTTGCCCTCGAAGAGAATCGGCGGGCTGAGCTCGACGGTGAGCGAGCGCGAGGCGGCGATCGACTGGTCGAGCAGCTCGATCATGTACCGCAGGCGCCGCAGCAGGCCCTCGTCGCCGATGCGGCGCTCGATGATGCTGGCGTTGAATTTGGCGCCGACGAGGAGCTGCTGCAGGTGGTCGTGGAGCATCTGGGCAAAACGGCGGCGTTCGCGCTGTTCGGTGCGACTCAGCTCGCCGGCGAGCTTGCGAAGCTGGGCGGCCCGGGCCTCGGCCTCGGCGGTGCGCTCGGCGACGCGCTGCTCGAGGGTCTGGTTCATGAGATCGAGGTCGCGCCGGCTCTGGAGCAGGGTCTCCTCGGCCCGCTTGCGCTCGGTGATGTCCTCGACGATCGCCGCGACGCGCAACGGGTTGCCGTCGCGGTCGCGGATCATCCCGGCCGTGGCGTGAATCCAGATTTCCCCGCCGTCCTTGCGCCGGTAGCGGTGCTCGCAATCGTACGCCGGCGTCTCGCCGCGCAGGAACGGCATGAACCGGTCGCGGACCTCGTCGCGCTGGTCGGGCGGGATCAGGTCGAGGGGGGTGAGGCCCGACAGCATTTCCTCGCGCGCGTAGCCGGCGATCTGGCAGTAGCGATCGTTGACCGAGACGAAGCGGCCCTCGAGGCTGAGCAGGGCGGCCCCGACGGCGGCGCCGTCGAAGAACGCGTGGATCACGGCTTCGCCGTCGCGCAACGCGGCCTCCCGTTCGGACGCCGCCCGCCCCGACCGGCCGCGTGGATCCTCGGCTTCGTTACTGGCCTGTCGATCGGTCATGGGACTGCGTGAGCACCTCGATTTCGGTTATTTTACAGTAAAAATCCGTCTTTATCTATGCCTATATCAATAATCATGGTTGGCAACCCGAAATCGGCATCATGCCCCCTGGCGTTACGGAATCCCGATCGCGGGACTTGATACGGGAAAACCTGAACGATATCGGCCCCAAAACCCGATCATGAGATAGGGTTTTGCCCGATAGGGCCGGAGCCGCGCCTTGGCGAGGGACCCGGTCGCGGCGGACGTTATCGAGCCGATGACGGGCGCACGATGCAAAAAGCCCGGGCGCCTTCATCGTCGCCCGGGCTTCGCATGCCCGCATGTTCGGAGCGCTTACGGCAGGAAGCGCATGTCGCCGAGGACGTCGAGGTCGGTTGAGATCGCCCAGCGGCCGTCGATGTCGAGCAGGTCCTGGGTGTCGATCGAGTCGCCCTGGTCGACGCGGTCGAGCGTGCCGTTGGCGAACCGGTAGAAGATCAGCGCCTCGTTGCCGTTGTTGTTCGTGTTGATGTAGGCGGCGACGAAATCGCCTTCGGCCGGCTCGATGGCGGCGAAACGGAACGCCTCGGTGTCGAACGTTCTCGACGGCGGCTGGCGCTGGTAAACGCCCGTGAACACGATGGCGTCGTCGGTCAGTTTGTAGACGCGCAGCAGGTCCTCGACCTGGCTGGCGTTGACGATCCAGTTATTGGCGCTCAGCGAGAACTGGTAGACCTGCTGGCCGGCCGCGATGGAAGGCGCGGTCGTCGCGCTGCCGGGGAACCAGTTGCCCGCCCACACGTACTGGAGGTTCGACGAGCCGGCGTTCAGGATGACCATGCGCTCCAGGTCGCCGGTCAGTTCCATCTGGTAGGCGTCGGCGCCGGAGGTCTGGTACTGCGTCGAATACCCGCTCGGCGTGGTCTCGAGGAACCACTCGAGCCGCCGGTCCTTGTAATCGTAGCGATGCTGGAAGATCTGGAGCCGGCCGGCGCTGCCGTCCGCGATCAGCACCTGGTCGCTCATGAACCGGAGGGCGCGCGGGTAGAACGCGGTCGGCGGTTGCGGCACGAGGTCGGTGATCGTGCTGGCGTTCGATATCGGGGCCGAGAACGGCGGGAACTGTTCGTTGAGGTTGAGGATGCGGATCTTGTTGCCCTCGGCGTCGGCCACCGCGACGATCGATTCGGACGGCTCGACGGCGACCGCGGCGGCGCGGTTCACGTTCGAGACGCTCAACGTCTGCACGAGCGCCGGCGGGTTTTTGGTCAGGTCGACCGCGTAGACGTTCGAGGAGCGGTTGTCGGGGACGAGCATGAGGGCGCCGTCGCGGGCGAAGTCCACCTGAATATGCTTGAGCGCCCCGCTGTCGCTCGTCCAGTCGCCGAACGTGAGGCTGACCGTGCCGACGACGGTCAGCGTCCTGGGGTTGACGAACAGGATCTTGTTGTCGTCCTCCGAGAGCAGCATCAGGAAGCGGGTCACGTCGATGGTGCCGACGAACCGCGCGGCCTGGAGCGTGCCGGTCGTGACGGTGACCTGGTTGAGGCCCATCGGCAGGCCGGCCGGGACGGCGAAGATCACTTGCGAGGAGCTGCTGCTCTTGACGCGGGCCTGGCGCCCGCCGATGAAAACGTTCGCCTTGGAAAGGTTGGAGCCGCTCAGGCGAACGAGATCGCCGGAGACGGTCGGGCCGCCGGTGGTGTCGGTGATGCTGCTGACGTAGGGGGCGCCGGCGGTGATCGGCGAGCCGACCCACTGGCCGCTGGAGTTGATGACCTGCCCGTAGCCTGCGATCGACACCGTCTTGGGCGTGATGTCGCCGACCGCGTTCGAGGAAACGATCGAATACGGGGTCGTGGTGAACCGGGTGCGCGGCAAAAGCACGTTGCCGGTCGAGGCGACCGCGACCTGGAGGTAAATGGTCTGGGTGGTGTTGAAGTCGGTCGCCTTGATCGAGCCGGATATCTTGGTCCCGGCGCCGACGAGGTGCTCGAAGATGCCGTTGCTGTCGGGGGTGATGGAGGCGGACTCCTGATACTTGAGCGTGCCGGAATTGGCGGTCGTCGCCGAGCCGCCGACGTAGATCGAGAAATAGAATGTCTGGGTGCTGGTGACCGGGCTCCCGCCCGATCCGGTCAGGCGCCCTTGGTAGTGGAAGACGCTCGGCGGGACGGTCTGGGCCTGCGCGAGCGTGGCGATGCCGAGCATCGCGGCCAGAATCATCAGCCTGATCTTCATAATTGCCATCCTGTCAGATTGATCGATGAGTTGGATTCGGAGGATTCGCGCCACGCCGCCATCCTGACGGGGCGTTGGCGTTCTTCGGCGCCGGAGATCCGGAGCCACGCCGGATCGGCCACGTTGCGGGGCAGCAGCGGCCCGACCGAGGGATAGAATCCGACGGAAATCTTGTTGCCGGCGCTTTGGCTCACGCCGGCCGTCCCGCCGCCCAGGCCGTAATCCATGATCGCGCCGGTCAGGATGACGTTGCCGACGCCCGATATCGCGCCGCCGCCGTTGATGTCGCCGGGGCGAACGGTCTGGCCCCAGGCGACGGCGGTCAAAACCCCTGCCGCGATCACAATGCATATCCGAAGCATATTTGTGACCCCCGAATGGATTTGATCATGCTCGCAATTCATCATCATACAACCGGATGTGGTTGATGACAAAAGGTTTCGGGAACCGGATGGGGCGGGTCGGGCGGCCATGCCGGCGTGGCCGAGGCGGTTGTCCTTGACCATCGCCACGGCGGCGGGTAAAAGATGGGAGGCCGCTTCGGCCGGCTACAGCCGTTGCGGTCATGACATTATAATTGATCCTGTGCGAAGCCTGCGGGAGAGTGCCTCGAAATGAGGCCGCCGAAGGGGTAAAGCGCTCCCGATAAACTCTCAGGCAAAAGGGACCGCGGGCGGACAGGACTCTGGAGAGCGGCGGGACCGAACACCGCCCACCGAAGGGATGGCGCGCCCGCAACGGGCGCGGCCTAAACTCTCTCAGGTTACCGGACAGAGCGGGGGCGGTTCCGGAAGTAGGTCGCTTCGGCCCGAGGCGATATGCTGAAACTTGAGAGACGCCGATGCCATCCGAGCAATCGTCCAATTCCTCGCAACCGCGACGGCTTCCGCCGTGGCTCAAACGCCCGCTGGGCGGCGGGCCCGAATACGCCCGCACGGCCGACGCGATCGGCCAGGGCCGCCTCCACACGATCTGCCAGGAGGCGCGCTGCCCCAACCGCGGCGAGTGCTGGAGCGCCGGGACGGCCACCTTCCTCATCCTCGGCGACCAGTGCACGCGGCGCTGCGGGTTCTGCAGCGTCAAGGGGGGGCGCCCGTCGGGTTTTGTCGACGAAAACGAACCCGCGCGACTTGCCGAGGCCGTCGAGCGGATGGGCCTCAAGCACGTCGTCATCACGAGCGTCACGCGCGACGACCTGGAAGACGGCGGGGCGACGCAGTTCGCGCGCTGCATCGAAGCTCTCCGCGCGCGGATCCCGCGCATCACGGTCGAGATCCTCACCCCCGACTTCCGCCGCTGCCGGGACCAGGCGGTCGAGATCCTGCTGCCCCAGGCGCCGTTCGTGTGGGGGCACAACGTCGAGACCGTCCCCAGCCTGTATCTATCCGTTCGCGCCGGCTCGCGCTACGAGGACTCGCTCGAGCTGCTGCGGCGCGCGGCGGCCGCGCCGGGGATCGTCGCCAAGAGCTCGATCATGCTCGGCCTCGGCGAGACGCGCGAAGAGGTTTTGAACGTGATCGACGACCTCGTTTCGGCCGGCGTCCGGCGGATGACGATCGGGCAATACCTGCGCCCGTCGGCCGAGCAGCTCGACGTCGTCGAGTTCGTCACGCCGGAAACGTTTTCGGAGCTTGGCGCCGAGGCGCGCCGCCGCGGCATCCCGTGGGTGATCTCGACGCCGTTCGCGAGAAGCTCGTATCACGCCGAACTGGAGCACGGCATCACGCAGTAGCCCGAGCGTGAGCGAGGGACTCAAACCGAGGATTGGTTAGATTTTCGATTACGATTACGAGCACGAGCACGAGCACGAAAAGGGGATATAACACGATGGAAGCCGATCTCAAGCGCACGCCGCTTTACGAAGAACACGTCGCCGCGGGGGCACGCATGGTCCCGTTCGGCGGGTGGGCGATGCCGGTCCATTACGGCTCGCAGATCGAGGAGCACCACGCCGTGCGCAAGGACGTCGGCCTGTTCGACGTCTCGCACATGGGCCAGGTCTTCGTCGAGGGGCCGCAGGCGGTCGAGCTCGTCAACCGCATCGTCACGCGCGACATCGCCGGCCTCGCCGACGGCGCGGCCTGCTACGGCGCGCTCTGCCGCGCCGACGGCACGCTCATCGACGACCTGTTCATCTCGCGGTTCACGTTCGACCGCATCCTGATCGTCGTCAACGCCTCCACCTACGACGGCGACGTCGCGGCGATGAAGGCGATCGAAACCGAAGTCAAGCTCAACGCGAAGCTTCGGCCGTGCGCCAAGGAGTGGGCGATGATCGCCGTGCAGGGCCCCAACTGGAAGCCGGTCTGCGAAAAAGTCTTCGGCGGCGGCGATTGGGAGCGCGTCGAGCCGCTCCACATCTTCTCGATGACGTACGGCGGGCATGAACTGCTGTTCTCCACGACGGGCTACACCGGCGAGGCCGGCGTCGAGCTGATCTGCCACCCGTCGGTCTCGGGCCGGCTGTGGCGCGAGCTGATGGCGGCCGGCGGCCGGCCGTGCGGCCTCGCCGCGCGCGACACGCTGCGCCTGGAGTCGGGCATGAATTTGTCGGGCCAGGATTTCACCGCCGCCAACAACCCGTTCGAGGTGCGGATCAGTTGGGTCGTCGACCTGAATAAAGAGTTCCAGGGGCGCGACGCCCTGGTAAAATTGAAGGGAAACGTCGCGCGCCGGCAGGTCGGCCTGATGCCCGAAGGCCGCCGCATCCCGCGCCACAACGCGCGGATTTTGTGCGGCGGCGAGCCGGTCGGCGAAGTGACGAGCGGCGGGTTCTCGCCCACCCTCGACAAGCCGATCGCGATGGGGATCGTGAACGTCGCGCAGGCGAAGATCGGAACCGAGCTGGAAATCGAACTCGGCGGCGGCGCGACAACCAAGGCCACGGTCGTCAAGCTGCCGTTTTATAAGAGAATGCAGTAGCCCGAGCGTGAGCGAGGGATTCATTCCGTAACACCCGAACCGATTAATCGGTTCGATCATTATCACAGAGGAAAGGCTGATCATGGACGCCAAGACGCTGCTTTACACCAAATCCCACGAGTGGATCGAATCCGCCGGCGCCAAGCGCAAGGTCGGGATCACCGATTTCGCCCAGAGCCAGCTCGGCGACATCGTTTACGCCGAATTCCCCAAGCCGGGCAAAAAGCTCGCCGCCGGCGACGAGGCCTGCATCATCGAGTCGTGCAAGGCCACCGCGTCGGTCTACGCCCCGGTCGCCGGGACGCTGACCGCCGTCAACTCGCCGCTGGCCTCGACGCCCGAAAAGATCAACACCTCGCCGCTGGACGAGGGCTGGCTGTTCGAGCTCGATCTCGACGAAGGCGCCGACCTGTCGTCGCTGCTCGGCCTCGAGGCCTACGAGAAGTTCTGCAAAGAGGAAGCGTAAGGGGAAACGAATTTAAAATGTAAGATGGACAATTTAAAATTAAAAATTGAAATCCATTAGGTTTGCGACGGACATTCATTTTTAATTTTACTTTTACATTTTAAATTCCGGCAATATTTGAAATCGACTAAAAGGCAACCCAACATGGCGTTCATACCCCACACCCCCCAGGATGTCGCCGAGATGCTCAAGGCGATCGGCGTGGCCGACGTCGAGGAGCTCTTCAGCGACATCCCGGCCTCGGTCCGGCTCGACGAGCCCCCGGGGCCCGAGCCGATGTCCGAATACGACGCGCTGCGCCTGCTCGCGCGCCGCGCCGCCACCAACAAGCCCGCCGCCGGCGCCTACCAGAGCTTCATCGGCGCCGGCAGCTACGAGCACGTCATCCCGGCGGCGGTCGGCTCGCTGGCATCGCGCGGCGAGTTCCTGACCGCCTACACGCCGTACCAGCCCGAGGCCAGCCAGGGGACGCTCCAGGTCATCTACGAATTCCAGTCGATGATCTGCGCCCTCACCGGGATGGAAGCGGCGAACGCATCGATGTATGACGGGGCGTCCTCGCTCGCCGAGGCGGTCATCATGGCCGCCCGCGCGACCGAGCGCAACCAGGTCGTCCTGCCCGCGACGCTTCACCCGGCCTGGCGCGAGGTCGTCGAGACCTACATCTCCAACCTCGGCATCGAGATCGTCACGTGGGGCGACTCCTCGACCGCCGCGCTCGACCCGAAGGCGTGGCCGGACGAGGCGAAGGAGCCCGCGGCGCTCGTCATCGCGCAGCCGAATTTCTACGGCTGGCTCGAGGACGCCGCGGCGCTCGCCGAAGAGGCGCACAAGCGCGGCGCGCTGGCGATCGCCGTCGCCGGTCCGATGAGCCTGTCGGTCATCGAGCCGCCCGCGGCCTGGGGGGCCGACGTCGCCGTCGGCGAGATCCAGCCGCTGGGCCTGCCGATGAACTTCGGCGGCCCGTACGCCGGCTTCTTCGCGACGCGCAAGGAACACATGCGCCGCATGCCGGGGCGCATCGTCGGCCAGACGGTCGACGACGAAGGCCGCCTCGGCTACGTGCTGACGCTCCAGACGCGCGAGCAGCACATCCGCCGCGAGCGCGCCACGAGCAACATCTGCACGAACGAGGGGCTGTGCGCGGCGATGGCGACGTTCTGGATGTCGCTCGTCGGCAAGCGCGGCTTCGTCCAGCTCGGCGAAGTCAACCTCGAGCGCGCCGGCCTGCTGTTTGACGGCATGAAGCGGCTCAAGGGGGTCGCGCCGCAAACCGACCGCCCGTTCTTCAACGAGTTCACCGTGCGCCTGCCGTTCCCGGCCGAGCAGTTCTGCGCCGCGATGCGCGAGCGCGGCGTGCTGGCGGGCCTCCCCGCGAGCCGCCTCGGCCACCCCGACGCCGGCCTGCTGATCGTCTGCGCGACCGAGACCAAGAGCCCGGCCGACATCGACGCCTACCTTGAACTGGCCAAGCCCATCCTGGAGGCATCCAAATGACCAACCAACCCCATACGCTGCCCGTCCGCGCCCCGGCGACGCCGGTCTCCTACCTCGACGACAAGCTGATCTTCGAGCGGAGCCGCGAAGGCCGCCGCGGCGCCGCGCTGCCGGCCCCGTCCGGCAAGAAACCGAGCCGCATCCCCGAGTCGATGCGCCGCAAGAGCGCCGCTCCCCTGCCCGAGGTCAGCGAGCTCGACGTGACGCGCCACTACACGCGCCTCTCGCAGAAGAACTACTCGGTCGACACGGTCTTCTACCCGCTCGGCTCGTGCACGATGAAGTTCAACCCGCGCGCCTGCGAGGCGGCCGCGGCCATGCCCGGCTTCACCGGCATGCACCCGTACCAGCCGGCCGAGGACGCGCAGGGGACGCTCGCCATCATGTTCGAGCTGCAGGAGCTCCTCGCCGACGTGACCGGCCTGCCCGAGGTGACGCTCACCCCGGTCGCCGGCGCCCACGGCGAGTTCGTCGGCGTCACGATCATCCACGCCTGGCACAAGGCGCGGAAGACCGGCCGCAAGGTCATCCTCGTCCCCGACAGCGCCCACGGCACCAACCCGGCGTCGGCCGCGATGGCCGGCTTCGAGGTCCGCAGCGTGGCGTCGAAGGACGGCATGATCGACCTCGAGGCCTTGAAGGCCGCGCTCGACAGCGACGTCGCCGCCCTCATGCTGACCAACCCCAACACGTGCGGCCTCTTCGAGCGCAACATCGTCGAGGCCGCCAGGATCGTCCACGACGCCGGCGCGCTCCTGTACTACGACGGGGCGAACATGAACGCCATCGTCGGCCGGGCCCGCCCCGGCGACATGGGCTTCGACGTCGTCCACCTGAACCTGCACAAGACGTTCTCGACCCCCCACGGCGGCGGCGGCCCGGGCGCCGGCGGCGTCGCCGTGCGCGAGGACCTGGCCCAGTTCCTGCCGCGGCCGCGCGTCGTCCGCGACGAGGAAAAGGGCTCGTTCCGCCTCGACGGCACGAGCAAGGAATCGGTCGGCCGTTTCATTGCGTTCTACGGCAACGTGGACGTGATGATCCGCGCCTACACCTACATCCGGATGATGGGCGGCGAGGGGCTGCGCGACGTCGCCACCTACTCGGTCCTCAACGCCAACTATCTGCTGGCCCGTCTCAAGGACGCCTACGAGGCGCCGTTCGCCGGCCCGTGCAAGCACGAATTCATCCTGTCGCTCAAGCGCGAGTCGCGCGCCGACGGCCACGTCAAGGCCTACGACATCAGCAAGCGCCTCCTCGACTTCGGCATCCACCCGCCGACCAACTACTTCCCGCTGCTGGTCCCCGAGTGCCTGCTGATCGAGCCGACCGAGACCGAGAGCAAGGACGCGCTCGACCGCTTCGTCGACGTGATGCTCCAGATCCGCCGCGAAGTCGACGAGAACCCGGACCTGCTCCACCGCGCGCCGTACAACTGCCCGGTGCGACGCATGGACGACGTCCTGGCCGTCAAGCAGCTCAACATCTGCTGCCGGTTCAGCTGAGCAATCACAAAGCCAAGCCCCCCGGCTCACCCGAGCCGGGGGGCTTTTTTTGAGCGAGTGCCAAAAGTTTACAAGCAATAGGAATCGCCGGCGAGGGCGCCGGCGCCACAGTGCGATGAGCTGTTCGATGCCGAATAGCTGTTTTCGATGTGGGGCCGGCGCCCCCGCCGGCCATTCACGCATCATTTGTGTCAACCACTCTATTCGTCGACCGGTCCGATCTTATTGGTATTGCAGCCATGCGGCGTCGGCGCTGTTTTTGCCGGCGTCGTCGGCGACCGTGTACCAGAAGTCGCTCGGGAAGCCGTCCTGATTTTTGCCGCCGGAAAGATAGAGCCTGTCGCCGAGGACGTTCATGCTCGGGCTGCTGCGCGGCGGGAACGGCACGCTGCTCGCCGGCGCCGTCCAGGCCGCGCCGTCAAACGAGGCGTACACGGAGGATTGATAGACAGGGTAGTAGGCTCCTCCCATCCCATATGCAAAGGTCTGCCCGCCCACAACCCAAAGCCGTCGATTGAACGCCGCGGCGCCGGGGTAAGCGCAATAGGGTCCGCCTGCGACCACCTGTGCCCAGGAATCCCCGTCGGCCGACGAATGGACGTTGCTTATCGTTTCAGTCCACCAATATTTGCCGTTGGATCCCACTCTCCAGCCGCCCATCAGATACATCTTGCCATTGAGCGCCGCGACGCCCATGTTGTTGCGCACCGTGAATGTTCCCGCCGCGTTCGTCCACGCCAAGCCATCGGTCGAGGACCAGCACGTGGTCCCGCTGAACACCCACATTTTGCTGTCGTGAACGAGACCCCCCTGGATGTCGTAAAAGGCCGCGGTGGTCGTCATGGTGGTCCAGTCCGCCCCGTTGCTCGAGCGCCAGACGCGTCCGCCGCCGCCGCCCATCAGCCACATGTTTCCGCCGTAGCTGAGGCCGACCATGTTCGACACCGGGCTGAACGCCGCATGCTCCGCGACCCGCGTCCAGTGCCGGGCATCGGGCGAGGACCAGACGTCGTTGCGCAACTGGTTATTCATGCTGCCGGCGATCACCCACAGCTTCCCGTTGTGCGAGATCGTTGCCTGGCCGGAGCGCGAGCCGGGGTGCGCCAACGGGACCTGCGTCCAGTGAACGCCGTCGGCCGAATGCAGCGAGCCGTCGTACGCGCCGCCGATGATCCACGCCTCCGAGCCCACGACCGCGCAGGCGTGGCCGGCGCGCGGCAAAAAGGCCGGATCGGGCGTGACGCGCGTCCAGTGCGCCCCATCGCTCGTGTTCCAGATTTCGTTGTTTTTGACGCCGGAGCCGTCGCTCCCGCCGACGAGCCAAAGCTTGTCGCCGAGCACGAAGCAGGCGTGGTCGTAGCGCGGCGAGAACTCGGCTTGCAGGGTGGCGGTTGTCCAGTTGACCCCGTCCGCGCTCGACCAGACGTCATTGAGCGCATCACTGCTAAAGTAGTTCGCCTTGTTGCGCCCGCCGATCACCCACAGTCTGTTGTTGAACACGACCGCCACGTGATCGCGCCGGCCCAGGAACGGGGCGGCCTGGTTGGTGGAAGTCCAGTGCGTGCCGTCGGCCGACGACCAGACATCGCGATAGAAAATGTCCTGGTTCAAAAATGAAATCTCGATCCGGTATTCGCCGCCGATCAGCCAGAGCTTGCCATTGAACTCCGTCACGCTGTGGCCCGCGCGCAAGAACGACGTGGCGATCGGCTCGGCCGACCAGGTCACCCCGTCCGCCGACGACCAGGCGTCCGGTAAATACCTCACCGTTACCTCCGTGTTCGATATCGGGTGAGTCGGGCAGCTCCCGCCAAACACCCACATCCGGCCGTTGAACGTCGTCGAGGCGAATCCCTCGCGCGCGGCGAACGCGGACGCCGTCGCGCGCGTCCAGCTCGTGCCGTCGCCCGACCAGACGTCGCTTCGGATCTGGCCGTCAAGGCCGCCAATCACCCAAAGTTTGTTGGCGTGGTTCAGCACGTCCATGTTGGACCGCGGCGAGAACGCGGCCGGGACCGCCTCGATCCAATCGCGGCCGGCAACCGGGATTTGCGAGTTTGAATTCGCCACGGCGCCGCAGACGAACAGAACAACCAATGCGCATTGAATGAAAGATGAAAGCCGCACAACATGATGTGGAAAGAAATCGCGTGGCATAGGTTTACCCTCCTTGCGAGAGCTCCCCACCCGTTCGAATTGGTTAAGAATGCGGTTGATTAAAAAATCAAAAATAATCAATACGATTTATACATATAAGGAATTTTTCAAACCGGCAAGAAATATTTAATAAAATCGCAATTCGCAACAATGTTAATTACAGAATGTAACATTACAATAAATAAATCCGAGCCCTTCCCGTCACGGAAGCAGCTCGGATCTTTTGCTATCGGGCTGGGGCTTAAGCCTACTTCCCCTCGAACCGTCCGATCAGCTCGTTGACGGCGTCGGAGAGGATCTTCATCCGGTCGCGGTCGATCGAGTAGAAGTTGCCGTCCGCGGCGACGTAACTGTATTTGTCGGTCTCGCCGCCGATGCCGAGCGTCCCGATCGGCTTGCCGTTGGCGTCGAAAATCCCGATGCGGCGCAACGGCTTGTTGAGCCGCTGCGTCTGCACGAGGACCCGGTCGGTCGGGCTGCTGGCGTCGAGCCGCTGCTCCCAGCGCAGGCCGGTGAGGGCGTTCAGGATCGCGGTCAGGCGGACGGCGTCGATCTGGCGCGTCGTCGTCCGGCCGGCCGCCCGGGCCTCCCAGGCGCCGCCCGGCTGGCGGTCGAGCGTCAGCGTCGTCTTGCCGTCCTGCGCGATCGTGATGCGCTGGGCGGCCTCTTCCTCGAACGCGAACAGGCTGCGCTCGATCACGTCGTCGCGGGTCAGGAAGAACGTCCCCGGCTTCGTCCAGTCGATCCCGACGACCTGGTCGGTGTCGATCATGCGCCCCCAGACGAACTCCTCGCCCTCGGGCTTGGCGCCGGTCTCGAGCGACTCGGTCGTGGTGCGGTCGCGGTTGGCGACGCGCACGAGCAGCGTCGGGCGGACAAGGCCCATCGCCTCGATGCCCGGCGTCTCGTCCGGCTTGTAGAACTTCGTCGCCTCCAGGGCGAGCAGCTGCGCGAGCACCTGCGAGACCTTACCCTGGTCGACGGGGGTGTCGGGCTCGCCGTGGATGCGCCACAGGCCGGCCGAGTCGCGCTCGATGTAGAGCGGGTTGCCGCGCAGGCTGATCGTGATCCAGCCGACGTCGGGCGACTTGAGCGTGAACAGGCTCTTGTCGCGCAGCGTGGTGACGGTCGGGTGCATTTTCGCGGCGAGCTGGCCGCGCGCGATGACCGAGTATTTGTCGGCGTCGCACTTGGCGTAGAGCTCGGTCGAGCCGGACGTCGCCGGGTCGCCGACCATCAGCTCGTAGGTGCGGGTCGTCCCTTCGTCGGCGACGGTGAAGCGCCCCCGCCAGCGCGGCGGGTCGAGGCCGAGGCTTGCAAGGTTGAGGCTCGGGGTGTCGAGGAAATCGGAGGCCTCGGCGCTGTTCAGGCCGCCGAGGAACTGGCGGATCTGGTCGGCGTCGCCCTTGAGCTTTTCGGGGGCGGTCAGCGTCCACGCCTCGCCCTGCTTGCTGGCGGCGAGCGTCCGGCTGCTGTCGTCGATTTCGAAGGCGACGGTGTTCGAAAGGTCGACCGGGACGAGCCGCTTGTCGCGCAGCTCGGCCGCCGGCCGGGTCAGTTGCTGGCGCACCGACGCCGGGATCGTGAAGATGTTCCCCTTGCCGCCGGAGCGGGCGTAGACCTGCGCGCCGTCGGGGGTTTCGGCGCCGATGTCGATCTGCGCGGCGTAGTTCTTCGCGGCGGCCTTGACCTCGAGCCTGGCGGCGGGCTTGGCCAGGCCGAACTCGGCGAGGCGCGAGTCGGGGACCTCGAACGGCTCGTTGCGCTGGGCCTGGTCGATCTGCGCGAGGAGTCCCTCGACGGCGCTGTCGCCGGCGCGGGCCTCGACCGGGGCGCTCATGAGCCAGTGGCCGCCTTCCTTCCGGAGCTGAAGCTTGCCGCCCTCCCGCTCAACGCTCACGCCGGTGATGTCGGCCTTGGCGGCCGTCACGAGCCGCTTCTGTTCTTCCTGGGCGGCCGTTTCCTTTTGGATCCGGCCCTGATCCCACAAATACAGGCCGAGCAGAGCGGCGAAGATAACAGCGACAAGGATGGTTTTTTTCAGCCCCATTGAAGTGCTCCAGAAATTAGTAATCGTTCAGAATCGTTCGCAATCATTCAAAAATTCGAAACAAAAATAATGAAAATAAATTAAATCGCAAAAATAATCATTCCAATAAATCCTCATTGCGATTTTTGCAGAATGGCGCCGAGGATGTTCATCAACTCCTGGGCCTCCTGTATCAAATCCGTGCGTTTCTGAATCAACTCGGGGGAATCACCCGGATCGATCAATCGAAGCCAGTAACGACTCTCCTTGGCTTCCTTTCGTGAAATTCTGATCCTCAGCAGAAAATCCTTTTTGCTGATGCCGTCATTGGCTTCAAGATAATTCGCGCCGACCGAGCCGGACGATCTGACCAGTTGTCTCCCATCCTCCCAGTTGCACGCATGTTCGGGAATCCGCCTCACGAACCGGCGCACTTCTTTGGCGAACAGGAACGTCCTCTCCTCCAGATCGTACGGTTTCTGCTTGGACGCGTCTTGCATTGATTATTGATTCTTATTTTGAATCATTTTCATCAATTCTTGTTTCGAATTTCGGGATCGATTCCGTTTGATTCGGATTTATTTGTTTCTCCTGCGGAGCGAATAGCTGATCCCTCCGAAGAACAGCAGCTCGGGCAGCAGGATCACGGCGAAGACGAACATCACCCGCTGCTGGGCGGCGTCGAGGATGATCGGCGTGCCGGGCAGCTTGCGCGGCGCGATGTTCAGGGCGTTCTCGCTCTCGGTCAGCCAGTTCATCGTGTTCAGCATCAGGATCTGGAAGAGCTGCTGGTTGGCCAGCGTCTGGTCGGCCACGAGATCGGCCGTGCCGAAGACGACGAGGCGATAGCTCTTGGGCTTGGGGATCGGCGGCTGGTTCGGCATCTGGGGCGGCTCGCTCATGCCGACGGCGACGCCCATCGGCTGGGCCTTGAGGGCGCTCTGCTCGGGGGATCTGGGGCGCTGGCCGGCCAGGGCCTCCGAGATCGGCCACAGGAACGACTGCTCGCTCGAGCGGATCAGCTCGGTCGCCTGGATCTTGGGATCGCCGACGCGGGTGGTCGTCACCGGCCGCACGAGCGTGATCGTCGCGCGCGCCCGGGCGTTGGCGAGGTCCTTCGTGATCGGGTGGTTGGGGTCCATGTAGCCGACGATCGGGCTGGCCGCGTCGCCGATCTGCGAACTGAGCAGGTCCAGGACGATGTCGTTGGGCAGCTCGACGCCGTAGTTCCCGAGCAGGCCGCCGAGCTTCTCGAAGCTCTCGGAGCGCTGCTGCTCGATCGTCGGCCCGACGAGGGCGAGCAGGTGGCCGGCCCGCTTGTCGAGGTAATCGCTCAGGGCCGCCACTTCCTTGTCGCTGAAGTCGCCGGTCGGGCCGGCGATGACGACCGCCGTGGCGTCGTCGGGGACGGCCCCCCGGGCCAGCAGGTCGAGCTGGGCGGTCTCCATGCCGCGGTCGCCGAGGAACTTGCGGAAGATCTGGACGCTCTCCTGGCGCGGCTCGCCGCGGCGGCGCTGGGCCGCCCCCTCGAACGGCAGCTCGCCGTGGCCGGTCGTGAAGTAGACCTTCCGGGTCCCCTCGGTGGTGACCTCGACGATGGCGTTGGTCAGGACGTTTTCGTAGTTGCCCGCCATCAGGTCGTTGACCGTCATCCGCTTGGTCTTGGCCCCGGACTTGATCACGATGTCATTGAGGCTCGGCTTCGTGATCCCAAGCTCGCGGGCGCGGTCGGTCGCCTTGAGCCGGTCCTTGATCGGGTTGATGCGCTCGAAGCGGAGCTTTTCGGACTCGCCGGCGTACATGTCCTCGATCTGCTGGAACAGCTGCGTGATCTGGTCGTCGGCGGCGAACAGGACGATGTTGACGTCCTTCGTCAGCCCGCGCAGGTAGTTCTCGCTGGCGGCGTTGAGGCTGTAGAGCCGCTCCTTGGTCAGGTCGAGCTGGTGCTTGCGCTGGTTGACGAACAGGTAGCCGATGATGCAGATGCCGAACACCAGCGCCGAGTAGATGAACACGTGCAGGTAGTACTTGAGGTTGGCGACCTCGGCCTTGATGAACAGCGTCAGGCACAGCAGGTGCCCGAGGATCAGGCCGACGATCGTCGGCATCGTGAACTGGCCGCTTCTGACCGCGAACACGAACGACAAGATGATGCAGGCCAGCCCCAGAAGCGGGACGAACATGAAGATCGTGCGCAGCATCGTTCCTGATTGCTTGTTGGCCATCGCTCAAACCCTCCAACGCCGTGCGTCGAGCGTCTTGCTCGCTATGAATAGGAACAGGAATGTGGATAAGACGTAATAGGCCGCGTCCTTCAGCGCCAGGACGCCCTGCTGGAAGTTCTGGGTGTGGGAGGAGGCCGAGATTTCGGTCATGATTTTGGCGATCTTCGGGAACTGCTCCGGAGAGAATACCCCGAGGATGTTCCAGAGCAGCAGGCCGATCAGCGTGATCACGCCGGCGGCCATCTGGTTCTCGGTCATGCTGCTGGCCATCAGGCCGAAGGCGCTGTAGGCGGCGAAGATCAGCAGCAGGCCGATCCACAGCGAGCCGACGATCGGCCACTCGACGACCGATTCGGCGGCAAGCGCGGCCTGGCCGCGGCCCAGGTACCAGACGATGATCGGGTAGATGGCGCTCAGCGCGATCATCACGAGCCCGACCGTCACCAGGGCCAGGTACTTGCCCATCAGCAGCGCCCAGTCGCTGACCGGGCAGGTGACGATCATCTCGAGCGTGCCGCGGCTCTTTTCCTCGGCGACGAGGCGCATCGTCAGCAGCGGCACCGAGAAGATGATCAGCGAGAACATCACGCCGAACACCCCCTGGATGACGACCGAGGTCACGTTGGGCGCCTGCTGCTGCTGGCCGAACATCCCCATCTGCTGCGACTGCATGCTCGCGTTGCTGAACTCGATCATCATCATCTGGAAGATCATCCCCATGACGAGGAAAATCAGCGCGATGACGATGTACGTGCTCGGCATCTGGAAATACGTCTTGAGTTCGCGTTTGTAAATGGCCCAGGTTGCCATGTCACGCCACCTCCTCGCGCTGGGCTGAGATCACACGCAGGAACACGTCCTCGAGCGACAGCCCCGAGGTCTGCATTTCCTGAAGCTTGTAGCCGGCGCCGATGACGGCGGCGGCCAGTTCCGGCCGCGGGTTCTTCCCCTCGGCCGCCTCCACGCGCCAGCGGGCCGCCCCCGCCCCGACGATCCCCTCGAGGCTCACCCGCACGACCCCCGGCACGGCCGTCAGGAGCGCCTCGACCCGGTCGGGCGGCCCCTCGACCGTCAGCATCACCAGGTTGGCGCCGCCGACGCGCGAGACGAGATGCTCGGGGGTCCCCTCGGCCTCGATCCGGCCGTTATTAATGATGACCACGCGCTGGCAGGTCATCGAGACCTCGGGCAGGATGTGGGTCGACAGGATCACCGTGCGCCGGCCGGCCATGCCGCGGATCAGCTCGCGGATCTCGGCGATCTGGCGCGGGTCGAGGCCGACCGTCGGCTCGTCCAGGATCAGGACCTCGGGGTTGCCCAGGAGCGTCTGGGCCAGGCCGACGCGCTGGCGGTAGCCCTTGGACAGGTTCCGGATGACGCGGCCGACGACCTGCTCGAGGCCGCACTCCTCGACGACCTCGTCGACGAAGGCGCGGCGCCTGGAGCCGGGGTGGCCCTTGATCTCGGACATGAAGCGCAGGTAGGCGCGCACCTCCATGTCCTGGTAGAGCGGCGCGCTCTCGGGCAGGTAGCCGAGGATCCGGCGCGCCGCGAACGAATCCTTGCGGGTGT
This sequence comes from Candidatus Sumerlaeia bacterium, assembly GCA_039683515.1. GTDB lineage: Bacteria > Sumerlaeota > Sumerlaeia > MVZB01 > MVZB01 > JAJFUE01. The sequence goes on along the minus strand of JBDKRG010000013.1, from coordinate 40,569 downwards.
CATGGCCGCCGATCACGACCGAGCCGGACGTGGCCGGCGTGTAGCAGGTCATGATCCGCATCGTGGTGGTTTTGCCGGCGCCGTTGGGACCGAGAAAACCCATGATTTCGCCGCGGCCGACACTGAACGAGATATCCTTGACGGCTTCGGTCAGGCCGTAAACCTTGGTCAGGCGACTGACCTCGATCATGGGCGACGGCGCGGTCGCCGCGGCGGAAGGGGCGTTTGGCATGGGAGCCCTACCTCCAGGTGGCATAAGACAAGTCAAGCAGCCGATTTGACAGCAGTTGAGTCGGCACTGTCAAGGGGGAGGTTGCGCGGGCAAGGCTTCGCCACGACCGTCCCCAGCCCGACGGCTCAGCCGATTGCAAACGCCGTTCCGGTTTCGGAAAAAAAGAGGGGGTGGCGGGAGGGGATCGATATACATTATATATGCTGAAGTTTGGATGGGTGGTTCGGGGGCGGGAAACACGGCCACGGGTGCGACATATTGGCGCGGCTTCCGGCCAGCCTGTCGCAAAATGAGAAAAAGATGATCGGACCGTGCATTCTGGACTGGCATTTGTAAAAAATGGGTAGTATCCTTGGGATCCCCAAGTGAAGGCCATGCGGGGAAAGGGTGGAAGCAAAAATTAGCTAAAAAGAGGGCTCCTTGGGCGTTTTCAAGAGGAGTCAGTCCTCAATGATCGCCGGCGGATGACGATCAGAACGACGAGCGAACCGTTGCCGACCATCGGCGGCGGAGGTCTTTTTTATATTGACACTTTCCGGGGGAGGTAATATAAAGCCCCTACAGGAAAGTCAGCTTATCGACTCGATGATGGATTTAATATTGGTGCAGTCTTGACGGAAAAACAACAGGTTCAGCTCTCCGGACCTTTGTCAGCCAGCATAGCGGGGGTTACCGAACACCAGCGAAACACATTTTGAAATTTTGCCTTATATGCCCATAAGGCTAGTGAATCTTGTGAGGAGAGGAGAGCAGCATGAGGAAGGGGTTCAGTGTAACCCTGGCGATGGTTGCCTTCGCCATGCTGGCTTACAACGCCAGCGCTTATGCTCCGACGATTACGGACCTTCCCGATATCGTCGTCGGCGACGCCGAAGATTCGTCTGCCGCTAACGTGTTCGTGTTTACCAATGCGATCGATCTGAACGCAAAGGTCAACGACGACATGACTACGCCGGCAGGGATTATCTGGACGTATTCAGAGGCCGACTCGCAGTACCTGATCAACAAGGCCACTCCGTCCGTTCCTGGGACGGACAACCAGGTCAGCCCGTCTGCGGCCAAGCGGATCGACAATCAGAGCGATCCGGCCGACACCGATGGCCCGCGCACTGCGACCATCCGTGACAACGTCCGTTCACCGTACACCGGCACTGCTCCGTACAGCCCCAGCGATCTCAACGGCGGGATTCTTCCGAACTCGCGCGTGATCACGCTGTACGCCTCTGACGGCAGCACGGTCTCGTTGACCAATGGCAAGTCGTTTGTCGTGTACTCCCTCGACAACGGCTACGATGCCTATTCCCCTGCTGAAGACGTCGTCTATCAGCCGCCCATGCAGGGCGCCATCCCGTCGGGCTGGAGCTACCAGCCCTCCGCCGGGACCGCCACGCAGTCGTTCGGCAATGACGGCCTGTGCATCACCGTCGGCCTCACCGGCGACAATGATGCCCGTTGGCAGAGCGCTTACGGCTCCGTCTCCCTGGCCGCCAACTCGGTTTGGGAAGCTCGTCTGACTGTGACGACCTCCCAGAACACCGCCTTCGCCCAGCCGTTGTGGGCCATGGTTTACGACAACTACGGCGGGACGGGCGTCACCGGCCAGAACGAATACGGCGGTGAGTGCTTCTTCATCGACAACGAAAACGGCGCCAACTCGGCGATCGCGAGCGTTGGCCGCAACGGCAGCGAGAACTTCAAGGTCTTCATGATGCCGATTCAGGAACAGACCGAGCAGTTCTCCAACTCCACGACCGGCTTCCTGTCGCCGACTTATGACCCCAGCAATGACATGCGCATCATCCTGCGCGTGATGGACTACGGTTCATCCACGTACGGTGCTGCCACCGACTCGGGTTCGATCTGCTGGTCGGGCCTGAAGGTCGTCCGTCACGATTTGGCCGACATGAATGCGGTTGGTGATCCTGAGATGAACGTCTCGACGTTCGCCGACGGCCGCACCACCCCGCTCACGGCCAACTCGTTCTTCTGCGAAGGCTACAACGCCTCGTATTTCGACCAGACGACGGTTACGTTCGGCGCCACGGGCGTCACGATCGCTCCGACGACCAACTGGAACTCGGCGACGGTCCTGCTCTTCGTCCCGGGCGACTCGAACGCGGCCATCTTGGGTCCGCCGGCCACCAACGCCAACATCAACGACAACTACCCGATCGCTTGGGTGGCTGACTCGCTGTACTACATCGAGTATACGCTGAAGGCGTTGGATGCCACCAATGAGATGAATCCGCCCGACGTTATCCGCGTTGGCGCTGACGAAGCCACCAACGAAATCGTGTTCGACAACTTCCTGGTTCCGAACACCCCGGATAACCCGTTCAACACCCGCGGCCTTTCGACGCCGCGCACCGGCGCAGCCCAGAAGTATGCCTGCTTCTTCTACTCACACAGTGTGACGAAGTCGACTTCGAACAACGTGGCTCGCTGGCGTCCGCGCCTTGACATCCTGTGCTCCAGCTCGGTCAGCCCGATTGGCCGTAACACGAACACGGGCAGTGTCATGGTTACCAGCATGAAGGTCCAGAAGGTCAACTTCTCGAACTAAGTTGACTGACTGGTCTCTTCCTGAAGAGACGGATTGGGGGTAGCGAGGAAACTCGCTACCCCCTTTTTTCATGTGCTGCGCCCACGCGGGGAAGATCGCCGCGTTGGACCGGGCGGCGGGAGAGCCCGGCCGCGGGGTGCGCAGGCGGGGCACGGCCCTACCTCCGGGGCCGGATTACCCCTCGCGAGCGAGCCGTGCCGCCGGCATCCGGACGCCCCCCGGTTACAGGCGTTTCGATCTGGATGATTTCTCCGGGTCGGCCCGCACGCCTGTTTCGTTCAATCCGAACGACGCGTTTCCACGCCGCTTCAGCCCGCGGGCGAACCCGCCCGGAGTGCCGGGCAACACCGAAACAGGAAATTTTTAGCCGCCGCCCCGAACAGAAATCATGGCGATTTTCAAGGGAAAACATCTCTTATCGGCACAAACCGGGCGGAGCTTTTGCGGGGTGTCGCCTCTTTTTCCTTGCGTATCTCAGGCCGGGCCAGTATAGCTTATCTGTTTGTTCCGTCCCGGCTGTGGAAACGACCCGCGTGTGCCCATCAGCCGGCAGGTAATACTCTCACCCCAGGAACTAACAGCCCGGCCGATTCGATCGATGGCCGGAAAGAAGACAAAGGAGGCGCAACCAATGGCGTCAGTTGCCGAACGCGTGAAAGGTATTGTTGTTGAGGAGCTGGGTGTCAGCGAGGATCAGGTCAAGCCGGAAGCCAAGTTCCAGGACGACCTCGGAGCCGATTCGCTGGACCTGGTCGAACTTGTCATGCGGTTCGAGGAAGAGTTCGGAATCGAAATCCCCGACGATGACACCGAAAAGATCGTCACCGTTGACGATGCCGTGAAATACATGACGGCCAAATCCGAAAACGCTGAGCCGGCTGCCGGCAACTAAGCTTTCCAGTAAGGATATTGAGGATGACTCAGGCAAGACGTGTTGTCGTCACCGGTTTGGGCGCCGTGACTCCCATCGGCAATGATGTGCCGACATTCTGGGAAGGGCTCAAGGCCGGAACCAACGGAATCGGACGGATCACCAGATTCGACCCGACCGGTTTCGATTGTCAGATCGCCGCCGAAGTCAAGGGCCTGGACCTTGACCAGTGGTTCGATAAAAAAGAACAGCGCAAGATGGAGGACTTCACCAAGTTCGCCGTCATTGCCGCCCGCCAGGCCGCCAAAGACAGCGGCGTCCTGGAATGCGGGCTGAACCTCGAAGAGATCGGCACCATCCTGGGTGTCGGCATCGGCGGGATCGGCTTCATCTCCGAGCAGGTCATCACCTGCAAGGAACGCGGTCCAGGCCGGGTCAGCCCGATGTTCATCCCCAAGAGCATTGCCAACATCGCTTCGGGCCACGTCTCCATCGACCTCGGCATCAAGGGCCCGAGTCTGGTTGTGGTCACCGCCTGCGCCGCGGGCACGCACGCCCTCGGCGAGGCGATGAACACGATCCAGCGCGGCGATGCCACCGCGATCTTCGCCGGCGGCTGCGAAGCGGCCATCTGCCCGGTCTCGATCGCCGGCTTTGGGAACATGCAGGCCCTCGCCACCAACCATAATGAAGATCCCGAGAACGCCAGCCGCCCGTTCGACAAGAACCGCAGCGGCTTCATCATGGGCGAAGGCTCCGGCGTCCTGGTCCTCGAGGAATACGAGCACGCCAAGGCGCGCGGCGCGAAGATCTACGCCGAAATCATCGGCTACGGCCTTTCCTCCGACGCCCATCACATCACCGCACCCTCGCCCGAGGGCGAAGGCGGCGCCCGCGCCATGGCCATGGCCATCAAGCGGGCCGGGATCAAGCCCGGCGACATCCAGTACATCAACGCCCACGGGACCAGCACGCCGCTCAACGACAAGAACGAGACGGCCGCCGTCAAGTCGGTCTTCGGCGAGCATGCGCCCAAGATCATGATGAGCTCCAACAAGTCGATGATCGGTCACCTGCTGGGGGCCGCCGGCGCGGTCGAGGCGATCGCCACCGTCCTGACGCTCCGCGACCAGATCGTCCCGCCGACGATGAACTACACCGACGTCGACCCCGAGTGCGATCTCGACTGCGTGCCGAACAAGGCCCGCGCCGCCGAGGTCCATTGCGCCATGAGCAATTCGCTCGGCTTCGGCGGTCACAACAGCTCGGTCATCTTTACCCGTAATGGATTTTGATGCTCGATAAGACCGAAGATCGCCAGCAGGCATTGAAACAGTTCCAGTTGGATTACGGTTTGGAGCGGCTTGCGCCCGAGGACCTTGACTGGTCGTTGACGCACCGCTCCTTTTCTTTTGAAGCCGGCCTCGGCCGCGACAACGAGCGCCTCGAGTTCCTCGGCGACGCCGTCCTGTCGGCCGTTACCGCCGAATTCCTCTACGAAACCCACCCCGATTCCCCCGAGGGGTTGCTCACCAAGCACCGCTCCCGGATGGTCAGCCGCGTCAGCATCGGCCGCCAGGCGGCCGCCATGGGGCTCGGCCCGATCATCCTGCTCGGCCAGGGTGAGCGCGACACCGGCGGGGCGCACCGGCTTTCGGTCCTCGGTTCGGCCCTCGAGGCCGTCATCGGGATCGTTTACCTCAAGCTCGGCTACGACTTTTGCCGCCGGTTCGTCCGCGATCACATCCTCCAGGCCCTGGTTGCCGAGCATGCCGACGAGGCATCGGCCGGCGATTACAAGTCCGCGCTCCAGGAACTAACCCAGCAGCGCCACAAGCAGGTCCCCCTCTACCGGCGCCTCGGCGAGGAGGGCCCGGCGCACGACCGCCGGTTCCTCGTCAGTGTTGAAATCGGCGGCCGCGAGCTGGCCCGCGGCTCCGGCAAACGCGTCAAGGAGGCCCAGAACGAGGCCGCCCGCCTCGCCCTCGAAGTTTTGCGGCAGGAAACACTTGACCAGCCAACCCCAATAGTATAAATACTTTAAGGTAGTTTGGTTTGAGTTCGGTCCGTATGGTTCGAGAGCCTCGTTACCCACCCGTCATTACCGGCATCGTGATCGGAATCTGCGCATACATTTTCGGAGCGATCCTGCGCGAGGGTCCCATCAGCCCCGATGGCTGGGCCCGTTACTGGGTCTACCTCTACCCGTTTCCGGTCTGGGACGGCCGCTACTGGACGCTCCTGACGTCGGCCTTCATCCACCAGAACGTCTTCCACATGCTCTTCAACCTGGTCCTGATCTGGGCGCTGGCCGGCCGGCTCGAGCAGATTTACGGCCATCAGGCCACGTTCGCCGTCCTGTTTTTCGGCGCGATCCTGACCGACGGCGCCCAGTTTGCCGCCAGCGGCGTAACCGGGATCGGCCTCTCGGGGGTCGTTTTCGCCCTGTTCGGGTGGATGTGGTCGACCCGCAACCAGGTCCCGGACCTGCGCCGGTTCCTCACGCCGGGGATCACGCGGCTGCTGATGGGCTGGCTTGTGCTGGTCGTCGGGATCTGCCAGCTGGGCGCCTGGCCGACCGGAAACGCCTCGCACGCGGCCGGGCTGCTCTTCGGCCTGGCCGTCGGGCACGTCTTTTATCAGGACAAACCGGCCGTCAGGTTCGCCGGCGCCGGCACGATGGCGACCCTGGGGGTGTTCGTCGTCCTCGGCCTGACGTGCGCCTTCTGGAGCGGCTACTGGCCGTCGTGGCGCTACATGCAGGCCCACAAGCGCAACAACCCCGTCCAGGTGTCCAAGGTCGAGCACGACATCCTGGCCAGCGACGACCCCGTGACGCTCAACACGGCGGCCTGGATCATGGCGACGTCCAACGATGCGCAGCTCCGAAACGGCCGCCGGGCGGTCGAGCTGGCGCGCCGCGCCTGCGAGCTGACCCAGTGGACCGAGCCCGGTTACATGGACACGCTGGCCGCCGCCTACGCCGAAACCGAAGACTGGAAGCAGGCGACCGAGATCCAGCAGCGCGTCCAGAGCATGGTCGTCGACAAACCGGCCCTCAAGCAGCCCGAATACGCGATGAACCTGGACCGCATCGCCCGCCGCGAAAAGATCCGCCAGTAGGCCCCCGGGAACGCCGATCTCCCGATCGGCAGCCCAATACCAAAACCGGCGGCTCCTGTGCGGGGCCGCCGGTCGGTTTTTTTTTATGGGCCGGGCGCCTTAGCGGTGGACCCTGACGTAGGCTTCGGGGTCGACGCTTTGGCCGTTCTTGCGGATCTCGAAGTGAAGGTGCGGCCCGGTCGAGCGGCCGGTGTCGCCTTCGCGGCCGACCACCTGCCCCTGGTCGACTTCCTGGCCGACCTTGACGAGCGTCCGCGAGAGGTGGCCATAGAGGGTCTCGTAGCCGCCGCCGTGCGTCACGACGATGTGACGGCCGTAGGACGAATTGTAGCTGACCTTCGTGACCGTGCCGGCCGCGGCCGCCCCGACGAGCGTGCCTTCCCGGTTGGCGATGTCGACGCCGCGGTGGAACTTGACGCCGCCGCCCATCGGGTGCCGGCGGTAGCCATACTGAGAGCTCAACTCGCCGGTCATCGGCAGGGCGAACATCCGGCCGGCGGAGCCGCCGGTCCGGACGCGGCGAACGGTCGTCCGCCCCGGCTGGTCGTCGATCACGCGGACCTTGGCGTAGCGCTTGGTGCGGCTCTTGAGCTTCAAATTGTTGGCCGAGATCGTCTCGACCGACTCCTTGATCGCCTTGGCCGTCTCGAGCTCCTGCATGAGCGCCTGGCGGGCCTTGGCGTCGACGGCGGCCGGCTGCTCCTGGGTCTTGGCGGCGAGCATCGGCTTTTCCGGCTGGAGCCAGAAGCGCAGCCCATTGCGCTCAAAACAGACCGATTGGTCCTGAACGGACTGGATCCGGTAGCCGCCGATCACATCGCCGACGTGGTAACTCATCGGCTGGCCGGAGCCCGGATGCTTGATGTAGCAGGTCGTGGCGCCGCCGATGGTGGCGATGCCGGCAAGCTGCAGATTTAATTCCTGGAATTCGATGCGGGCCAGCAAGTTGCTGCGAAGCGAGGAATTCGGGTCGTCTGCAAGGGCGGGAGCGTTGGAGGAGGCCGGGGCCGTGGAGATGGCCCGGCTTGGCACGGCTGCCAACAGCAAGAGCGGCAGGGCGAACAGCCAGACAATTGATTGGTTGTGCTTCAATTTGGTCACCTGTTCGCGTCAGATTCTGGGGGACGGGTGGTTTGCGTTGGGCGCCACCCCCCGACTGCACTGGTGTTGGGGGTTTTTCCGCTCCTTTGGAATCGTAGATACGCCCCGCGAGCGTATCGGTTGGCGATTGTGTAAAGTTTAGTACGTTTTGTCAAATGGAATCGGACATCCGGGGGGTATACTCAGGATTCCCGACAGCGGGCAACAACGGCATAAGTATAATTGCGGCAATATGTCAGCTCGTTTTCGCCTCACCTTCGTCAGATTATATTCATGTACGAATTGTTCGTATTTCTTCTGTATTTTCGCAAACGCTCTCGTTTCTTGGGTGCGAAATTCCGGGCGATTGTTTAGGATGAGGCCTTGGAGGCGGCCGTGAATTACACCGAACTGCGCAACATCATGATCGGCATTGCGCTGGCGACCCCGATCCTGGCACTGGTGATCGTGTTCGTCACCCGCTCCAGCGCCGCCCGCTCCGACGAACCGCTGCCGCCCAAAATCCGGCGCAATGCGCTCATTCTGGCCCTCGCCGGCCCGCTGAACCTGGCCGTCTGGCTGCTGTTCAACGCCTGGCACAACCAGCACGGCCCCGGCTCGGCCTTCGGGATCGCGGCGGCCGCGATCGTGTTCATCGCCGCCGGCCTCGCCACCGGCTTCTTCGCCCGTCTCTTCCGCCGGTAGCCCGCTTCGGCTAGAGTGTTTCTCGAAAGTTTTGTCCGCCTCGTGCTCGTGCTCGTGCTCGTAATCGTAATCGAATCAACGCATTCTTCGTCGAGAATCGCGACAGAACTTCTTGGAAGCACTCTAGCGTCTCAGGCGTGCTCTTAAGCGCTGAAAGCGCGGAATAATACAGCCTGGGGTGGAGCGAAGCGCAGCCCCAGGAACAGGTCGTAAAATTGACAGGAGCGCTGAAAGCGCGAGAGAAACTTCTTTCGCACTTTCAGCGCTCGTTCTATTTCTTTGATCTTTACCTGGGGCTGCGCTTCGCTCCACCCCAGGCTAAAATCTCTTGCGCTTTCAGCGCATCATTCGAGAGCCCTCCTAATTCTTATATTTGTAGATATCCCCACGGCTCTTGAGGCCGTTGGTCGGGTCGTAGGTCTTGCCGACCAGGGCCGGCGAGGGGGTCTTGCTGCCGGGGACGTAATCCTCAGCCGGGACGATGTCGTAGGTCAGATCCGGCCCGGGGCTGTAGACGATCCAACCCGTTTGGCCGTCGCCCGACCAGTAGCCGTAGCCATGGAAGGGCTTGTTTCCGAACGTGAACGGGTCGTCCGGGAGACGGCCCAAGTACCCGACCGGGGTGGTGAGCGAGCCGACCGAGGCCGGCAGGGGCCACATAACGGGCATGCTCGGCGACGTATCCGTGAGGCGCCACGCCGGGTAACATTGGCGGTCCTCATGGTAAGTCTCGATCGCCAGCGCAAGGCTGCGCAGGTCGTTTTGGACCCGAGACACCCTCGACCGGGTTTGGGGCTGGAGATAATGGGGATTGTTCAGCGACGACATCACGGCGATCACCGCCACGACGATGAGAACCAGGATCAGATTGGAGCGTTTCATGGGCGGCGCCTCGGATGCTCTGGATCGTAGCGTCGGACCGGTTCACAGGCAAACTGAAGTTTGAACTCCGAACCGAAATCCCATCCGCCGCTCAGTTCTTGTATTTGTATATATCGCCCGCGCTCATGCCGCCGTTGGTCGGGTCGTAGGTTTTGTTGATGAGCGAGATGCTCGGGACCGGCTTGGTCGGGTCGTAGTCCTCGCGGGGGACGATCTCGTAGATGCCGTCGGGGCCGGGGCTGTAGAGGATCCACGACTGGTCGTGCGAACCGCAGGTCGAGTAGGCGTAGCTCGCGCCGGCGAGCAAGAACCGGTCGGTCGGGTAGGCCGACATATACTGGATCGGCGTCGTGAGCGTATACAACCCGGGCCGCTCGGGGGTGCGGGTCATGAACGTCGGCTGGTCGTAGGCGGGGCACAAGACAAGGTCGGCGTTGATCCCGTCCTTGCCCGCGGCGAAAGCAGGATAGGCCGAGTTGTCCACGTAATACGACTCGATCGCGATCTGGATAGATCGCATATCAGCCTGTACTGGCGACCGGGGACAGCAATCTTCGTAAACAAGAAAATACTCAGAAAAAATATAAAAGGTTGCAACGAAACACGAGCACAGGAACATCACGCCCAAGGCCCACGCCATCTGCGCGCTTGTCAGCGGCCACCACGGTACTGATCTGTTTTTCTTGTCCCGCATGCTTAACGATTTGCATATTTGCGTCCGCAAAACAAGATGCCGCGGGCGCATTTTACAGACATGTTACAAACGCCTGGGCTGGGCAAAAGTTCGTAGTCCCGCCTTCAGGCGGAAGATTACGTCATGCAGCTATTCCGCCTGAAGGCGGGACTACGAACCTGATGGGCGCAGGTGTATTTGGCTTCTCGGTTGCATTCGGCGGGCAAAATCAGCATCGTGAATCGTTGCCAGCCCGGCTCCTGGGGCCGGCTATTCTGATTTTCCCGGAGTCGGGTCGAAGACCCGACCTACCTGACATGATTCAAACCAGCAATCTCAACAAGGACTTCGACGGCAAGCATGCCGTCTGCGACCTGAATCTTTCGATCGCCGCCGGCGAGTGCTTCTGCTTCCTCGGGCCCAACGGCGCGGGCAAGACGACGACGATCAAGATGCTGACCGGCCTCTTGCAGCCGACCTCCGGCCGCGCCGTCATCGCCGGCCACGACATCCAGAAAGAGCCCGAGCGCGCCAAGGCCCACATCGGCTACATCCCGGACCGGCCGTATCTGTACGAAAAGCTCTCCGGGCGCGACTACTTCACTTTCATCGGCGACCTGTTCGGGATCGACCGCGACAAGCAGCGCCAGCTCATGGAGCACTACTTCGAGCTGTTCGAGCTGACGGCGGCCACCGACCAGTTCATCGAGAACTACTCGCACGGGATGCGGCAGAAACTGGTCTTCGCCGCGGCGCTCATGCACGAGCCCTCGGTGCTGGTGGTCGACGAGCCGATGGTCGGGCTCGACCCGCAATCGGTCCGGACGGTCAAGAAGCTGCTGCGCGCCGAGGCCGACACCGGCCGCACGGTCTTCCTCTCGACGCACACCCTAAGCGTGGCCGAGGAGCTCGCCGACCGGATCGGCGTGATCCACAAGGGCAAGCTCCTGTTCCTGGGGACGATCCAGGAGTTGCGCAATACGCTGGACCGCGAGGGGAACCTCGAAGAGCTGTTCCTGCTCCTCACGAAAGAGGAAGAACCCCACCCCGAGGGCGGCTGGTGAGCTTTACCTCGTTCCTGCACCTGTTCGCGCGGCTCAAGTGGCGGCAGGCCAACAACCTGGTGACCGGCCTGCGCAGCCATTTCTGGGTGCACATCGCCATCGGCCTGCTCGTGGTCGTCATGCTGGTCGGCGGCGGCACGACCGTCTTCACGATCATCTTCGGGTTCCTCAACAAGCAGGAGGTCTTCGGGCGGCCGCTCATGGACCGGCTCGTGCGGATGGTCCTGCTCGCGTTCTTCTCGATGCTCATCTTCTCCAACCTGATCATCATGCTCACCACGACCTACATCTCGCGCGAGGTGGAGTTCCTGATGAGCCAGCCGATCCGGCACCGCTACATTTTCTTCGCCAAGCTGGTCGAGTCGATCGTCTACAGCTCGTGGGCGTTCGTCATCCTGTCGTTCCCGCTGTTCCTGTCGCTGGGCTGGGCGCGGCAAATCGACGACTGGCAATATTATGCGTGGACGGTGGTGTTGGTCGTGCCGTTCCTGGTGATCCCGGCGGCGGTCGGGGCGGTGCTCGCCCTGGTGATCACGGCGTGGTTCCCGCCGCGGCGGATGATCCGGCTGGCGCTGGTCCTGGGGCTGGTGGGGCTGGTGGGCGCGGCGCTGATGCAGCGGTTCTACGGCCTGGGGCAGATCCTGCGCTACGGCACCGGCCAGTCCAACGAGCTGGCGCAGGTGATGCGGTTCCTGGGGCTGGGCGATTTCCCGATCCTGCCGAGCAGCTGGCTGGGGCGGGGGCTGCTCGCGGCCGAGTTCCGCAACTTCCGCGAGATCGGCCTGTGGGCGGCCGCGCTGTGGAGCACGGCGGCGATGGGGGTCATGACCTGCGACTGGCTGGCCGGGCCGCTGTATTACCACGGCTGGTGCAACGCCCGGACGTCGGGGACGGCCCGGCGGCGGCGCGCGGGGGGGCTGTACGTCCTGTTCGACAAGGCGCTGTTCTGGCTGCCGCGAACGACGCGGGCGATGATCACGAAGGACCTGACCGTCTTCTGGCGCGACCCGGGCCAGTGGGGCCAGCTCATGATCCTGTGCGGCCTGCTGTTCATCTATCTGGCCAACCTGAGGTCGGCCTCCGGGGTCGGCAACTTCCAGAAGCTGATCCCGTTCTGGCAGTCGCTCGTGTCGATGTTCAACATCGGCGCCACGGCGTTCGTGCTGTCGATCCTGACGACCCGGTTCGTCTACCCGATGCTGAGCCTGGAGGGGCGCCAGCAGTGGGTGATCGGGCTGGCGCCGCTGCCGCGGACGCGGATCGTGTGGGTCAAATTCACGGTCAGCTGGATCGCGTCGGTGACGGTGACGTTGCCGCTGGCGCTGTTTTCGGCCTGGATGCTCGACGCCGAGCCGTTCGTCTACGCCCTCTCGACGCTGACGGTCATGGCGGTCTCGCTGGGGCTGAGCGCGCTGGCCGTGGGGCTGGGCGCCTCGATGCCCAATTTCAATGAAGACAACCCTTCGCGCATCGCCAACGGGGTCGGCGGGACGCTCAACGCCGTCCTGAGCCTCGTCTACATCGGCCTGACGCTGGCGCTCGAGGTCCCGTGGGTCCACGCGCTGCTGTTCGCCAACCAGCCGCGCTCGGACATGATGAAATGGATCCTCGTGGCCTCGATCCCGGCCTGGATCCTGCTCCAGTTGGGGATGATGGTCGTGCCCATGGCGCTGGGGCTGCACCGCTGGAAGCGGATGGAGTTTTAGGAGTGGCGCTTTTACCAGTCAGCGGAAATTGGAATCGGTCCCCACCCCTCGTTGACATCATTTCGAGCATCGGACTAGAATATCAGCAAGGTTCGTGAAACGGCCGTTCAAGCCGGACAAATGTTATGCATTCGAGGATGGTGAACCATGCGCGCCCAGGATCGAATGATTTCAATCTGCGTGATGCTGTGCCTGCTGGCCGCGACGGCCCGCGCCGACGTCGTCACCACGAACGACAACCGCCAGATCAAGGGGATCATCACCCAGGCGCCGCAAAACGACAACCGGATCGTGATCCAGACCGCCCGCGGCACGATCACGATCATGCGTAGCCGCATCAAGGAGATCAAAGAGGAATCCAAGTCCGCCGGCCACGTCCACATCGGCCGCGAGCTGATCCAGCAGAACCAGTACCCGCAGGCGATCAACGCCTTCCAGCAGGCCCTTCAGGCCGACCCGCAGAACGCCGAGGCGCAGCAGGGCCTGGACGAGGCCCAGCTCAAGCTCGACGAGAAGCGCAAGGTCACGCGCGAGCAGGCGATCGTCAAGATCGACGACCTGCGCGCGCAGGCGGGCAAGCTCATCGAGGCCGGCAAGTTCGAGGACGCCGAGCAGATGCTGGTCGAAGCCGGCAAGCTCGTCCCGACCCCCGACCAGCGCCGCGAGATCAAGGAGCTGATCAGCAACCTGTACCTGGCGTGGGGTATCGCCCGGCAGGACAAGCTCGACCCGGTCGGGGCCGAGGAAAAATACAACCTCGCCGTCGCCGCCAACCAGCAGAACGAAGAGGCGATCAACAAGCTGCTCGTCCTGTGGGAAAGCAACCCGGCCAAGAAGGACCAGGTCACGCGCATCTACGAGCAGATGGTCACCAACAACCCGACCGACCAGAACCTGCGCCTGAAGCTGGCCGACCTCTACTACGACCTGGGCAAGTACGAGGACGCCGGGCACCATTACCTGGAGCTCTTCAAGAACAACGACCAGTACCGCGGCTCGAAGGTCGAGGACCGGCTGATCCAGACCCTGGACAAGCTGCACCTGCAGTTCGCCAAGGAAAAGAACTTCGACCAGGCGATCAAGTACTACGAGCTGCTGATGACGATCGATCCCAATACCGACCCGGCCGGGACGGTCTACTACCAGTATCTCAAGCGCGCCAACGAGCTCAAGCCCGGCGACAACGACGCCCGCATGCAGCTGGCGCAGTTCGCCGAGAACAACGGCCTGGACAAGGAAGCCGTCCAGCAATACAAGCAGCTCGTGAAGATCGAGAAATATCGCGAGCCGGCCCAGACCGGCCTCAACCGCTACGCCGAGCGCCGCATGATCGACGCCGAGGCCCAGTTCAAGCGCGGCAACTACCAGCTCGCCAGCACGCTGGCCCTGCAGGTCCGCGCCGACTTCCCGACCTCCGAGAACATCGCGCGCCGGATCACCGAGCTGCTCAACGTCGCGCAGGCGCAGATGCAGCAGCAAAAGCAGCTGCGCGCCGACCAGGCGACCAAGCTCATCGACGACGCCAACGAGTTCAAGCGCCAGGGCGACATCGCGTTCAACCAGATCTTCTACACGCAGCACGAGAACATCCCGTACCTGTCCAGCCCGCGCCAGGAGGCGATCCGGTATTACAACCTCGCGATGCAGACCTACCAGGAAGCGCTGCGGATCGACCCGAGCATCGCGTCCAACCCCAACTCCGTCATCGCGGTCCGGATGCAGGACTGCCAGACGCGCGTGATGCGGCTGACGAGCCAGCCGGTCGGCCGCCAGAACTTCGGCGCCCGGATGAACACGCCGCAGTCGTCGATCCCGCCAATGCAGAGGTAGGGCTGAGGACTTGAGCCGTGGGCCGGGCAAACCGGTCCACGGCTTTCCATGCAACAGCGTGGCACATCGTGCTCGTATTCGTAATCGTCATCGAACCCGGCATGAATCGATTGATCTACATCATCCTCGCCGTCGGGGCGGTCGCGCTGGCCGCGCAGGTCTGCGACGCGATCGGGTCGCATGAGGCGATCCAGGCGCGCGCGCGCATGCGGATCAACCGGCCCGACGAGGCGCTGGCCGTGGCCGGCCGGGCCATTGCCGTTTACCCCTGGCAGGCCGACGCGACGTTCACGCGCCTCGTCGCGCAGGAGCGGATGGGTCGCTGGAAGGAGATGCTCGCCGCGCGGGAGATGGTGGCGTGGCACCCCTACTCGGCCGCCGTGCTGGCGCTCGTCGGCGAGGCGCATGCGCAGCGGGGGGAGTCGCGCGCGGCCGCCGAAACGCTCTGGCAATCGTTCTGGCGGGCCCCCCGGCCGCGGGACAACCCCGCCCAGCTGTGGCGCATCGCGATGGTCTGCGGAGCCCAGGCGTGGGGGCCCGCCGACCCGCGCACCCGCGCCGCCGCGCGCCGCACGCTCGACCTGCTCGCCGGCGACCCGAATCTGCGGCCCGAGGACCGCGTCCAGGCCGAGCGCGAAGCCGGCGCGATCCTGAAGTAGTTCGGGAGTCCCGCCTCCGGGCGGCATTCCAGCTGAAACCGAAACCAACATGATTTCTCATTTCTCATTTCCCATTTCTCATTTTAAATTCAATTCATGACCGACCCGGCGCCCAACGACCAGACCTCGCCTCCCCCGCCTGTTCGAAAGCGACGTTATCCATGGCTGATGATTGCCCTGGCGATCGTTGCCTTGATGGCCGCTTCAATCGCCGGCGCGTGGCTGGGGCTGGAGCGCTGGGCGAAAACCCGGTTCGGCGGCAAGGCGGCCGTGAACCTGACGATCGAGCGGGGGATGCCGACGCGCGCCATCGCCGCGCGGCTCAGGGACGCCGGGCTGATCAGCCACGACCTGCCGCTGCTGGCCTACCTTCGCCTCCATCGCCGGCAGGGGCACATCCAGGCGGGGCGCTACACGATCCAGCCGCCGCTCTCGCCGGCCGAGCTGCTCGAGCTGCTCAAGCACGGCGCGTTCGAGCGCTCGCTGACGATCCCCGAAGGCTGGACGGTCGCCCAGATCGCGCGGCGGCTCCGCGAGCAGGGCTGGATCGCCGACGAAAAGACCTGGCTCGAGCTCGCGGCGCGGCCCGTGCCGGCCTCGCTCCTGGGCGTCGAGATCGCCGGCGCCGAGGGGTTCTGCTTCCCCGAGACCTACCAGCTCGAGGAGCACTCGAGCCCGCAAACGATCCTGAGCCGCATGCTCGAGCGCTTCAGGCAGCAGTGGCAGGCTTGCAGCCCAGACCAGCGCGACAGCCGCTCGCGCGACCTGAGCGTCTTCCAGGTCGTGACGCTCGCCTCGATGATCGAGCGCGAGGCCCGCGCCGCCGACGAGATGCCGCTGATCGCCTCGGTCTACCTCAACCGGCTCGGCAAGGGGATGAAGCTGCAGTGCGACGCGACGGTCTATTACGCGCTCGGCAAGAGCTGGGACGAGAAGCTCCTCTTCGCCGACCTCGACGTCGACCACCCCTATAACACCTACCGGCGCGCGGGGCTGCCGCCGGGACCGATCTCCAACCCGAGCCGCGCGGCGATCGAGGCGGTGCTGAGGCCGGCCGCCAACGACTTCCTCTATTACGTCTACAACGGCGGCAAGCACCACGTCTTCAGCCGCACCTACGCCGAGCACCAGGCGGCCGTCCGCGCCGCGCGCAAGCGCCTCGCCACGGCCGACCAACCGACAACCCCCTCTCACACGCGAAAACCCGATTGATCCATTCTTTCGTGCTCGTGCTCGTCATCGTAATCGTAATCGAAAATCGTATTGTACCATTCCGGACGATTCTCGTACGTTCTCGTTCGGAATTGATGATGTGGATGATTGCATGGCGGGAACGGGGCGATTGTGGCGCAAACGCATCAATTGCTGATTCGATTACGATTACGATTACGAGCACGAGCACGAGCACGAAAAAAGGCGGGTTGGGCATGGCATTTGCGCTTCTCCGAGGCAGGTTCTGATGAAGGAGTCCTCCCATGAAAACGCAAATGATTCTCCGCAGTTCCATCCTGACGCTTCTGTGCGCGGGCGGCCTGATGCTCCTGGCCGGCTGCTCGACGTGCGGGCATTGCGGCGAACGGCCGGATAAGAAAGCCAAGATGGAAGCGCCGGCGCCGGGACCGGATCACCGCCCGATGCGCGGCGAAGGCATGATGGGCCGGATGGGCAAAGGACGGCCGGAGGCGGCCGGGCCGCGCGGCATGGCCATGGGCATGCCTGGGGAAGGCGGCCAGCTTCAGACGCGCTTCCTGCTCGCACCGGCCAACGCCAAGGAGCTTGGGCTGACCGACCAGCAGATCGAAAAGATCCGCTCGATTGAAAAGCAAAACGCCGGCCAGCGGAGCGCCCTTCAGGAACGCCAGCGCGACGGCCAGAAAAAGATGCGCGAGCTGATGGAAGCCGATCAGCCGGACGAGACCGCGATCATGAAGCAGATCGACATCAACGGCCAGGCGATGATCGACATGCGCAAGGCGCAGGTCGGCGAGATGCTCGAAGTGCGCAAGGCTCTGACGCCCGAGCAGCTGCAGAAGGCTCGCGGGCTGATCCGCCAGCGGTTGGGAGGGGTGGGCCCGGACGCCAGGCGGCCCCGGCCGCAGGCGGATCGCCCGCTGAGGCAGCGCATCCATCAACGCCCGGACGAGGCGGAACCGGCTGCCCAGGCCAGATAACAAGTGTTCGCCATGACGTTGGCGACTCCACCACCGATCCGGCGCCTCCAACCCCCACCGCCGGATCGGTTTTTTTTGCCTTGCAGAGAGTCGATGACAAAAACCATGCGTGAATGGCCGGCGCCCTCGCCGGCCATTTTTATTTGTATGCGCTCCACATTCCGGGCTCGATGCCGGAGGTGCGCATGAGCCAGAAGGGCGAGGATTCGCACGGTGGAATTATCCTGTGGAACATACCAATGGCGAGGTGCCCGGGGGGAGCGGGCCCACGGGCGAAAGGACCTAAAGGACATAAGGGACCAAAATTTTTGGTGGCTAACCGAAACGGCGGGGGGTGGGATTGCGGATTTCGGATTGCGGAATGCGGATTAGGGAATCGTCGCGGGGATTTGGGGCTGATGGATTGCCGATTGCGGATTGCGGATTGCGAATTGGGAGATTGTCTTGTGGGGCTGGGGCTGATCGGTCGGATTGGGCGGATTCTGGAATTTTGCGATCCGCAATCGGCAATCCGCATTCTTCGAATGCGGTGGAGATGGTTTCGAGCTCGGGACGGATGCGGTCGAGCGGGACGTCGGGGAGGGACCGGATTTGGGGAATGTTGGGCCCTGGGAGATCAACAGGAGACGACGGGAGATCGGTGACGCGGGAGCGCTTTGACTCGGGCGCGGGTGACGGGCGGCTGGGGCGCGGCTTCGTCAGGCGCGACAGTTTGATCAGCGTTTTGCGGATCGCGGTCAGGCGGGCGAAGAAATCGACCGCCTCGGCGAAAGTTACGATATCGGGAGGCGAGCACTCGGTGATTTCCTGAACCCATTGCCGAAGGATACCCTCCAGCATCGCGCCGGTGGCGGAGAGGTTCTCCAGATCGTCGATGGGCGGGACGTCGGGCATTTTTGGGCTCGTGAGGGAAGAGTTCAGAAAAATACAAAATCTAACAAGTTTCTCGTTTCTAGTTTCTAGTTTCTAGTTCAGAAATCTTGGCCGGGCGGGGTGGCCCGTTGAAGAAAAGCCTAACATGGAAGATTTGGATTTGGGTATTCCCTTACGGGCCCTTATGACACTTGCGGGAAACTAATCTTTGGAAAATGCGGGGGAAGGCGCTTGGAGAACGCCTGCACGGACGGACACGAAGCCAGAATAGACAATCAGAGGCGCATCGAGAGCCGGTTCACCACCCGTATTCGAGCCGCACGGCGAGTTCTTCGGGGAGGCCCATCAGGCGGATGGCGTTCTGGGCGGCTTCGACGTCGTAGTCGACGCGGTTGAACGTGATCATCGCCGTGTCGAGGTCGACGACCACGAAGCAGGCCTGCGGGTTGCGGTCGCGCGGCTGGCCGACGCTGCCGGCATTGATCAGGTAGCGCGGGCCCATCTTGATGCGGATCGGGTCGTGCAGGTCATCGGGGCAGGTCAGTTCCTCGCCGGTGAGCTGGACGAGCGAGGGCTGGTGCGAGTGGCCGACGAACCCGAAGCGCTGCGAAAACTGCGTGAACGCCACGCGCGCGTCGCCGAACGTGAGGATGTAGCCCCAACTGCTGGGGTCGTTGGGGGAGGCGTGGACGAAGAAGAAATCGTCGATCTCGCAGGTGAACGGGCAGCGCTTGAGCCAGGCGATGTTGTCGGGGGCAAGCTGCTCGCGTGTCCACTCGAGGGCGGCCTTGGCGATGTCGTTGAAGTAGGTGATGTCGGTCAGGCCGATGGCCGCGTGATCGTGGTTGCCGGCCAGGTTGATGATCGAGCGGTCGCGCAGGCGCTGGATGCATTCGTTGGGGAACGCGCCGTAGCCGACCACGTCGCCAAGACAAATGGTCATGTCGGGCCGGATCTCGTCGATCTGGGCAAGAACCGCGTCGAGGGCGTGAAGATTTCCGTGAATATCGGAAATGACGGCCAAACGCCTCGGCTTACTCGTAATCATAGTCATGTCCGGTTAACTGCTTCAGACGCCGGGCGGCCTGCCGGCGAATGGCCAGGCTCTTGTTCTTGAGCGCATTTTCCCACATGTGGATCTCGTCGACCTGCTGGCGCGCGTCGGCCGCGCCCACCGACTTGATGTTCAGCTCGCGGTTGATGTCGGCGCTGGTCTCGACGGCGGCGATGTGCAGCGAAACGACCGCCAGGTCCTCGACCACCGAGCGCAGCTCGCTGTGAGGCGTCGCGGCCGCGACGGGCTCGGGCTCGGGCTCGTCAGCGGATTCCTCGACCGGCTCCTCGGCGCGCTCGGGCTCGCCGCTCTCCTCGCCGGCTTCCTGGAAATCGAACACGTCCTCAACCTGCTCGGGCTCGAAGTCGTCGGGAGCGCCGATCGGGAGATCGGCCGGCCGGGGCTCGAACTCGGGCGCCTGGGCCGCTTCCTGATATTCCGGCGGCTGCGGTTCGGGGGCTTCCTCCTGCCGGGGCGGCTCGGCCATGAACTCGTGCGGGAAACGGGGGCGTGCCAGCGGCTGGGCGTTATCGGGGACTTCAAAGCCGAGCTCGACCGACGGCCCAAGACCGATGACGTCGCCTCGGTTCAGGATCGATTCGGTCACGTTGCGGCCGTTGACGGAGGTATGGCGCCACGAGTCGAGATCGCGGATGACGTAATTTTCGCCCGAGCGCTCGATGACGGCGTGGTTGCGCGAGACGAACCAGTCGGTCAGGCGGATGGTGTTGTCCGAGCCGCGGCCGATCTTGACGACCGGGCTGGCGAGGCTGAAGCGCAGGCCTTTTTGCCGGCCTTTCGTGACGACGAGCTCGGCCGGAAGCGGCTCCTGGGCGGCCGGGACGAGCATCGTGCGCTCCTGGTCGCAGGGCATGGCTCGGCGGGCCTCGGTCGCATGCGTGTCGAAGAAAAACAGCTGGTACTTGCCGATGCTGATAATGTCGCGGTTCAGGATCTGGGCGCGCTCGACGCGTGTGCCGTTGATGAGCGTGCCGTTGGAGCTGCCCTGGTCGGTGACGAAATAGCCGTCCCCCTCGCGCTCGATGACGGCGTGCGTGCGCGATACGGCGAGGTTTTCAATGACAATATCGTTCTCGAGCGCCCGGCCGACGGTCAGGCGATCCTGGCAGAAGAAGTACTTCTGAATGATATTGTCACCCAGTTTAACGATGATTTCCGGCATGACCGTAGCGCCTTTCCCGTGCCCCAACCCGCGTTGAGCGACCGGCAGAAAAATCGGCCTTGCCTGACGGAACACTATTCCGCCAAGCTTTGCGGCCTGTCAAAAATATTTTCGGTAGAATTTAGAAAATTCTTAAGTTCGGGTCCGATAAAAGCAAAGGACCCAGGTGACCCAAACGATCCAAACGAGAGGCTGAAATCGGGGTCAAACCCACTGGCTGGTCAGCTTGGCCGGCTGGCGGACGACGCGGTTGGGGCGGCGGCCGCGCCGCTTGAGCAGGTAGACGAACGCCAGGACCTCGGCCACGGCGCGGAAGAAGTCGTTGGGGATCATGCGGCCGATCCGGGCCTTGCGGTGCAGAGCGCGCGCAAGTGGTTTGTTTTCAATGACCGGCACGCCCGAGTCGAGCGCCAGCTGGCGGATCCTCAAGGCGACGTGGTCGGCGCCCTTGGCCACCACGATCGGGGCGGGGGCCTTCTCGGGCATGTACTTGAGCGCGACGGCGAAGTGGGTCGGGTTCATGACCACGACGCTCGCCTTGGGGACCTCGGCCATCATGCGCTGGCGGGCGGCCTGCATGGCCAGGCTCCTCTGGCGCTGCTTGATGAGCGGGTTGCCCTCGCGCTCCTTCATCTCGTCCTTCATTTCCTGGTGCGTCATGCGCAGGCGCTTGATGAACTCCCACCACTGGTAGCCGAGGTCGGCCACGGCGATCACCGCCATGAAGATCGCGATGCGGATGCCGATGGCGAGCGCGACGTCGAGCATCAGCGCGATCTGCTCGTGCAGGTCGACCGTGCCGATCGTCATGATCTTGCCGAGCCGGCTGTGGACGGCCGACCACGCCAGCCAGCCGAAGAGCGCGATCTTGAGGGTCGACTTGAGCCCCTCGATCACCTGGCGCAGGCTGAAGATGCGGCGCATGCCGGAGATCGGGTCGAGGCGGCTCCAGTCGGGGGCGAGCTTGTCGTGGGCGATGTTGAACCCCGTCTGGCACATGCTGACGAGCGGGGAGACGACGAGGATCACGCCCAGCAGCGGCGCCAGGAGCCGCGCGGTGTGCAGGACCGGGATGGTGAGGAAATCGACCAGGTTCTCGCGGTTGAGCGTCAGGAACCGGTCGAAGCGGAACAGGCCGCCCATCATCTCGCCGAACGACTCGATCATGGCCATGCCGTTGGACGAGAAGTAGATCATGAACACGCTGAACACGACGAACGTGCCAAGCTCCTGGCTGCGCGGGAGCTCGCCCCGTTTCCGGCTCTCTTCGAGCTTTTTTTGGGATTGATACTCTGTTTTGTCCTGGTCGTTGTCAGCCACGGAGTAGGAGTCCTAATCAGACAGAATAAATTCATAATCATGCAAAAATTCGAAACAAATAAATCGGATAAGACGTTAATATTTTTGAATAATTATTTCTTCTTTTGATCATCTTGCATTTCTTTGTTTCGAATTTGCCTCTGATTCTTTCCGATTTTTTCCGATTTCAGCTCATTGCCTTAATCACGCTCATCAGCATCCCGTCGATCCCGCCCATCATGTTCTGCCACTGGGTCGCCATGAAGCCGATCGAGATCAGGAGGACGGAAACGCCGGCCATGATGCGCAGCGGGAAGCTTTCCATGAAGACGTTGATCTGCGGCACGGCGCGGGCGATCATGCCCAGGCCCACGTTGATCGCGAACACGATGACGATGATCGGCATCGCGAACTTGACCGCCATCGCGAACATCATCCCGCCGAGGCCGCTCATCAGCGCGGCCAGTCCGTTGCCGGCCACGGCCGCGCCGGGCGGAAGCGTCTGGAAGCTCGCCGCGGCGGCCGCGAGGAAGCCGTGGTGGAAATTGCCCGCCAGGAAGATCAGGACGGCCATGACGTATTGCAGCTCGGCGACGACCGAGGTCTGGTGCGAGCCGGTCGGATCGATCGCGTTCACGAGCCCGAAGCCCATCTGCTCGCCGGCGATCTGGCCGGCGAACTGGATGATCGCGAAGACGATCTTGCCGACGAACCCGATCGCGAACCCGAACAGCGCCTCGGACAGGACCAGGAGCGCGAAGCCCATGATCGAGCCGGGCAGCTGCGCGGCGGTGACGGGCGCCACCGGCGCGATCGCCAGCGAGATCACGAACGCCATCAGGACGCGCACGCGCACCGGGATGAACGTCTCGCCCATGAGCGGGAAGAACGCCATGATGAAACCGACGCGGATCAAGACCAGCATGAAGACGTAGAAGGGCTCGAGCGGGATCTGGATCATTTCACGAGGTCCGGGATGCTGGCGAGTAGCTGCTGCGTGTAGTTGATGACGGTGTTCATCATCCACGAGAAGCAAACCAGGAGCGCAATGAACACGGCCAGGATCTTCGGGACGAACACCATCGTCTGCTCCTGGATCGAGGTGATCGACTGCACGATGCTGACCATGACGCCGACGACGAGCGTCGAGACCATGATCGGCAGCGACAGCATGAGGCCGATCTTGAAGGCGTCGGCAACGATTTCAACCACGGCGTCGGGAGACATTGGGCTCGTTCCTCGCAAATTCTAATTTCTAATCCCTAAATCCTAAACAAATCCAAAATCCATATTTTCAAATCCCGGAAAAAGGTTCGCAGCCGTTCTTTCGTTTTGATCATTTTCATTTCGAATTTCGAATTTGTTTCGGATTTCGATATTCGAATTTTGGATTTCCTTTAGTAATGGAAGCTCCTGATCAGAGATCCAATGATAAGGCCCCAACCATCAACCAGCACAAACAGGATGATCTTGAACGGCAGCGAGACGATGACCGGCGGCAACATCATCATGCCCATCGACAACAGCACGGAGCTGACCACCATGTCGATGATCAGGAACGGGATGTAGATGATGAACCCGATGAGGAACGCCGTCTGGAGCTCGCTCGTGATGAACGCCGGGATCAGGACGTGGCTCGGGACGTCGGCCTTGGTCTGCGGGTTCGGCGCCTTCGAGATCCGCAGGAACAGCGCCAGGTCGGCCTTGCGCGTGTTCTGGAACAGGAACTCGCGGACGGGGGCCTCGGCCTTCGCGAACGCCTCCTGCATGGTGACCTGGCCGGCGATGTAGGGCTTGATCGCGTCGCGCTGGACGGCCGTCCACGTCGGGGCCATCACGAACACGGTCAGGAACAGGCCGAGCCCGATCAGGATCTGGGTCGGCGGCACTTCGTTCGTGCCGAGCGCGCGGCGGATGAAGCCGAGCACGATGATGATGCGCGTGAACGAGGTGAGCATGATGATCAGCGCGGGGGCGATCGTCAGCAGCGTCATCAGCGCAAGCAGCTGAAGCCCGGTGGCGACCTGGTTGTCGGCGCCGCCGGTCGGGGCGAGGTTGACGGTGATCGACGGGCCGGCGGGCGCGGGCGCGACCGACGCGGCCGACGCGCACATCCCGCAGAGCGCGAACATCATCAGGACTGTGAGGGCGCGCAGGCGCATGGTGATCACTCCAGGTTCGTCGTGCCGCGGCGCAGCTCGTCTTCGAACGAGGGGCCGCCGGCCTGGAGCTCGTTCCAGTCGGCCGGCTCGCTGTCGAATTCGCTGAGGGTCTGGATCGATTGCGGGGTCGCGCCGAGCAGGAGCGTGCGGCCGCGGACGCGCACGAGCATGAGCGCGCGGCGCCCGCCGATCATCTTCTGGCCAAGGATCTCGATCGACTGGCGGCCGCCCGTGCGCGCGACCTGCGGCATCCAGCGCCGCGCCGCCCAGACCGCCGCGGCCATCAGGCCCAGGACCGCGCCGAGCGCAATGATCGTGCGCCCGACGAGCCCCGTCATGCCCGGCGCGGCGTCGGCCCCGGCAGCCGTCGCGGCCGGCTGGTCGCCGGCGTTGATGGTCGCGAACTCCTGGTCGGTCATGCCGAACGCCGGCAGGGCGGCCAGGATCAGAAGCAGCGAGAGGAGGAAGTGGCGAATCTGGTTTTTCATTTTGGCAAAACGGGTCCTGCGCCCCATGGGTCCCATGGGTCTTATGGGTCCTGTGATTTGTCGAACGGCTACGCCAGCGACTTGACGCGGTCGTTGGTGCTGATGATGTCGGTCAGGCGGACGCCGAAGCGGTCGTTGACGACGACGACCTCGCCGCGCGCCACGAGCTTGTCGTTGACCATGACCTCGAAGTTTTCGCCGAGCAGCTTGTTGAGCTCGATGACCGAGCCCTTCGTCAGCTGCAGGAGTTCCTGGATCATCATGCGCGTGCGGCCGACTTCGACCTTGACCTGCAGCGGGATGTCGAGGATGAAATCGAGGTCCAGCGGCTTGGCGTTGGGGTCGGGGCTGGACTTGACGGCGCCCGGCGTGATGGCCGGCGGATCCTGCTGCGAAGCCATTTCCATCATGGCCTTTTCGACGATGTCGTCTTGAGTGCTCATCAGTTGTCCCTCTTCATCTCTTCAATGGCCGTGATCTGCAGGGCACGGTTGCTCTTGTGCGCCCCAACCATTCCCCAGAACTTGCGCGTGCCCTCGACGAGGATCTCGACCGGGGACTCGCTGTCCTCGTTGAGCTGGATGATGTCGCCCGGCTTGAGGCGCAGCAGGTCGCGCCCGGTGATGGTCGCGCCGCCCAGGATCGCGCTCAGCTCGAGCGTGCTCTCCATCAGGTTTTCCTTGAGCCGCTCGGTCAGCAACGAGTCCTTCTCGGTCTCGTCGGCGACGAACGTGCCCTTGAGGATTTCCTTGACCGGGTCGATCGTGCCGTACGGGAGGCACAGGGCCAGCGTCGCCTTGTTGTTCTCGATCGTGATCTCGCAGTCGACCACGTTGACCGGGTCGCTCGGGCTGGCGACGTTGATGAACTGGACGTTGACCTCGCTGCCGACCGGGTTGAAATGGACGGGGTGGACCGGCGCCCACGAATCGGTGTAGCAGCGGGCGATCTCCTCGGCGACCTTCTGGATGACGCGGTTCTCGATCAGCGTGAAGTCGCGGTCCTCGTCGATCTTGATCTGCCGGCCGGCGCCGCCGAACATGTAGTCGACAAGCGTCAGGATCAGCTTGCCGGGCAGGACGAGCAGGAGCGAGCCCTTGTACGGCTCCATGCGCAGGATGTGCAGGCTCGATGGCTTCTCCAGCGTGCGCGTGAAGTCGCCGAAGCTGCACACCATCTGGTTGCAGATCTGGATCTCGACGGCGCGGCGCAGGGAGTTGGAAAGCTGCATGCGGAACAGGCGGGCGAAACGGTCATGGATCGTCTCGAGGGTCGGCAGCCGGCCCGGCATGAACCGATCCTGATCGGCGAAATCGTAGACCGCGGCCTCGGTCTCGGTGACCGTCGCCGGGGCCTGGGCCGCGTCGATCTGGCCGCCGGACAGCCCGCCGAGCAGCGCATCGATTTCTTCCTGTGAAAGTACGTTCGCCATGATTCAGATCCGCTATCCGTGCTCGTGTGGGGCCGGCGCCCTCGCCGGCCATCCGTCATCGTGTTCCCTACTGCCTCACAAACATCAAATCGGAATACGAAATGTCCTTGATCGCATTGGGCTTGTTCAGCACCCCTTCGTAGCGGGCGCGCAGTTCGTTCTTGAGCCGGTCGAGCGCGCCCTGGTTCTGAAGCTCGGCCAGCGTCTTGCTGGAGACGAGCATGAGGGTCGCGTCGCGCAGCCGCACTTCGTTCTTCTCCAGAAGGTCCTTGGATTCGGCATCGGCCGACTGGATCTGGATCGACATCTGGATAAACTGCCGGCCGCTCGGGTCGAGCAGGTTGATCGTGAAGCTCTTTTTGAAATCGAACGTCAGGTCGACGGCCGCGGCGCCTTCCTTAGCCTCGCCGTGTCCCTTGGCTTCGCCATGGCCCTCGGCCTTCTTTTCGCCTTCTTCCTTCTTGGCCTCGGCCGCGTCGCTGACGACCTGCTCCGAGGTCGAGGCGGCCGTGGGGGGGGTCGCGGAATCGGATTTGTTCATCATCTTGCTGACGGCCATGCCGCCGGCCGCGCCGACGCCAACGAGCCCAAAGATCGCCAATGCCATTAACAGTTTCTTCTTCATGTTCCTGCCGCCAGCCTGGACCGGGGCCGCTTCGGGTTTTGCCTCCGCCGCGCGCGCCGGGGTTGTAGTCTCCGCGGGTTCCGCCTTCTTGCCCATCGCGAATCCCCCTTATCCTTATCGATGATGATCTCGGTTGTATTAAATGGGGTCCTCATCAGGACGCCACGGAACGCATATCCGCATTCCTCGACGGAACAACTTCAATCAAGTCCCGTGCCATCGCTCGAAGATGGCCCCATGAAACGCCCGGATCGTTCATTTATATGGGTTTAAGAAAAGACAAGATGCTTTTTGCAATCTGGCCGGCGTCAAAATTCCACAGATTCCGCACGCTCGAGAACTGACGCGGCGTCAAAAAGATGACGTCGCCCGGCGCGAAACCCATCACCCCGTCCGCTCGATGAGCGCCAGGGCAAAACCGTCGCAGGGGACGAGGTCGGGACGGGTGCGCACAAACCCCTCCTCGATCCGGGTCCATGCGGTCGCGCCGATCTGGGCCAGGATCGGGGTCGGGTCGAGGAGCTGCCAGCCCGGGTGGTCGGCCAGCCACGGCCCGACGATCGACTCGTTTTCGGCGCGGGTCGGGCTGCACGTCACCCACAGGAGCCGCCCGCCGGGGGCGACCCAGGCCGAGGCCTGCTCCAGAACCTGCCGCTGCGTCCGCAGCACCGGTTCGCGCTGCTTCAGGCGATTGTCCCAGCGCGCCTCGGGGTGGCGCGCGATCAGGCCCAGGGCCTGGCAGGGGGCGTCGACCAGCACGCGGCTGAAACTGGCGTCGGCCCCGGCCGTCAGGTCGCCGGCCAGTTCGATCCCGGCCTCGGGGCCGTAGAGGCGCCCGAGCGACTCGGCGAGCAGGTTGCGCCGGACGGGGTCGACCTCGGCGGCCACCAGCCTCCCCTGCCCGTCCATGAGCTCCCACAGGTGCCCGGTCTTGCCGCCGGGGGCGGCGCACAGGTCGGCCACGCGGCTGCCGGGGGCCGGGTCCAGCAGCCGGGCGGCGAGCATCGCGCCGAGGTCCTGGACGGTGAGTTCCCCCCGCATCCACGGCTCGGTCGACCACGGCCGCTCGACCTCGCCCACCCAGCGGACCGATTCCGGGAGCGGCCCCGGCTCGACGGGCAGCCCGGTCGCCGCGATCTCGGCCGCGGAGGTCTTGAGCATGTTGATCCGCAGCCAAAGCGGGGCCTCGGCCGCGGCGAGCGCCCGCGCCACCGGCAGCCCCGACTCCCCGTACCCCCCGGTCAGCGCCAGGAGAACCGGGCGCGGGATCGAAAGCCGGACCTCCTCGGACAGCCCGGCGACGAACGGGTCGGCCGCAAGCGCCTCGGGCGAAGCCGGCAGTTTGGGCAGGAGCCGCCGGACGACGTAGTTCACGAACCGGCCGGCCGGATCCTTGCCGGCGATGCGCGCGAGCGCGACCGCCTGCTGGCCGATCGCGTAGTCGGGGGCGCCGGCCTGGAAGATCTTTTCGAACACGGCCAGACGAATCACCCAGCCCACGGGCTCGGGGGTCTTGTGCCGGTCGACGAGCCCGCTATCCTCGATCAGGGCGTCAATGACCGAAAGGTTTCTCAAGATCCCGAGGACAAAGCGCTGCTCGAGGGCGCGCTCGCGGGGGTCGGTCGAGATCGCCTCGGCCAGGCCATGGCGCAGCCTGGACAGGCGCTTCCATGCGGCAACGCGTGCCGGGCTTGCGGACTGATTATGCGGACTGCTCATGAACGCGTGCGCGGATCGCCGGCGGCCGGGCGCGCTTGATGCTCAAGGGCGCGCTGGCGCAGCGGCATCACCGTCAGCCCCATCACGATATAGAGCCAGATTCCGGCCATCAGCAGGATGTTCAGATGCTGTTTCATCATGAACAGCAGGCTGCCGACGATGACGATGGTGACGAGAATCTCAAACGGCTGGCGATCCGACAATTTAAGACTCTTGAACCCGACATACGGGACCTTGCTGACCATCAGCGAGCCGAGGACCACCATCATCGGGGTCAGGATCAGCTCGACGCGGACGTAATTCTCGAGCCAGGTGACGTCGTCGAACACCCAGATGACCGAAATGGCCGCCAGGGCCGCGCCGGGGATCGGCAGGCCGAGGAACGTTTTGCTCTCTTCGCGGGTCGCCTGGACGTTGAAGCGGGCCAGCCGCAGCGCCCCGCAGATCACGTAGAACGCGCAGACGGTGATCGCGGCGACCTGCGGGACGTCGCCCGAGATCGCGTCGTAGGCCATCAGGCCGGGGGCGACGCCGAAGGCGACCAGGTCGGAGAGGGAGTCCAGGTTCAGGCCGAAGAAGCTTTGCGTGTGCGTCAACCGCGCGATGAAGCCGTCCATGACGTCCAGGAACGCCGAGATGACGATCAGCCAGCAGGCTTCCTGAACGTGGTTGACCGCCGGGTTCGGCGAGGCGTTGTTGCTGTAAATATGGAAAATGGCCCACATGCCGCAGAACAGGCTCGCCGAGGTGAACAGGTTGGGAAGAATAAAGACCTTGCGCACGGACACGTCTCCTCCGGCCGATATGCTTCGATTAGAACTTATTTCGGGACCGATTGTCCATTTGAACCGGACGCGGGGCGCAGGCTTGGCCTCGATCCTTCATCAAATTCGAATATTGAACCACGGAGACACGGAGGCACGGAGAATTCGAAACAGCCATTTTGAAGGAACACGTCACCCCCGACTTTGTTGGGGCAAGGCATGAATCCTGGATTTTGCCTTTCCCTGTGTCTTCGCGGTTCAATGAATCGGATTCGTTCTGAAGAATCAAGGCGTGGGGGGCGCGGACGGACACGGACGTGCACGGACAGGCACGCACGACCGTCCCGGCCGGCCGCGCGGCGGCGCCGCGCCCCGCTTCCCAAACCACATCGCGCCGGCCGCGATCAACCCGGCCAGCGCAAGCAGCAGGCCGATTTTCTCCAGCCGGCCACCGTACTCGAAGCTCACCCGGTGCGGACCGGCGCCGAGCCAGACGCCCGTCTGGCAGACGTTGACGCGCAGCGGCTGCCGCGGCTCGCCGCCGTCGACGCGCACGCGCCAGGCCGGGTGGTAATTCTGATTCAGGACCAGGAACCCCGGCCGCTCCAGCCGGCAGTCGACGATGACGTGCCGCGGGTCGGGCCACTCCGGCCGCTCGACGCTGTCGCCGGCGGCGGCGCCGGGGGCGCCGGCCGCGCCGGCCGGGACGTCCGCCCTCGACATCCGGACGCAGTTGCGGTCGGGCATCGATTTCTGGAGGTCCACGCAAAGCCAGTCGTCGGAGCGAAACGTCTTCAGCTCGCGCGCAATCCATGCGCCGCCCGCCCACCACTTGTTCTCGTAGACGTAAGCATGGAAGAATTTGCCGGGGATGTCGCCGACGGGACGGAGCATCGGCGAGGCCAGCGCGATCGGCGAGACCAGCCAGCGGCCGCCGAAGTAGCCGCTCCACGCGATGTACGGCTCCGGGTCCGGCTTGAGGGCGCCGATCGGCGTCCCCTCATGGCCATCGAGGTTCGCCACGAAGCCGAGCGAATGCTGGTCGCCCAGGACGAATCCCGTCCAGTACGGATACATCCCGGTATAACCCCTCACGGCCTGCCAGTTCCAGATCGACACGTGCTCGGACAGCAGGAAACGGCGCATTTCCAGATCGATCGCCGGGTTCGAATTCCAGCCCGGCTTCATCAGGAACGCCGCGCGCGAAACCGGCAGATGCGCGTAGGCGCTCACGCGTTCGGCAAAGCGGTTCGGGGCGGCGCCCGCCCTGGCGAGGACGTCCAGCGTCTTCGGCCGGCTCAACGGCGCCGAGCCGTCGCCCATCGGGTTGAGCCGGCGCGACACCGACGCGATGTCGAGCGCCGTGACGAGGAGCACGACCGAGACGCACGCGACCGCCGCCCGGGGCGTGAACCATCGGAACCGCCCGAGCCCGCGGAGCAACCCGTCGAAACCGAGCGCCGCCAGCGTCGCCGCCGCCATGTTGAAGCCCCACAGGTAACGGTGCGGGAACCGCGACTTGAACTCCAGGGGGATCGTTTCGGCGATCCACTCGGTCCACCCATGCGTGTATGCGAACGCCAGCAGCACGCTGGCGCCCGCGATCGCAATCAGGCCGAGCCGCAGCCGCCATCGCCACGCGCCAGCCAGGACGCACCCCGCCGCGAACGCCAGCGGCAGCAGCCCGATATATAACATCTCCTCCCACACGAACGGCCCGAAGAACGAATCGGGGCCGCCCTCGCCCCTGGCCGGATCGCCCATGATCATCGGCCGCGCCAGCATCGCGAACGCCTTGAGATCCGGCGCATGCTGCCGCTGGGAACGCTGCGCCCACTGCAACATGTCCCAGATCGGGCAGAGATGGGGGAGGGCGATCGCGACCGCGATCAGCCCGGCCGCCGCAAGCGCCGCCCCCCGTTCCAGCCAGAACCGCCAGCCCCGCCATTCGCGGAACAATCCAACAACCCGGATCATCGACCAAACCGAAAAGATCACGGCCGCGTGATGCAGGATCTCGGGATGCCCGGCTAGCCCCAGCATCCCCGCCGAGAAACCCAGCCCCGCGGCTTCGCGCCGGCCCGGCCGGGCGAGCAGGCGGTCGAGAAACAGCCACACCCACGGGACCCACGCCTCGGCCTGCAGGATGTTCAACTGCCGCACGTGCGCGGCCAGATGCAGCCCGATGCTCATGAGCACCGCCGCCAGCAGTTGCCCGCCGAGCCCGGCGCCGAAATGCCGCGCCACCATCGCGCCGCCCATGCCGGCGATGAGCAGGTGGAGCACGATCGTCCAGGCCGTCGCCGCCCCCGGGGCCGCAACCATGTAAAAAACCGCCGACGGAGGGTAATACGGCGCGGCCTCGGGAATCGACGCCAGCGGGAGCCCGCCGAAACAGCCCGGATACCACAAAGGCAAACGCCCCCGGGCCAACTCCGCGCCGCCCCAGACCCTGAGCGGCAGGTTCGCGTCGGTCAAGTCGCTGAGGCCGAACCGCTCGGACGAAATCGGGATCTGGCGGCCGGCCACCAGGCCGGGGTAGGCGATCACGACGGCGACCAGCGCCGCAAACAACGCCGCGGCCGCCGCCTTCCAGGCCGGCAGCCCGCGCTCAGATTTTTGATCCGCATCCGGCATGTCGCGCCGCCGCCCAACCCGCTCCCGGGCCAGTCTCAACGCCGATCCTCATAGGGCGTTCCGTCTTGCCCGAATCATGCAGCATTCATCGGTTGCTTTCCAGTTTTATGGATCCGAACAATCCGCGGGGGCCGGGCCGTCGGCCGCCGGATTCTCTATACAACCTCCGCGCGTTTTGGTTAGCTTACAGTCCGAGATTTTAGGCCATGAGGGAAGTCGATGGATAAAGGTTTGGGCTCGCGCTTGACGTTTGACAGCCTGCGCTCGTCGATGTGGCTCGCCTGGTTGCTCGACAACCCCCTGCTCGTGCGCGAAATCCGCCGCCGGATGCGCAACAAGCTGCTGTCGTGGTCGCTGATCCTCTACCTGGTCGCGCTGGGTGTGGTCAGCTCGTTCATCATGCTGACGACCTACCCGATCGACCTCGGGACGATCAGCCTGCGCGAGAAGATCCAGTCGATCGGCGCGATCGGCCGCAACATCTTCGCCGGGATGGCGGTCGTGGAGGCGCTGATCGCGCTGCTCATCGCGCCGATGGTCAGCGCCGGCCTCGCCGTGCAGGAGAAGGAAAAGGACACGTTCGACTTCCTGCGCGTGACCACGCTGCGCGCCCGCACGTTCGTTCTCGGCTGCCTGCTGACGACGGCCTGCTTCCTGCTGCTGGCGTTCAGCTGCACGATGCCGATCCTGGGGATCACGTTCATCTTCGGCGGCGTGTCGATGGCCGAGATCCTGTCGCTCAACTACTTCCTGTTCCTGGGGGCGATGGCGATCTGCGCGTGGGGGATTTTCGTCTCGACCGCGCAGGTGCGCGCGCGCGGCATGCAGATCGCCTCGCTGATCACGCTGCTATTATTGTTCGTCTTCGGCGTGCGCGGCACCGTGGGGACGTTCTTCAGCCCGGGCTCGTTCATGCGGCTCAGCCCGGACCTGATGATCGGCAGCGGCGTGCTGGCCGGTCTCGTCATCCTGGCGCTGTCGACGGCCGCGACGCGCCGGCTCTACGACCCGCAGAACAGGCTCTTCAATTACCGGCAATACACGGTCTTCATGATGGGGCTGATCGGCCTGCTGGTCGGGCGGCTCTCGTGGCACGTCATCCCGGGCGGCAAGGGGGCGACCGTCGCCAGCGCGGTGGATGCCTCGCTGATGGCCATCTACGTCGTCGGCTGGGTGCTGGTGCTGCTGGCGGTCGTGCTGTTTTCGGCCGGGCGGTTCGAGCGCGGCGACGAGGTCTGGCAGGTGCGCATGCGCTGGCCGATCTTCCAGCGCATCGACGAGCGCATCCCGCTGTACGCGTTCTACATCGCGCTGTGGCTGGGGACTTCGCTGATCGCCGGCGACGCGTGGGGCTCGACGCCGCAGGTCGCCAATAAAATGATGACGCTGCTGCCGGTGCTCGCCTCGGCGCTGGCGCTGGTGTGGGTCCTCTGCCGGCTGACCTCGTGCTACACCGAGGACCGCAACAAGGCGGTCATCCTCGTGATCGTGATCGTGCTCATCCTGTGGTTCGGGACGCTCGCGCTCGGGGCGATGTTCGACGAGATCTTCAAGGCGAGCAACGGCCGCGAGTCGAGCAGCGCCCTCGCCGAGGCGCTCTATGCCCTGTCGCCGCTGACGGCGATCGGCCGCGTGCTCGACAGCCAGAAGTGGGGGGGCGCGACGACGATGACCATCGTCCAGCTTTCGCTGGCGCTGCTGGCGCTGATCCCGACGTGGACCCGCCGCGCCCGCACGCGCATCAAGGTGGCCTACACCTGGACCGACGAGAACGGGAAATAAACCCCGGCCGATTTATAAGAAATTGAGATGATTGCGGATACAGCACGCCCGCCGGGGGCGTGCATTTTTTTAAAATTTTTTCTCAAGTCGGGCTCAAGGCCGTCCGATACGTTGGACACGGGGGATTATATCCTTCGGCCAACACACATTCTGACGGCGCGCAGGACGCAAGGCCGCCAGCCCAAGGGGGCCCAGGCGATGTTTCCTGCGATCCCATCCATTGTGAAATCGGGCAACCTGACCGACCGCGGCATCGACCGGATCGACCGGGCCGAGTCCGCCGAAGTCGGGCTTGCCGAGCGCGAGCCGTCCCGGGACGACTCCCAGGACCGCGAGGACGGCTCCGAGTCGCCCGTCCGCATCCTCTCGACCGAGTCCAGCGTCGGCACGCTGCTGGACGTCGTGGCGTAATCAGCAGGCCGCATCGGCCCGAAGCGACATCAGGCCACACCCGAATCTTTGGCTAAAAAGCGCGATTGGGGCGCCCGATGCCGCTTCGAGCCGAAGCGGCCTACTTTTCCTTTGCAATCGGGACGGGAATTTGGTTTATAGTATGGGTTCGCAGGCCCGGATAGGGTCGTCGGGGTGTAGCGCAGCTGGTAGCGCGCACGGTTCGGGACCGTGAGGTCGCTGGTTCGACTCCAGTCACCCCGACCATTTCAATTTCAGATGTCCCCCGCTTGGCAACAGGCGGGGGATTTGAATTTTAAGGACAAATGAACAAGGAAAAACTACAAATGAAAGGGATGGACAAATCGCTCAGGAGGCTCATATGAAACTCGCGCTCATTTCGCTGATGTTGCTGTCGATGATCACCGGCGCCCTCGCCCAGGCCGAAACGACCCGGCCGCTCGAGACCCAGTCGATCAAGCTCAACCCGCCCGACACCAAACGGGGGCTGCCGCTGATGGAGGCGCTGTCGGTGCGGGCCTCGACCCGTGAGTTCTCGGAGAAGGAACTGAGCATGCAGGATTTGTCGGACCTGGCGTGGGCGGCCAACGGCGTCAACCGGGCCGACAGCAAAAAGATCACCGCCCCCTCGGCGATGAACTCGCAGGACATCGACGTCTACTACTTCCTGAAGAGCGGCGTGTATCTGTATGACGGGCTGCAACATGCGTTAAAGCCCGTCGCCGACGGCGATCACCGGGCCGAAGTCCAGCGCGCCCGGCCCGGCCAGGCGATCCAGCCGTCGCTGCCGCCGGCCCTGCTCGTGATCGTCTCCGACATGGCGCGGTTCAAGCGCGGGGCGCCCGAGCTGAAGCGCGAATGGGCGGCGCTGGACGCGGGGATCGTGTCGCAAAACATCTCGCTGTTCTGCGCGGCCGTCGGCCTCAAGACCGTCCCGCGCGCCTCGACCGACAAGGCGAAAGTTCAGGAATTGCTGAAGCTGAGCGACCAGCAATACATCCTGCTCAATCACCCGGTCGGCTACGCGAAAGAGCAATAAGCGCAGGTCGGGTCTCTTATGTGTTTAGCGTGTGCGGGCGAGCGAATTTGCGACACTGAAGGGGTCACCTATTCGGAGGGATGAGATTCATTTTCTCATGTTTCGAGTTACGAGTTTCTAGTTTCTAGTTCGTGACCTGGGGCTGCGCTTCGCCCCAGGCTTTTTTTATCTTGCGTCTTCAGCGCAAAAAGAAAGCCGATCATACGAAGCGGCAGAGTATTACTCAGCGAAAGACCGGGCAAACTGAAGTTTGAACTCCGAACCGAAATTCCGACATCATTCAGATTGTACACGGCTCATGACACAGGCCCCAAGACTCAGGACCCAGGACCCAGGACTCAGGACTCTTTATTCGGGCAGGACTTCGTCGATTTCTTCGTTTTCGTCGGGTTGGGGCGGGGGCGGGGCGGATTGCGACTGGCCGACCCCGCACAGGCGGTCGAACGTGACCCACTCGCCGCGCGAGGTGTTGAACTTGATCAGCGCGCGGCTCAGGAGCAGGTTGCGGTCGATGACCACACCCTCGCGGCCATCGCCGGCGTGGCGCACGTGCACGCCGACGGCCGGGGCCCCCTGGAGCTTGTTGCAGTAATTGTCGTGCTCGTAGCGCAGGCAGCAGCGCAGGCGACCGCACAGCCCGGCCAGCTTTTGCGGCGTCTGGTTGGCCAGGTCCTGGTCGCGGACGTGGCGCATCGAGACCGGGGGGTACTGGCTGTGGATCCACGAGGCGCAGCAGATGCGGTTGCCGCAGACGCCGAAGCCGTCCTTGTCGGCCGCGCCCTGGCGCGAGCCGATCTGCCACAGCTCGATGCGGGCGCGGAAGTGCGAGGCGAGGTCGCGCACCAGCTCGCGGAAATCGACCCGGCGGTCGGAGGTGAAGTTGAACAGGACCACGTTCTGGGCGTCGTCGAACGTCACCGAGATGATCTTCATCGGCAGGTTACGCTCGGCGACCCGGGCGCGCGCGACGACGAGCGCTTCCTGGCGCCGCTCCTGGTCCTCGTGCCAGTGGACGATCTCGGCGTCGTTGGCGATGCGCAGCACCTTGCCGAGATGGGCCACCTGCGCCGCGCAGCGCCGCTCGAAGCTCATGACGTAACCGACGCGCTGAATCCCCTGCGGTTCGAGCACCAAGCAGAAATCATGCTCGTCCAGTTCGATTTGCTGGTCGTCAATCCGGCATGGGACGGGGAACTGGTCGGAGGAAAACTTGACGATAGCGGTCAATGCCACGGGACTTCATCCTCGATCCAAACCGCGCGTCGAAACAGCTGCCGCGCTATGCGCCCTTTATCGCACAACATATTGGACATTTCAATCATACAAGAAGCCGCGCCGGCGGCGCTCCGTGTTTTGTCCGTCCCGGAGCCGCCGGCGTCGCCCCACGGTTGATTTTTTCGCACCGATGGCGTGAAATGGTCCCCAAGAGCCGTCTGCGCTGTTGTTTGATCACAGAAGGAATTCAATCCGATGACGATTCAGGCCCCCGTCGATTCACCGTTCCTGGCCCAGGACAAACTGATCCAAACCCTCTCCGAGCTGGTCCGCATCAATAGCGTCAACCCCGGGTTCGACGGCCCGGCCGGCGGCGAGGCCGGGGTCTTGGCGTGGGCCGAAGGCTTCCTGCGCGAGGCGGGGCTCAACCCGCGCGTCGAGGACGCCGTCCCCGGCCGCCCCAACCTGCGCGTCCGGATCGAGGGCGAAACCGCCGGCCCGGCGCTGATGTTCGAGACCCACATCGACACGGTCTCGGTGGCCGGGATGACGATCAGCCCGTTCGCGCCGAAGGTCGAGGGGGGACGCCTGCTCGGGCGCGGCTCGACGGACGCCAAGGGGCAGGCGGCCTCGCTCATGCACGCGATCGTCGCGTGGGCCAAGTCGGGGCGGCGCCCGCCGCGGCCGGTCGAGCTCGTGCTGGCCTGCGACGAGGAGAACGGCTTCCGCGGCGCGACGGCGCTGGTCAACTCCAAGCCCGACGTGGCGGGGATCGTCATCGCCGAGCCGACCGACCTGCGCGTCGTCGCGGCCCACAAGGGGATCGTCCGCTGGTGCATCGACATCGAAGGCAAGGCGGCGCACGCCGCCAAGCCGCACCTGGGGGTCAACGCCATCACGGCGATGTCGATGCTCGTCGACGAGATCGAGACCCATTACACGCCGATGCTGAAACAGCGCCGCGCGCCGCTGCTCGAGCCGCCGACGATCAACATCGCGATGATCCAGGGGGGCGTGCAGTTCAACCTCGTCGCGCCGTCGTGCCGGCTGTCGCTCGAGCGGCGCATGATCCCGGGCGAGACGGTCGAGTCGGTCATGAAGGAATTCGACGAGCTGCTGGCGCGCGCCGGCAAGCGCTACGGCGGGTTCCGCGCCCGCCAGCTCGAGCCCAACATGATCGCAGGCACGATGTTTACCGATGCCAACGAGCCGCTCGTGCGCGCGGCGGGGAAGGTCGCGGCCGAGTTCGGCGTGCCGGCCGACCCGATCGGGGTCGACTACGGCACCGACGCCTGCGCGCTGGCGGCGCTCGGCGTGCCGATCGTCATCGTCGGCGTCGGCAGCATCGACCAGGCGCACACGGCCGACGAGTTCCTCGAGATCGAGCAACTCAACGCGGGGGCCAAATACTTCACCAAGCTCATGGGCGAGAAATTTTAAGCCCGATTTTCGATTACGATTACGAGCACGACGCACGAGCACGATTATATGGCTATACCGACGCTCCTTATCATCCAGCATCTCGACAACGGCGGGAGCGAGCGGCATTTCCATGACCTCGCGAGCAACCTGGACCGCTCCGTCTTCGAGCCGCACGTGATCTACTTCGAGGGGGGCGAGATGAGCGGCCGGCTCGAGCGGCTCGGCTGGATGCCGGTGACCAACATCCCGATCACGCGCGCCACCGACATGAAGGCGCTCGCCGCCGCATGGCAAATCCGCAAATACTTGATCGCCCATAAAATCCGGCTGATGGTGACGTTCCATTTCGTCGCCGATTTCCTGGGCGTGCTGGCGAGCCTGGGCCGGCGGCGGCCGGCGATCGTCGCCAGCCGGCGCGACATGGGGTTCACGCGCACCGACAAGCAAAAGCTCATCGGCCACTGGATCGACCGACGCGTGAGCCGCTACATCGCCGTCTCCGACGCCGTCCGCCATGCCGTTTCGGACCGCGAGCGGATCGGCCTCGACAAAATCCAGGTGATCTACAACGGGACCGATTTCGACGCGCTCCGCGGGCAGAAATGGGACATCCCGGCCGAGCGCAAAAAGTTCGGCGTCGCCGACGACGATCTCGTGATCGGCTGCATCGCCAACTTCAACCCGGTCAAATGCCACCTGATGCTGATCGAGGCGTTCGCGAAGCTCAAGGCGATGGCGCCCGGGGCGAAGCTCAAGCTCTGGCTCGCCGGCGACGGCCCGATGCGCG
This sequence comes from Candidatus Sumerlaeia bacterium, assembly GCA_039683515.1. Taxonomy (GTDB): domain Bacteria; phylum Sumerlaeota; class Sumerlaeia; order MVZB01; family MVZB01; genus JAJFUE01. The sequence continues at coordinate 2,118 of JBDKRG010000013.1, read as the reverse complement.
AGGCGATGGTCGAGCTGATCGCGAAATTGAAGCTGGGCGACAGCGTGATCCTGCCCGGCCGCAGCCAGACGGTCGCCAAGGACTACCAGGTCTCCGACGTCGTCGTGCTGCCGTCGGAGAGCGAAGGGTTTTCCAACACGATCATCGAGGCGATGGCGTTCGAGCGGCCGGTCATGGCGTGCGCGGTGGGGGGCAACCCCGAGGCGATCCGCGACGGCGAAACGGGGCTGCTCGTCCCGGCGAAGGACAGCGACGCCATGGCCGCCGCGCTGCTCAAATTGACGCAGGACGAGGGCCTGCGGAAAAAGCTAGGGGCGCAGGGGCGCGCCGACGCCATGCGCCGGTTTTCGTTCCAGGCCATGATGGACACCACGCAAAAGCTGCTGCTGGACGTTGCGGGTTAATTCTCAAGCAGGCGAAGTAGCGTCATGAGCGCGGAAGAGCCCACGAAGAAACTCAATTGGCGGGTTTGGGCGTGGGCGGTGACGGTCATCCTGATCTCGCCGCTGATCGCTTTTATCGGGCTGGAGAAATCGGTCAACAACATCAAAATCGATGAACGGAAAATTGTCCCGCCGCCGGAACTGGCCAGGATCCTGAGCCGCGCGAAGGACTCGGCCACAACCGGGCCGCTGACCGCCGCCGATCAGGCAGCCGCTGAGATCTGCCGCGAGTTCGCCTCGAAAACCGACGCGGCAACGTTCCGCCGCGTGTTCGCGGACAAGCTGGTCAAGGATCCCAAGCCGTTCGCCGCCGAGAGGGAATTCCTGTTGCCGTGGACGGGCGGGCCGCTCGGCGAGGCGCAGACGAAGTGGGTTCACGCCCATGCCGATTCGATCGAGCTTGCGCTGCGTTATGCGAACGCGCCCGGCCGCCACGCGACCGACGATCCGGCGATGATCGACGCCCGGCGGCTCATGATGCAGATGCTCATCGCGGACGGCTGGGTCAAGCTCCACGAAAACCGGACGGACGGGATCGACAGTTACCTCGCGATTTACGGGCTGGCGCGCAAAGCGGCCAATCCGGGCGACATCGCGCACGATCCGTTCGCCTACGCGGCCAACCGCATGATCCAGGCGTGGATCGAGGACGATTCGCTGCCGAAGCCGAATGCCCCGGATGTGCTCAGCCGCCTCGGCGGGATTTACGCCGAGTTTCACGCGCGCGAAAAACACCGCGAGCAGGCGCGCGCGCTCATCGAGCTCGAATACGCGCGGCTTAGAAAAGAAAGGATCGACTTCGTCAACACGACGCCCTGGAACTCGAGAACATTCGGCTACGACCTGCACCACCGAACCGATTACTACTGGCCGCAGATCGGCAAGACCGACATCTCGCTCCTGCCGCGCGTCGACCGGATGCTGGCCACCACGTTCTCCTCGATGAACCACAAGCGGCATTCGGACGAGTTCGTGCGCGTCCTCGACACTTACTGGTCAAAGGCGCTCGAGTGGCCGGACTGGCCGTGGCCGGAAATCTCGAAGCGGATCTTCGCCAACGACTTCGTGATCGGGCACTGCTACGGCCAGCTGGAGAATCGGCTCATCTTGCTGCTGGCGAATGAAACGATGATCAACCTGAACCGCGCCGCACTGGCCCGCCTGGCCGGGATGCCGACGCCCGGCAAGGGGCTGACCGGCGTCGCCGGCCACGTCAAGGACCCGGGCTCCCCCTGGCGCGACCCGTTCACCGAAAAACCGCTGATGATCGATGAGGGAACGACGCGGACGCTGATCTACAGCCTCGGCCCCCGGCTCGTCGACCGCCACGGCCGCGTCGACTACTGGACCACAAAAACCATCAACGCCGACGGCAACCTGGGCATCAAAGTGCCCGCAAAGCATTAGGGCATTTTCAGAAATCATTCGGCCGGCGAACCAGTGGGCGCCTTTCGAGCGGCGCTGAAAGCACTTGAGAATAAAGACTGGGGCATAGCGAAGCGCCGCCCCAGGAACAAGCCGCAAAGTCTTCCGAGCGCTGAAGGCGCGGGAGAAATTTCTTGCGCTCTTTCAGAGCTCTTGTCGATGCGGGCTCGCTGACCTGGGGCTGCGCTTCGCTCCGCCCCAGGCTGGAATCTTTTGCGCTTTCAGCGCATCAATCCCATTCGCCCGCCGG
>JBDKRG010000012.1:0-22938 GCA_039683515.1 Candidatus Sumerlaeia bacterium | reverse complement strand
AATAAGCCGCGTCCTCAACCATGCTTTCTCACGTCGCTGCGAACCGAGGCCCGAAGGGCCGGCAGGCTGTAGCCGGGGGTGACCGAAGGGAACCCCCGGTTGGCGTCGCATCAAAATTCGAGCCCCGGAGGGGCGGCAGAAACCAATCGTTTTCTGCCGCCCCTGCGGGGCTCGGTCGTATGGGGGCGCTTGACCGGGGGCTCGCTGCGCTCGCGCCCCGGCTACAGCCTGCCAGCCCTTCGGGCCTCGCGAACACCAAAATTCATTCAGGCAGAATATTTGTCAGCGGCTATAGCGCCTCGCCCGAATTGCAGGTAAACCGCGAAGTACGTGGCGATGTGAAACCGCTTCGCGGTTCAAAAACTAAAACGATCTTAATCCGGGAGAGCCCCTAGCGCCGGCCGCGCGGGGCCGGTTTGGGCTTGAATTTCTCGGGCAGCTTGTCGCGGAAATTCTTCGGCATGAGCTGCCAGTCCGACTGCGTCGGCGGCATCATGTCGTGCGGGACGAGCTGGTTGAAGCTGCTGCTGTACCAGTAGACGGTCCTGACGTCCGGGATGTGGATCCACAGCCTGTCGCCGCCGTCGAAGCACATGAACCATGCCTTGTCGGCGGGGAAGGACTGGTATTCGGTTTTATAGCCGTTGGCGAAAATGAACCGGTAGCGCAGCTGTCCCTTCTCGGCGTCGTCGATCTCGACCGACAGCGACTTGTTGGGCGCGGTGTAGGTCCCTTTTTCGCTGAACAACGTGTCCGCCGCCATCGGCTCCTTGCCGCAGCCGGCGGCGAGGAGGGCCAGGATGAGGAGCCCGGAGAGCCCGAAAAGCGAGTAAATGTTTGGTTTCGTCATCATGGGTCAAGGATATTCAAACCGCCCAAAACAGCAAGGCTAAAGTTCGGCCGCGCAGGCGGCGCCCTTCTCGCGCTTCAGGGCCTCGATCTCTCGCAGGGCACGCCTGTAAGAGGGAATGGTGTAGCGGATCGGCACGTAGAGGGCCAGGAAAAAAAGCGCCATGCTCATGCTATAGAAAAAGACGAGGGCCGTTATGCTTAAAGATGTCAAATCGAGAATCAGGGCTATCATGCGGATGAGAAACCAGATGATCACGGGCATCCACAGATAAATCGCGCCCCAGAAAACCGCTTGGGCAACGGCAATCGGCCGCAACAACTTTTTGAGACGCACGCGGATGTATGTGGCGACCAGGCCGAAATACCCCGGAGTCCCCCAGATGAGGAATAACAGAAACAACTCGCCGCGAATCAGAAACGTGGCGATCAGCGTGAGAGCATAGAAACTGTAAATTGGGGCCATCTGTCGTGGCGAGAACAGTCCCCTGGCAACCAGACCGCGGTAGTGGGGGATGATCCTGATTTCGTCGCCAATGCGCCTGAGAGGGACCGGCCCGTTCCAGCGCGAATACAACCAAAGGAACCCGACCGAGATGGTCCACACGATTCCGATCATCCAATAGATCGAATGCGGACGCGGCAAAAGGCCCCTGCATGTCCCCAAAATCGCATAAGCGGCAACGCCGAGGAAAAGCGGCAGATAACGGTGTACGGATACTGGTCTGAATGGCCGCATGGTAATCCTTCGCAGCCATTTGAACCGGCGCGCAGTGCGGACGCAATAATTATGTCGGCCGCCGCGGGCGGAAGCGGGCGGCCGACATCTGGTCGAAGTTCATGAACCGGTAGAGCTCGGGGGCGAGCGGGTCGAGGCTCGCGACGGCCTGCCGGTATTCGGCCGGCGTGGGGACCCGGCCGACGATCGCCGCGACGGCCGCGACTTCGGCGCCGGCGAGGTAGACGCGCGTGTTGTCGCCCATCCGCCCCTGGAAGTTGCGCGTCGAGGTCGAGACGCACGTCGTTCCCGGCTCGAGCCGCGCCTGGTTGCCCATGCACAGGCTGCACCCCGGGATCTCCGTCCGGCAGTTCTCGAGGTTCTCGAAGATTCGATAAACGCCTTCGTCGCGCAGGACCGCCTCGTCCATCCGCGTCGGCGGGCAGATCCACAGCCTGGGAACGCCGATCGCCCGATCGGCGGATTTAAGAAAATCTTTTCCAGCCTCCAGCACGCGCGCCGCCGCGCGGTAGTGGCCGATGTTCGTCATGCACGAGCCGATGAAGACTTCCTGCACGGGGTCGCCCGCGACCTCGCCGAGCGGCCGGATGTCGTCGGGGTTGTTCGGGCACGCCAGGAGCGGCTCGGCAATGTCGCCCAGATCGATTTCGATGACCTCGGCGAAGCGCGCGTTCCGGTCGCGGCACAGGAGGGTCGGGTTCGCCAGCCACGCCTGCATTTTTTTAATCCGCCGCTCGAGCGCCCGCGCGTCCTCGTAGCCGTCCTCGATCATCGCCTGAAGCAGGGCGACGTTGCTGCGCAGGTATTCGGCGACCGGCTCGATGTTGAGCTCGACCGTGCACGCCGCGGCCGAGCGCTCGGCGGAGGCGTCGCTCAGCTCGAACGCCTGCTCGACTTTGAGGTCCGGCAGTCCCTCGATTTCGAGAACGCGGCCGTTGAAGACGTTCTTCTTGTTCTTGGCCGGGACCGTGAGCAGCCCCTTTTTCGCCGCGAAATACGGGATCGCGTTGACGACGTCGCGCAGCGTGATCCCCGGCCGCAGCTTGCCCTCGAACCGCACGAGCACCGACTCGGGCATCTCGAGCGGCATCACGCCGAGCGCCGCCGCGAACGCGACGAGCCCCGAGCCGGCCGGGAAGCTGATCCCGATCGGGAAGCGCGTGTGGCTGTCGCCGCCCGTGCCGACCGTGTCGGGCAGGAGCATGCGGTTGAGCCAGCTGTGGATGATCCCGTCGCCGGGCTTGAGCGAGACCCCGCCGCGCTCGGTGACGAACCCCGGCAGCGTGGCGTGCGTGAGCCGGTCGACGTCGGTCGGGTAGGCGGCCGTGTGGCAGAACGACTGCATGACGAGGTCGGCCGAGAACCCGAGGCACGCCAGCTCGATCATCTCGCTACGCGTCATCGGGCCCGTCGTGTCCTGGCTGCCGACGCTCGTGACGGCCGGCGTGCAGCTCGTCCCCGGGTGGATGCCGCCCACGCCGCAGGCGCGGCCGACGATTTTTTGGGCGAGCGTGTAGCCGACGCCTTCATCGTGAACGAAAGCGGGTTCGATGAAATGGCAGGTCGGGTCTGTGACCCGACTCTTTGCGCCCGGAGTCGGGTCATAGACCCGACCTACCGCCGCGCGCACATTGCTCGTCAGCGTCTTCCCGATGATCAAATTCACGCGGCCGCCGGCCCGGTATTCGTCGGGAAGCGTGTTGGGCTTGAGCGTGAAGGTGGATAATACGTTGCCGCTCCCGTCTTCGATTCTTCCCGCGTAGGGGAAGATCGAAATGCGCTGGCCGGTGCTTAGTTGAGTCACGTCGCACTCGATCGGCAGCGCGCCGGAGTCCTCGAGCGTGTTGAAAAAAATCGGCGCGATCACGCCGCCGAGCACGATCCCGCCGCGCCGCTTGTTGGGGACGAACGGGATGTCCTCGCCGATGTGCCACAGCAGCGAATTGACCGCCGACTTGCGCGAGCTCCCCGTGCCGACCACATCGCCGACGAAGGCAACCGATGTGGGGCCGGCGCCCCCGCCGGCCATTTTCTTGAGTTCCGCGATCTTCTCGATCCCGTCCGGAAACCGCTTCTCGCCCATCACGAGCGCATGCCGCGGGATATCGGCGCGGCTCACGGCGTGGACCGCCGGCGAGAAATCGTCCGTATTGATCTCGCCGTCGACCTTGAACACCACCGCGTCGATGCGCTCCGGAAGCGCCGGCCGCGACGTGAACCACTCGGCCGCCGCCCACGAGCCGATCAGATTGCGGATTGCGGATTGCGGATTGCGGATTTCAAAAATGCTTTTCCACGCGTCGAACACGAGGATCGTGTGGCTGAGCGCTTTGGATGCGGCGTCCGCAAGCTCAGGATCGTTTAAAAGCTCGATGAGCGGATTGATGTTGTATCCGCCGAGCATCGCCCCGAGCAGCTCGACGGCGCGCCGGCGGTCAATGAGCGGCGTCTGAATCTTTCCGCGCGCGATGTCGGACAAAAACGAAGCTTTGACCTGCGCCGCCGGATCGACGCCGGGGTTGATGCGGTTCGTTAATAGGTCGAGGAGTTCGGATCCGGGTCGAAGACCCGACCTACCGCTCTGGATCAGTTCGCACAGCTCCCGCGCCTGCGCGGCGTTGAGCGGCAGCGGCGGAATGCCCAATTTCGCCCGTTCCTCAACGTGTTTGCGATAAGCCTCGTTCATCGCTCACCCTCGGGCAGATTTTAGCAAAAACAGGCAATTCACGCAAAAGCGCAACAGATTTGTCGCAGAGAAGCGGAGATCGGCAAAGAACGCAGAGGGCGGAATTTCGGTTCGGAGTTCAAACTTCAGTTTTCCTGTTAGAAAAGCAAGCTGAAGCTTGAACTCCGAACCGAAATTCCAATATTTAATCCAGCTCGCGCGACCAGATGTCTTCGGGCTTCTGCCGCTTGGTGATCAGGCGGTCGCTGCCGTCGGCGGCGATCATCACTTCGGCCGGGATCGGGCGCGAGTTGTAGTTCTTTGCGCTCATCGACAGGCCGTAAGCGCCCGCGCTCAGCACGGCGACGATGTCGCCGCGCCCGGCGCGCGGCAGCATGAACGTGTCGATCCCCTCGGGGTCCTTCTCGGTCGGCGTGAAGATGTCGCCGCTTTCGCAGGTGAGCCCGACGACGACGTAAGGCTTTTCGGTCTCCTCGCCCTTGCCGAGGAGGCGGATCGGGTGGTGCGCGCCGTAGATCATCGGCCGCAACAGCTCCGTCATCGACGCGTTGATCTTGAGGAACTCGTAGCCCTTCGCGCCGGTGTCGACGATGTCCTCGACGCGGCCCAGCAGGATGCACGAGTTGGCGGCCAGGTACGTGCCGGGCTCGATCTCGAGCCTGAGCTTGCGTCCGGTCTCGCGCGCGAATTCCTTGAACGCGTCCTTGACCGGCTTGAACGCGGTCTTGAGGTCGATCGACTTTTCGGGCCGGACGCGGTCGATCTTGTAGCCGCCGCCGAGGTTGACCGTGTCGACGTCGGGCAGCCGCCGCACGATGTCGAGCGTGAGGCGCGCGGCCTTCTGCCAGACCCGCCAGTCGCTCCCGGAGCCGACGTGCGTGTGCAGGCGCGCGATCGTGATGCCCCGCTCCCGCGCGATGTCGATCGCCTGCGGCAGGTACTTGTGCCAGATCCCGAACGAGGCCCCGCGCCCGGCCGTGTTGGTGCGGTTGTTGTGCCCGGAGCCGAGGCCCGGGTTCACGCGGATCGAGACCGGGATCTTGGAAGCACCCTCGATCGACGCGAAGACGCGCAGCTGCTCGAGCGAGGTGGCGTTGTACTGCACGCCGAGGTCGAGCAGGTCCTTCAGCCGCTCGGGCGGCTGGACTTCCTGGCTCGTGAGCTGGATGCTGGCCGGCTTGATCCCCGCGGCCAGCGCCCGCTTGACCTCGAAGTACGACGACGTGTCGATGCCGACGCCCATCCGGTCGAAGATGCGCAGGACGGCCCGGTGCGAGTTGGCCTTCATGGCGTAGCGGACGGAAAGGCCGAAGGCGTTGGGGGCGGCCAGGGCCTCGCGCGCACAGCGCTCGTACGAGGCCTCGTCGTGCACGTAGAGCGGCGTGCCGTACTTCTCCGCGATGCGAATGAGGTTCTCGTCGGTTGAAAAGGGGATCGGGAACTGCATGGGGACTTGGCTCGTCCTAAGTGGCGGTCGACACGGTCATCGGCCAATATGGTAATGAATCCGGGAACAGTTGGCAACAGGACGGATGCAGACAGAAATTCAAAACACGAAAGGCACGAAATGGGGACCACGAAAATTCACGAAAGAAAAAAGGACAGGACACGGCTGGGTGGGAGGGGAAACCGTGTCCTGTCCTCTAAGCCGCCTCGAACCGAAGCGGCCTATTTTTGCGTCGCGCCTTGCGCCGCGCGATCGAGGCTCGCCTGGGCGCGCAGGCCGTCTTTCTCGAACGTCAGCCCCATGGCCAGCGCCCTGGCCGAGGCAAGCGGCGCGGGGCTTTCGGGGCCGTTCTTGGGCCGGCCGGGGTGGCCGTAGACGCTCGATTCCATCGTGTGGTCCTTCGCGTTCCACACGTAGCTGCCGCCGGCCGGGTCGAGCAGCCGGCAGCCCGCGACCCGCTCGTGGAACGCCACCGGCGACTCGTCCGGGAAGAGCCGGTGCCACTCGTTCAGGATCGGCAGGTTCGACCACGCGGCCTTCCGCATCGCATCCTGGTACGGCTCGCGCAGCATCGTCTTCGCCACGTCGAGCGCGCCGGAGCGGGCGGTCAAGGCGACGCTCTGGCCCTGCCAGCCGAGCGAGCCGGTCGTCGCGCCGCTCGCGGCCTTGGCCCCCTGCCGCTCGAGCGCGCGCTTGATGAGCGGCTCGTTCAGCGTCACGACCAGCGCCTTGGGAGTCGCCGCGTAGTAGATCGACCACGCCGAATCGCTCGTTTCCTCGTCGTCGCCGCGCGCGGTGATTTGCACGTATGGCTTGCCATTGTGCTCGAGCGTCGCCCAGCGGGTCAGGCCCGGCGCGCTCTGGTCGGAATAGGAGCGGATCGCCGTCAGGAACGTCGCGAGCTTGAGCGGGTCGACGACCTCGAAGTTGGCGGCCACCGGGATGCGGCTCAGGTTTTTCTCGAAGTAATCGTCGGTCTCCTTCGCCTGCTGGAGCTCCTTCCAGAACGCCCCCTCGTCGGCGTAAAGCGCGATCGAGGAGCCGAGCCAGCCAAGCGGGTTGGCCATCTGCGAGCCGATCTGACCGCTCAGCATCCCGCCGAATTGGTTGAACGCCGGCGCCTTCGTGTTGATCGCCATGACGAAGTGAAGGAGCGATTCCTTGTGCGGATCGCCCGCGCCCTTCTTGATGCGCGCGCCGCTGGTGAGCTGCGAGAACTCGCGGTAATCGCTGTCCATCACGAGCGGCATGACGGTCAGGTCGGCGCTCAGGCGGCCGGGGGCGACGCCGAACCGCACCGCGATCGGGTCGAAATAATGACTCCACTCGCGCTGGTACATGTCGCGGAACCGGTCGTAGGCCGCGATCTCGGCCCTGGTCGCGGATGTGACGTCGAGCTCGGCGATCGGCGTGGCGAAAGCGATCGTCCCCCACGTCTCCGAGATCGGGCCGTTGCCGGTCCACGCGACCCCCGCGGTCGTCAGGCCGTGGGTCGATGCGTTCCCGGCGGCAAGCCGCTCGATCCGCCGCGCCTGAAGATCCGCAAGCGCCTCGAGCGCCCGCGCCCGCCGCATCGCGGCGATCCGCCACTTCGGCCCGCACCAGCGCCGGATCGTGTTGTCGCTCAGAATCAGCAGCGCGGACTCATCGGCGTCGCCGCGCGTGTAGCGGGTCCGGAAAAATCTGTATTCGCCCGCCGCGGCAAGCGTGGGCAGCTTGCCCTGCGCGGCCTTGACGACCTGGCCAAGCTGGAACGGCGAATTGCTCACGACGATGACGCCGCCCACGGCGGCCAGGTACGAGCAGACCGCGCGGTCGGGCGAGCGGAAGCCCTGGTAGCGCACCCCCTCGATCTCGCCGCTGATCGGCTTGGCGGCCGGATCGGACTGCGCGGCCGCGGCCTGGCGCGCCACGATCAGCGCCGCGAGCGCGTCGGGATCGGCGGCCTCGAACAACACGGCGGCGTCGGAGCCACCCTGCAGGTACGGGTCCGAGCCGGTGAACGCCACCGACTTGACGAGCTTCGGCCCGAGCAGCCGGCTGAGCGCGTCGGTCGACAGGCACAGCTGTTTCTGGTAGCGGTCGCGCGACATGTGATCCACGCTGCGCGACTGGACGAGGTCGAGAATCGGCGTGCCGTTGCGGTCGGCCTCGTCCATCACGTCGGCCATCGCCTGGTACGACGGGAAGAACAGCGCGTGCTGGTCGGCCGGGATCGCCGATGCGAGCGGGTCCAGCGCCGGCGATGTCCCGCTCAGCACCGCGTCCCACGCGTAGGGCTTGATCGTGATCCCCTTGACGCCGGCGATCGACACGAGCGGCTCCTTGGTGTCCGCGGCCTGGAGCTCGCGGTCGAGCCGCAGGTTTTCCTCGATGGCGCGCCCGCCGGTCATCAGCTCGTACGATTCCTCGAGGTCGTCGCGCCCGTCCATGCGCATCATCTGCTGCATCTCGTCGAACTCGCGCGACTCGGTCGTGTCCGCGTCCTTGAGCCGGACGCGCTCCTGGCGCGCCAGCGCGGCCTGGCGCCGGAACCACGTCCGGCCCGGCAGCCCGCGGCCGGCCAAGTCGCTGTAATGCCGCTCCCGCGCGCGCTGGAACTGGACCTCGGCGTCGGCCGGGCGCCCGGTGTCGTCCGGCGCCTTGAACTGAACGATTTTCTGCTCCAGCCCGCGGTAGTTCTTCGGGAACGTGATCCGCCCGGAAACGGCCTGGCCCTGCGGGACGCGGGCGACCAGCGTCAGCGCCGGCCTGCTTTCGCCGTCGGGGCGCCGCATCATCCGCCCGGGCATCGGCATCACGAGGTAAGCCTCGCCCGCGCCGCCGAGCGTGACAATCGGCCCCTCGCCCCCCCCGAAGCCATACATGTACGTCATCAACGATTCCTCGTCGGGCAGTTCCCCCTCGGTGATCGTCAGCTCGCGGACGGGGATCGAGATGAAGACATCCTTCGCCAGCGCATGGCCGGCCACGAGCGCCAACAGGCACGCCGCAGCCACGGTTCGAAGCGTGTTCACGTTCATGGACGCAGCCTCCGGTTCGTTTTTTCGATTGACTCGCCAGGTTATCGCACAAGGCCGTGTATACACGAGCCCATTCTGGTTTGCAAGCATATTATTTATATACAAACAATACGTCCTCGTCACGATATCCGCGGGGTGTTGCGCGCCGGGCGCGATTTCGTTACCGTTCCTGCATGATGATCACGAAGGGCGGCGGAACATGGGGCTCGTCGAAACGAACAACCGGTTTGCATGCGACCTGTATGCGAGGCTCAGGGGGGAGCCGGGGAACCTCTTTTTCTCCCCCTACAGCGTCGCGTCGGCGCTGGCGATGGTCTACGCCGGCGCGCGCGGCCGGACGGCGGCCGAGATGGAGCAGGTCCTGCTCTTCGATGGCGGGCAAAAGGTCCACGCGGAACTGGCGAAGCTCGCGGCGAAGCTGTCGAGCGGGCTCGGCGGCGGCGTCGAGCTGAACGTGGCCAATTCGCTGTGGCCGAACCTGACGCTGCAACCGGTCCCCGAATACGTGGCGCTCGTGAACCAATATTACGAGACCGCGATCACGCCGATCGATTATTCGAAGCCACTCGAGGCGTGCGCCGCGATCAACCGGTGGGTCGCGGAAAAGACCGACCACAAAATCGAGGGACTGATCGACGAGGTGGATCCGTTGACCGACCTGGTGCTGGTCAACGCGATCTATTTCAAGGGGCAGTGGGCGATTCAGTTCGACCCGCGCATGACATTCGACCAGGAGTTCAAGCTCAGCCGCGACGAAAGCGTGCATGCGCCGCTGATGTTCGTCCATGAGAAATACGGGCATGCGCAGGTCAACGGCGCGCAGATCCTGGAGATGCCTTACCTGGGGCGGCGGTTCTCGATGGTGTTCATCCTGCCGGACGAGATCGACGGGCTGGCGGAGATCGAGGCTCGCTTAAACGCCCAAACGCTCGGAGCGTGGATAAAAGCGATGGATGAGACAAAAGTCGTCGTGGTGATCCCCAGATTCAAGCTGGCGTGGGGGACGTTCGATCTCACCGGCACGCTCAAGCGGATGGGCATGCGCGCCGCGTTCGAGCAGCCGGATTTCTCCGGGATGTGCCCGACGCCGCTGGCGCTCAACAAGGTGCTGCACAAGGCGTTCGTCGAGGTGAACGAGGAAGGGACCGAGGCGGCCGCGGCGACGGCGGCCATGATGTTGAGAGGCGGCGGGCCGGTCGATCCCCAGTTCATCGCCGACCACCCGTTCCTGTTCCTGATCCGCGACAAATCAACCGGCGGCATCCTGTTCATGGGCCGCGTGATGGACCCGGGCAAGGGGGAATAGGTCTGGTCCGGGCTTTCGATTCTCGATTACGATTACGACGCACGACGCACGAACGGGTTGCGATCGGAACATCGCTTTACACCGTTTCGCTCTGTGTTAAGATCGTTTCCGGGTCTTATCCTCGGAGCGGATGGAGGTTTCATGACACGGGTTCTCGTCCTGGGCACCGGACCGATGCTCGACGGCGCCGAGCGCAACTTCCTTGCGCACAGCCTGAGGACGTGGCATTTGACCAAGCCCCTCGTCGACGCCGGCCACGAGGTCCTGCTCTACACGCTCCCGTCGTTCACCGACAAGCCCGAGACCCGCGTCGAGCCCGGCGTCGACCGCTCGGCCTACCGCGGCCTCGAAGTCTTCCATTTCCGCAACTACGACGACGCCTTCAACCTGCGCGAGCTCGGCGAGGCCGCCGCGCGCTTCGAGCCCGACTGCCTGCTCGGCATCAACTCCTACCCGAGCTACGTCCTGGCCAAGCTCGACTCGACCGCGCCGCTGTGGGCCGATTTCAACGGCTCGGTCGTCTTCGAGGGGCAGGTCAAGAGCTACGTCTACGGCAACAACGCGCAGCTCGATTTTTATTGGCAGATGGAAGCGGCCGCGATGCGCCGCGCCGACCGGTTCTCGACCGTCAGCCGGCGCCAGTTCTACGCCCTGCACGGCGAGCTGGCCGCGGTCGGCCGCATGAACCGCCACACGTTCGCCTACCCGTTCGCCACGACGATCCCCAACGCGTTTAATCCCTTTTTCGCCGACGAAGCCAACCGCGCCCTCTGCAAGCTGCGGCTGCGCGGCGAGGCGTTCCCGGCCGACGCCTTCGTGCTGCTCTGGAGCGGCGCGTACAACTCGTGGACCAATGTCGACGTCCTGATGGACGCGCTCGAGCGCGCGATGGCCGAGTGCCCCGGCCTGCATTACGTCTCGACCGGCGGCCAGGTCTACGGCCACGACGACCTCACCTACCCGCGCGTGCTGAGCCTGATCGAGGCGAGCCCGTACCGCGACCGGTTCCACCTGCTCGGCTGGGTCGAGACGAGCGACCTGCCGGGGATCTACGCGCAGTCGGACCTGGGCCTGTGCCTCGACGGCCGCAACTTCGAGACGATGTTCGGCGCGCGCAACCGCGTCATCAACATGATGGCCGCCGGCGTGGCCTGCGCCATGACCGACGGCACCGAGATCGGCGAGGAGCTCGTGCGCGCCGGCAGCGCGGCCGGGTTCCCGCCCGATGACGCCGGCGCCCTCGCGCGCGTGATCATCGAGGCGTATGGCGACCGCGACCGCGTCCGCGAGCTCGGCGTCAAGGGGCGCGATTACGTCCTCGACCAGTTCAGCTACGAGCGGACCACGCGCGAGCTGCGCGCATGGGTCGCCGCGCCGTCGCACGCCCCTGACAACGCCGTCAAGCTCGCCCGCGCCGGGCGCATGGGCAAACGCGGCGCGGAGGCGTTCGCGCTGCCCACCAACCCGATCGAGGAGCGGCTCGATACGGTCGTTACCCTTCCCGAGCAACCCGGCATTAAGCGCCTGCTGAAGCTCAAGATCAAGGCCAAGGCGCGCGGCCTGCTCGGCGGGATGATGCCGGAAAAAACCGAGCCGGCGTTGGAGGAAGCCGCGCTGCGGGTTCCGATCCGCCTCAACCCGGAGACGACCGGCGAAGCCGCGCTCGAATATTTCCGCAAGCTGGCGCCCACGCTGCCGCGGGGCGCGACGCTCGCCTTCGGCGGCGACGCGATCCGCCACCCCGATTTCCTCGAAATCGCGCAGATCCTCGCCTGGCCGATCCGCGCCGCGCGGGTCCAGATCCACGAAGACGCCACGGCCATGACGGAAGGCTGGCGCCTCGAGGCGACCTGCTGGGCGCTGCTCGAGGAGGGCCTGCCGGGCAGGCTCGAGGTCCTGATCCCGCTCGACGGCCTCGAGACGACGCACAACGCCATCCACGGCGAGCGCGCGTGGGCCAACGCCAACGTCGTGCTCGCGTTGCTGTCGCAAATCCGCCAGCGCCGCCCGGGCCGGTTCGAATTCGGCGCGGTGACGAACGCGACCGGCCGGAACGCCGCCGAACTCGACGCCGTGGCCAATTACCTCCGCATTTACTTCCCCGGCGCCAGGCATATCATTCGGCGCAACACCGAAAAACCTGTATCATAGATCCCAGAGGTCCCCCCAAAGGAGCGCATCATGGGCAAGGTTCAGGCTTACGCGGCGAACAATTCCAAGGCGGCCCTGACGCCGTTTTCGCTCGAGCGGCGCGAACCCGGCGAGCGCGACGTCGCGATCGACATCAAGTACTGCGGCATCTGCCACTCCGACATCCACCAGGCGCGGGACGAATGGGGCGGCTCGATCTTCCCGATGGTCCCCGGCCACGAGATCGCCGGCGTCGTCACCGCCGTCGGCAGCAAGGTGACGAAGCACAAGGTCGGCGACAACGTCGGCGTCGGCTGCTTCGTCGACTCCTGCCGCCAGTGCGAGGAGTGCCGCCACGGGATGGAGCAATACTGCTCCGTCCTGACGAGCTGGACCTACAACGGCGTCGAGCAGGACCGCCGCACGCCGACCTACGGCGGCTATTCGGAACGGATCGTGGTCGACGAGCACTTCGTCCTCAAGATCCCCGGCAACCTGCCGCTCGACGGCGCGGCCCCGCTCCTGTGCGCGGGGATCACGCTCTATTCGCCGCTCAAGCGCTGGGAGGCCGGCCCGGGCAAGCGCGTCGCGATCGTCGGCCTCGGCGGCCTGGGGCACATCGGCATCAAGCTCGCCCACGCGATGGGCGCCGAGGTCACGGTCCTCAGCCACTCGGCGAGGAAAGAGGCCGACGCGCGGCGGCTCGGCGCCGACGAGTTCGTCGCCACCTCGGGCGGCTCGCTTGCGAGCCTCGGCCGACGCTTCGACCTGATCGTCAACACCGTTTCGGCCAACCTCGACTGGAACATGTACATGCGCATGCTCAAGGCCAACGGGACGATGGTCATCCTCGGCATCCCGTGCGAATCGATCCCGATGAACGCGTTCTCGCTCGTTTCGGGGGGCAAGTGCCTGGCCGGCTCCGGCATGGGCGGCATCCCCGAAACCCAGGCGATGCTCGACTTCTGCGGCGCGCACAACATCGTCTCGGACATCGAGACGATCCCGATCCAGCAGGTCAACGAAGCCTACGAGCGCGTGATCAAAAGCGACGTCCGCTACCGGTTCGTGATCGACATCGCGTCGTTGAGATAAAACAAATATGAACCACGGAGACACGGAGACGCGGAGAAGACGAATCGATTCTCCGTGCCTCCGCGACTCCGTGGTTCAATGATTTTCTTCTGTAACCTCCAGGGCCCGGGCGAGTCATTAGGTGCAGAACACGACGTGAGGACCTGATGATGAACCCGGACAAAAACGCCATCGAAGCCGTCAAGGCCGGCGACCGCAACCGGTTCGCCGAGTTGGTCGAGCGCCACGAGCGGATGGTCTACGGCATCGCCTGGAGCTACCTGGGCGACGCCGAGCTGTGCCACGACGCCGCGCAGGAAACATTCATCAAGGCGTTCCGCTACATCGGGGCGCTGCGCGACGCGGAGCGGTTCCCGGCGTGGCTCTCCAGGATCGCCCGCAACGTCAGCGCCACGCTGCTGCGCCGGCGCCGGACCGACCTCGCCAACCGCAGGCGCTGGCAGGCCGAGCAGCCCGAACCGGTCGTCACCCCGCGGGAGAATCCCGACGAGAACCTCAAGGAGATGCTCGGCCGCACGCTCGCCGAGCTGCCGCCGCAGCACCGCGAGTGCCTCGTCCTGTTCTACCTCGAAAACAAGAGCATCCATGAAGTGGCCGCAATCCTCGGCCTCAGCGAGTCGGCCGTCAAGACGCGCCTGCACCGGGCGCGCGGGGCCTTGCGCGGCCGGCTCGAGGAACAGATCGAGCGCGACCTCAAGGGCCTCGCCCCGCGCAAGGGCTTCACGGCGTCCGTCATGCTCGTCCTGCCCGCCAAGCCGCTCGGAGTAATTGGCCTCGGCGGCGGCGCGTCATTCATCGGCAAAGCGACGAGCTGGCTGTCCAGCCTCGTCCCCATGCTGCTCCTTGCACTCTGGGCGGCGCTCTGCCAAGCCGGATTTTCCTACCTGCTCGTTGGCTGGTTCAACCGGATGGAATCCAGCAATCTCATCGACAAGCCGGACAACCGGTTCCGCCTCGCGGTCTTGAGGCGCAACACGATTGTGATGGCCATGTGCATGGGGCTCGTGGCGGCCACCATCGTTCTCGTCCCGGGCGTTCTGGGACCTCGCGCGTTTTGGCAACTGCTTGCGGTTTATGGCGCATGGGGAGTCTACAAGAGCATGCTGGTATTGCGCGTCAACCGCAGTCCGTTCACGAAAGCGGTCTTGCTGGCCCAATTCGTATACATGACGATCAGTGGCCTGATCGGCTTCTTCGGCTTCAACCCGGCGATCGTGTTTGTCGCGATGTTCTTCCTGAATATTGTTCTCGTTCGCGTGAATCGATACATGCCGCGCCGGCAGGACTACAATCTATTCCTGCGCGAAGCCAAGGGCATGCTGGGTGATCCCGGCGAGATGCTTGATCCGGCGCGCCCGGCCACCGAACCCGAGTTGCACATGTTCGCGCGATTCCTCGGCGACCAGTGGCTCGTTCGCGAATACTCGTCCAGCGGCCGCGATTTCGTCATGCGCCTGGCGCCGGTGCACCAGACGCTCAAGAATATGTTCAATTCGAGCATTACCGGCGATTCAACGCTGGTCATTCGGGGCGGCCGCGATTGCGACGCGCGATTGAACGCGTCGGAAGCAAAGGCGATCGAATCCTTGACCGGCCGGTCGTTTGACGCGTCCGGGCTCGAACGGTCCGTGTCGCAAGTTGCCGCCGCCGCGCTCGGCCATTTTATCGCCGGCCGCCGCGACGAAGCGAAGGCACTGCTCTCAACGACCTCCGACGAGGAAATCTTCGCCGCCGAATACGCGAACGCAAAAGGCTACCGCCGTCAGCACATGGCCGTGATCGCCACATCGGTCATTCTGCTCGCCATGGGCGTCTGGATGTATTGGGGCGCATATCACCGCTAGAGGACTTGCAAATGGTTTTCAAAAACCAAGACCCCGTGAGCCGGCGAAAGATCCAATCCAAGCCCAACCAGGAGTGGTCGCTGTAACCCTCCCCGCAAATCACGAATTTTGGGTTCATTTTTGAGGAAACTGAGGAAACAGAGAAAAAATCTCCGTTTCCCCCGTTTCCTCCTGTTCAAAATTCTTCTTTCACCTGTTGGACATTTCCATCAGCGTCGTGTAGAGCAGGCTCTTTGAGGCGACTTCGTGGCCGAACCGGCCGAAGTGGATCGCGATCTTCGTCGCGCCGGCGCTGGGCGTCAGGCGGACGCGGTATTCCTGCTGAAGGTCCGGGGTCGGGTCGATCGACCACGCCGAGATCGCCGTCCCGCCGCCGGCCGTCGGCTCTTCGCTCGCGATCTTGAAGCCTTCCTTCGCGATCGCCGAGCGCAGCGCGGGCAACACCCGCGCCGCCGGCGCGGAAATCTCCGTGACCAGTTCGCCCTTGCTCGTAAACGTCGCCTTCTGGACCTCGGCGGCGATCTTGTCCTTCGGCGGGGCGACCGGCGTGAGCCTGGCCGGCGTCTTGCACGCGGCCAGCAGCATCGGGATGATCATCGCAAAAGACAGCACGAGGGCGTAGCGCTTCATCGGTGTTCTCCTGACCGGGCTCAACGCAGATTATACACGATGCCAACGGCAAAACTGAACTTGCGGGCCGATTTTTACAACTGAAATCGCGCGCCGGACCCGCTAAACTGGGTTCATGGCCAGGCCTCGCGACACACGCCCCTCCACGCCCGATCGGCGCGCCCTCCTTGCCGCCGAACGCGGCCCGGGCTGCATTGGCGGGGGTCCGATCCGCGTCGCGCTCGTCTACCCCAATTCCTACCACATCGGGATGTCGAGCCTCGGCTTTCAGCTGACCATGCAGGCGATCGGCAACTGGGGTGCGCGCGCGGAGCGCTTTTTCATCGACACGTTCACCCAGGGCTCGATCGAGACGGGCGCGGCCGCGTCCGACTTCGACGTCGTTGCGTTTTCGGCGACCTACGAGCTCGACGCCCCGCACGTCCTCGACGCGCTCGAGTGGTCGGGCCTGCCGCTGGAGTCGCGCCGGCGCGGCCCGGGGTGGCCGCTGGTCGTCATGGGCGGACTGCTCGCCTCGGTCAACCGGCTGCCGCTCTACCCGTTCATCGACGTCTTCGCCCACGGCGACGCCGAACGGCTCGTCCCTGGCCTGCTCGACCTGGTCGCGCGCGAGCGCGCGGGCGAGCTCGGCCGGCGCGACGTGCTCGAGGCTCTCGGCGAACAACCGGGCTTGGAGGTCACCGCCGGCGCGCGCGAGGCCGCGGGCCTTGAAGTCCCCGCCGAACTGACGCCGCTCGTCGACCTCCTCGACCGCGACGGCGAAGCGCAGCTGCCTCGGCCGCCCGCGCCGAGGCTGGCGTTCCTCGATCCGCTCGACGGCTCGCCGTGCGCCAGCTCGATCATCACGCCCCACACCGAGTTCGCGGAGATGGGCCTCATCGACCTGGCGCGCGGCTGCCCGCACCACTGCACGTTCTGCTGGCTCGGCCACCACTCGCCGGCCTACCGCGTCCGGCCGGCCGAAGAGGTCGTTGCGGCGGCCGGGCGGCTCATGGCGCACACCGACCGGCTCGGCCTGGTGGCGTCGGCCGTCGGCGCGCACCCGCGGATCGACCTCATCTGCGAGGAGCTGATGAAACGCGGCGCGAAAATTTCGTTCTCCTCGCTGCGCGTCGAGGACGTCACCCCGGCCATGCTGCGCGCGCTCCATGCGAGCGGCCAGAAAAGCGCGACGATCGCCCCCGAGGCCGGCTCCGTGCGCGTCCGCCGATTATTGGGCAAGCCCATCTCCGATGATCAAGTCCTGGCCGTCGCCGAGGAGATCTTCGGCCTCGGCATCGAGAGCCTCAAAATGTATTTCATGATCGGCGTGCCGACCGAGACCGACGACGAGGCGCTCGAGATCGCGGCGTTTGTGGAAAAGGTGCGCGCCGTGCAGCTCAAGTGGGCGCGGCCGCGCGGCCGGATGGGCTCGCTCGGGATCAACCTGGGCCTGTTCGTCCCCAAGCCGGGCCTGCCGCTCTTGAAGCTCGAGCCGGTCCCGTTGGCGCGGAAGAAAAAACGGCTTGCCCGGGTCGCGCGCGCGCTCGAGCGCATCCCCAACACGCGCGTCGCCGCGTCGAGCCCCGAGCTGGCCCGCTCGCAGGAGATCCTGTCGATGGGCGGCGCCGAGGCGGCCCGCTACGTCATGGCCGCGCGCCAATCCAACCTCGACTGGCGCGCGGCCAACCGCGAATATCGCCATTGATTAAACGATTCCCCTCACGAGTCGAGAACGGAATTTCGGTTCGGAGTTCAAACTTGAGTTTGCGGCCTAAACAGGCAAGCTGAAGCTTGAACGCCGAATTTAAATTCCAACTCCGACCCGCGCGGCCGGCATCTTCTTCAAATGTGTGAATTTCTCGCATATTATGCTTGACGCGCCGGGCGATGTGTGAAATGATCACACATCACCGAAACACCGGAGGCGGCCCATGGCGGAACTCAACCGAAACGAGATGGAGGCGATGCGCATCCTGTGGCAGGGCGAGCCGCTCAAGCCCGCCCAGATCCAGGAGCGCTTCGCCTGGCCGATCGAAAACGCCACGCTGCGCTCGGTCCTGGGCCAGCTCGTCGAAAAATCACTCGCCGCCCGCGACAAGCGCGGCAAGGCGTTCTTCTACAAGGCCACCGGCTCGCGGCGCGGGATGTTCTCGCGCGCGGCGCGGCGCATGGCCCAGGTCTTCACCGGCGGCTCGACCGCCGACCTCATCGCCCAGCTCATCAAAAACGAGAAACTCTCCAAGGCCGAAATCGAGGAACTGCGCCGGATCGCGGCCGATAAAGCCGCCGAGAACAAAAAGTAAAGGAGCGCGCCATGACGTCGATCATGCAAATCCTGACAGGGCTCCCCCCCGCCGCGGCCGTGCTGGTCAAGGCCACCGCGCTGCTGGCGATCGGCTGCCTCCTGAGCCTGTTTTTGTCGCGCCGCAATCCGCGCTGGCGCGTTCTCGTGTGGAGGCTAGCCATGGCCGGCCTGATCCTGATCGCGCCGGCCGAGTGGCTTCTCCCCAAGCTGCGACTGACGGTGGAGCCCCCTCCCACCCCAATCTCCGCCGTCAGTCCAGCTCCCGGCGACCCCGCCATGCCGTCCGCGGCGCGGCCGGTCGAGGTGCAGACATTCGAAACGGCCGCGCCCGCTCTTCCGCCCCCGCCGCCATCGGTCGTGCAAACCATCGCCGGACACCCGCTTGAAATCGCCGTCGCGGCCTGGCTGATCGCGGTGATTTTGATCGCCGCGCGGTCGGCTTACGTGGTCCTGCGGGTGCGCCGGCTCGTGCGCTCGGCTTCGCCGGCGCCCGACGCCATCCGGCACATGGGCCGCTCGATCGCCGAGGCGCTTGGCTGCCGCGCGCCCGACGTGCGCCTGACCAAGGACCTGCTCTCGCCGTTTGTCGCGGGGATCGCGAGGCCTGTTGTCGTCGTGCCGGCGCTGCTCACCGAGGCCGACCGGCGGGACGATCTGCCGGCGATCCTTGCCCACGAACTGGCCCACATCCGCTCGCGCGACCTTGCATGGATGGCGCTGGCGCGCTGGATTTCGATTCTGCTCTGGTTCCACCCGCTGGCGTGGTGGATGCGCCGGGCGCACTCGGCCGCGTGCGAGGAAGTCAGCGACGGCGTGGCGGCCGAGCACGCCGGCGGCGCCCCCGCCTACTCGCGCGCCCTGGCAAGCACGTTCCTGGAACTGGTCGTCGACGCCCCGCACCCCGTCGGCGTCCCCCTCATCCGCCCCTCCGAAATCATGCGCCGGATCCAGACCCTGCGCCGCGGCATCCGGACGCATCGTTTGGCAAGAAAGAAAGCCGTCGCCTGCACAGTCGCCGGCATCCTGCTCGTTACAAGTCTTACTTGCATTCAATTCGTTCATGCCGACAAACCTGAGCCTGCGCCAGGCTCTGTTCCCGCCGGTCAAGCACAGAGTTCGCCGGACAATCCGATGTCGATTCGTCTTTCCGACGGAAATATTTTCGAACTGGTTGGCATCTGCGATTATTACAAGAACAAAAACCTCTGGTGGCGTCCCGATGGCACATCGATGGCCGCGCCGTTTGCCTCCACCGGTTCCAGGCTGTCCTGGAACGCGGACGATTCGCTTGTATTGGTGTTTCGCTCGCGAAGTCGCAGCGAACGTTCTGGTTTCGGACTGTCAATCCACGGATCCCAAACCACCTCTTGGGCAAACGACCTTCGGAATGCCGCAGGTGAAGTCATTCCCGATCTGCAGGCTCTTGTTGTCACGCATCCGTCAGTCGATGAAACAACGACCTCGATTCAAGCCTATGTTGATGATGGCCCGATGGTGCTCCAAGCCGTTTATCGCGGCAAGGACAAGCAGGATTTGAGAATAGACGGCAAAACCATGACCATTAATCCACCGGCTGACGTGCGAGGCTCGGTTCAAGTGGCCGCTTCATTACCCCGCATGCCCGCTGGCACGACTTTAAGGGCCATTGCCTTTGACAAGCGCGGAAAACAATATGATGGCGTCAATGTCAATGACCGCTGGAGCCAGACTGGCCACACGTGCGATCTCAGGTTTCATAATCTGATGGCCGCCGACTTTGATCGCATTGAGTTTTCTCTCCAGCCCCAAACCCGGGTCGTCATTCAAAACGTTTCACTCTCGCCGGATGTCAAATCCAAAGTTCATGTCGAGGTGAAAAAAGCCCCAATGCTTACGCCGGCTAGTCAAGAATTGGCTGGTGCGGCGGGCACGCCCGTGCCGGTCGCGGAGTGGCGCAAAAAATTTGATTCGGTCTACCGCCTCGGCAAGGACGAGTACATCAAGTATCTGCCGCCCCCCTTTATTCCCGAAAGATTGCAGTATTATTCCGACGACGATCCGCGTCAGGCCCAATATATTCCCAAGGGCCCGGACGCGATGATTTTTCGATGGGATCAGTTATTGCGCAAGGAAGCCACGCTATTCGGAAGCCCCCAGAGGATCTCGTGGGTTCTCCATAATGTCATCGGCTTGAAATCCTTCGATTACGATTGTCCCGCTGAATTACTAAAGTTCAATATAACCGGTGACTGGATTACCCGGCAGGGCGCTGATACGGAAAAATTGCTCGATGGATTCGTGCGCGTTATGGAATCACAATTCCAGCGAAAGATCACCGTCAAGAAGCGCACGATCGTGCGCGAGGTGATTGTCGCCAAAGGCACTTTGAACATTAGGCCCAGAGAGGACAGGGCGATATTCATCGATGTTTATGTTGACCAGATCAGCCCTTCGGGACGGATAGGCGGATGCGGGGACATCACCCAATCACTTGGCGCGATTGGCGATCTCATCGGAGTTGCAATCATTGACGAAAGTAATCCCGGCCGCGCCTACAATTACATCAACAGGCGGATACATCCCGACACGCGAAATCGAGATTTCACGTCCAACCCCACATTGATTGACAAACTTCTGAACAATCTCTCCCGCCAGACGTCGCTCGAGTTCAAAAAGGAGCGGCGGCCGGTCGAGGTGTGGTTCATCTCGGAGGAAACGCCGCCGTCCGGCGCGGCGCCGGAGGAATCGGCCATGGCCGCGCCGGGAGCGTCCGGCACCAACTCTTCCGTCTTGCATTTCCCAACTTCGCACACGTCGGGTCAGGTGATGGTGCGCGAGCGGGGCGCGGCCGGAGGCTGGCAGGAAGATTGGAAACTGCTCGCCAGCGCCAATGGCGATGTCACCGTTCCGGCCGACAAGGACGTGGCGCTGTTTATGACCGAAGACGAGGGCACCGATCTTTCGTTCCTTGACAAATTCGCCCCCGACGACCTGAAGGTCCTCGCGCTCGAGAGCCGGCTCGTGGCCGATTCGGATCTGAAGCATATCCGGCACCTGACCGGCCTCAAGGCGCTCAGCCTGCAGGGGGCCACGATCGACGGCTCGGGATTTCAGTATTTAAAGGATCTCAAGAACCTCGAGGAGCTGCGGCTCGGCAATCACGGCCAGCCGCTCAAGGACGAATCGATGGCGCAGCTTGGCAGGCTGACTTCACTCCGCTGGCTGGCGCTGTGGGGGACGGGCATCAGCGACGCCGGAGTCGAGAACCTCCGCCCCCTCACCCGGTTGCGGTCGCTCACGCTCGGCAACGCCAAGATCACCGACAAAAGCCTCGAGGTGATCAAGGGTTTCGACCGGCTCGAAAGCCTGCAACTCGAAAACACGCTGATCACCGACGACGGCCTTGCGAATCTTTCGGCGCTCACCCGGCTCAAGCACGTCAAGCTCGGCCGGAACAACATTACCGATGAAGGGATGGAGCACATCAAGGGGCTCACGAATCTGGAAAATGTCTGGATCGACAACGACCCGATCACCGACCGCGGCCTGGCATGCCTCGCCGGGATGAAAAACCTGAAGGAGCTTTATGCCGAGGGGACGAGCATCACGCCCGACGGGCTTCACATGCTTAAAACAATGCCGTCATTCACACACCTGACGATCAGCAAAATGGATGACAAGGGTCTCGACGCGATTTGCCGGCTCTCCAAGCTTGAAGCACTTGATCTTCCTGATTGCCGGATCACCCCGGCCGGCATTGCCTCGCTCAAGAAAATGAGTTCGCTCAAGAGGATTTCGATTTCAGGCACGAGCGACGACACCAGGCTCGTCAAGGAAATGATGGCGGGTCTCCCCAATTGCAAGATCAGCTGCCCGCAGTTGCAAAAGGTCGGTGCCGCGCAGGATATGAAATGGAAAGAGCGGTTCGATAGCATTTACCGGCTCGAGGATGGTCGGAGTTTAAAGCGTATCGGCCGACCGTTCATTCCCGAGAGGCTCGAATATTACAAGTTCATAATGCCCGGGCAGGCCGAAGCCATTCCCTCTGGGCCGGACATGTGGAATTTCAAATGGGACGGCAGCCTTAGGGACAGGGGCGCTTCGTTCGGCTCGGGATTCAACCTGCGCAGCGCAATCCGCTATGCAACTGGGTTGAACGAGTGCGAATTCACAGGGCCAAATGACATTCTAGATATCCCCGACGCCAGCGACTGGATCGTTCGCGAAGGAGCGCCGATCGGGCAGCGTCTCAAGGAATTCGAGTCGATCGTCGCAAAGGATCTCGGCAGGAACATTCATTTCGAAAAGAAAACCGTCGATCGTGACGTGATCGTCGTGCGCGGCAAATACAAGCTCCAACTCGAACCCGGCGCCGATAAGAACGACGGCGTTTTTGTCTATGTTGATCGCCTGACGAAGAACGACGGCGCAGGCGGAGGCGGCGGGGGATTTGACAGCTTCCTCAAAGACCTTGAGAGCCATCTCAATATACGCGTCATCGATGAATCCGATACGGTGAACACGGTCGCTGTGAATTACACTCTTTGCCGCGATTCGGATCAGCAGAGCATCAACAGCGATCCCGCCAAGATCGACCGGCTGCTGAAGAACCTCTCCCGCCAGACGTCGCTCGAATTCAAGAAGGAGCGGCGGCCGGTCGAGGTGTGGTTCATATCAGAGGAAAAGTCATCCGCCAACACGCCCCCCGCCGCCCGGTCCGACAGCCGAGCCGAACGCATCGCCCGCTCCCGCGCCGCGATCGAAGAGGCACTCCGGCAGCGGCAGCAACAACAGCGTTAGAGCGAGTGACATCCATGAGAAGTTAAGTCAAGCGGCAAACGGAGATTGCCGGTTCGCCCCCGGTAGCTGTCGGTGACGTGTGCGTGCGGATGGAGCGGCCGGCGGCATTCTT
Organism: Candidatus Sumerlaeia bacterium; assembly: GCA_039683515.1. Classification (GTDB taxonomy): domain Bacteria; phylum Sumerlaeota; class Sumerlaeia; order MVZB01; family MVZB01; genus JAJFUE01. The sequence continues at coordinate 11 of JBDKRG010000012.1, read as the reverse complement.
TAATCTGCTGT
>JBDKRG010000011.1:0-158658 GCA_039683515.1 Candidatus Sumerlaeia bacterium | reverse complement strand
ACAGCAGATTAAAGAATGCCGCCGGCCGCTCCATCCGCACGCACACGTCACCGACAGCTACCGGGGGCGAACCGGCAATCTCCGTTTGCCGCTTGACTTAACTTCTCATGGATGTCACTCGCTCTATTGGTCGAATGCCGCCCGAAGGCGGGTCTCCCGGACTTTTGCCGATCGTCGCCTCGGGCCCGGGGAATGTCAAGCGCGACAGGATGCTCGGTAGTGGGTCAGTTTGAAATATTATAAAGTAATGCGATGATCTCTTCAATATCCCATACGCGATCACTCACCTTATCGAATTGCCATCAACGAGGCACGGTATTACTTGGTGGCGGCGTTCGGGAGAAAGGTTGTTCACGGTCTTTGCCCTCGTTTCAATGTGGCCATTATGCTAGAGCGGTAATGCATGCGTCACGGCCATTCTGCAAGCATCGCGGGAATGGTATTTTATGCTTGCTATTTCTGCAAGCATGAAATATATTTGTATTAATGCTTGCAGGAGGGCAGAAACATGACTGATGAAAAAGACGAAAAGAAGGCACAGGATGTTAGTCCGCAATCGCTTGGCGGATCGGCCAGGGCTGAATCGCTTTCTCCGGAAGAGCGCACAGAGATCGCCGCAAAGGCGGCTAGAGCAAGATGGGGAACGGATATTCCCCGCGCGACCCATTCTGGAAAACTGACGATCGGAGAGATGGTCTTTCCGTGCTCGGTTCTTTCCGATGGAACAAGAATCCTCACGCAGAGCGATTTTATGGCCGGAATGAATATGTATTACAGCGGATGGATTGCGAAAAACAAGGCCAAGAATGAGTCAACTGCAGAAATCCCCCATTTCCTAGCGTTTAAAAGCATTGAGCCGTTCATATCAAAGCACTTAGGTGATCTGCAGTCGGTGGTTGTCCGTTATCGAACCGAAAAGGGATCACTCGCCCAAGGAATCAAGGCTGTCATTATTCCAAAGATATGTGAGGTGTGGCTTGATGCGAATGAGGCTGGAAAGCTCCCTAAGAGACAGAAACAAATAGCCGAACGGGCAAAGGTTTTGATGCGCGCACTTGCGCATGTTGCCATTGAGGCGTTGGTGGATGAAGCGACGGGCTATCAAGCAATCCGGGAAAGGGATGCGCTCCAGAAACTCCTGGCCCTCTACGTAAATGAGGAATTGCTTCCGTGGACCAGAAGATTTCCGGATGAGTTCTATAGACAAATGTTCCGATTGCGCAATTGGCACTTTAGTCCAACAAATAAGGGGCCGCGATATGCCGGGAAACTAACAAACGAACTAATCTACGAAAGGCTTCCTCCCGGAGTGCTCGATGAACTTCGACGCAAAAACCCGAGAAATGAAAAGGGACAACGCCGCCATAGACACCATCAGTTGCTAACCGAGGATATTGGTAATCCGCACCTTGAAAAACAAGTTGCGTCAGTGACAACACTGATGCGCGCGTCGCCCAACTGGAGCTTCTTCAAGAGGTTATTTATACGAGCGTTCCCGAGACAATCGGGCCAAACTGACTGGATTGAGGAATTGGGTGGAATTGACGACGATGAATCCTGAACGCGCCCTTATTTATTCTTGAGCCATCGCACCCTTGCTGCGTTCTTTGCGATTTCCGAACGCTTTCTGGCTGTCAACTTCTCAGCCCTAGCCCTGCCGCCCTTGAGTCCACCTAATCGACCAAGGGCGACGGCGGCGGGGTTCTTCCTTGGTTCGGGCTTTTTATCCTGATTGCCGGTTGATTCATCGACGATCTTCTTGGCGAGCTTGTTAATATCCATAGCGTCATCTCCAATGCTTGAGCGGTCACGCTCAATTCATGGTGCCACAGATCGGCCGCGCCGTCTAGCACTCAAAAATCAAACTGACCTACTACCGGATGCTCCCCATTTTACAAACCAGGCATAAAGGGCTATAAAGATCACAAGCGCGCCGCGCGCGCGGCGCGGTCGTTTCCAACACCATCCCGAGGCGGGCAACCATGACCACCGACAATCAGCACGGACCGAATCGGAGGCGATTCCTGCAGGGCGCCATCGGGACGCTTTTGGCCGGGGCGCTGTTGGGCAAGCCGGCTGGCCGCGCATCGGCCGGGGCGCCGGCGGCCGGGCCGCTCGGGAGCGAGGTGCCCTCGACCGGCGCGCTGCCGTACAGGATCGGCGCCGCATCGGTCGATATCACGCCCACGTGGCGCACGATGCTCGCCGGATTCGAGCACCGCACCAAGCCGACGACCGGCGTCGTCCAGCCGATCCACGCCAGGGCATTCGTGATCGACGACGGCACGCGCAAGGTGGTCTACGTCAACGCCGACATCTGCTACTGGGAAAGCTGCAACAAGCCGTACCGGATCATCGGGCCGATCCGGGAGGCGCTCGGGAAGAAGCACGGATTCAAGCCCGACGAGATCCTGCTGGTCGCGACGCACAACCATTCGGGCCCGGTCATGGGCGACGAGCGCTTCCGCAAGCTTCTGGTCGACAGGACGATCGAGGTGGTCGGCCGGGCGGTCGCCGCCGAGCGGCCGGCGCGGCTGTTTTTCGGGCGCGGCTCGTGCGGCATCGGCGTCAGCCGCCGCGGGACCGACATGAACGGCGACGACCTCTGGGAGATCAACCCGTACGGGCCGCGCGACCCCGAAGTGTTCGTGCTCAAAGCGGTCGGCGCCGACGGCAGGCCGTTTGCGGTCACGTTCAACTACGCCTGCCACCCGACGACGATCGGCACGGACGAGATCTGTGGCGATTACGTCGGCTACGCGCAGTCCGAGATGGAGAAGCGGCTCGGCGGGGCGACGGCGCTGTTCCTGCAGGGGACGGCCGGCGACATCAAGCCCGACTACCACGCCCCGGCCGACCGGTTCAACTTCATCGCCCCGCGGCTTTGCACGCCCGACGTCCCGGTGCGTTTCGGCACGACGCTCGCCGACGAAGTCACGAAGGTCCTCGCCGCGCCGATGGAGGAGATTACCGGCGCAATCCGGGTCGGCCGCGCGGCGGTCGAACTCCCCGTGCTCACCGGCTGGACCGGCATGAACCAGATCGAGACCGACAGCAAGCCCGACCCCGCCAGGCCGTTCTCGGGGCCGACGCGGCGCATGGCGCGCATGGCGCGGCGCATGTTCGACTCGATGGACGAGGCCGGCAACTACAAGCTGACGCAGGCGGCCGAGGCCAGCGTCGTGCGGATCGGCGACAAGTTCGTCAACGTCGGCTTCGCCGGCGAGGTGTGCACGCCGATCGGCCTGCGCGTCAAGGACCAGCTGCGGGGCAAGAACGTGATGGTGACGGCCTACACGAACGTCTACATCGGCTACATCCCGGGCCAGTCGCAGCTCGCGGCCGGCGGCTACGAGGTGTTCAACAACTACAACAGTCTGCCCTACAGCCCCGAGGCCGAGGACGTCCTCGTCTGCGCGGCGATGGGGCTGGTCAAGGCCCTGGACTCAGGCAAGCAGCAGCAATGACGCGATCAACAGGATCGACGACATGATCGAGGCCGCCCGGCCCAACCGGTCGCGGCGGTTCTGAAACCCCAGGACGAACGCGGTGACCTGGGTGCCGGCAAAAACGGCGAAGGCCGCCTTGCTCATGTCGTAATCGATCCACTTGCCGAGCAGGCCGGTCAGGATCGCGAGCAGGCAGCCGCCGACACTGATTCCGATTGCGATCGCGCCAGGCTTCATCGTCCGCCTCCCCATTGGCAATTGCATGTTCGAGCTGAATTATGTTTACATCGGATGCATTGTTGTTGTTAACCGATTTTTATTCAGGAGACCACGATGAGCAGCAAATCCGAACTTGAATTCCTCCCGAGCTCGACGCCGGGGATGCCGTTTTCCGAGGCCGTGCGCGTCGGCAACGTCCTGTACCTGTCGGGGATGCTCCCGCTGGACGCCTCGCGCAAGGTCGTCGAGGGCGGGATCGTCGCCCAGACGCGCCAGGTCATGGACAACATCAAGGCCGTCCTCGAGAAGAACGGCTCGTCGCTGGACAAGGTTTTCAAGATGACCTGCATGCTCGCCGACATGAGCGAGTGGCCCGAGATGAACAAGGTCTACGTGACCTATTTCTCCGGCCAGTTCCCGGCGCGCAGCGCGTTCGGCTCGACCGGGCTGGCGATGGGCGCCAAACTCGAGATCGAAGCCGTGGCGGTCGTCGAGTAAGCTGAAAAACGTTTGAGCCGGACGGGTCCCGGCGGGCGATGCGCCCGCCGGGATTCGTCATTTTACCGGTCCAGCTCGAATTCGAGCCTCAGCGGCGGGGAGAGGAACGGCTGCACGCCGCTCTTGTTGTCGATCACGGCGAGCTGGAAGCGGTACGGGCCGTTGTCCTTGAACTGGACGTCCTCGTCGTCCGCGGTGATCATCATCCGGTAGAACTCGACGAAATACGAGCCGGGCCGCTCTTCGCCGGTCTTGTCGCCGAACCAGTAGCCCGGCGTGCGCCCCTTGGAATCGGTGTAGTAGGTGTTCGCCTTCTGATATTGCTTGCCGAACTTTCCGGTGGCGCGGACGTCGATCGCGCTGCCGTTGGCGTCGGGGTTCGACATCGCCGCCCGCTCGAAGGTTTTCATGTCCAGCGCCGACGGCATCGGCATCGAAACGGTCCCGGGCTCCCCCGCGTCGCGCTTCCAGACCTGCTCGATAAAGCCGGCGCCGGCGGCGTTCGGGTAGCGGACGGCGGCCTTGTCCTTGGGCGGCTCCTTCGAGAACTTCGTCTCGAGCAGGCCGTCGTCGGCGTAGCCGGATTTGTCGGTCCACGCGGACTGCCATTCCCACAGGTCGTAGCGCGCCTCGGGCGGCCGGTAGAGGTCCTTCGGCGCGTCCTTGGTCAGCGGGAACAGCAGCCACAGGCGGTCATTGGCGATCTCCTCGAGTTGCCACGGCGCACTGCCCGACCGGCGCACCCACGCGCGCTTGAGGACCGACTCGGTCTGGTCGGGCCAGCCGACGAGGATCGACATGGCGCGGCCGTCGCTGATGGCGCGGATTTCAGCCGTGATGCTGTGGCCGCCCGGGTGCCTGAGCCGGACGCGCAGCGGCGGGGCTTTCTTCCACATCGAGCTTTCGATCATCCCGTTGGGGAGCGGGACGGTTCCGACGTTCGCGGCGCGCAAGGTCGGAACCGTGAGCGAGGAACAGCCGCACAGGGCCAGGAGAGACAAAAAAATCAAAACACGAAATTCACGAAAGAATATCCACGCATTCCCGCGAAAAGGAGTGAACAAGCATTTTTGCACTCTGCTCAAATTCATTTCCATTCACTCGTCTTTCGTGACCGGAATTTCTTTTACTGCGCGGGGATCTCGGTCGCTTCGGACTGGATGACCAGCGACGAGTAGAAGCCGCGCGACGCCATCAGCTCGTCGTGCGTGCCGGACTCGATGATCCGGCCGTCGTTGATGACGTAGATGCAGTCGGCGTCGCGGATCGTCGAGATGCGGTGGGCGATCACGAACGTCGTGCGGCCGACCATGAGGCGGCCGAGCGCCTCCTGGACCTGCGCCTGGGCGTGGCTGTCGAGCGCCGAGGTCGCCTCGTCGAGGATCAGGATCTGCGGGTCGCGGTAGAGGGCGCGGGCGATGGCGAGGCGCTGGCGCTGGCCGCCGCTCAGGCGCGCGCCGGTCGGGCCGACGACCGTGTCGTAGCCCTTGCCGCCGTCCAGCTCCATCACGAACTCGTGGGCGTTGGCGGCGCGCGCGGCCGTCACGATCCGCGCCATGTCGACCGACGGCGAGCCGTAGGCGATGTTGTTGGCGATCGTGTCGTCGAAGAGCACGTTTTCCTGCGTGACGATCGCCAGCCGGCTGCGCCAGTCGGCGATCCTGAGCTGGCGCAGGTCGATGCCGTCGATCCGGATGCGCCCCTCGGTCGGGTCGAACAGCCGCGCCAGCATGTTGACGAGCGTCGTCTTGCCCGAGCCCGACGGCCCCACGAACGCGACCTGCCGGCCGGCCTCGACCCTGAGCGACACGTTCTCGAGGATCTGCTTGTTTTCGTAGCGGAAGCCGATCGCGTCGAATTCGATCGAGTGCTTCAGCTTCTCGAACGCCATCGCGTTGTCGGATTCGAACAGCGTCGGCTTGAGGCCGAACATCAGCAGCATGCGCTCGCAACTGACGCGGGCGATCTGCCATTTGTTGACCACCGTGGCCAGCCCGCGCAGCGGCCGGTGCAGCCGCGTCAGCGCGAACAGGTAGCCGGCGAACACGCCGAAACTGAGGTTGCCGTGGAAGATCATCCACGCGCCGGCCAGCACGACGCCGCAGCCGGCGACCGTCCCGAGCCATTCCATGATCGGCCGGCTGGCGAACTTCGCGATCCGCCGCGCCATCATGTAATAGAACAGCTCCTGGGTGCGCTTGTGGAACTTGGCGATCTCGATTGACTCGGTGCCGAACGCCTTGACCAGCCGGATGTTGGTCAGCGACTCGGTCATGTTCGAGGAGAGCTGGTCGGTCTTGGCCTTTTCCTGGCGGGTGTTCTTGCGCAGCGACCGCGCGAACGCGTAAAGAATCCCGCCGACGATCGGCACCATGAGCATCACGCCGGCCGTCATGCGCCAGTCCTGCCAGAACATCCAGCCGAGCGTCGCGAAAATCGTGACCGGCTGCTGGACGCCGTTGCTCAGGATGTTCTCGAGGATCGATTGCAGGGCCTTGACGTCGGAGTTGATCCGCGAGTGGAGCCACCCGGCGCTGTGGTCGTTGAAGTAGAGGTAGTCCTGCGCGACGATGTTGTTGAACAGGTCCTCGCGCATCTGGAGGTTGGTTTTATAGAACGTGTAGGCGAGCTGGTAGTCGCTGGCGTAGGTCGCCAGCCCCTTGACCGTGGTGACGATGACGAGGATCACGACGAGCGCCAGGAGGGCGTTGTACGGCCGGGTGACTTTCTGTTTCTGGTACCAGCCGTTCCACGCGTCGAGCTTGCCGGCGATCTTGTGGGCCGCGGCGTTGCCGGCGATCCATTCGTGGCGTTTCACCCAGTCGGTCGCGGACGACTGCTTGCCGTTTTTTTCCATCAGCTTGGCAAGGTTGCGCGTCATGGCGTCCTGGTCGGACAGTTCCTCCAGCGAGCCCGTGCCGGTCTTGAGGAAAACGTCGATGGTTTCGGTCAGCCAGACGATCGGCGCGACCGACAGCACGCCGACGAGGACCATGCAGACGACCGACGTGACCAGGCGGACTTTGAAGGGTTTCAGGTAGTGGAGGAACGGCAGAAGAAACATCGCCATATTGTGCGGTATCGTCCCATCGAATTCCAGAATTTTCGCGCTCGTGCTCGTAATCGTCCATCGCCCTTATGAACGGGAGAACCAGCGCCAGGGGAGGAGGCTCATGCGTTTGCGGTGATTGGGGCGATGATTGTAGATCAGGGCTTCCTTGCGGCGGGCGAGGTAGTCGCGGCGGCCGGAATCGGTCAGTTCGCGGACTTTTTCGAGATTGCCCTCGGCCAGCGCCTGGATGACGGCGTCGTCGCCCACGGCCTGGCGGAACATCCGCCACGTCTCGCCGTCGCGCTTGGCGAAGAGGTTATGCTCGGGGTAGAGCCGGGCGAGCGTCGCCATGACCGCGTCGCCGACGAGGGCCGGGTCGCATTGTCGCGCGTCGGCGAGGTGGATCTGGACGCCGTTGCAGAACTCGCCGGCGAACGTGCCGTAGCGCGGCCGGAAGACGGTCGGCCGGAACGTGACGCCTTTCAGGCCAAGGGCGTTGAGCTCGCCGGCAAGCCGGACCGAGTCGATCCACGGTGCGCCGACCTGCTCGAAGGGGAGGGGAGTGCCGACCCCCTCGCTGACGAGCCGCAGCTCGCCGAGCTCGCCGGTCATGGCGTAAAACACGCACGTTTCCCAGCGCGGGATGTGTTCGCTCGGCGGGATCCACGGCCAGCCGAGGTCGCCGTACATCATGCCGCGCCGCCAGCCGCGCATCGGGATGACGGTGAGCTTGAGCCGGGGCGTGCGCTCGCGCCGGTAGAGCCGCGCGAACTCGCCCGGGGTGAGGCCGTAGGTCAGCGGGATCGTGTGGACGCCGATGAACGAGCGCAGGCCTTCGTCAAGGACGGGGCCGCCGACTTTGTCGCCGCCGAGGGGATCGGGCCGGTCGAGGACCCACAGCTCGACGCCGGCCGCCTCGCAGGCCTCCATCAAGCAGGCAAGGGTGGAGATAAACGTGTAATGCCGCACGCCGACGTCCTGGATGTCGTAGAGCACGACGTCGAGGCCGTCGAGCGCGCCGGGCGCGGGCCGGCGCGCCGCGCCGTGCAGGCTCACGACCGGCAGTCCGCTGATCGGGTCCTTGGTTTGGACGTCGACGTTCTCGCCCGCCTGAAACCCGCCGCGGACGCCGTGCTCGGGCGCGAACAGCCGCACGACGTTCGCGCCCGGCAGGCCGCGGACAATGTCGATGGTCGAGGTGATCCCGTCGCGGCCGACGCCGGTCGGGTTGGTCAGGATCCCCACGCGCTTGCCGGCCAGCTCGCCGGCGTGCTCCTCGGCCAGGACCTCGACGCCAGGGACGACCTCGGATGCGTCCGCGGCGCGGACGAAGGCAAACAGAAGCCAGAGCGTGGCAAGAAAACGGTTCATAACGCCTGCGGAGTGCCGATTACTTGAACATCGGGTGGATTTCGTTGGCGCGGCGCTCGGCGGCTTTTTTAGCCTCTTCCTCTTCGCCCATGCAGCTGAGGCAATACAGGAGCGCCATGATGAATCCCACGACGGCGCCGACGATCGCCGACACATACATCGTGTGGCTGAAGTAGTCGTAACTGACGTCGTGCATCCTGTCGATGCCCGTTCCCCGGTAGTGGCGGTTGTAGGATGCAAAGATCAGGAGGACGTAGCCGCCGCCGCCCACGATCGCGCCGGCGATGGCGCCGCCGATCAGGAGCCAGATGTAGTCCAGCAGTTTCGCGTTCCGCGTGCCCTGCTCACCGCCGACTGTGTTGAACGACTCCCACGGGTCCTGCTTGCCTTCCATCGCGATCCTCCGGCCGTGTTTTGTGATCCATCATCATGCGGCTGCGAACATCCACGATCAACGACAAAACAACCGGCGGGCCGCGCCGATGACCGGCGAGGCTGGCGTTCGTTCGGCGCGCGTGCCGCCGTAGGCGGCTCAGGACGCGAACAGGCAGTAGTAGCCCCCGCCGGCGATGGCGGCCGCGATCAGAATCCAGACGATCAGCTTGCCGCGCCGGCTCCGTTGCCGGCCGCCGACTGTCTGAAACGACTCCCACGGATCCTTCTTGTCTTCCATCGCGATCCTCCGGCCGTGTTGTTGGTTCGGATCAGTTGATGGCGGCCCCGCTCATCGGGGGCGGCGTCAGGCCCGGCGTGATCTTCCCGCTGCGGCGGGTTCCGGGCGGCACCGGCTTGCTGCCGGTCACCTGCTCGACCGACGGCACCCGGGAGGCGGGCCCGCGGCCGGGCTGCAGGTAACCGGAACGGCGCAGCGCGTCGAGGCTGGGCTCGTTGGCCGCGCTGACGGGCGTGCGGGTCGCGGTCGAGCTCGTCGCCGCGGCGTTCTTTGCCGCCGCGACCGGATCGGGGGCCGGCCCCACGACCTTCCAGTTCTTCAGGCCGCTGGCCGCCATCTTGACGCCGTACTGTCCCTTGATGCGGTTATACCAGTAATCGCGCGATCTTTCGGCAAGGTAATCGATGACGTGCGGCTTGCCGTTCTCGAAGCCCTTCCGGTCGCCGTCCTGGCGCTCGAGAACCTTGATGACGTGGTAGCCGTCCATCGACTCGATCACCTTGGTGGTCTTGCCGGGGGCGACCCCGAACACGGCCACCTTGACGTTGACGTCGAGCGGGTCGGTGCTCAGGACCCAGCCCATGTCGCTCAGGAGGAACGGCGTCTCCTTCTGGATCCTCTCGCCGAGTGCCTTGAAATCCTCGGTCGTCTTGCTGCGGTTGAGCTCGCCGCGCCAGTCGCCGAGCTTGTCCTTGAGCTTGGCGCGCTCGCTCTTGTTCCTGGCGGACTCCTTGGCGACGAACAGGTCCCACGCGTGGACCTTGGTCGGGTCGAGGAAGTTCTGCGGGCTCGCCTCGTAGATGTCCTTGAGCTTCTTTTCGGAGTAGCTGCGGCTGACGTAATCCTTCATGAACTTTTCGATCAGCAGGCTGTCGCGGACTTCCTGGCGCAGCTCGCGCTCGGAGAACATGACCGACTGGATGGCCGCCGGGATCTTCTGGGTGTCGATCTTGGCTGCATCGGCGAGCTTGCGGATGGCCGCGTCGATCTCGGCGTCGCTGACGCGCAGCGCGGGGTTCTGGGCCGAGGCGTGCTCGGCGTGCACCGCCAGCGTGGCGATCTGGGCCCAGTCGTCGAGGACGCGCCCCTCGAGCAGGATGCGCCGGTCCTCCTCGCGCTGCTGTTCGTCGCCCTTGTTGGTGTCGATGACGATCCCCGTGCTCTTTTTGATCGACTGGTCGGGGGGCGGGAGCGTCTTCATCAGAAGATCGACCCGCTTCTTGAGCTGGTCCTTGGTGAGGTAGCGGTTCTCGACGATGCCGACCACTTCCTGGCCGTCCGGCGAAAGGACCGGTTCGGCAACCTTTTTATAGAACTGCTGGCCGGTCGACTGCCTGGCCAGGTCCGCCTGGCGGAGCTTCTCCGCCATCTCGTACGGCAGGTCCGCGTAAGGGTCGTTGGTCCTTCGGTATTTGACCGGGTCCTTGCTCTTTTTGTCGATGACGACGGCGTCCTCGAGGAACGCCGGTTTGTCGGGCGCCGATTGGGCCGGCAGGACCGTCGGGTTGGGGGCGGGGGAGATGGTGCGCTGGGTGGATGTTTGGGCGAATGCGGCCGAGGCGAGTGCCGCCGCGGCAATCATCATCAATACGCGCATGGGTTACCTGTCCTTTGATGATCGATGCGGGCCGGGCGCGCATGGGCTGCGCGGAGCGGCCGGGTCTTGGCCATTGTCGCGGTTTTGCCTCCCGCGCACAAATATTTTATGCTTGCAACGAGCTTTCGCCACCCTCAGACTGCGCCTCATGGTCCCTTCCGGAACCACCAGGGCCTCAGGCATCGACATGACCGACTGGCGGGCCGCCTATCTGGGCGGCCTGGCCGGGCTCGCGTGGGCCGGCGTCATCCTTCTGGCCGTCGCGGCCCGCGCCTCGTTCGCGTACGAACCCTATGACGGCGTCGTCGGCCTGCCGGCGCTGCTGGATTACCCGCCCCAGCAGGAGCTCTTTTATTACCTCTTCGGCCTCATCGCGTCCTTCGCGCTCGGCGGGGTCGGGTTTGCGGCCGGCCGGCAAATGGGCCGCAACGCCGCCGCGGGATTCCTGGCCGCCGGCGTGGTGGCGCTCGGGATCGTCGCCGCCGGCGGCAGGAGTCAGGGGGCGGCGCTCCTCGCCAAGGTTGCCCAGTCGCCCGCGGCGGTCCTCGAGCTCATGCTGCTGGCGTTCGGGGCTTTCCTGCTGACGCTCCCCCAGGAGCGGCGCGAACTCGCGAAGGGCCGGTTTACCACGTATTTCAACGGCTTCGGGCCGATCTGGTATCACGAGGCGATGCTGCTGATCGTGCTGCTGCCGTCGTGGCCGGCGGCGCTGGGGCTGGCGGCGGGGACGGCTTACGTTCAGCACAACCTGATGAAGGAGCCCGAGCGGCCGCGGCGCGGCGGGCATGTGCTGGTCTGGCTGGAGGCGGCCGCGTGGGGCGTGATGGCGGCTGTCCCGTGTTTCGTGTGGCTGTGGCGGCTGAGAATGTCGCTCGTTGAGTCCGCCGCCGGCCCGCGGAAGCTGGCGCTGATCGGGCTGACGATCGTTCTGGCCCCCATCCTGTTGGGGTGGCTGCGGAGCCGTCTCCGGTTGCGCCCGTGGGCGGCCCCAGCCGCCCTCGTGCCGTTTTCGGTTTTCATCCTCCTCCTGCTGGCCACCGGACCGGCCCTCAGTTACGACGCGTTCCACACCGGCGAGTTCGTCTACCCGCCGTTCGCGCTTGCGGCCGGGCTCAAGCCCTGGAAGGACATCTTCTACGTCCACGGGCTCGGCATCGACACGGTGCTGGGGGCGCTGGCCGGCCGCAACCCGGACCTGTACGGGATGCCCGGCCAGATCGCGGCGGTGATCGCCTCGGTCGGCGCGGCGGTCGGGGCGTGGTGGGCGTTGCGGGTGTGGGGGCGGCCGTGGTGGCTGATGGCGCTGATGCTCGGGTCGGTCGCGTTCTCGGCGTCGGGGGGGCCGACTTCGCGGTATCTGCCGATGTGGCTCTGCCTGTTCGCGGCGGCGCAGGCGATCCAATCCGGCCGGCTGCGGTGGCTTGCGGTCGCGGGCGCGATCGCGTGGGCGGGGGCGTTCTTCTCGCTCGATACCGGCTCGACGCTGCTTGCCGCGCTGACGGTCTGGGCGTTGATCTGGGGTTATGGCGGCTCGGAAAGATGGGGCGGGCGGCTGCAGCCGGTGGCGGCGGTGCTCGTGGGCGTTGCGGCCCTGGCCGTCCCCACTTTCATCTGGATGGGCGCCGCCGGCGTGCTGCACGACTTCTTTCAAGTAAACTGGAACTATTTGCTCATTAAGCGCCACTACGACAAGCTTCCGCTTGCGCTGGCGAGCCTTGCGGTCCTGGTTTCGCCCGCCGCGACGCTCGCCGGCGGCTGGGTCAGCGCGCGCGTGCTCGGCAAGCGGGAGCGCACGCCGCTTGCCGGGATGATCCTGCTGCTGACGCTCATCGCCCCGCTGGCGTTCCTGCGCGCGCTCGACCGCTCCGATTTCGGCCACCTGAACTACGGGACGATCCCGGCGTGGCCGCTTCTGGGGTGCCTGGTCGTGTGGCGGGCGACGCGCGGCGAGCCGGTTCGGGCCGCGCAGGCGCTCGGCCGCTCGGCGCTGGCCTGCCTGCTGCTCGCCGCGTGGCCCTACTGCGACCCGCTCCTGAGCCGCCAGCCCGGCGGCGACGCGATGGTTTACCCGCTCGATATCTGCGCCCGGTACTACACGGAGAATTGCCGCAAGCCGCTGGTCGGCCCGGTCGAGGCGCCCGAATCGGTCGCGTTCTTCAGCCTGGCCGAAGAACTCAAGGCGATCGTCGAGCCCGGCCGGGAGTTTTACGATTTCAGCAACCAGCCGGCGCTGTTCGCGTGGGCGGGGAGGCTCTGCCCGACCCGGTTCTTTACGGCGTTTTATGCGGCCGGCGAGGCGTGGCAGGACGAGGTCATCCGCGCCCTCGAGCGGCGCCGCGTCCCGTACGTGGTCTGGCGCGGGCCGAGCGATTATTGGAACCGCCCCGACTCGATCCCGAACTGCCTGCGCCAGTGGAAGATCGCCCGCTACATCCTGGGCCGCTACCGTCCGGCGCGCGCGTTGGCCGGCGGGAGCCTGCTCCTCGAGCGCGTCGACGGCCGCCAGGCGCCCGGCGCAAGGCCGCAGCCGCATCCGGAGCTCTGGTTGTCGCTCCCCGCGGACGGCCTCGACCTCGTCGCGCTGCCCCGCCTTTGGGGCGCCCATGAAAAGGGGGCGCCGGCGCGGCCGCAACGGACGCTGGAGCGGTTCCAGGCGAGCGCCCGCGAGGGCCGATGCGCCTGGAGGGTGGATGCGCCCGAGGCGATCGTGACGACATCCGAAGTGTGGGTGTATGTGTCCAAAAAGGCCCGCGGCAAATTCGAGATCAAGTTCGACTCGGCCCCGCCGATCCGGTTCGATCTGGCCCCGGATGACGCCGGGCCGTACCGGGTGATGCTGGCGAACCTGCCGCATTGGGCATGGGGCGCCGCGCCCAAGCGGATCGAATGCGCCCTGACACCGGCGGCGGCAACGGACGTGAAGCTGGAATTCAGGCAATAAACTCGATTCGAACGGATTGGGATCATCCGCCAAAACCAAAACAGCCCCGGATCGCCGGGGCTGCTCGTTTGAAAAATGAAAACGAAAGCTTATTTCGCCGGGGCGGCCGGCTGCTGCGGCGGCTGGGGCGGCGCGGTGACGGAGGCGCCGAGCATCGCGGCCAGCAGGTCCATGTTCAGCTCGACCTTGACCGCGACCGAACCGTCTTCCTTGATCGCGCGGTCGGTGATGCGAGCCGAGCGGATCGTGTCGTCGCACACCGCGTGGACGAACGGGTCGACCGTGTAAAGCTGCTCGAGCGGCTGGTCGCCGTCGAGGTGATACATGTTCAGGTGATCGTGAAGCTGCTGGCGGGCGTTGAGCTCGGCGATCTTGAGCGCCATGCGGTGGCCGGCCCCGCCGGGGATCTTCGGATTGATCTGGGAGAACCCGACCGCAGAGATCGTAAGCGGTTGCTTCGTGGGCGCGCAGGCCAGGCAGAGCATCAGCAGCGGCAGGATGGCGACTAGCTTCATGGTTCATCAACCTCATCGGAATGGGCGCATTGAGCCCGGCCCCCAAAAGCTAGCACCCGACCGGGTACAAAGCAAAATAAATTGCGGATTGCGGATTGCGGATTGCGGAATGAAAACTCATTCCACAAAACCGCCTTCCGCAATCCGCAATCCTATTACCGGATGATGTTGATCAGGTCGCTGAGCATGTCGTTGCCGACCGTGATCGTGCGCGAGTTGGCCTGGTAGGCGCGCTGGATCGAAATCATGTTCACGAACTCGGTGGCGAGGTCGACGTTGGACTGTTCCAGCGAGTACGAGGAGATGGTGCCGAGGCCGCTGGCATCGGCGTGGCCGACGACGGCCGAGCCCGAGGCCAGCGTCTCCTGGTAGAGGCCCGACCCCGCCTTGTAGAGGCCGTTCAGGTTGGTGAAGTTGGCCAGGGCGATCTCGCCGATGGGGATCGTGCAGCCGTTGCTGTAGACGCCCGACACCGTGCCGTCGGAGTCGATCTGGACCGAGTTGAGCGTGCCGGCGGGCAGGCCGTCCTGCGTCTGCGAGGTGATCGCGCTGGCGCTGGAGAACTGGGTCGATCCGCCGAGGCCGGTGCCGCCGGCGGCGAGCGAGTCGCCGAAGTTGAAGCCGATCGTCTGGGCCGTGCCGGTGAAGTTGAAGCTGCTCGCGGTGGTCGTGGAGGTCTGCAGCGCGCCGCTGGAGTTGAACGACAGCGTGCCGCTGGCGCATTCGACGTTGGTGCCGGCGGTCCCGCCCTGAAGCTCGCCGCCGTCCATCAGGCCGTGCCATGACCAGGAGTTGGTGCCGGTCTTGTTGAAGTAGACGTGGAGGGTGTGGCTGGTGCCGAGCGAGTCGTAGACGTTGATCGACGTGCTGAAATTCGATGTGTTCGCCGGGTCGGTCGTGCTGAACGTCAGGACGTCGGCGGAGGAGTCGAGGTTGGCGTAAATCTTGACGCCGCTGCCGTTGGTGCCGTCGCCGGTCACGATGGGGGCGATCGTGTTGTTGGCGAACTGCAAGGCGCCGATGGTGCCGAGCGGATCGCCGTTGGCGTCGTACTGGTAGCCGAGCACGTTCATGCCGGAGTTGGTGACCAGCTCGCCGTTCTTGTTGATGCTGAATTCGCCGTTGCGGGTGTAGTAATTGATCCCGTCCTTCTGCACCATGAAGAAGCCGTTGCCGTTGATGGCCAGGTCGGTCAGGTTGTCGGTCGAGCTGAGGCTGCCCTGCGAGTAGCTGGTGGAGATATTGTTCAGCGTGACGCCGCGGCCGAGCTGGCTGCTGCCCGACGCGCCGTTGATCGTCTGGCTGACCAGGTCGGAAAACGAGGCGCGCGAGGACTTATAGGCCGTCGTGCTGACGTTGGCGATGTTGTCGCTGATGATCTGGAGGCTGTCGCCGAAGCTGCGAAGGCCGCTGACGCCGGTGTTGAGCGCCGTGAGCAGTGACATGGGAAGGCTCCTTCCTGGTTATGGCTTATAAGCCTTTGAACTTTTAAGTTTCTGTTTGATCCCGCGGTGTATCGAAATTCCAAATGGGTTAGCTTGCCGTGTTTCCGATCGAGACCACGCTGCTGACCGGCCAGCTTCCGCCGCCGATGTTGAGCATGGTGTTGCCGTTTTCGAACTCGATGCTGTCGACGGTTCCCGTGAAGGTGGGGGCCACCGTGACGCTCGTCCCGTCGCTGCCGGTGGCGACGACCTTGAACGTGTAAGTGCCGTCGCTGGCGGCCGCGCCGCTGGACTTCTTGCCGTCCCACGTGAACGTGTGCGTGCCGGAGTCCAGGTCGCCGAGCGAGACGGTGTCGACGAGCTCGTTGTTGCCGTCGTAGACGTTGACGCTGACCGTCTCGGCGTCGCTCGCCAGGACGAAGTTCGCGCCGGACGCCGTCCCGTTGTCGAGGGTGACCTGGTTGCCCGACACCGTGACCTCGCGCCCGATGTAGGAGGCGGCGCTGGTGCGCGAGCCGCTTTCGATCGAGCTGGTCAGCGTCTCGATGTTGTCGTTGGCGTTGATCAGCTGCTCGAGGCTGCTGTACTGGCACAGCTGCGAGGTGTACTCGGTGGCGTCGGCCGGGTCGAGCGGATCCTGGTTCTGCAACTGCGCGATCATGAGCTGAAGGAAATCGTTCTTGCCGAGGCCGTCCGAGGCGCTCTCGGTGGTCGTGGTTTTCTGCGTGCTGGCGCTGATGCTTGCGATGCTCATGGTCCGTTCCTTCAGTCCGCTCAGGCCTGTTCGCGCTGGCGGCGCTCCTGGGAGTTGTTTTGATTGAACTGGCGGCCCTGCTGCTGGGCCATCGTGTCCGCGTCGCGGCGCGGAGCCTGGTAGTTCTGCTGGCCGGCCGAGCCGGACTGCGAGCCGGCGCCGGGCGCCACGACCACCTGGACCTTGTCGAGCGACAGGCCCTGGCGCGCGAACGCCGTCTGGAGTTGATCCAGGTTCTGCCGGATCGCCTGCGCCGTCTCGGGCCGGTCGGCGACGAACTGGGCCTGCACGTTCAGGTCGTTGCCGACGTTGAGCGAGACGCGCACCCCGCCCATGTCCGGCGGGTAAAGCTTCATGTTGGCCTCGACGCCGTGGTCGCCGTAGCGGATCGAGCCCTCGGCCTTCTCGGCGAGCCATTCGCTTGCCTGGCGAACCTGGTCGACAAGGGTCGCGGTCCGGTTTTCGGCCGTGACCTCGGTCTTCGGCCGGGCTTCGAACGTGAGCGTGGCCTGCTGTGGGGCGACGGCGACCGTCTCGGTCTCCTTCGTGGCCTTCGTTTCGGGCGCGACGGTCATAGTCTTCAGGACCGGGGTCTCGGCGGCGCTGGTTTCGGCCGCGGGGACGTTCTGGGCCTGGGCCTTGATTGCGGCCTGCTCGACCGGCTTCTCGTCCCCCATCACCTGCTTGAGCTGCTCGTCGAAGCGGTGGATCAGTTCCGAAAGGTTCCACTTGAACGGGGCGGCGGGCTCGGCCGTGGCCGCGGTTGTATTCGCGGCGGCCGGCTGCGCGGTTGCCGGCGCGGTGGTCGCCGCGGCCTGGGCCGGAACGGTCTGCGTTGAAACCGGCGCGGCGGCTTGGGCCGGGACGGTCGTGGTCGGCGCCGCGGCCGCGGGCTGGACCGTGGCCGTCGCGATCTCCGCGACGAGCTCGGGCTGGGCCGCCTCGGCCGCGACCGCTTCGGTCCCGGGCTGGTTCTTTGCGGTCGCGACCCGGGCCGGCTTCATGCTGACGACGTTGGCCGAGGCCTGGGCGGTTTGGACGATTGCCTGAGCCGCCGGTTCGGCGCTGGTCGGCGCGGGTTGCGCCGGCGCGATGTTGATCACCGTCGCCGCGGCGCCGGCATCCTGCTCGGTCGATTCGGCCGGCTTTTTGGCCGCGGGCTGAACCGGGGTATTGATGACGGCGGCCGTCGGCGGCGCCGCGAAAACCTGCTGGATCGTTGTCTGCGCCGTGGCCGTCGCCGTTTTGTTCCCGGCGTCGAGGGTTTCGGTCTCGGATTCCGGCGCGGCGACGTTTTTCTGAAGAGCCGCGATGACCGGCTGCGCGGCGGCCTGGGCCGCCTTCCCTGACTGAGGCTCGACCGGCGCCTGCGCGGCCTTGGGCTGGACGAGGACGGTCAGGCACTCGGGCACGGTCGCCGAGTCGTCGCCGGTTTGGGCTTCGGGCGAAACCGTCTCGGTCGGCGCGTCCGCCTGGACGGGCATTTGCATCCAGGTATCGGTTCCGGTCGCCAGCGGGAGGGGGGCGGCATTTTGATCGGTCGTTTCGGCGTTGCCCTGGCCGAGCGTTTCCTCGCCGGTCGCGCCGGTCGCCAGTTCCAAGAGTTCGCTGCCGGCGGCCGCCGTTTCGGAAGAGGCGGTATCGGCGTCGAGCGCCATCAGCACGTTGAGCAGCAGGTCGAATCCGCCCGCCGCGGCGTCGCCGGAGGCGTTTTGCATTTGGGCCATGAGGCCGGCCAGTGGGTCGCTCGGGACAGCAGCGATCATGATCGGTTCCTTGCGGTGTGAATATGGGCTGCCGGTGAAAACCGGCCGCAATAGGTCGGGATCAAGGGTGCTTGAGTCCAAGCCGCTGGCCAAGGACGATGGCCTGCTGCGGCGGCATGTTCTCGAGGATCTTGCCGGCGCTCTTGGGTTCCATCTGGGCCAGGATCTGCAGCGCGAAATTCGGGTCGAGGCCGGCGATCACCGGCCCGGCCTGCGCCGGTTTCATGGCTGTGTAGATCGAGACCCATTTCTTGAGTTCCTTGCTGCGGCTGGAGTCGGCCTCGCCGGCCATCCGCTGCATCGACTTGAGAACCTCTTCGCTCCTGGCCAGGTTCAGCTCGACTTCCTGGCGCAGGCTGTCCAGGCGCGCCTCGGCCTGGTTGAGTTCCTGTTCGCGCTGCCGGATCTTCAGCTCGCGCTCGCGCAGCGACAGGGCCGCGGAATCGATCGGATCGGGCTGAAACACCCAGGCCGCCGGCTTGGTCTCCTTGGCCGGGGCGGCGGCCGCCGTGGTGGCCGTCGTCGGCGCCGCGGCGGACTTGGCCGGTTGCGCGAAGGCGTTGGTTGCAAGGATTGTGCCCAGGGGCCGGCGAAGCGCGGGCATGGCCCACGCAAGCAGCAAAACCCCCGCCGAAACGGCCAAAATCACCATGACCGCGCGCTGGATGCGGTGGCTTGCGTATGTGCGCTCGTTCCTCATCAGGAATTCCTTTCCCCCTGGTAGGCAGAATTTTCCGCCCCGTGCGTTTCCGTCTCGCTCTCCCGGCGCTTGCGCTGCTCGGCGAACTCGCGCACCGCGAACTCGTCGAACATGCGCGCCTCGGCGCGGTCGGCCTCCTCGTGGAAGAGCCTCAGCTCGCGGTCGCGCAGCTTCTCCATGAGCGTGCGCGCCTGCATGGCCTTGATGAGCAGTTGCCGTTCCTTGTCGGCGATCTTTTTCATCCGCTCGAGCTGCTCCTGCATCTTCTTGAGCTCGTCGTTCTGGACGTCGATCCAGTTTTCGAACAGGCCGCGCTTATTGAATCCCATCGCGGCCTGGTTGGCCTGAACCTGTTCCATCCAGCGGTCGATGTCGTACTCGATTTCGTGTATCCCCCGCTTGATTGCGCTGATCTGCGCCATCGTCTGGTTGTAATCGCGCTGCATTCTCTCTTCCTGGGCCAGTCGCTGGTCCAGAACCGCCTGAAGGGAGAAATTGAACTTCATGAGACTGAGCTTTCCGGTCGGATTAAGTATGGGCGCTGAATTCCCAATACATTCGTGCTCGTGCTCGTAATCGTAATTGCTCCCTCAGTCCCTGAGCGATGCCTCATCCCTGAGTTCCGTTGCCCTGCGCCTGTTTGGCGAGCGCGTTCAGGATGGCGGTCGATTCCTCGAGCGTCGCCGATTCGAACATGCTCTGGCGCAGGAAACCCTGGATCGCGTCGTGCATCCTGATGGCGCGGTCGATCGTCGGGTTCGAGCCCGCCGCATACGCCCCGATGTTGATGAGCGTCTCGGCCTTGCGGTGCGCTGCGATCAGTTCCTGGATCGCCACGGCGGACTGGTAATGATCGCGGCTGACGACCTCCGTCATCAGACGGCTTTTGCTCTGCAACACGTCGATGGCGGGAAAGTGCCCCTGGTCGGCCAGCGACCGGGTCAGCACGATGTGCCCGTCCAGGATGGCGCGCGTGGCGTCGGCGATCGGCTCGGTCATGTCGTCGCCGTCGACCAGGACGGTGTACAGGCCGGTGATGCTCCCCATGCTGGCGTCGCCCATGCCGGCGCGCTCGAGCAGGCGGGGGAGCATCGAGAAAACCGACGGCGTGTAGCCCTTGGTCGTGGGCGGCTCGCCGATGGAGAGGCCGATCTCGCGCTGGGCCATGGCGAAGCGGGTCAGAGAGTCCATCATGAGGAGGACGCGCCGGCCCTGGTCGCGGAAGTATTCGGCGATGGCCGTGGCGACGAACGTGCTGCGGACGCGTTCGAGCGGGGATTTGTCGGAGGTGGCCGCGACGAGGACCGAGCGGGCGAGCCCTTCGGGCCCGAGGTCGCGCTCGATGAAGTCGCGCAGCTCGCGGCCGCGCTCGCCGACGAGCGCGATCACGTTGATGTCGGCGCGGGTCTGGCGGGCGATCTGGCCGAGCAGCGTCGACTTGCCGACGCCCGAGCCCGCCATAATTCCGACGCGTTGACCGACCGCGCACGTCAAAAGTCCGTTAATCGCCCGGACCCCCAGGTCGAGCGGTTCGCTGATCCGTTCGCGGCGGAACGCGTTGACCGGATCGTTGTAAATCGGGTAGCTCGTCTCGGCGGTGATCGGCGGGATGCCGTCGATCGGGTGGCCGAGGCCGTCGAGCACGCGGCCCAGAAGCTCGGGGCCGACGGCGACGGTCGGGGCGTGGTTGAGCGAGACGATCGAGCTGCCGGGCTTGAGCCCCTGCATGTCGCCCAGGGGCATGATCAGCACGCGTTCCTTGCGAAAACCAACGACTTCCGCGCGCAGCGGCGGCTGGTTCCCGCTCGGGATGATGAGGCAGATCTGGCCGATCGCGCAGTCGGGCAGGGTGCCTTCGATGACGGTGCCGACGACCTGCGTCACGCGCCCCTCGGACCGGATCGGGTCCGCGGCGTCAATCTGGCGTGCGTAAATGTCGGCCTTGAACATAAAGTGTTGAGTCCTGAGTCCTGGGTCCTGAGTCCTGAGTCAGGACTGTTCTTCCCACAAGTTTTCCTTCAAAGTCCGGAGCTGGTTTTCGATGGTCGCATCAATCGTGCCTGCCTCGGTCAAAACTTTGCAGCCGCCGCGATGGACCGTCTCGTCGGCCTCGATCGCGATGCGGTCCTCGGACCAGCCGGCCGGCGCGCACGTGCGCAGGTTGTTCTGGATGAGCTGCAGGTCCTGCGGCGCGACGCGCACGCGGACGTGCTGGTTGGCCGTGACCTTGGTCAGGGCCGCCTGGACCGTCTGCGCGATCGTCTCGTCGTTGCGGTCGATTTCGGCCTGGACCACCTTGGCGGCGATGAGGAACGCGATCCGGATCAGTTCCTGCTCGTGCTTGCGGACGAGCGAGGCGCGGTCGTTCGAGATCGAGTCGATCAGCTTGGCGAAGGCGTCGACGGCGGGCTGGATCTTCTGCAGCGCCAGCCGCTCGCCGGCCTTTTCGCCCTGCTCGAAGCCGGCGTGCCACGCTTCGCGCTGGATCTTTTCGGCCTCGCGCCGGGCCTCTTCGATCGTCCGGCGGGCCTCCTGCTCGGCCGCCTCGGCCATCGAGACGCGCGGCTGGCGCACGGCCGCGGCGTGGCCGGAAAATCCGCCGGCCGGGCGCGCCTTGGGCTCGGGGCCGACAAGGGTCTTGCCCAGGTCCAGGTTGCCGACCAGGTCCGGCGGCGAGTCGAGTGAGCGGATGATCTTAGACAAAGACTTCGCCTCCGCCGCCGGCCAGCATGAGTTTGCCCTCGGCCTCGAGCCGGCGGCAGATCTTGACGATTTCCTGCTGCGCCTTCTCGACGTCGGACAGCTTGGCCGGCCCCATCGTCGCCAGGTCTTCCTTGATCATCTCGGCGGCGCGCGAGGAGATGTTCTTGAAGATCTTGGCGCGCAGCTCCTCGGGGGCGGTCTTGAGGGCCAGCGTCAGGACGTCGTTGGTGACTTCCTTCATCACGAGCTGCAGGCCGCGGTCGTCGATCTTGACCAGGTCCTCGAAGACGAACATCAGCTCGCGGATCGTCTCGGCCATCTCCGAGTCCGTCTCCTCCATCGCGTTGAAGATCGCCTCCTCGGTCTGGCCGTCGAGGTTGTTGAGGATCTCGGCCACGGCGTGCGAGCCGCCGACGCGCCGGCTCTTGCTGGCGCCCGAGGCCATGATCTCGGTGATCATCACTTCCTGGACTTCCTTGACCAGCTCCGGGTTGATCCGGTCGAGGTTGGCGATGCGCAGGATGATGTCGCTCTGGAGCGGCTTCGGCATCCCCATCAGGACCTCGGCGGCCTTGTCGGTCTCCAGGTGCGCCAGGACGAGCGCGATCGTCTGCGGGTGCTCGTGGGAGAGGAACGAGGCGATCGACTGCGAGTCGATCCACTTGATCGAGTCGAAGCCCTCGCTCAGCTCGTCGCCGGTCTCGACGATCTCGATGAATTTCTCGTAGCGCTCGGGCGGGAGGATCTTCTTGAGGATGACCTTGAGCTGCTCGCGCGCCTGGCTGATGAGCAGCGGGCTCGAATCGGAGAGGCGCACCAGGAACTCCTCGCGCACCGAGTTGATCTGTTCCATGTTGATCTTGCGCAGGCGCGAGGCGTGGCCGGTGATGCGCTGGATCTCGCGCTCTTCCATGAGCTTCAGGACTTCGCTGGCCGACGACTCGTCGAACGACAGCATCATGATCGCGGCCTTGTCGAGGCCGGTCAGCGGCTTGTTGCTATCCTGCGTCCGTGGTTGCATCGTTCGTCCCTCTTATAATCGTGCTCGTGCTCGTAATCGAACCGTGATCCGTCGCTTCTCTCTCAATCCGCAATCCGAAATCCGCAATCGCGTTACGCCTCGTCCATCCACTGCCTCAGCAGACTGACCGTCTTCTGCGGCTGGTTCTTCGTGGTCTCGATCACCTCGCGCTGGATCTGCTGGGCCTGGGCCTGCGACACGCGCGCGTTCTCGGCGGCCTGCTGGGCCTGGAACATCCGCGCCTGGTCGGTGTTGCCGAGCAGCTTGGAGGCCATCGACCCGGCCTCGATCGGGGTCGCGCCGTTGGCGGCCGCTCCGGCCCCTCCCGCCTCGATCCACTGATGCCCGCCGGCGCCGGCCGGCAGGGCGGCCATCGGCCCTGACGCCACGGTGATCTGCTTGACCGCCGGGCGCAGCACCATCATGATCAGCATCAGCGCGATCAGGCCGATGATGCCCCAGTGCAGCGACAGCTCGATGATCCGCCGCACGTCCGGCGTGAGCCAGCCGACGTCGTCCATCGGCGTCAGTTCGTTGTTGGTGAACGGCGAGCATTGGACGGTGACCACGTCGCCGCGCTCCTCGCTGAAGCCGATCGTGGCCTTGACCAGGTTTTCGATGTTGGCGATCTCGGCGTCGGTCAACGGAGTGTATTCGTCCTTGCCGTCCTTTTCGGCGTGCTTGCCGTCGGCCAGGACCGCCACCGTCACGCGCTTGAGCTGCGGGACGTTGTTCTGGGTCTCGGTGCGCTGCTGCGAGACGGCGTATTCGCGCATCGTGCGCGTCGGGCCGGCCGGCGCGACGGCGGCCGTTCCGGTCGTCGCGGCCAGGGCCGTCTTCGGCGCCGGCTCGGTCTCGGTCTGTTCCTTGGTCGGGATCGGGTCCTGGGCGTCCGGGTTGAACACCTGGCGCTCTTCCTTCTGCGACGCATAGTCGAACTCGGCCTGGACGCGGGCGGCGACCCGGCCGCGGCCGATCGTGTTTTCGATCAGGCTCTCGACCTCGTGCTTGAGGCGGTCCTCGTAGCCGAGCTTGAACTGCTGCTGGGCGACCGAGTTCTGCGACTCCTCGCCGCGGCTCTGGTTGAGCAGGTTGCCCTTCTGGTCGACGATGACCACGTTCTTGTCGTCGAGCCCCTTGATGGCGTGCGAAACCAGGTGGCTGATGCCGGAAATCTGCCGCTCGGAAAGCTGGTAGCCGGTGCGCAGCTTGAGCTGGACCGAGGCCGTCGCCTTCTGCTGCTCGGCCAGGAACGGGGTCTCGTCGGGGACGGCGATCAGCACGCGCGCCTGCTCGACCCCCTCGAACTTGACCATCGTGCGCGCCAGCTCGCCCTCCTGCATGCGCTTGTAGTTCTTCTGCTGGGCGAAGTTGGACTGGCCGATCGTGCTCTTGTCGAGCCCCTCGTAGCCGACCGTGCCGCTGTTGGGGAGGCCTTCCATCGAGACGAGCATGAACGCCTCGTCGATGCGGCTGGCCTGGACCTTGATGATCGAGTTGGAGTTCTCCGTGCGGAAGCGGATCCCTTTCTGGCCGAGGACGCGGACGATCTCGCCGGCGTCGCTGGGCTCGAGCCCCTGATACAGGACCGTGTAGCTGCCGGTCTGGGCGTGGATGACGAGGAACGCCATCGCGCCGATCGAGCCGACGATGATGGCCAGCAGCGTCAGCTTGCGCGCCATGGGCTGGGCGCCGACAAACCCGCCGAACTGTCTGGAGAGATCCTGTATGAATGCCATGGTTCTAATCCTCGCTCAACTCGTGCTTGGTTCGTGATCGTGCTCGAAATCACAATTCCGCAATCGGCAATCCGAAATCCGCAATCAATCAGGCTTGCATGCGCATCAATTCGTCGTAAGCCGAAAGCGCCTTGTTCCGGACCTCGACGAGCATCTTGAAGGACAGGTTGGCCTTCTGCATCGAGATCAGCGCGCCGTGGAGGTTCTCGGATTGGCCCGTCGCCAGGTCCGAGACCGCCTTGTCGGTCGTCAGGAGCTGGTCGTTGACCTTGTTGATCTCCTCGGAGACCATCGCGCCGAATTCCGAGCCCTGATCCTTGGCGGCGGGGGAGGCCGGCAGGCCTTCCTTCGTCCACTGCGCGCGGCCGAGGTCGCCGAGCTCGATCGACCAGACGCGGTTGCTGACATTGATCGGGTTGATTTCCATCGCTCAAGCCCCCTTCGCTTACTTCAAGAGATCGATTGCGGCGTTCAACATCTGCTGGGTGGCGCGCGAGGCCGCCAGGTTGGCCTCATACGAGCGCGACGCCTCGACCATCTCGGTCATTTCCCGGAAAACGCTGATGTTCGGCAGCGAGACGTAACCCTGCGCGTCGGCGTGCGGGTGATTCGGGTCGAACACGCGCACCGGGTCCGAGCCGTCGCCGGCGACCGAGCCGACCTTGACCGAGCTGACCGCCTCGCGGCCGTCGGCCGTCGAAAGCTGCTCGAGCGCCCCGGTCAGCTCGTCGGCGAATTGCGAGAGCGGGGCCGACTGGAGGACGACTTCCTTGCGCTGATACGGGCCGTTGGGGCCGGTGGTGTGCTGGTTGGCCAGGTTTTCGGCGATGACCCGCATCCGCGCCCGCTGCGCGGTCATCCCCGCCCCGCTCAGGTCGAGTGTTACGAAGTCGCTCATGATCCCTTACCCCTTATCTCTGTTCAAAGACCGTGCTGACCTGGCGGAACTTGGCCGCCAGGATCTGCGCCGTCAGCGAATACATCGTTTTGTTGCGGCCCAACGCGGAGAGCTCGGCGTCCATTTCGACGTTGTTGCCGTCGAGGCCGATCCCCTGCTCGGTCGAAACATTAATGACGGCCGGCGTCTCGACACCGCTCAGGGCCTGGGCCATCGAGGCCTCGAAGTCCATCCGGCGGGCCTTGTAGCCGGGCGTGTCCACGTTGGCGAGGTTGGAGGCGATGACGCGCTGGTTGTCCATGCGCAGGTCCATCGACTTCTCCAGCTGGGTGACGCTCATATCGAACAGGTTCATGGTTTGGCCCCCTTTCGGCGTCAGAATAGAGACTGATGCGGAAGCGATGGATGCAAGGGCAGTGCCAGAGCGCCCGAAACTGGAAAACGGGGCGTGGGGAAACGCCGTCTGATTGAAAGAATGCTGAAAAAACAGGAGATAAGGCCAAATGTGAAAGCGGTTTCGAGGCCCGGCAAAAAGAGGGGACACTCGCGCCGCGACGTCATAAAAATGACGCGCATGCCCCGCCGGTGACAGTTTTCCGCCGCGACCGGCGGGGGCGACCAGCCGCCTGTCCCCTGTTTTTCGGGTGCCCCATCGGGCCCAAACGACCCATAAGACCCAAACGACCCATACCGCAATCCCACTCAAAAAAACACCCCGCCACCCCAGCGATCGACCGTTGCGTCCCGGACGGAAATAGGGAAAAATAGGACAGGAGGTAGAACCTCCTGGGGAGATCGATCGTGATTACCGCGCCTACAACGGCGGCTGTTATGAGCGGGGGGACGATGTCTCAGCCAGCCCCAGATCCGATCCAGTATGCGTGCTGCTCCGACGGCATCGTGGTCATCCGCGTCAACGGCAAGGGAACCCACCTGGTCAGCCCCAGCCTCGCCTACGTGTTCGAATGCACGCGCGCCATGATGCCGCCGCCCCGTTACGTCGTCGACCTCGACAACTGCACGACCATGGACAGCACGTTCATGGGGATGCTGGCCAGCATCGGCCTGTTCCAGCGCCAGACGGCCGGCTCCTCGGTGGTCGTCGTCAATATCCAGGATCACGTCCGCCATCTGCTCAACACGCTCGGGCTCAAGTACATCCTCGACATGCGCAAGGACCGCGTCGAGGTCGCCGAGGGGCGCGAGCTTTCCGCCGCCCCGCAGCCGCAGATGAGCCGGATGCAGCGGATCCTGATGATGCTGGAGGCCCACGAGCGGCTGGTCGACATCGACAGCGAGAACGAAATCAAGTTTGAAGGGGTGCTCAAGTCGCTTCGCGACAGCCTGGAGCACGGCGATTAGGTCGATTGAACGAAAATTGAACCACGAAGTCGCGAAGGCACAAGGGGGGATTCCAGCCGGCGTTCCTGGTGTCTTGGGGCCTTCGTGGTTCGATTTGTTTGAGTGCGGGGTTTTGAGATGGCACGTCTGAGAACACTTCCCAACGGCATCCGGATCGTCTCCGAGCCGATGAAATCCGTCCGCTCGTGCGGGATCGGCATCTGGATCGACGTCGGCTCGCGCCACGAATCCGAGGACGACGGCGGCCTGAGCCACTTCGTCGAGCACATGCTTTTCAAGGGGACCCGCCGCCTGACGACCAAGCAGATCGCCGACGTCACCAACGAGCTCGGCGGCAACATTAACGCCTTCACGACGCAGGAGCAGCTCGTCCTGCACGCCCGCACGATCGACGTCAAGGCCCCGCGCGCGCTCGACCTGCTCGGCGAAATGCTCATCGAGTCGGTCTTCCCCGACGACGAGCTCGCCCGCGAGCGCCAGGTGATCCTCGAGGAATGCAAGATGTACGAGGACTCGCCCGAGGAGCTGTCGGTCGACGTCTTCATGCGCAACCTGTGGCCGGACCACCCGCTCGGCCGGCCCGTCATCGGCCGCCGGTCGACGATCCGCCGCTTCAACGCCCCCTACATGCGCGAATTCTGGCGCCACGAGCTCCAGCCCAAACGGATCCTGATCGCCATTGCCGGCGCCTTCAGCAAGGACGATGTCGAGGAGGTCGTCCGCCGCCGGTTCGCCCCGCTGCGCGAGTCCAGCCACGGCCACCGCCCCGCCCAGCCGTCGACGTCGGGCCTGGAGCGCCGCCAGAGCTGCCTCAAGCGCACGATCGAGCAGACCCACTTCTGCCTCGGGACGAACGCCCCGCGCCGCCGCGACCCCGAGCGCTACGCGTTCGGGCTGCTCAACATGATCCTGGGCGGCGGCGTCAGCTCGCGCCTGTTCCAGGAAGTCCGCGAAAAGCGCGGCCTCGCCTATTCGATCGGATCGTTTACCGAATATTTCACCGATGCCGGCAGCTTCGGCATCGACGGGGCGACCAGCCCGTCCCAGCTCGGCGAGGTCCTGCGGATCACCCTTGATGAAATCGAGCGGATCTGCGAAGAAAGGGTATCCGATCGCGAGTTGGAACTTGCCCGCTCGCAGGTGATCGACGGGTTGCTGATCGGACTGGAGAACACCGAAAGCCGGATGATGCGCAACGCCGAGTCGATCCTGACGTTCGGCCGCGTCCTGCCCGTCGACGAGGTGATCGGGCGCGTCGAGGCGGTCGACGCCTCCGACGTGCAGTCCGTGGCGCGGCGCTACCTGAGGTCCGGGGCGCTGGCCGTCAGCTGCGTCGGCCCCACCCGGCCGACGCTCCCCGAGCCGGTCGTGCGCTGGCCCGGCCGCCTGTAACGCAATCGTCTTGTCGGATCCGAATATACTGGAGAAAACATGCGTGCTCTTTGGCTCATCCCGCTGCTGACGATTCTGGCCGTCCCCGGTTGCTCGCGCATTAGCCGGGCCACCCAGGCCTCGCCGCCCGACTACCTCGAGGTCGTCGGCGTCGGCCGGGCCCAGGGCGAGGGGAGCGGGCCCGCCTCATGGGGCCAGACGATGGGGGCGGCGATCGCCGCCACCGCCGAGGCCGACCTCAAGACCTCCGACACGTCGCCGGCCGTGGTCATGGCCATGCGCGCGGCCTCGCGCCGCGGCGCGCTGCGCAAGCTTGCCGACCAGCTTCAGGAGGCCCCGCTCGATTCCAAGACCAAACTGCGCGAGTGGCTCCAGGGCGCGCCCCCCGACCAGCGGATGGGGTTCGAAAACCTGATCGAGGAGCGTTCCACCGTCGCGTGGCGCGATCAGGCCGGCCGCAGCATCGCCGTGGCCAGCATCCCGACGTCGGTCGTCTCGGCGTGGGTCCTGGAGCACGCGCGCTCGGGCGACGAGGCCAAGACCGGCGCCGCCGACCCGGCCGCGCTCAACCTGAGCGCGTATAACAACGCCGTCCAGGACGCCCGCGCCAAGCTGCGCGAACGCCTGCTCGGGATGGACGTCGGCGACGGCCGCACGATGAGCAAGGTCATCGAGGACAACCCATCGATCAAGATCCAGCTCGACAGCATCATCCACGTCGTCCCGGTCGACGAGGTGAACTACCCCAGCGTCGGCAACTGCCAGGTCAAGGTCTTCTTCGACCGCAACGTGGCGCGCGGCCTCGCGGCCCAGGACGGCCGGAGCTGGTTCGGGTTGTTCAAGCGTTGAGCCAGCCCGAGCCCCTGATTCTTGCCTCGCAGTCGCCCCGCCGGCGCGCGCTCCTGGCCGCCTCCGGGCTCGAGTTCGAGGTGCGCGTCTCCAACGCCGACGAAACCTTGCATCTCGCATCCGGCGCGCCGCGCGTCGTCGCGCTCAAGACCGCACTGGCCAAGGGGGAGGCGATCGCCGAGACCGCCCCCGCCGGCCGGCTGATCCTCGCGGCCGACACGATCGTCATCATCGACGGCGAAATCCTGAACAAGCCGGCCGGCCGCGCCGAGGCGCGCGCGATGCTCGGCCGGCTTTCCGGCCGCACGCACGAGGTCGTCACCGGCATGGCGCTCCTGCGCGCCGGCGGCGAGGCGCTCGTCGACGCCGTCCCGGCGAAGGTCCGGTTCCACGAGCTCAGCCGGGCGCTCATCGATGAATACGTCGATTCGGGCGAGGCCGACGACAAGGCCGGCTCGTACGGGATCCAGGGGCTCGGCGCGCGGCTCGTCGCCGCGGTCGACGGCGACCTGACCGGGGTGATCGGCCTGCCGATGAAGCGCCTGCGCGGGATGTTCATCGAGATGACGGGGCGCGACTGGCTGGCCGGCCGCAGCCTGCGCGCCGACGCCCGGGCCGCTTTTGCCGAGCTGTCGCGACTCGATCCGGCCTGCCTGGACGGCATTCCTGGTTGACAATACCTCGCTTGAGTGTCTTTGATATGAGGACTATTTCGCACGGAGGTTGATTGTCCCATGAGCGAGCAGGCGAATCCGGATCTCCAGATTTACATCGACGGTCAATTCTACAACCGCGAGAACGCCAAGGTCAGCGTTTTCGACCATACGTTCCTGTACGGCGACGGCATTTTCGAGGGCATTCGCGCCTATGAGGGTTGCATTTTCCGGCTCCACGAGCACCTGGTCCGCCTGTTCGAGTCGGCCAAGTACATCAAGCTCGAAATCCCGCTGACGCTCGACGAGATCGCCGAGGCGATCGCCGAGACGATGCGCCGCAACAAGCTGCGCGACTGCTACATCCGCCTGGTCGTGACGCGCGGCGTCGGCTCGCTGGGCCTTGCCCCGTGGCTGTGCAAGAAGGCCTCGATCGTCATCATCGCCGACTCGATCACCCTCTACCCGAAGAAGTATTACGAGGAGGGGCTGTCGATCGTGACGGTCCCGACGCGGCGCAACTACATCGAGTCCTTCAACGCGCGCACCAAGTCGTGCAACTACCTGAACAACATCCTCGCCAAGATCGAGGGCCAGAACGCCGGCTGCATCGAGGCGCTGATGCTCGACCAGCAGGGGTACGTCGTCGAGTGCACCGGCGACAACATCTTCATCGTCCGCCGCGGCAAGATCCTCACGCCGCCGGCCTACCTGGGCGCGCTCGAGGGGATCACGCGCAACGCGATCATCGAGATCGCCCGGGAGAAGGGCTACGAGGTGCTCGAGCAGCCGTTCACGCGCTTCGACGTCTTCAACGCCGAGGAGGCGTTCCTGACCGGCACCGCCGCCGAGGCCCTGCCCGTCATCGAAGTCGACAAGCGCCCGATCGGCAACGGCAAGCCCGGCCCGATCACCCAGGAACTGATCGCCACCTTCCGCCAGCGCGTCGCGAAGGACGGCTACCAGGTCTACCCGTAGGGCCGCACGCAAGTTGTCCAAAAGAAGAGCCCCGGCGCAGCGCCGGGGCTCTTTGCATGTCAGGCCGTGGGGCGATGGGTCATCGCCGGCCGAATTCGGCGCAGGAGTCGGGGGTTTCCCACAGGACGACGCGCGTGACCGGCAGGCCGAGCTGGCGCGCCTTGTCGTGGATGAGGCGGGCGATCGCCTCGGCGGTCGGGTTTTCGTCGATGACGTAGTGCGGCTCGCCGCTGTCGCGGAAGAACGCCAGGGCCGGGTCGTCGCGGTTCAGGATCATGCGGTGGTCGATGTTGTCGTCGATCCACTGCTTGACGATACGCTTGATGTCGCCGAAATCGGCGAGCATCCCGCGGCTGTCGAGGTGATCGCCGGCGATCTCGATCAGCACGCGGCCGTTGTGGCCGTGCAGGTGGCGGCACTTGCCGGCGTAATTGAGCAGCCGATGGCCGTAGCAGAAGTCGATGTATTTGGCGACGCGATACATGGGTTTAGTCCTGAGTCCTGAGTGCTGAGTCCTGAGTTTCGGCGATCCAGCGGCCGTCATCCTCGCATTCGAGATCTATCTTCATCGCAACCGCCTCCACTTTCCAAAATATTAAGCCATAACCGCGGATTGCCGCAAGGGATCGGACACGAGGCTGGAACCGCTTACGCGGTTCCATACTTGATTCGGCGAACCCGGCCTACTTAATCTTGAACTAAAGCTCAAGGATACAGTTAAATAGGTCGATCCACTATACGGCGGGTGGGCCGATGTATGCCCGCCGTTGTCTGTTATTCAAGGACGAAAGGCACCCCCCCCATGGCGATGACCTCCTCCGCCTCGCTGGCGATGCATGAAGAAGCCACCCGATTGGCCGACGGCATCCGCCGGCTGACATACAACATCTGGTGGACGTGGAATCCGCGCGCCCAGCAGCTTTTCAAAAACCTGTCGGAGGAGGCGTGGATCAAGTCCAACCACAGCGCCGTGGCCGTCCTGCAGGCGCTCACGCACGACGAACTGATCGCGAACTTATACAGCAAGCGCGTCGGCGCGATGGCCGCCGAGGTCATCGAGGAATTCGAAAGCTACCTGGCCGACAAGAACACCTGGGGCGCGGCGCACTGCCCGCATTTCCGCCAGCACCCGGTCGCCTATTTCAGCGCCGAATTCGGCTTCCATGAATCGCTCCCCGTCTACTCGGGCGGCCTGGGGATCCTCTCTGGCGACCACCTGAAATCCAGCTCCGACCTCGACGTGCCGATGATCGGCATCACGCTGTTCTACCGCGGCGGCTACTTCCAGCAGCGGCTCAACGCCGACGGCTGGCAGGAAGAAAACTACCCGCCGATGGACCCGCGCAAGCTCCCCGTCGAGCTGGTGACCGACGCCCAGGGCGAGCCGATCGTCTGCAACCTGATGATCGCCCACACCAACGTCGCGTATCACGCCTGGCGGCTCAACGTCGGCCGCAACGTGCTCTATCTTCTTGATACGAACCGCCCCGAGAACGAGCTCCACCACCGCGAGATCACTGCGCGCGTCTACGGCGGCGATCAGACGACCCGCGTCAGCCAGGAGCTGATGCTCGGCGTCGGCGGCGTCCGCTTCCTGCGCGCCATCGGCGTCGACCCGTCGGTTTACCATCTGAACGAGGGCCACTCCGCGTTCCTGCTGCTCGAGCTCATCCGCGAGCAGGTCGAGCAGGGCAAGAGCGTTGCCGAGGCGCAGGAAATCGTCCGCCGGAAGGCGGTGTTCACGACGCACACGCCGGTTCCGGCCGGCCATGACCGGTTCACGCGCGACCTGATGGACCACCTCCTCCACAACTGGCCCGACAAGCTCAAGATCTCGATGGACCAGCTCATGGACCTCGGCCGCGAGCAGCCCGGCAACGCCGGCGACGCGTTCACGATGACCGTCCTGGCGCTGCGCAACACCCGCGCCGCCAACGCCGTCAGCGAGCTCAACGGCGAGGTCAGCCGCGAAATGTGGCGCCACCTCTACAACAACGCCCCCGCCGACAAGGTCCCCATCGGCCACATCACCAACGGCGTCCACATCCTCGGCTGGATGAACCGCGTCACCTATTCGTTCTGGGAGTACAACCTGGGCGTCGAGTGGCTGAAGCACCTGATGCAGCACGATTTCTGGGAACGCGTGGCCGACCCGCGCTTCCTGAGCGACGAGGTCATCTGGGCGCTGCGCTACCGGCTCAAGCGGCAGATGATCGAGGCCATGCGCGAGCGGCTCGAGTTCCAGCAGGCGCGCATCGGCGGCGGGACCGCCTACAGCGGCCAGCTCCCGATGCACCCGGACTCGCTCACGATCGGCTTTGCGCGGCGGTTCGCCACCTACAAGCGCGCGGCCCTGCTCTTCAGCGACATCGACCGGGCGGCGCGCCTGTTCAACGACCCGCAGCGCCCGCTGCAGATGGTCATCTCCGGCAAGGCCCACCCGCGCGACGACGGCGGCAAGTCGCTCATCCAGCAGATCTACCACATCAGCCGCGATCCGCGCTTTTCGGGGAAAGTTTTCTTCATCGAGAACTACGACATCCAGGTCGCGCGCTACCTCGTCTCCGGCTGCGACGTGTGGCTCAACACGCCGCGGCGGCCCCTCGAGGCCTCCGGCACGAGCGGCCAGAAGACCACCGTCCACGGCTGCCTCAACCTGTCGATCCTCGACGGCTGGTGGCGCGAGGGCTACGACGGCACCAACGGCTTCGCCATCGGCGAGGACTCCAATTCCAGCAACGTCAGCGAACAGGACAAGATCGACACCGAGAACCTGTACGCCACGATCGAAAACGAAGTCATCCCGGAATACTTCGACCGCGACGCGATGAACCTGCCGCGCAAGTGGATCCAGCGGATCCGCCGCGCGATG
Organism: Candidatus Sumerlaeia bacterium; assembly: GCA_039683515.1. GTDB lineage: Bacteria > Sumerlaeota > Sumerlaeia > MVZB01 > MVZB01 > JAJFUE01. The sequence goes on along the minus strand of JBDKRG010000011.1, from coordinate 125,211 downwards.
GTGACGCTCATCCCGGCGTTCAACACCGACCGCATGGTGGCCGACTACGCGACGAAGTACTACCTGGAGTAGGCCGGTTTCGCCGAAACCGGCATTGCTTTCAACAACTTCGCGTCAGTATGATGTAAGCCGCTTTCATCGAAAGCGGCTTACTTTTTTGGATTTCAACCGCCTTGAACGGCACGCCGCCAAAACTCGGGATTTTTTCATTTCGCCTGGTTTTGATTTTGCTTTCCGGCGCATTTGTGATGGCTCCGATGTTCCCGGCCGAGTGGTTCGTTGTGCGCGACGAATCCGGCGCGCCGTTCCTGTTCGATCGCGGCCACGGCAACTGGATGCCGATGGACCTGCTGTGGGGGACGCTCGGGTGGGCGCGCATTCACTGGGCGATCCGCGCGTTGGTCGCCGCCGTCGTGGCGGCGCTCTGCTTCTTACCCCGCGAACATCAAACCCAGGAGCCGGCCGGAGGCGCGATCCGGCCGACTCGCCGAATGGCCTGGGGCGCCGGTTGCCTGGCCGTTGCGTGCTGGCTCCTGTTCGTCCTGTTCCGCGTGAACCCCGCGATCAACCGGACGTTCGGCGACGCCTCTTCGCTGTTCAACGAGATTCGGGCCGCCGCCTATGTATTCCCGTCCGAAGTCCTCACGATGCGCCTGTTCAACTTCGTCCAGGACATGACGCTGACGTTTTCCGGCGGCCGGAACCTGGACCGGCTGACGCACTTCATCGTGATCTGCGGCTCGGGCGCGGTGTTCGTGTGGGCGAGCGCGATGGCCGCGCTGCTGATCGGGCGGAGCCGCATGGAGCGCGCGTTCCTGCTGGCCGGGCCGGTCCTGGCCGGTTACCTCGCACAGTTTTTCGCCTACGTCGAGACGACGTTTCTCGTCCTGGCCGCCATGGCGCTGTTCATCGCCGCGGCGGCGTGGATGCTTTGGGGCGAGGGGAGCCGGCAGCGATGCAACCGCCTGATGTTCGTGTATGCGGCGCTGTCGATCGCGATGCTGGCGCACGGCGCGGGCGTGGTCCTGCTGCCGGCGACGGCGGTTCTTGTTTTGCTGGTTCGCCGGGGCGAGCACGGGTTCGGGCGGCTCCGCGCGCTGAAGGACCCGTTGATTACGATCGGTTTCCTCGCCATCGTGATCGCGCCCTATTACGTCTGGTTCATCCGGCCGTTCATGATCGACATCGGCTACCTCGGCAACCTGCACGGCGGGGCGGACTGCTTCAACCTGGTGCAGTGGAACTACGAGGCCGCGCGCGCCAAGTCCGATTACGTCTATTACAGCATGATCTCGTGGGGGCATTTCCTCGATATCGGGATGGGCTTCCTCGTCGCCGCGCCGCTGGCGATCCCGATGATCCTGCTGGCCGCGCGCCACATGAAACAGCTCGATGCGTTTGATCGCGAGATCCTTGTGGTTGCGTTCATCGCCGCGGTCTCGGCCGCCGCGGTCCCGCTCCTCTGGGAAATGGATTTCGGCGGCTGGGGGGACTGGAACATCGTGACGGCGTATCTCTACCCGCTGAATTTCGCGGCGTGGGCGATGCTGATCGTGGCGCGGAGGCGGATGAAGATCGGGGTCGGGTCGCTGCTCGCGCCGGCGCTGATCGTTCAGGTGGCGATGGCGCTCGGGATTTTGTTGCAGCTTTATTGACTTCGTTATACAAACCCATCATGGAACAGAAAAAGCGGAACCCCTATTTTTACCCGCTGGTCGCCGTGCTGCTGTTTGTCGTGCTTCCGGTGGCCGCCTGCATCGTCGTGTTTGTGAACCCCTTTCGCGTGCCGGACCGGCTGCAGGTGCTCGATTCATGCCGGGATACGAATGACGGCTTGCTGCTTCTGACTCAGAGCTACAACGGCTCCTTGATCGAGCCCTCGTCCATCATGGTGTTTCAGCGCAACACGAACAATCAATGGGTCAGGTATTATATCGATCATGAAGCCCCCTACTGGTGGTCCGGGAAACTGGTCAAGAAGGGCGGCAAGTACGAGGTGTCTTGTGAATCGCAGCCGGTTGCCGAGGTCGACGCCCCGAAACAGGTCATTCGGGCAACGGCGGGTAAAAGCATTGTTCGAGAGAGCGAACCGATTACGGGGCAATCGGGCGGAATTTATGAGCAGCTGAACAAGCTCGCAAAAACCCTGTGAACAGGGGCGATCATGAAAAACCCCGAAAACCTTTTGCGGTTTTCGGGGTTTTCTTTTGCGTTTTTGCGTGAGCAGCCGGAGCCGATCGGGAGATCGGCGTTCCCAGGATTAATCCAGCCCGTGGCGCTTTGCGGTTAAGGCGGCCAGCTCGGTCTTGATTTTATCGAGCTTGTCGCGTTCGGCCTGGACGACCTCGGCCGGGGCGCCGCCGACGAACTTCTCGTTGGAGAGCTTCTTCTCGGCGGCGGCGACGCCCTTCTCGAGCCGGGCGATCTCCTTGTCGAGGCGGGCGCGCTCCTGGACGCGCAGCTCCTCGGGGAGCATGACGTGGATCGTCACGTCCTCGATCACCGCCGTCGAGGCGAAGCCCTGAAGCGTGTGTTCGGCGCCGAGCCGCAGCTCGCCGATGTTGGTCAGGCTGCGGATGTAGTGCTGCTGCTGGTTGAGCAGCTCGATCTTGGCGGCGCCGGCCGAGACGATGTCGATGTCGACCTTCGTGCCCGGCGGCACGTTCAGCTCGCCGCGGATGGCGCGGATGCGGCCGATGGCTTCCTGGATGAGGCTCATGGCGGCGTCGATCGACTCGGCGTCGGCCGAGGCCGGGGCCGCCTCGGGCCAGCTCGCGGTCATCAGGACCTCGGCCGCGAACTGCTCGTTGCCGGCGCCCCAGCGCGACTTGAGGTTCTGCCAGATCTCCTCGGTGATGAACGGCGCGACCGGGTGCAGCAGGCGCAGGATCTTTTCGAGCACGGTGGCGAGGACGACCTGCGCCGTCGCGCGCGAGGCCGGCGACAGGCGCCCCTGGCCCGCCGGGTCGGACGCATACAGCCGGTCCTTCACCAGCTCCACGTACCAGTCGCAATACTGGTTCCAGATGAACTTGTAGACGGCGTCGACGTAGGCGTCGAAGCCGAACTGCTCGAGCGCGGCGGTGGCCTGCGCGGTCGCGCGGCCGAGGCCGGCCAGGATCCACTTGTCCTCGAGCTCGAGCCGGTTGGGATCGGGCCCGGCGGCGAGCGTCTCGGGGGCGAGGTCCTCGGTGTTCATGAGGACGAACCGCGTCGCGTTCCACAGCTTGTTGCTGAAGTTGCGCATCGACTCGAAGCGCTTGTCGGAGAGGCTGATGTGGCGGCTCTGGGTCGGGTAGCTGGCCATCGTCAGGCGGATCGAGTCGGCGCCGATCTGGTCGATGACCTCGATCGGGTCGATCGCGGTGCCCGAGCTCTTCGACATCTTCTTGCCGTGCTCGTCCATCACGAGCGGGTTGATGACGACCTTGCTGAACGGGATCTCGCCCATGAACTTGAGGCCCATGATGATCATGCGCGCGACCCAGAAGAAGATGATCTCGTGGGCCGTGATGAGCGTGTTGGTCGGGTAGTACTTGTCGAGGTCGGCGGTGTGGTCCGGCCAGCCGAGCGTCGAGAACGGCCACAGCGCCGAGCTGAACCACGTGTCGAGGACGTCCGGGTCCTGGTGGATGCGCGGCGACGAGCAGCGCGGGCAGGCCTTCGGCGGGCGCTCGACCTCGCACCACAGGTGGCCGCAGTCGGCGCAGTAGTAAATCGGGATGCGGTGGCCCCACCACAGCTGGCGCGAGATGCACCAGTCGCGCACGTTTTCCATCCAGTGGTAGTAGACGTTTTCGTAGTGCGACGGCACGAACTGGATGCGCCCGCTGCGCACGGCCTCGATCGCCGGGCCGGTCAGCGGCTTCATCTTGACGAACCACTGCTTGCTCAGGTACGGCTCGACGACGCAGCCGGAGCGGTAGTCGTGGCCGACGTTGTGCTCGTGGTCCTCGACCTTGACGAGGAAGCCCTGCGCCTGGAGGTCCTCGACGACCTTCTTGCGGCCGGCCAGCATCTCGAGCCCCTGGTAGGCGCCCGCGTTCTCGTTCAGGTGGCCGTCGGGGGTCATGATGTTGATCATCTGGAGCTCGTGGCGCTTGCCCATCTCGTAGTCGTTGGGGTCGTGCGCGGGGGTGACCTTGACGGCGCCCGTGCCGAACTCGCGCTCGACGAACGCGTCGGGGATGATCGGGATGAGGCGGTTCATGAGCGGCAGCTTGACATGCCGGCCGATGAGGTGCTTGTAGCGCTCGTCCTCGGGGTGGACGGCGACGGCCGTGTCGCCGAGCATCGTCTCGGGGCGCGTGGTGGCGACGATGATCGAGCCCTCGCCGTCGGCCATCGGGTAGCGGATGTGCCAGAGGTGGCCCTTGACCATCTTGTATTCGACTTCGTCGTCGCTGAGCGCGGTCTGGAGCTTGGGCGACCAGTTGACGAGGTAATCGCCGCGGTAGATCAGCCCCTCTTCGAAAAGCCTTTTAAAAACCGTCAGCACCGCGCGCGAGAGGCCGGCGTCCATCGTGAATCGCGTGCGCGTCCAGTCGCACGAGCAGCCGAGCCGCTTGAGCTGGTTGATGATGCGCGTGCCGTACTGGTCGCGCCACGCCCAGACGTGCTCGAGGAACTTCTCGCGGCCCATGTCGCGGCGGTCCAGGTGCTCGTCCTTCCACAGCTTCTTCTCGACGACGTGCTGGGTGGCGATGCCGGCGTGGTCGGTGCCGGGGACCCACAGCGCGTCCATCCCCTGCATGCGCCGCCAGCGGATGAGGATATCCTGAAGGGTGTTGTTGAGGGCGTGGCCGATGTGCAGGAACCCGGTGACGTTGGGCGGCGGGATGACGATCGTGTAGGGCGGCGCCGGGCGCTTGGGGTCGGCGGTGAAATAGCCGCCCTTCTCCCAGCGCTCGTAAAGCGCCGGTTCGAGGTCGTGCGGATTGTAGCGGCTCGAGAGCTGGGTTTCGGTGGACATGGGACAGCCTGCGCAGCGTAATCGACTCCGGCCAGGAACGGACCCCGGAGAAAAAAGACCGACTTATTCTAGGCCGCGGCGCTGAGGTTGTCGAGTGCGTTTGCCGGGTCGGGGATGAATCAATCGTTCGAGGCACGGACCTCGTATTCGATCGAATAAATTCCCTTGGGCGAGCCGGGCTTAAACTCGCCGACATCGGTGGCCGAGCGGCCCGCCGGCATGCGCACGCCGGAGAAGATTTTTTGTTCGATTTGCCGGCCGTCCAGGTCGCGGACGGTGACGATGACGTCAACCATGCGCTCCTCGCCGAGGTTCATCAGCACGACCGGAACGGCGTCGCCGGGGCCGTAGACCATGTCGACATTGCGGCTGCCGGCAAGGATCGGCTGGAACACCATCCCGACGGCGTGAAACGCCATCTTGGTGTGATTGTAGTAGTCGGTCAACGGCTTCTGGTAAGTCGCGGTGTTGCCGCCGCCGCGCAGCGTGCACCACGCGAGGCCGTCGTAATCGAGCCAGCGTTTCTTGCGATAGGCCTCGTAGGCGCTCATCGCCTGCCATGCCTGGCTTGCGCGCCACTGCGAGCTGTTCAGCAACTGTCCGATCGAGCCGGTGTCGTAATCGTGTTCGTAGGAAAAGACGAGATACTCGGGCTTGCCCTTGACGAGGTTCCAGTTGGGCTGGCCGGCGCTTTCCTCGCTTTCGAAGTCGAAGTAGGCGCGCACGGGGCTGTTCAGGAAATCCTGCTTGTAGCCCTTGTCGCGCCAGCCCATGTGGCTGGTGAACGTCGGCGGGGAGGGGTAGAGGCGCGGCACGATCCACTCGGCGCCGTAGCCGGTGGCGTGGTCCATGTCGCCGCGCGCGATGCCGGGGGCGGTCCACGCGGGGATCGGCTCGACCGCGTTGCCGTCGCAATCGAGCGTTCCGGCGTCGTTGCGCGGGTGCAGCCGCGTGACGTTGGCCGTCGGGGTAATCAGCCGGCTCTGATCGAGCGCGTAGATCGTCTCATACACACGCCCGTACCATTTCATGCCCTCGCGGAATCCGGCGTCGCCCTTGGGGAAACCGGGGTGATTGGCGGGTTGCCAGATCACGATGCTCGGGTGATTGCGCACCTGGCGGACGTAGAGGGGGAGGCCCTTGAAGTCGAGCTGGTCGGGGCTGTATTCGCGAACCCATGAAGTGGTGGCCCACTGGAACATGATGCCGAGCTGATCGCCGATCTCGGCGTAGCGCGGGTCGTTCACGCCGCCGACGACGCTGTTGTGCTGGCTCATGCGAATGGTGTTGCCGTTCATCGCCTGGATCATCAGGATCTCGCGGACGATCCAATCCTCGGGCGGGCAGCGCACCCACTGGGAAATGCGTTCGAGCGGCGGGCGGAAGCCGAAAATGAGCGTGCCGTTCATCATGGCCGGCCTGCCGTTGATCCGGAATGTGCCGCCTTCCTGGCTGACGGTGCGGATGCCCGCCGTGACGACTTCGTCGTCGATGGGGTTGCCCTGGTCATCCAGAAGGCTGACGGAGACTTTGTAGAGCCGGGGGTGCTCGGGCGACCAGAGCGCGGGCCGGTTCACGCGGATGATGTTTTTCGATTTGGCGGATCCCGGCTCGATCGTGAAGACCTCCGTCGCGGCGGCCGCGGCCGACTCGGCCGGGAACCATGGGTAGAGCGAGACCTTGAGCTTGCGCGCGTCCGTGCCCGCAAGCGTTGTCTCCACGCACACCCGGGCTTCATTGGAATCGAGGCGCTCGGTGTGGACGAACACATCGTCGATGTGGGTGGGCGTGGTGAGGTCGAGCGCCATCCGCCCGGCCGACCAGCCGGTGTGGTCGTCGGTCGGCGTGTGGACCATGCCGGTGGTTTCCTTGTTGGCCTTCACGCGGACCGCGATCAAATTTTCCTCGTTCGGCTTGAGGTATTGGGTCAGATCGAGCTCGAACGGATAGCGGTCGTTGCGGGACTCGACGTGGCGGCCGTTGACCCAGATATCGCCGGCCGGGTCGAGGCACTCGACATTGAGGAGGGCTTTCTGGAACCGCCCGGGGCGCACCGTGGTCCGCAGGTAGAGGTCCTCGCCGGCGCGGCGCTCGCCGCCGTGGGCGTATGGCCAGTGCGGGACGGGAACCCACGCGGCGTCGTCATAGCCGGCCCTGTTCCAGCCGCCCAGATCGGGGAGCGGCGAAAAATCCTCATCGATAAATGTCGCGATGCTGAACGGCTTTCGCGGATCTTTCGTGAGCGGCTGATAGCCCTGGCCCCAGATGTCGTCGAGTTCCAGGCCGGCTGAGCCCGAGGCAACGAACCGGTTGATCGCGGCGGTGTCGGCCAGCGGGACGAAATCGGCGATCAGCGCGTCGTTGAGGTAGAGATTAAAACGGCCTTGCGACAGGTCGACTTCGGTCACGAATCGGGCCCATGACCCGGGTTGCCATGAACCGGCGGCGATGTCCTTGTTGTCGGCGCGGTAAAAGGCGGAGCCGTCCGGACGCAGGCCGCAGATGACGCCGGGGACGAGTGTGAAGAGGGCGTGGTCGCCGGGATTCGTGAGCCGGGCGCTCCATTGGAAACGGAATCGCCAGTCCTGCGCGGCCCAATCGGCCTGGATCGAGCCGCCGGCGCGGGTGAGAACGAGCGCGCCGTCGCGCACGTCGGCGTCGGGCAAAGCGTTCCAGGCGTCAAGCCGCCTGGCGCGTTCGCGGCGCTGGCCGCGGCGCTGGCCGGTGAATTTCCAATCGGTCAGCGGGATGCGGCGGCGAACCGCGGGGAGCGGTTGCGGCTTGATCCGGCGCGTGGCTTCCGCGACGCGCGCCTCGTCCACGGCAAGCCGGTCCCAATTGGGATTATTGAAAAACCGGGCGGCCACCTGATCGTATGCATTGAGGAAATGGATGCGCTCATCCGTGTTGTGGATGGCCGTCGGCCCCTTGAAATCCGTTTCGCCGTTGGCCGCGGGCTGGTCCGAAACCCAGCGCAGCTCGAACGAGCGCGCCAGAGTTTCGCCGGAGCAGCCGGCGTTGAGCGGCGCCGCCATCTCGATGACAGCAAGCGCCAGGATGATGAAAACTGTTCTGAAATCCATGAAATTCGTTCCCCTCAGGCGTTTCCGCTGAAACCCGAAATGCGGTTCGATGCATCGCGCGGCATGCCGAACAAACCCGGATGAGGCACGCGGCGGCCCCATTAATGGCCAAGATTGCCGGATTAATCAAAACAAAAGGAATGGCCGCCGAATGCTCATCCGGGCTTGCCGACGTTCCCGGCCCGCGTTATGCTGAAACCAGTATCTTTAAGGAAATCGGCCATGGCGGAGCCAAACCAGCAACTCAATGAACTCGTCCACCCCCTGACCGTTCAGGAAATGCTCCAGAAGAAGGGGAAGGAATGGGACCTGGAGATCGTGACCGGCCATGACGGGCTGGACTCGATCATCTCGACCGCCGAGCTCAACCGGCCCGGCCTGGCCCTGGCCGGCTATTACGCCGTCTTTTCCGCCCAGCGCGTCCAGATCATCGGCCTGACCGAAAGCTCGTTCCTCAAGAGCCTCGACGCCGACGCCCGCCGCCGGGCCATCGAGCGCACGCTGGGCTTCACGATCCCGTGCGTGATCGTCACGTCGGGGCTCGAAATCTGCCCCGAGTTGCTGGAGACCTGCCAGACGCGCGCCATCCCGCTCCTGCGCACCATCCAGATCACCTCGCCGTTCCAGTCGGACCTGGGCCACTACCTCGAGCGCCGGCTGGCCCCGAGCTGGACCGTCCACGGCGTGATGATGGACGTCTTCGGCATGGGCGTGCTGATCCGCGGCAAGAGCGGCGTCGGCAAGAGCGAGTGCGGCCTCGAGCTCATCGAGCGCGGCCACCGGCTCATCGGCGACGACGTCGTCGTGATCCGCCGCGTCGGCAAGGACGAGCTCTACGCCGAGACCCCGCCCAACATCGGCTACCACATGGAGATCCGCGGTATCGGCATCATCGACGTCGAGCTGCTGTTCGGCGTCCGGGCCGTCCGCGACGAGGCCAAGCTGGTCCTGATGATCACGATGGAGCCGTGGGACCCGGACAAGGAATACGAGCGGCTCGGGCTGGCCGACCGCTACTCGACGCTGTTCGACTGCCGCATCCCCGAATACGTCCTGCCGGTCGAGCCCGGCCGCAACATCGCCAAGCTCGTCGAGGTCGCGGCGCTGACGCAGCGGCTCGAGGACCAGGGGATCAACGTGGCGCGCGAGTTCGACCAGCGCATCATGAACGCGATCCAGAAGAAGGCCGCGCCGATGCGCCAGTACAGCGCGATCGACCGCCTCCGCCGCGCGTTGGAAGAATAAAAAGCAAACACGAAAAGCAAAGAGAAACACGAAAAGCACGAATTGATTCACGAAAATTCACGAAAAGGAATGCGTGTGAGTGGATTCTTTTTCGTTTTTTTTCGTGCTCTTCATTCGTGCCTTTCGTGTTTGCATTTCTGTCAGCTTGCCTTGGCGATGGCGTCGCGCACGAAGATCGTCACCAGGCCGCCGGCGATCGTCTGGATCCCCTCGGTGGGGCTGCCGCTGATGATCAGGCCGATCCCGGTGACGATCATCGCCGCCCCCGTCCAGAAGCTCTTCGACTTGAGGGTTTGTGACTGGAGCATGTTCAACTCCCGCTGAAGAATCATGGGCCGGCTCGATCCGGCCGCGATGATTATCGCGTCAAATGGCTCCGTCGCGGTATTCCCTACGGGACCCTTATGCGCCTTATTTCCAACTAATCTTTACAAAAATCAGAGGGCGGCCGTTTTTTATCTCTCATCTCTCATCATTCATCACTCATCGCTCATCTCTGTTTTTCATTTCCGCCGTGGCATTCCTCCCCGGCATTTCCTATAATCCGGTTGGGAGTGAAGCAAGCATGTCCGACGGTTCCACAGATACGCCCCGCCCGAGCAGCGTTTACGGCCCCGTGAAGTCATGGCGGTTCGGCCACTCGCTCGGCATCGACCCGATCGTCGAGCGCTCGACCTGCTCGTTCGATTGTATCTATTGCCAGCTCGGCCGGATTCAGGCCGTCACGACCGAGCGCCGCGTTTACGTCCCGACCGAACAGGTCCGGCGCGATTTATCCACGGTCAAGTGGGGCGGCGTCGATGTCGTCAGCATCTCCGGCAGCGGCGAGCCGACGCTCGCGACCAACCTCGGCGAAATCATCGACGTCATCCGGGAGTTCACCGACCGGCCGATTCACCTGCTGACCAACGCCACGCAGCTTTACCTGGCCGACGTGCGCCGCCAGCTCATGCGCCTGGACCTGATTTCGTGCAAGCTCGACGCCCCCGACGACAAAACGCTGCGCCGCGTCAACCGCCCCGCGCCCGGCATCACGGTCGAGCGGATCGTCAACGGCATCGTCGCGCTCAGGAAAGAGTTCGCGGGGACGCTCGCGCTGCAGGTCATGTTCATGCCGACGAACCTTGCCGAGATCGCGGCGTGGGTTCCGCTGATCAACAAAATCAAGCCCGACAGCGTCCAGCTCAACACGCCGCGCCGGCCGTACCCGACCGAGTGGCGCCTCGAAAACCGGGGCAATCACGCCGCGGTCGCCGGCCCGGGCGGCCGCGCGCTCCGGATCATCACGCCCGAGCAGGCCAAGCGCGCCGAGGCGATCCTGCGCGAGCGCACCGGCGTCGAGATCCTCTCGGTGTTCCACGACTGACCGTTCGGTTTACTCGAACGCCATTTTCGCCTTGAATTTCTTCATCAGCCGATCCCTCAGCCCGGCTTCGAGGTCGCGCAGGCGCTCGTGCGCCCTGAGCGGGAAGACAAGGAAGGGGACGGCCACGATCCAGAGGTCTTTTTCCGAAATCGTCGCGCCCCATGTGAATCTCGCAAAAATCAGGATCAGGCAGATCGGCAGGAAGAATTTGGCGAAATCGATGACCGCCTTGAGCAGCGCGAAGATCTCGGCGGCCAGAAACGCGTATTCCCGCTCCGCGGCCATCGCGCCGATCATGGACGTGTTGCCCGACTGGGCGGCGCGCAATCCGGCCAGGAGCCCGATCGAGCAGCCGTAATTCATGTGCACGATCAGCATGGTGGCGCAAACAAGTTTGAACGTGGCGGCGACCGCGTCCCCATCGACCCATGCCGTCGCGCCGAACAACACGGCGGCATGAAGGATGAGATACCGCCGCGCCTCGAGGAACGGCGCCAGCCCGCCGTAGAACTTGCCCTCGAAAAATTCATGGTCGGAGAGCAGCGACAGGCAAATCTGCTCGAGCGTGGCTTTCTGGCGCTCGCGCCAGATCGATTTGTAGCCGATCGCGAACGCGATGAAATACCCGAGCAGCGCCGCGACCGTAAGAACGAATTCGGAGGCGTACATGACGCCCTCGGGGCCGAACGCCGCCTCCGCGCCGGCCGTCGCCAGGAACGTCATCAGCATGATGAAATGGGCCTGGACGACCGGGCTGTTCCGGTTCAGCTTGCCCTTCCAGTTCATCCCGATTTCGTGCCGGAAGACGAGGTTATCGATGTAGAAATGGAGCAGGAGGCGCTGGATCGATGGCAGGTGAAGGCCCATGCCTCTACCCTGCAAAAAAACGCGGCCGAAGGCAATGGTTTCGAGCGGCCGGGGCGTTCCCGGATTCCATTGACGGTCGGCGTCCCGCGCTCTTAGGATAGGAGACACCCTGCACTCGTGCCGGCGTACCAGGAAGCGAAGGCCAGGCCATGAACCGCGAAGCTCTGATCGAATTGCTCACGATGCTCAAACGCGACGAGATCACGCTCGACGAGGCGCTGGCGCGGCTGTCGTCGATGCCGTTCGAGGACCTCGGTTACGCCAAGGTGGACCATCACCGCGCGCTGCGCCACGGCGGGGCGGAAGTGGTTTTCTGCCAGGGCAAAACCCCCGAGCATGTGGCCGGGATCGTCAAGTCGCTGATGGGCATGGGCGCGCTGCCGCTGGCCACCCGCGCCGGCCAGGAGCACTACGAAGCCGTCCGCGCCCTCTTCCCCGAGCTGGTTTATTATCCCGCGGCGCGGATCATCGGCCCGGCCGAGCTCGCCGACGCCGGGCGGGGCGAGGGGCTGGTCCTGGTGATTTCGGCCGGGACCGCCGACCTGCCGGTCGCCGAGGAGGCGCTGCTGACCGCCCGCGCGCAGGGCTCGCGCGCCGAGGCGATCCACGACGTCGGCGTCGCCGGCATCCATCGTTTATTGGCCGAGGTCGGGCGGCTCCAGCAGGCGCGCGTCCTGGTCGTCGTCGCCGGCATGGAGGGCGCCCTGCCGAGCGTCGTCGGCGGGCTGGCCGGTCGGCCGGTGATCGCGGTGCCGACGTCGGTCGGTTACGGCGCGTCGTTCGGCGGGCTGGCCGCGCTGCTGGGGATGCTCAACTCCTGCGCCTCGAACGTCACCGTCGTGAACATCGACAACGGCTTCGGCGCCGGCTACGCGGCGTCGATGATCAACCGGCTGCCGGCGCTGTAGGACGGCGTCGCCGGCGGCGGCAGCGCATTCTTTGATTTTTTTCGATTACGATTAAGAGCACGAGCACGAGCACGAAAAAACCAATAGATTGGCAGAACAGTCATGCACGAGGCTTATCGTCCCATTTCGCTCATCATTGCGCTGTGGCCGACGCGCGAGTTCGAGTTTCCGGCGGACGTTGCCGCGTTTGGCGAACAGATCCGCGGCCAGTTTACGCAGTTCGAGGAAATCCGGCTCATGCAGGCCGAGGGGCAGCTGCCGCCGGAAATGCCGTGCCTCGTGATGATCGGGCAGGGGGGGCACTGGGCGCTCGAGCTGGCGCCGGCCAAGATCGTGCTGCGCCGCATGATCGAGACCCCCGCCGAGCTGGACGAGCTGTTCGCGGCCGTCAAGACGATGCTGATGCCGATCCACGCGTGGATGGCCGAGAACAACAACCTGCGCGTCTGCCGGCTCGGCTCGCTGACGCAGTTTTTCTGCGACACGCGCTCGAGCGCCAACGACAAGATCGCGGCGTATTTCCTCCAGCCGCGCGCGCTGCAGGGCCAGGCCCCGATGGAAGTGCAATTGGGAGTTCTCGCGCGGCTTGCGCTCGACGACGGCTCGATCGTCAACCGCTGGCTGCGCGTCCAGCCGCTGCGGACGGCCGACCCGCGCCAGCTCGACCTCGCGGCCAAGATCGAAGTCGACCTGAACACCCCCGCCGAGGACACGCACGTCCGGACCGGCCGCGACATTTCGAATTTCATCGACGCCGTGCAAAAGCACTTGGAAGAGCGCCTGCCCCTTCTGAACGACCCGGATTTCTTCGCGTAAGGCGGCCGGCTTTATAAGCAAACTTTGGGTTTAAACAAACAGGCCCTTCAGCGAGCGGAGGGCGACCCGGAGCAGGGCCTGGCTGGCGATTCGAACTTCCAGCCCGCCGGACGTCAGCTCCAGATTGCCCGCGTCCAGCATGCGGTCGGTCCACACCCTGGACAGCTTTTTCATCACGGTGACGACGTCCTCGTCGAAGGCGCGAATCGGGCCGTTTTTGCGGCACAGCTCCAGATGCTTTTCCATGTATGGCGCGATCGAGCCGGTTTCCGGGATGCGAACCGACCTGAACATCGGGTCCGCGAACATATTGCCGTTGAGCATTCTGTTGCTGGTCGCCAAATCTTTTCCGTCCTGCGCCACGGAGTGGACGACGTAGACGAATCTTTTCTCGCCGTTGTCATTCGTGCTGAACCGGATCCAGGCGTTCCCCTCGCGGTTCATGGCGGCGATGCTGATCTCGGTGATGGTTTTCTTGCCGACCTTGGTCTGCCGGGTGCAATGGTAAATATCGGTGAACAGCCCGCAGTCGCGCACCTGGTTCGCAAACGAAATGGCGCGCTCCCGCGCGTAATCAGGCCACTGGATTTCCTCGACCGCGCGCAGGTTGGATTCCAGGGGCATTCTCATGCTCGCCAGCTTGCGCGAAACCAGAAACATGAAAAGACCCAAGAACACGACCGCAAAAAACAGCATTCCTTTGGGGCCGTGCTGAATTAAGAAGGGAATGAACATGAGAAGCACGACCGTATACAAATACACCCTGATCCATAGCGGGGCTCCAAACCGCCTGTAGAGAAGAAACCAGATCGCCATCAAAACAAGCGGCGTTAACGCCAGAACATGCACCATGGTTGTTCCTCAGCCTGTGATTAACGATTCGTAAGCGCGATGACCTGCCTTTTTGTTACTACAACCCGGGCGCGGGGGCAAGCTCCCCGTGAAATGGCCAAGATTTCATCTTTCATCATTCATCATTCATCATTACTATGGAACTGAAGTGGGCGGGGCGATCGCTGGCGCTCGCAAGGGCGCTGGAGGAAAGTCCGAGCTCCACAGGGCAGGGTGCTTGCCAACGGCAAGGCGGGGCGACCCGACGGAAAGTGCAACAGAGAGCAAACCGCCGATGGCCCGCAAGGGCACAGGCAAGGGTGAAACGGTGCGGTAAGAGCGCACCAGCGTCCGTGGCGACACGGCGGATCGGCAAACCCCACCCGGAGCAAGGCCAAATAGGGAGGAATGCGGCGGCCCGTCGCGCTAAACCTCCGGGTAGGCCGCTCGAGCCGCGGGGTGACTCGCGGCCCAGATGAATGATCGCCGCGCCGGCGCAAGCCGGCGGACAGAACTCGGCTTACACGCCCGCTTCACATCACTCATGGGCCGGTCCAACAAAAATGGGCCGGCCCTTCAGTTTTTAGGGTTGAGCCCTATGGGTCCTTTGCGTCCTTTTCGTCCCTTGGGTCCCTTCTTGACAACCTCTTGGTTGCCCTACTATCCTTAAATCCGGATAGGTGGATAATGGATTTAGGCGCACTCAGCTCCATGTTCAAGGCCGTCGGCGACCCGGCGCGGCTTCGGCTGCTTCACCTCTTGAGCCACGAGGAACTCTCGGTCGGCGAGCTCGTGCGCATCCTCGAGATGCCGCAGTCTTCCATCAGTCGCCATTTGAAGGCGCTCAAAGACCAGGGCCTCGTGGCCGACCGGCCGATCGGCGCGGCGACGTTTTACCGGGCCAGCGTCGAGGCCGACCTGGGTGAGGGCGACACCGACCTGCGCGATTCCCTCAATAAATTGCTTCGCGAGAACGAGCTGCCCGAGGTCGACCGCAAGCGGCTCGAGCGGACGCTCGCCATGCGGCAGTCGGCCGTGGGCGAGGAGTTTTTCGACAAGCTCGGCGCGCGCTGGGACGCCCTGCGCGAGCATGCGTTCGGCCCGACGTTCCACCTCGAGGCGCTTGTGCGGCTCCTGCCGCGCAACCTCGACGTGGCCGACCTCGGCGCCGGCACCGGCTACCTTCTTCCCCTTCTCGGCGCGCATTTCAAGCGTGTCATCGCCGTCGACATGAGCCAGCAGATGCTCGACGTCGCCCGGCGGCGGATCGACGAAGCGGGGATCAAGAACGTCGAGCTGCGCCGCGGCGCGATCGAGTCGCTCCCGCTCAAGCGCGGCGAGGTCGACCTGGTCCTGTCGCTGATTCTGTTGCATCACGTCGACAATATCCTCGAGGTGCTCAAGCAGGTCCGCGCGGCGCTCAAGCCGGGCGGCCGCATGCTGATCGTCGATTTCCAGCCGCACGCCAACGAGCGGTTCCGGGTGGCGATGGCCGACCGCCGGCCGGGGCTCGAAATCAAGCAGCTGAAGGCATGGCTGGCCGAAGCGGGGTTCGAGGATCTTTACCACTGGGATTACCCGCACGACCCCCATCCCGAGCACGACCTGGCGCCGCTGCCGAGGCTCTACGGGTTCATCGCCACCCGCGGGAAATGATCGGAACCGCCCGCCTGAAACCTGAAGCTCACTTTGACATTTGAGTCTTAAATCGATAGCATCAAGCGGGTG
Organism: Candidatus Sumerlaeia bacterium; assembly: GCA_039683515.1. Lineage (GTDB taxonomy): Bacteria > Sumerlaeota > Sumerlaeia > MVZB01 > MVZB01 > JAJFUE01. The sequence continues at coordinate 109,395 of JBDKRG010000011.1, read as the reverse complement.
CGGATGCGATTTCCGTCTGAGTGGTGTAAGTGATGACCGATTTGACCAAAACCGACCGGCTTCTTTTGAGCGGCAACGAGGCGATCGCGCTGGCCGCGCGCGATTGCGGCGTCACGCTGGCGACCGGCTACCCCGGCACGCCTTCGACCGAGATTCTCGAGAGCCTTTCCCGGCTGGGCGGGCGCGCCCAGTGGGCGCCCAACGAAAAGGTCGCCCTGGAGGTCGCCATCGGCGGCGCCTATGGCGGGGCGCGCGCGCTCGTCACGATGAAGCACGTCGGCCTGAACGTCGCCGCCGACCCGCTGTTCACGGTCGCCTACACGGGCGTCGCGGGCGGGCTGGTGATCGTCTCGGCCGACGACCCCGGCATGGCCTCCAGCCAGAACGAGCAGGACAACCGCCACTACGCGGTCGCCGCCGGCGTGCCGATGCTCGAGCCGTCGGACTCGCAGGAAGCTTACGAGTATACGCTGCGCGCGTTCGAACTGAGCGAACGATGGCGCAGCCCAATCCTTCTCCGGCTCACGACCCGCGTCTGTCACAGCAAGACTCTCGTCCGACCTTCCTCAAGCAAGATTTCTCCCCCGACTCCACATTACGAGCGTGATACCAAGGGCCGCGTGATGATCCCGGCCCACGCGCGCCCCGCGCACCACCGGCTCCGCGCCCGGCTCGACGAGATCGCGCGCTGGAACGAAACCTCCATGCTCAACATGGTGTTCGAGGGGACCAGCGACACGCTCGGCATCGTCTGCTCGGGCGTGGCGACGATGCACGCGATGGAAGCCGCCCCGGGCGCCGCGATCCTCAAGATCGGCCTGACGTACCCGCTCCCGATGGGCCTCATCCGCTCCTTCGCCGGGCGGTTCGAGCGCTGCGTCGTCATCGAGGAAGGCGACCCGTACCTGGCCGATGCGATCCGCGCCGCCGGGATTAAAATCGAAGACAAGCCGTCGCGGTTCCGCTTCGGCGAGCTCGACGTCGTCCGCGTCCGCAAGATCCTGACCGGCGACCAGACGCCGGACGCGGCGACGCCGCCGGGCAAGCCCCCCCAGCTGTGCCAGGGCTGCCCGCACCGCTCCAGCTTCGAGGCGCTCAAGAAACTTGGCTGCATCGTCTCGGGCGACATCGGCTGCTACACGCTGAGCGTCCTGCCGCCGCTCGAGGCGATGGACACGTGCGTGTGCATGGGGGCCTCGATCGGCGTGGGCCTCGGCCTGCGCCACGTCCTGCCGCCCGACGAGGCCCGCCGCGTCGTGAGCGTCATCGGCGACTCGACGTTCATCCACAGCGGCCTCACCGGCCTGGTCGAGATGGTCTACAACCCGCCCGCGACCGGCCACGTGGTGATCCTGCTCGACAACGGCACGACCGCCATGACCGGCCTCCAGGAGCACCCCGGCACCGGCCGCTCGCTCGCGCACGAGCCGGCGCACCAGGTCGATTACGAAGCGGTGGCGCGCGGGATCGGGCTCGAGACCGTCATCACGATCGACCCGCTCAAGGAGCCCGGCCGCCTGGAAGAAGCGCTTCGCGACTGCCTCGCCGCCGACAAGCCGGCGCTGATCATCGTGCGGCGGCCGTGCGTGCTGGCCGCCGGCAAGATCCGCCAGTACGAACAGTCCCGGCGCGACGGAAAATCGTGCGACGGCAAACAAGCCGCCCCCCGGAGCAAGGCCCATGCATGATGGAGTCAGGAATGTCGTGATAGCGGGGCTGGGCGGCCAGGGCGTGCTGACGGCGTCGGATATCATCGCCGCGGCGGCGTTCCTTGCCGGCCTCGACGTCAAGAAGAGCGAGGTCCACGGGATGAGCCAGCGCGGCGGGTCGGTCGCCAGCGACATCCGGTTCGGCGCGCGCGTGCTGAGCCCGATGGTTCCGCCCGGCGAGGCCGATTTCCTGCTGGCGCTCGCGCCGGAGTGGATCGAGGTCAGCCGGCCGCGGCTCAGGGGCGAAGGCGTCCTGATCGAGCCGGGTTTTCTCGGCGAAGAGGAGGCCCGGTCGCTCGGCCGCGCGCTGAACACGGCTCTGCTGGGCGCCCTCAGCGCCCATCTCGATATCGGGCGCGACGTCTGGCTGGACGCGATCCGGCTCGTCCTGCCCGAGCGTCTGCATGAAATCAACGAGCGTGCATTCGAACTGGGACGCTCCCGCATGTTGCAGGTCCAGGGGTAAACACAATGGCCACGAATGCTTCCCAATCCGTCCTCGATACCGGCAAGTCCGCCAGCGTCCCGTTCAACGAGGCGAGCGCGATGGACTACCTGCCGCTGGAGCGGCTGCGCGAGCTTCAGCTCCTGCGCCTTCAGCAGGTCGTCAAGCGCGCCTACGACAACGTCGCCCTGTTCCGCAACCGGGTGAGCGAGCGCGGCCTGACCCCCGACTCCATCCGCGGCCTCGAGGACATCGCCCTGCTGCCGTTCACGATCAAGACCGACCTGCGCGACAACTACCCGTACGGCCTGTTCGCCAGCCCGCCCGCCGACATCGTGCGCCTGCACGCCTCCAGCGGCACGACCGGCAAGCCGATCGTCGTCGCCTACACGCGCTCGGACCTCGAGGTCTGGACGCAGGTCATCATGCGCTCGCTGATCGGCTGCGGCCTGCACCGCGGCGACATCCTGCAGAACGCCTACGGCTACGGCCTGTTCACCGGCGGCCTGGGTGCGCATTACGGCGCCGAGGCCCTCGGCGCGATGGTCATCCCGATCAGCGGCGGCAACACCGACCGCCAGGTCATGGTCATGAAGGATTTCGGCGTGACGGCGGTCTCGTGCACGCCCAGCTACTTCACGCACCTGGCCGAGCGCGCCCTCGAGATGGGCGTCGACATGCGCGACCTGCCGTTGCGCGCCGGTGTCTTCGGCGCCGAGCCGTGGAGCGACGCCATGCGCCGCCACATCGAGGAAGTCGCCGGCATCAAGGCCTACGACATCTACGGCCTGACCGAGATCATCGGCCCGGGCGTCGCCTGCGAGTGCCAGTTCCAGAACGGCCTGCACGTCTTCGAGGACCACTTCTACCCCGAGATCATCAACCCGGAGACCGGCGAGCCGCTGCCCGACGGCTCCGAGGGCGAGCTGGTCATCACGACGCTGACCAAGCAGGCCATGCCGATGATCCGCTACCGGACGCGCGACATCACCTCGATCCAGACCGAGGCGTGCCCGTGCGGCCGCACCGTCCGCCGCATCCGCCGCATCGGCCGCCGCAGCGACGACATGCTGATCATCCGCGGCGTGAACATGTTCCCCAGCCAGATCGAGGCCGCGCTGCTGGCCGTCGAGGGGACGCTGCCGCACTACCGGATCGTGCTGACGCGCGAGAAGGGACTCGACCAGGTCGAGGTCCAGGTCGAAGTGACGCCGGAGTTCTCCAGCGACCGCGTCCGCGCGCTCGAGGAGCTGCAGGGCAAGATCGCCCACGCCATCGAGCGCACGGTCGGCCTGCGCGTCCATGTGCGCCTGGTCGAGCCGCACTCGATCCAGCGCAGCGAAGGCAAGGCCAAGCGCGTCGTCGACAACCGTTCGCAGAGTTAATCCGCGTGAAGCGCGCAGGATTTCCTGCGCTCACGACCCCGGCCGGGTAATTCGTGGGATGCTGTTACTTGTCCGGGTCCCAACGTGAGCCCCTTTTAAGGGGCGAATGCTTTCAGCCCGCCACGGCAGTGGCGGGTTTGGATCGGCGGTCACACAGAGTCCCATAGGGACGAATGAATTGGCGCGCGCGAACAGGGTTTTCGCAATGCACACGTTCCATTTCGAATTCACCCAGAACCCCATCCTCTTTATTTTCCCGCTTTTTATCATCCTGATCATCGCGGCCGGCATATACAGCGCTATCCAGAATCGACGCCGCCGCGAGGCGCTGTTCGAGTGGGCCACCATGCACGGCCTCAACTTCGATATGGCGCGCCAGTACGGTTTCGAGATGATCTGGGGCGGGTTCCAGTGCCTCCGGCAGGGCGACAGCGACGATCGCTATGCCTACAACATGATCACCGGCCAGTGGCAGGGTTTTCCTCTCACCGCCTTCGATTACCATTACGAGACCCACACCACCGATTCCAAGGGGCGCCGCCACACCAACGATCACTATTTTTCCGCAGCGATCCTCGGGAGCCCCGTCCCGCTCAAGCCGCTCCTCATCCGCCCCGAGGGCTTTTTCGACAAGATCGGCGAGTTCTTCGGCCACGACGACATCGACTTCGAGTCGGCCGAGTTCAGCCGCCGGTTTTTCGTCAAGGCCGAGGACCGCAAGTGGGCCTACGACGTCCTGCACGCCCGGGCGATCGAGTTCCTGCTGGCGCGGCCGTCCTACTGCATCCAGTTCGACGCGCGCGGCGTGATCGTCTGGAGCAACGCCCTGTTCTCCGCCGACGAGTTCGAATCCGCGATCGAAACCGTCCTCGGCCTGCTCGAGGCCATGCCCGATTATCTGGTCAAAGAGTTGGCAAACCCCGCCGGTGAGGTGAATTGATGCCGAACGCGCAAATGAATTGGCTGCCGCTCGTCGTGGCGGCGGTCATGGTTCTGATCCCTTTTCTGTGGCTCGTCGGGACGTATAACGGGCTCGTGCGGATGAGGAATTTCGTGCGCGAGTCGTGGGCCGGGATCGACACCGAGCTCAAGCGCCGCTACGACCTGATCCCCAACCTGGTCGAGACGGTCAAGGGTTACGCGGCGCACGAGCGGCAGACGCTGGAGCTGGTCATTCAGGCGCGCAATCGCGCCGTGGCCTCGACCGGCTCGCCGCGGGCGCAGGCGGCCGATGAAAACGCGTTCGTCGGCGCGCTCAAGCAGCTTTTCGCGGTCGTCGAGGGCTACCCGGACCTCAAGGCCAGCCGCAATTTCCTCGCGCTTCAGAACGAGCTGGTCAACACCGAGGACCGCATCCAGGCCGCGCGCCGGTTCTACAACGCCAACGTCCGCGACCTCAACACGCGCATCGAAGTCTTCCCGTCGAACGTCGTCGCGGGGATGTTCGGATTCGAGAGGGCGGAGTTCTTCGAAATCGAAAGCGCCGTCGAGCGGCAGGCGCCGCAGGTCTCTTTAGGACAAAATCATGGCGGATCGTCCTTATAATCCATCGATGCCAAGGACGCAAGCCCAGTCCCGAAGGGACGGTCGCCTTCAGCCCGCCACGGCAGTGGCGGGTAGGAAGCCACCCAAATCCCAAAGTCCCGCAGGGACGGCTGAATCCAATGAAATAATCCGCGCCATCGTCAAACCCCTCTTGAGTTATTGGATCGATTGGCAAAGAATGACCGGTGTCGCGTGAGTGGATTTGGGACGGTAGGCCGAGAGGCCCGCAACGCGGCCCGGTGCATCCGCCAAGGCGCATGGCCGGCTTGAAACAGAAGTTTTTCGTGTAATTCGAGTCCATTTCGTGTATTTCGTGAACTGCATGGATATGAATTCTCCCGGAGACGCGACCCGATGAAACTCCACCAACTCTCGGTCTTCCTCGAAAACCGCGCCGGCAAGCTCAGAATGCCGTGCCGCATCCTTGCCGAAGCCGGCGTCGACATCAAGACGCTGACGCTTGCCGACACGCAGCAATTCGGCATCCTGCGGTTGATCGTCAACGACTGGCAGAAGGCCAAGGGCGCGCTCGAGTCGGGCGGTTTCATCGTCAATGACACCGAGGTCGTCGCCATCGAGGTCCCCGACCGCCCGGGCGGGCTCGACTCGATCCTCGCCGTCATCGAGGATGCCGGTACGAACGTCGAATACATGTACGCGTTCACGTTCGGCCGCGACGGGCAGGCCGTCCTGATCTTCCGGTTCGAGGACACCGACGTCGCCGTCGCCGCCCTGCGCGCCCACGGCATCAACATCATCGACGTCTTCGGCGACCTGTAGTCAGCCGGTCGCTTCTGCCCGAAGCGGCATCCAGCCATCTCGCGGGCTCTTGGTATCTGTTATAAATCCGGCCTCGTGGGGGCGATTGCTTTCAGCCCGCCATGATGATGGCCTGCGAGCTGAGCGCCAAAGGCGCGATTGATACCAGCCTGGGGCGCAGCCCCAGGATAGAGTGGCAAACACAAATGCGCTCTGAAGGAGCGCATCATCCGCGGATTGCGCGGCAATGAATCGCGCTTTCAGCGCTCTGTTAAACGCGTCATCAACCTGGGGCTTCGCTTCGCTACACCCCAGGCTGGTATGATTCGCGCCTTTGGCGCTTTTAACCGGTGACCCAATTTGGTTTGCGGCCTATTGGCGCGTTTTCGCCGTGACCTCGCTGGCGGCGCGGCGCATCCCGAGCGGGGCGTAGAGCCAGCACACCCACCCGATCAGCCCGCCGCCGACGAACAGGACCAGAAAGATCGTCAGACCGAAACTGACCGCCGTGGTCACGCCCTGCGGCGGGACGGTGCGCGCCAGAAAGTAGGTCAGGCACGCTTCGCGCGTTCCGAGCCCGTTGGGCGGCGAGATCGGCACGAGCGAAATGAAGTTGCTCGCGGCCATCATCAGCACGAGGTCGCGGAACGGCAGCGTGAACCCGAGCGCAAGCGCGCAGCACAGGCATTGAACAAAAAATAGAGTATATGCACAAACCGTCAAGCCGACGCTCGTCAGCAGATGCCTTGGAGTCAGGACCGCCAGGCCCTCGGCAAAATGATTCACCTGCTCGCGCAGCCATTCGGCGCGCGGCCTGAGCGCCGGCAGGCCGATGATGATCCCCGTGGCGAGCCTGAAAACGCGCTCGTTTAAAAACGCCAGCGGCAGGAACATGGCCACGCACGTCGCGATGAACGCCGGCCACGACAGTTTCGTCCCCACGACCGCGAACCGGACGATCCCGAGCGAACCTAATGATAATAACAAATACATGTCGAAGACTCGGTCGAGGATGACGCTCGACAGGCCCCGCGCCAGCGGTACCCGGCACTCGTTGCGCAGCGTGACGGCCTTGATCATCTCACCGAGCCGGCCCGGCGTGATGAATCCTATGAGCAATGACCCGAAATAGGAGAGGAACGCCTGCGGGTAGGAGAATTTCATCCCCTGCCAGTTGACCATTTTCTTCCAGCGGAACGCCTTGAGGCCGATCTGCGGAATATTTAATAGAAATCCGAGCAGCAGCCACCACGGGTTGAGCCGGCCGGCCAGCTCGAGCATCTTCCTCGGCCCGGCCCAATAAATCAGCCCCGCCAGCATGGCCATGCCGAGCCAATGGAAAATCCGCAGGACCGTTTTTTTGCTCAATTTCATTCGAATTCGGTCTCGATCGCGGCGGGCGCGCCCGGCTTGACGCGCCGGCGGATCGTGAGCTTCTGATTGCGGTTCAGTTTTTCAATCGCCTCGGCCGGCGCCATCCAGCCCGCCACGTCCAGCTCCTGCGGCTGGAAGTAGCGCGACTGCGGCACGTAGCGCACCGGCATCTCGTCGCCGATCAGGAGCCGCCGCACGTTCACGTTGTCGAGCGTGATCGTGTCGGTGACGGTCAACTCGTCGCCTTCCCATTGTATATTCCGCGAGAAGCCGGCCGGCATCGGCTTGGCCTGCGTCATGAGCAGCCGCCGGATGAGCCCCTTCATTTCGTAGGCGAGCTTGCTGTTCCAGCCGATCGCGAGCATCGCCAGTCGGAACGCGATGAATTTCATCGGCGTGAAGATCTTGGTCGCGACCCGGTGCGTCGTGCCGCGGATGGCGAGGCCGTTGGCGCCGCGCTCGACCGCGTAGGCCTTGTCGATCCACTGCGAGGTGATGACGCGGCCGTCCTCGAGTTCGGCGAGGATCCCGCAGTCATTAAAAATAAGTTTATTGGAATTCAGGTCGAAGTGCTTGACCACGCCACCCTTGGCCGCGTTGACGACCGTGTAGGTGGCCGGCGTCTTGCGCATCAGGAACCGGCCGTTGGGATACCATTTTTCTTGAGGTTGGCCGGCGGGGGCGCCGGCCCCACAGTCCTGCCAGGGCAGGGGAGGGATCTCGGCCGGGCGCTTGCCGCCATCGACATAACTTAACAGGAATTCCGGAATGCGGTATTGGTAATACCGGTCGCTCTGGATTTCGGGCGGGACGAGCGCGCCGTTGTTCAATCCCTTGAGCAGATGGTCGGCGACCGCAGCCGCCATTGGATACTCAGGAGCCAAAATCTCGAACCCGTGCGGGTAGAAGTGCAGCGTCTGGCGGCTGCCGATCGTCCCTGCGTAGTGGCCGTTGGGGTAGGCGAACCACGCGCAGAAATCGACGGCTTTCGTCATGACCTCGCGCATGCGCTTGTCGTCGCGGACGAGGGCGACCTCGCCGCGATGCTTGTAGATCTTCCCCAGAAAGCTGACCGTCGCCGACAGGTAGCCCGGATCCGCGCCGTCGTATTCGAGGCACCACCCCTCGGGGTTGCAGTAGGTGTAGAACTCGGCGAGCTTCTTCTCGTAGCCGGCCCACAACTCGCGCGTGTCGAGCAGCCGCGCGGCCTCGAACACAGGCAGGACGGCCATGGCGTGGTGGTTGGCCAGCACGCCGCTTTCGTCCCACCGGATCAGGTAGCGCGCCGCGCGCTCGCAGGCGTCAAAGAATCGGGGCTTGAGTTTTTCCGGGAAAGCGTCGCCCAGCAGCCGGTACGAGTCGATCATCGAATAGAGCAGGAACCCGGTCGGCCCGGCCCAGCCGCGCTCGTTCGGATAAAATTCGTCGAACGAGCCGTCGCGGTGCTGGATCTTCATCCAGTAATCCATCGCGGCGACGGTCCATTCGGCGATCTTGGGATGTTGGTAATAAATATTGCCCGGCATTTCGTGCTTCCACGCGAGGGCGAGCGCATGGATGCCGAACTGCATGATCGAGTTGGGGAAATCGACCGCGCGGCAGAGCCAGAACTCGCGGTTGCAGCAGCCGTACGTCGGCGAGAACGGGATGCGGTCCTCGAGCGATAAGAGGCGCGGGATTTGGCTCAAGGCCTTGTTTGCGTAAACGTCGCGCATGTGGGGGACCTGTCGGTGTGGTTATTTCAGCCTGCGCGTGATCAGGTCGGCGAGCGCGCCGATGACGAGCACCTGAACGCCGGTCACGAACAATAATACCGTGCTGACGTCCATCAGGCGCCCCAAAATCAGCTTGCTGCCGATTCCCACGGCCATGCCGGCGAGGATCAGGACCAGCCCGAGCGGCAGGAAGATCCGCAGCGGATCGAAATAGAGGACGGTGCGCAGGATGAGCTTGAGGAATTCGAGCGTGTCCTGGATCGGGCGGATCTTCGACGTGCCGACGCGCGGGTGGTAGTCGATCGGCATGAACTCGACGCGCCGGCCGCTGGTCAGCGCCGCGAGCGTGATCGTCGTCGTGAGCGAAAACCCTTCCGGATACAAATGCTTGAACTGGTCGAACAGCTCGCGGCGGATGACGCGGAAGCCGGAGTTCAGGTCCGGGATCGGCCGCTGCGCGAGGTACTGGGCCAGCCGCCGCAGGAACCACTTGGCCGGCCGCCGCAGCGACGGGATCGCGACGCTCGCGCCCATCCGCGCCCCGACCGCCATGTCGGCGTCGCCGAGCGAGTCGACGAGCGCCGGGATCAGCTCGTTGGGGTAGGTTCCGTCGGCGTCGGTGATGAGGACGAGCGCGTATTGCGAGGCCCGCACGCCGGTCTTGATCGCCGCGCCGTAGCCGCGCCGCTCGGCGTGGGTGACGAGCTTGAAGCGCGCCGGGTCGATCAGCGTTCCGGAGCCGTCGGTCGAGCCGTCGTCGACGACGATCACCTCGTGCGGCATGGACAGCCCCGCGGCGGCCCGCTCGATCTGGTCGAGAACGGGCGCAATGGCGCCGGCCTCGTTGTGGCACGGGATGATGATGCTCAGTCCTGTCGGCAGCTCGCTCATCGAGAAAAGCTAAGGGAGATGGGCTCAAAAGTCAAGCCGCGGAGCCTGGGCTCGGAAATTGACGCGCACCGGCAGAATATCTATCATGAACTCAATACCGAGCATTCGAGAGCCGCTGCTTCATGGCCGGACGCAATCAGCCCATTTTGCCGCTCGTTCCGGAAGAACCCCTCTGGTACAAAGACGCGATCATTTACGAGCTGCACGTGCGCGCGTTCAACGACAGCGACGCCGACGGCTACGGCGACTTCCGCGGCCTCACCCAGAAGCTCGACTACCTTCACGACCTCGGCGTGACCGCGATCTGGCTGCTGCCGTTCTACCCGTCGCCGCTCAAGGACGACGGCTACGACATCGCCAATTACACCGACATCCACCCGCTCTACGGCAAGTTGCGCGACTTCCGCCAGTTCCTCAAGGATGCCGCCGACCGCGGCATCCGCGTCATCAGCGAGCTCGTCATCAACCACACCTCCGACCAGCACCCCTGGTTCCAGCGCGCGCGCCACGCGCCCCGGGGGAGCGTCGAGCGCGATTACTACGTGTGGAGCGACACCCCCGACCGCTACCGCGACGCCCGCATCATCTTCAAGGATTTCGAGGTCAGCAACTGGACGTGGGACAACGTCGCCAAGGCGTATTACTGGCACCGGTTCTTCTCGCACCAGCCCGACCTCAACTTTGCGAGCCCGCGCGTCCGCCGCGGCATCACGCGGCTGATCGACTTCTGGATGGACATGGGGATCTCCGGCATGCGGCTCGACGCCGTCCCCTACCTGTTCGAGGAGGATGGCACGATCTGCGAGAACCTCCCCGGCACGCACGCCTTCCTGCAGGAACTGCGCCGTCACGTCGACGACAACCACAAGGGCCGCATGCTCCTGGCCGAGGCCAACCAGTGGCCCGAGGACGCCGCGCAATACCTGGCCGCGGGCGAATGCCACATGGCGTTCCACTTCCCGCTCATGCCGCGCATGTTCATGGCCGTCCAGCTCGAGGACCGGTTCCCGATCATCGACATCCTCGACCAGACGCCGGCGATCGACCCGGCGTGCCAGTGGGCGCTCTTCCTGCGCAACCACGACGAGCTGACGCTCGAGATGGTCACCGACGAGGAGCGTGACTACATGTATCGCGCCTACGCCCGCGACAAGCAGGCCCGCATCAACCTCGGCATTCGCCGCCGGCTCGCGCCGCTGCTGGGCAACAATCGCCGAAAGATCGAGCTGATGAACGGCCTGCTCATGTCGCTGCCGGGGACGCCGGTCCTGTATTACGGCGACGAGATCGGCATGGGCGACAACATCTACCTCGGCGACCGCAACAGCGTGCGCACGCCGATGCAGTGGAGCGCCGACCGCAACGCCGGCTTCTCCAAGGCCAACCCCCAGCAGCTCTACCTGCCCGTCATCACCGACCCCGAGTATCGCTACGAGGCGGTCAACGTCGAGACGCAGCTCATGAACCCGCACTCGCTCCTGTGGTGGATGAAGCGGCTCATCGCGCTGCGCAGGCAGCACAAGGCGTTCAGCCGCGGCACGATGGAGTTCCTCAAGCCCGACAACCGCAAGGTCCTGGCCTTCGTCCGGCGCCACGAGGAGGAAACCATCCTGGTGATGGTCAACCTCTCGCGCCACGCCCAGTACCTGGAGCTGGACCTCTCCCCGTGGCGCGGGATGACGCCGATCGAGTTGTTCGGCCAGACCCGCTTCCCCGCCATCGGCGAGCTGCCGTATTTCGTCACCATCGGCCCGCACACGTTCTACTGGTTCCGGCTGGCGCCGTCGAAAATATCGGATGAGCTGGCGGTCGCCGGCCGCCCGATCCCCGAGCTCACCGTCGCCGGCCCGTGGGAGAACCTGTTCCGGCCCGAGCAGAAGAAGGCGATCGAGGACGCGCTCCCGCCGGTCATCGCGGCGGCGCACTGGTATTCCACGAAAAACCGCCAGATCCGCTCGGCCGAGATCGCCGAAACCATCCCGCTGCGGCACGAGTCGCGGCATTTCGTCCTGGCGCTGGTCGACGTCGATTTCACCGAGGGCGATCCCGAGACCTGCCTGCTCGCGATCGGCTGCGCCACCGGCGGGCAGGCCGAACAGATCCTGCGCGACGGCCGCCACAACGCGATCGCCACCGTGCGCACGGTGGCGCGCGGCCGCGCATCGTCCGATCCCGCCGTCCTTTGGGATGCCGCGTCGGATCCCGCGTTCGGAGCGGCGGCGCTCGCCGCCATCGCCGGCCGACGCCGCCTGAAGGGCGCAGGCGGCATGTTCGTCTGCCGGCCTCGCCGCGAATTGAGCGACGTCCTCACCACTCCGGGAGCCAATTTTGCCGCCTCCCTCGGCAGGGCGCGGCCCGGCTCCACGGTCATCAACCTCGGCGACCAGCTCGTCCTCAAGCTCTTTCGCCGCATGGAGGCCGGGACCAACCCGGACCTGGAAATCGGCCGGTTCCTGACGGACAGGTATCCCAACACGCCGCCCGTCCTGGGCCAGATCGAATACGTCACGTCGCGGGCCGAGCCGATGAGCGTGGCCGTCCTGCGCGTCTCGCCCCGGGCCGAGGCGAACGCGTGGAATTACATGCTGGACGTCGTCGGCAGCTATATCGAGACGATCCTGACCGACGCCTCGTTGCGCGACGCCACGCCGCCGAGAATCGAGCACACCCTCATCGAGGCCGCACGGCATGACCTGCCCGCGCCGATGATGGAACTGCTCGGGCACCGCGCCGAGATGACCCTGCTGCTCGGCCGCCGCAGCGCCGAGATGCACCGCGCGCTCGCCTCCGATCCCTCCGACCCGGCGTTTTCGCCCGAGCCGTTCACGCCGCACTACCTGCGCTCGTTCTACCAGTCGATGCGCAACATGGTCGGCCCGACGTTCACGCTCCTGAAATCCCGGCTGAAAACCCTTCCCGACGATTCCCGCGCCCCCGGCGAACGGCTCCTGGGTCTTCAGTCCGAAATACTCGATGTCCATCGCCGCATCCTCGGCCGCCACATCGGCGCCCAACGGATCCGCTGCCACGGCGACTTCGGCCTGCATCAGATCCTGTTCACCGGGCGCGACTTCATCGTCTTCGACTTCGAGGGCGACCTGACCCGCTCCCTTTCCGAGCGGCGGATCAAGCGCTCGCCGCTGCGCGACGTCGGCGCGATGCTGCATTCGATCCATGTGGCCGTTTACACGAGGTTCGTCCAGGAGATCCGCGGCGGCGTGATCCCTCCCGACAACATCGAGCGGGTCGAGCGCTGGTGCCGCGCCTGGCGCGATTGGGTATCGGTCCTGTACCTCAAGTCGTATTTCGAGGCCGCCGCCGGCGCCGATTTCCTCCCCCCGCCCGAGGAGCAGGAGATTCTGCTCGGCGTCCACATGCTCGACCTGGCGGTCCGGCAGCTCTACGGCGAACTCAACAGCCGCCCCGAATGGGCGATCGCCCCCATGCGCGAAATCATCAATCTGCTGAATGTGAAATGACGAATCGGCGCCCGGCCGCGCCCGCCGTCCCGGCGCGCCGCCCGTTCTTATCTGTTGCATTTTGTCGCCATACAACGAATATGGGTCTGGTGCCATTGACTCGGGATGTCACGGAAAGGGTGTTTCCATGCCGGTCGCCGCGGATGCCGTTCATCATCATGTCAGCCTGCTCAGCGAGGACGACGTTTACCTTTTCAACGAGGGGAGCCACGTCAAGCTCTACGAGAAGCTCGGATCGCACCTGAGCCACGAGGACGACCTGGACGGCGTGCACTTCGGCGTGTGGGCCCCCGACGCCGCCGCCGTCAGCGTGATGGGCGACTTCAACGGCTGGAACAAGGACACCCATCACCTGCGCGCCCGCGGCCAGAGCGGCATCTGGGAAGGTTTCATCCCGGGCATCGGCAAGGGGACGCATTACAAGTACCACATCCGGTCGCGCTACAACGGCTACGAGGTCGACAAGGCCGACCCGTACGCCATCCACGCCGAAAACCCGCCCATGACCGCCTCGATCGTCTGGGACCTCGATTACGAGTGGGAAGACGGCGACTGGATGCGCGACCGGCACGCCAGGAACGGCCTCGACGCCCCCATCTCGATCTACGAAATGCACCTGGGCTCGTGGCGGCGCTGCCCCGAGGACGGCAACCGCTCGCTCAGCTACCGCGAGATCGCCCCGCAACTGGCCGGCTACCTGACCCACATGGGCTACACCCACGTCGAGCTCATGCCGATTATGGAGCACCCGTTTTACGGGTCCTGGGGTTACCAGACGACCGGGTATTTCGCGCCGACCAGCCGCTACGGCACGCCGCAGGATTTCATGTACCTCGTCGATTACCTGCACCAGGCCGGCATCGGCGTGATCCTGGACTGGGTCCCCTCGCACTTCCCGAGCGACGAGCACGGCCTCGCCTATTTCGACGGCACGCACCTCTACGAGCACAGGGATCCGCGCCAGGGGCTCCAGCGCGACTGGAACAGCTACATCTTCAACTACGGCCGCAACGAGGTCCGCGCGTTCCTCATTTCGAGCGCGCTTTACTGGCTCGAGAAATACCACGTCGACGGCATCCGCGTCGACGCCGTGGCCTCGATGCTCTACCTCGATTACTCGCGCAAGGACGGGGAGTGGGTCCCCAACCGCTTCGGCGGCCGCGAGCACCTCGAGGCGATCGACTTCCTGCGCAGGCTCAACACCGAAATCTACCAGCGCCACCCCGACGTCCAGACGTTCGCCGAGGAATCGACCGCGTGGCCGATGGTCGCGCGCCCGACCTACGTCGGCGGCCTCGGCTTCGGCCTCAAGTGGGACATGGGCTGGATGCACGACACGCTCGACTATTTCAGCAAGGATCCGATCTACCGCAAGTTCCACCACCACAAGCTGACGTTCCGGATGCTGTACGCGTTCAGCGAGAACTTCGTCCTGCCGCTCTCGCACGACGAGGTCGTCTACGGCAAGTGCTCGCTCCTCAACAAGATGCCCGGCGACCTGTGGCAGAAGTTCGCCAATTTGCGGCTGCTCTTCGCGTACATGTTCGCCCAGCCCGCCAAGAAGCTCCTCTTCATGGGCGGCGAGCTCGGCCAGTGGAACGAGTGGGCGCACGAGTCGAGCCTCGACTGGCACCTGCTCGGCGACAACCGCCACAACTCGCTCAACCAGTGGGTCCGCGACCTGAACTGGCTCTACCGCAACGAGCCCGCGATGCACGAGATCGAGTTCTCGTTCGACGGCTTCGGCTGGATCGACTGCAACGACAACGAGGCGAGCGTGCTGTCGCTCATCCGGCGCGGCAAGTCCGGCGACCAGGACGCGGTCGTCGGCGTCTTCAACTTCACCCCCGTGCCGCGGCTCAACTACCGGGTCGGGGTGCCGCGCGCCGGCGGCTGGCGCGAGCTGCTCAACAGCGACGGCCTCGAGTACGGCGGCGCCGGTTTCGGCAACATGGGCCGGGTCGAGGCCTCGTCGCAGCCCTCGCACAACTTCCCCTGCTCGCTCAACCTCGTCCTGCCGCCGCTCGGCGCGGTCTTCTTGAAGCATGAATAGGATTTGAACCGCCAAGACGCCAAGGCTGCCAAGAATAAGAATGAAGAATTTCAGTTCTTGGCGGTTTTGAGTGGTTTGCAAAAATAATGCGTAAATGGCCGGCGGGGGCGCCGGCCCCACATCGAAAACGGCTATTCGGTATCAAATAGCTCCGCGCACTGTGGCGCCGGCGCCCTCGCCGGCGATTCCTAATGCCGAAAAATGGCACTCGCCCGAATCAAGATCCGCCCGATCCGCGTCATCCGCGTTCCATAATCTCCGCGCCGTCTGTGCCGCGCCCCGGGTCTTGGCGGTTTATGCTTTCCGGCGTTCGGCGTTTCTCAGCATCGTGCGCATGCAGCCGAAGCTGAACGCGATGCCGGCGGTGGTGGCGGGGCTGAAACCGTCCTTGCCGTCGCGGCTCAGCTTGAACATCGGGATGTGGTCGGGGACGATCTGGCCGTTGAACCCGACGTCGACGAGGGTGTTCATCACTGCCTGCATGTCGATGTCGCCGTTGTCGATGAACGTCTCCTGGAATCTCGGCAGCGTCCCGCGCACGTTGCGGAAGTGGCCGTCGATGAGCCGACCCTGCCGGGCGAACGCGCGGAGCGCCTCGCAGACGCCCTTGCCCGCGGCCGGCCCCGCCTCGCCCCACGTGCCGACACAGAAGTTCACCCCCAGGTTCGGGCTCGGGCACATCTCGAACACCTCGCGGTATTGCTCGTAGGTGTGGAAAATGCGCGCGATCCCGGCCTGCTCGTCGATCGGCGGGTCGTCGGGGTGGACCGCGATCCGCACGCCGCTCGCCTCGGCGATGGGCAGCAGCCGGTCCATGCAGTATTTGAACGCCTCGCGCACTTCCCCGGCCGACCAGCGCCGGTCTTCGGCCGGCTTGTCCATTTTCGCGTATTCGGCGACGTCGAAGATCCGCGTCTCGATGCCGTCCATGTCGGCGAAGCCGGTCGTGTAGGTGTTGTAGCCCTTGTGCAGTTCGCAAAACGAGGTGTCGGTCACCCTGATGCCGAGTCGCGCCAGGTCCCGGATGAACCCGCCCAGTTCGTCGAGCTTCTTGTCGCGCTCGGGCCCGCCGATCAGCAGCGAGCGGTGATTCATCCCGCCGTAGGCGACGGTGAAGATCCTGATCCCGTTTTTCTCGAAGCGCTCCTGGATGCGCGCCATGGCGTCGTAGCCGCCGTCGGGCGGCCAGATGTCGAGCCGGCACCAGCGCATGCCGAGCTGGTGCATGAACTGCAGGTCGGCGTCGCGCGTTTTCGCCCGCAGGCGCATCCCGAGCTTGATCCCCGGGGCGAACTCCTTCAGCGCCGGGCCGGGCGCGGCCGCCTTGGGTTTCATCGCCGCGCACCCGCCCAGCATCGCGCCGCCCACCGCCGCCAGATTCGCCTTGAGAAAGTCCCGCCGTTCCATGAAGCGCCCCCCCGTTTAAATCTTTCAACGAAATCGCATCCGGGTCCTTATGCGCTGCCGGGTCGCCGTCCCTTGGAACCCACCTTGATTCTTCGTAACGAATGAACCACGAAGGCCTGGCCCGGCGAGCCGCAACCAAACAACAAGACAGAAATGCGGGTCACGAAAGAAAACACGAAAAACCTGACCTTGTCGCAGAGGGGCAGAGTCAGGCAGAGATGCGGAGAAATTCTTGAAGACAGGAATGAACAGAAGGCAACGGAGGAAACGGAGAATTTCCTGGCGGCTCATCTCTCGGTTGCCTTCGTTGCCTCCTGTTCGAAATCTTGCCAGGAAAAACAAGATTCGGACGGACCTTGCCCGGACAAAGTCGGGGGTGACATGTTCCTTCAAAATGGATGCTTTGAATTCTTTGTGTCTTCGTGCCTTCGTGGTTCAATTTTGTGAAGGATCGAGGGAACCCATAAAGATTGACATTCACGCGCGCGGTTTTAACATGAAGGTCAGGATGTCAATCCCAACTGAAGAACGCCGTTCAAGCAGGCTTGCCGATGAAGATCCATGAGTATCAGGCCAAACAGATATTGACCGATTACGGGCTGCCGCTGCCCAAGGGGAGCGTCGTCGAGTCCGCCGAAGCCGCCGTCGAGGCCGCCGAGTCGTTCGGGGCGTGGCCGGTGGTCGTCAAGGCGCAGGTCCACGTCGGCGGCCGCGGCAAGGCCGGCGGGGTCAAGCTCGCCCGCAACGCCGCCGAGGTCGCCAAGCACGCCCAGACGATCCTCGGCATGAACATCAAGGGGATCACCGTCAAGCGCGTCCTCATCGAGCAGGCGGTCGAGATCGCCCGCGAGATCTACGCCGGCGCCGTGATCGACCGCGCGAGCAAGCGCCTCGTCGTGATGGTCTCGCCCGCCGGCGGCATCAACATCGAGGAAGTCGCCGCGACCACGCCCGACCGCATCCTCAAGCTTCCCGTCCAGCCGGGGCTCGGCCTGCGCCCCTACCAGATCCGCCAGGCGGTTTATTTCCTCGACCTGCCGGCCGACACCCACGAAACGGTCAGCCGCATCCTGCGGGCGCTCGAGCGCGTCGTCTTCGACCAGGACGCCTCGCTCGTCGAGATCAACCCGCTCGTCCTGACCTCGCGGGGCGAAATCATCTGCGCCGACGCCAAGATCGATTTCGACGACAACGCCCTGGCGCTCCACCCCGCGATCGCCGCCCTGCGCGACGAAAACGAGGAGGCCCCGCTCGAGGTCGAGGCCCGCCACCACGACATCAGCTACGTCAAGCTCGACGGCCACATCGGCTGCCTCGTCAACGGCGCCGGCCTGGCGATGGCGACCATGGACCTCGTCAAGCAATACGGCGGCGAGCCCGCCAATTTCCTCGACGTCGGCGGCGGCGCCGACGCCGAGCGCATCGCCGCCGCGCTGCGCATCGTCACCGCCGACAGCGCCGTCAACACGATCCTGTTCAACATCTTCGGCGGCATCGTCCGCTGCGACCGCGTGGCCGAGGGGGTCCTGCGCGCCCGCGAGCGCAGCGGCATCGACATCCCGATCGTCATGCGCCTCGTCGGCACCAACGAGGACAAGGCCCGCGAGCTCCTTGCCGGCACCGACCTGATCATGCTCCCGACCATGTCCGAGGCGGCGCGCAAAGCGGTGGAACTCAGCAAGCGCGACGAGTGAGCGATCAACCATTCGACCGATCCGACGGATCCGACCGATAAAGGAAATCATTTCATGAGCATTCTTGTCGATTCCAATACCCGCCTCATCGTTCAGGGCATGACCGGCACCGAGGGCCGCTTCCATGCGGCGCAGATGATCGATTACGGCACGCAGGTGGTCGCGGGCGTCACCCCCGGCCGCGGCGGCCAGACCGCCCTCGACCGCCCGATCTTCAACACCATGCGCGAGGCCGTCGCCGAGACCGGCGCCAACGCCTCGGTGATTTTCGTCCCGGCCGTGGCCGCCGCCGACGCCGCCCTCGAGGCGATCGAATCCGGCCTGGGCCTCGTCATCATCATCACCGAGGGGATCCCGACGCTGCAGCTGATGGACGTCTACTGGGAAGCGCGCCGCCGCGGCGCCCACGTCATCGGCCCGAACTGCCCCGGCATCATCACGCCCGGCCAGGCCAAGATCGGCATCATGCCCGGCCATATCCACCGCCCCGGCAAGGTCGGCGTGATCTCGCGCTCCGGCACGCTCACCTATGAATTCGTCAACGAGCTGACCCTGGGCAACTACGGCCAGACCTCCTGCGTCGGCATTGGCGGCGACCCGATCGTCGGCACCGGCTTCGTCGAAATCCTCGACCTGTTCAACTCCGACCCGGCGACCGAGGCGGTCGTCATGATCGGCGAGATCGGCGGCGACGAGGAGGAACTCGCCGCGCGCTGGATCAAGGACAACATGCGGAAGCCCGTGATCGGCTTCGTGGCCGGCCGGATCGCCCCCGCCGACAAACGCATGGGCCATGCCGGCGCCATCATCTCGAGCGGCAAGGGAACCGCCGCCGAAAAGATCGCCGCCATGGAAGCGGCCGGCATGCCGGTCTGCGAGCGGCCCGACCAGGTCTGCGAGCTTCTCCTCCAGGCAGGCATTCAACCGATGTAACTCACACATCCGAGGTATTCATGGTCCACCGCAAAGAATTGACATCTCGGCGCAAACTCCTGATGCGGATTTTCGCGGTCCTGTTCGTCATCCTCGCCGTCGAGGGCGCCGCGCGAGTGATTAAGACCATCCACGACGACGTCGTCGCCGGCGAGGACGACTGGTATGTCTATGCGTCCGACGTCGGCTGGAGGCCGCGCCCCGGGGGCGCCCACATCACCGCCCGCGTCCGGCGCCGCTTCGACGAGCGCGGCTTCCTCGTTGAGGACACCGCCAAGCTCGCCCGGCCCAAGGCGCGCCCGCGCGTCGTCGGCATCGGCGACTCGACCATGTACGGCTACGACGTCGAGGGCCGAGACACTTACATGGCCGGGCTGGGGGAGCGCTTCCCGGGCGTCGATTTCATCAACCTGGCCGTCCCGGCCTACACGGCGTGCAACGGCTCCTGCCGCCTCGTTTCGGACGGCCTGCCGCTCGATCCGTCGCTCATCCTGGCCAGTTTCAGTTTCAACGACCGGCGCTACGTCCTGCGGCCCGACGAAATGGACAGCCCCGAGCGGTTCGCCTCGCTCGCGCGCCGCCAGGCGTTGGAGGCCGTGACGGGGCGGATTTACGTCCTGCGCGGGTTGATGTTCGGCCTGGGAAAAGCCGGCCTCGTTTCCCGCGGCCCCGGCGGGCTCGAGGACTACGCCCGCTCCGGCGCCGTCGACCTCGCCACCCTCAAGCCCCGCGTCGATCCCGACGGCTACCGCCAATACCTCACCCGGATCGTCCAGACCGCGCGCGGCCGCGACATCCCGCTCGTGTTCATCATGACCGGCGACAACCCCGACTGGATGCTGCCGATCCGCGAAGCGCTCGCCCGCGGCAAGGCCGGCGACGCGAAGGCCGAGGTCGGTCTGCTCCAGCAGGCCGTCCAGGCCCGCAACGCCTTGACGCCGCTTGCCCGGCTCGAGCTGGCCCGCGTCCTGGAGGCGGCCGGCAACGCCGAGGCGGCCCGCGACGTCCGCACCGACCCCTACCCGTTCAATTCGGTGCTTGGCGGGTATCCGATCTTTCGCGATGACCAGTACCAGCAGATCCTGCGCGACGTCGCCGCCCGCAACGCCGTTCCCCTCGTCGACGCGCGCCTGCTCGACCGCCCCGACGTCTTCATGGACTTCTGCCATTTCAACGCCGAAGGCCACGGCCTCGTCGCCGACCTGGTCGCCCGGGCGCTCGTCGAAAAGCGCCTCATCCCCCGGCCCCGCCAATAAAAAGGCCCCCGGCGCGAAGCCGGGGGCCGAAAAACCGCACTCAGGCCTGGTCTACTTCAGCCAATAGGACAGGCTTTCGATCTCGATGGCCAGGTCGACGTACTGGACGTGCACATGCTTGGGGACGATCAGCCGTTCGGGGACGAAGTTGAGAATGGCGTTTACCCCGGATTCGACCGCGCGATCGGCGACCAGCTGACCGGCGCCGCTGGGCACCGCGACGGCCACGATGTCGATGGCCAGGTCGCGGATCTTGTCCTGCAGATCGCTCACATGGTAAATCGGCACGCCGCCGCGCTCGCCGCCGACCTTGCGCTTGTCGGCATCGAACGCCGCCACGATGCAGAATCCCTCGCGCGCATACTGCGCCGAGTTGCTGATCAGGGCCTGGCCCAGATTGCCCACGCCGACGACCGCAAGCCGCACCACCCGGTCCGTCCCAAGGATTGCCTTGATCCGGCCACGCAGCTCTTCGACGTAATAACCGAGACCCGGCACGCCGAACTGGCCGAAATAGGCGAGGTCCTTGCGGACCTGGGCCGAGTTGAGCCCCAACGCGTCCCCCAGTTCGCGGCTGGAAATCTTATCCATCCCGGCGAACGAGAATTTCTGGAGGGCGCGCGCGTAGAGCGAGAGCCGCTTGATCACCGGCTTGGGGATGCGGCGGCCGTCAAAGGACAGCCGATCCAGCGTCTTTTGTGTGCCGGTGGTCGCCTTGTGGGCTTCTACCACGTCTGCTTGGTTTACTAAGAGGCCAACCATGTTTGTCACCGAGCCTTTGTGATAAAGTGAACAACCCGGTTCACAGCTTGGCAAAATATCGACTTTTTGTCCAGAGGAATTTTCGCTACCGAAATCGCATTTTCTTTCCAAAGCGAATGTGCGGCCATTTTCGAGTGGTGGGCAAAGCCGGGGGCGGGGCGGGCCAAAAGCCCTCATGTATTATTGATATAACAGAATATAACAAGCAGCAACGTATTTTCAGTTGCGAATCTGTACCTAATTCGGATCACCATCTTTGAAAACTGTTTTCATATCAGTTTTCGAAAATGTGAAACCGAATCCGTGATTCTGAAAAAACGTTTTGAGATTCAGGAAATCGTCGGCCACTGAGCTTCGAGGGCAACTTTCACCTTTTCTGCGAGCGCCTCGAGGCGCTCGCCGCTCAGCCGCAGATGCTGCGCGCTCGCCATCTTCGCCACCTCCGGCCACGGGCCGACCGGGTGGCCGTGGCCCATGTTGTTGGCGAACACGCTCGCCAGGCTGACGATCGAGGTCAGGGCGGGGTTGTTGAGCTTCGGCATCCCCGTTTCCAACTCGTGGTGGAACCGGACCGCTTCGGCGATGTTGTCGGAGAGCCGCCATTTGCGGATCGTCAGCCCCCCGACCGTGCTGTGGTTGAAATATTTGAACGTGCTTTCCTCGGCCGCCTGCAGGCGCTCGCCGGCCTCCAGCCAGCGGGCGATCATTGGTTCGTAAACCTGGGGAATTTGGCGAAGGATGACCGGCTTGCCGACGTCGTGCAGCATGGCCGCGATGAACGACTCTTCGGTCCCCTCCAGCTTGAGTTCCTGCGCCAGGATCTGGCCGGCGATCCCCGCGGCGACCGCGTGTTCCCACAGCGCCTGCGCCAGCCGGTCGCTCGAGTTGAACAGCTCGCCGGTGGCGGCCACGACGATCACGTTGCGCAACTGGCGCAGCCCCAGCCGGGCGATCGCCGCCGCGATCGTGCGCGACTCGACCCGGCCCGCGTAGAACGGCGAGTTCGCCACGTGGAGCACGCGCTGGGTCAGCGCCGGATCCTGGCGGATCAGCGTCTCGATCTGGCCATTGGTCGCCGAGTTGTCCTGGATCAGCACGAGGGCTTTGTTCGCCACCGCCGACAGGACCGGCAGGTCCTCTTCCGTGATTTCTATCTTGTAGGTCGTTTCTTCCATGATCCCAGCTTCCGTACAGATGGCACAGGCGCGTCGAGGTTCTCCCTCATCTTTACGTATCGTTCCCCGCCCACGAGTTCATAACCGGTTTTTTATTGTTTTATTAATCGCCAACCCGGGTGGGCCATGCCCGACATTCCCGGTTGTCACCGCCCACCCGTCCACTTATGATGATCCCATTCCAGACGGCGGACGGTCCCATGTGGGCTAAACTGAGCGAGACCTTCTCCGTGTTCTTTCGCCGCCTCCCGTTGTTCGCCGCCATCGCGCTGTCGATCTGGCTGCCGGTGAACCTGGCGACGGAAAAGATGATTCGGCTGTTTCACCTCGGCGATTTCTGGGTGTATGTCTGGGGCGGCCTCATTTTCGGGCCGATCGTCAGCGCGGCCACCGTCGACGTGCTCGACCGCCTCGAGCGCGGCCAGCCGGCCGGTTATCTGGACGCGATGGACACCGCCGTCTCGGTCTGGCTGACCCTGATGCTGACGTCATTGATGGCAATGATCCTGTCCGCCCTTGGTTTTGTCTTCCTGATCATTCCTGGCATCCTCCTGATGATTTTCTTCACGTTCGTCACGGCGGTCGTCGTCGTCGAGGGGCTCGGCGGCATGGCCGCCCTCGCCCGCAGCGCCCGCCTGACCGCCGGCCGCCGCTGGAAGATCTTCGGCGCCAATCTCATCCTCGTCCTGCTCATGTTGCTCGTCTTCGCGCCGGTCACGGTGGTCATGGAACTGACCGGCACGATCGATGGGTTCGGGCCATCGGTCGCGTTCGATTGCCTGACCGACCTCTACGCGATTCTCTTCACGATCCTGAATTTCCTCTTCTACTGGGACGCGCGCGTGGAGGAGGAGAGCGCGAAGCATCCCAAGCAGTTCCTGTATATCGAGCCCCTGCCGCAGGAGCCACGCGATGCGTGACGTGTTCGCCAAACTGTTCAAGGCCGTCGGCCTCTACCTTCGCCATTTCGTCATCCTGGCCGCGCTGGCGCTGGCGCTCAACGCCCCGCTGTTTTTCCTCGTCGAATACGCCAGGTTCCGGGGCTTCAAGCCGGGCGTCGTCTCCGCGTTCGAATCCGTGGGCGCCCTGTTTTTCACGCCGCTGTTCATCGGGACCCTCATCGAGGCGCTCCGCCTGGTCACCGGCCGCGAGCGGGCCGGCTTCTTCCATTGCATCGGCGTCGGCCTGTCGAGGTGGTTCGCGCTGGTCGTCAATTTCTTCCTTTCGATTCTGATGATCGCCGTGAGCTTCCTGCACGGCCTTGCCGGGCTGGTCATGATGGTCAAGCTGTCCCTGATGGGCCCCGTCGTCGTGATCGAGAAGCTGAGCGGCAAGGCGGCCATGGACCGCAGCGAGGCCCTGACCGACGGCTGGCGCTGGAAAATCGTCGGCTCGGTCATGCTCCTCGCTACGGCCCTGGCGGGCCTCCAGCACGGGGCGGAGATATGCTTCGCCGCCCATCCGATCGCCTGGGCGTCCGCCTGGTGGTTTCCGGCCGCGGCCAAGACCCTCAGGCTGCTCGCCGGCCTTCCCATGCACGTCATCCTGTTCCTCTACTACCGCGACGCCTGGCTGCTCGACGTGATCAAAAGCAGCGACGGTCGGCTGATCGTGATCGATCGGCCCGACCCCGAGCCCGCCTCCCCGTACACGACCGGCCGCAAGGACTACCCGGCCCGGCAATAATTCGCCTCCGGTCGCCGGTTCGGTTTAGAATCGACTTATTCAAAGAGATTGAATCCTCACTCAGGGAGGTTCGTGATGGACCGTCATCCACGCGGAGAAACTGTTTCGACCCGCCGGCAGTTCCTGGCCGCGGCGGGCCTTTCGCTGGCGGGCGCGGCGATGGCCCAGTCCGCCGCCGACAAGCTCCATGTCGCCGACGAAATCTACCCCGGGGCGTTCAAGGTGGGCGAGCCTGTCCTGCCGCCGCTGCCCTACGATTACAACGCCCTCGAGCCCCGGATCGACGAGCTGACCCTGCATCTGCATCACGACAAGCACCACAAGGGCTACGTCGACGGCTTCATCCAGCAGCTGAAGGCGCTCCGGCGGATGCGCGAGGAAGGCTCGTTCGAGCAGATCGAGCAGGCCGAGCAGAAGCTCGCGTTCCACGGCGCCGGCCATTTCCTGCACTGCGTCTATTGGGCGTCGATGGCCCCCGAATCCAGGCGCGGCAACCCCTCGACCGATCTCGCGCGCGAGATCGACGCCGATTTCGGCTCGCGCGACGCGTTTCTGAAGCAGCTCGAGCGGGCCGCGGCGACCGTCGAGGGGAGCGGCTGGGCGCTGCTCGGCTGGTCGATCCCCGCGCGCCGGCTGGTGATCATGCAGGTCCGCAACCACCAGTATGCCACCATGTGGAGCGAGATCCCGCTCATGGCCGTTGACGTCTGGGAGCACGCCTATTACAAGAAATACGGCAACGAGCGCGGCCAATACCTGGGCAACTTCATGCAGGTGATCGACTGGGGCGGCATCAGCCGCCGGTTCGAGGCGGTCAAATCCGTCCTGGGCTGATTGAATAAATCCGAAATTCGAATATCGAAATCCGAAACAAATCCGAAATGAAAATTCCCCAAATCCCAAAAACATAAAACGGCTCCTGAAATGAGGCATTCCTATTTGTTTAGGATTTCGATATTTGGATTTCGGATTTTCCTGGTTTAGGATTTCGATATTCGGATTTCGGATTTTCCTTAATTTGAAGCTTGAAACTGTTCTCTTAAAACGCAAAACTCGGACGCTCGTAATCTGATGCCGGCCCGAGGGCTGGAGGCAACGCCGCGCGATCATGAAAATTTTGCTTGCCACGTCCGAGATGACCCCGCTGGCCAAGACCGGCGGCCTGGCCGATGTTTCCGGCGCGCTGCCGCGCGCACTGGCCGCCCTCGGCCACGATGTCTCCGTCGTCATGCCGTTCTACGGCACGATCGACCGCGACTCCTGGCCGTTTGAGCAGGTCCTGCCCGAGGTCGTCGTCGACCTCCCCGCCGGCCGGCGCACGCTTTCGGTGTGGCGCACCACCGCCCAGTCGGCGCTCCCCGGCAACCCCGTCCGCATCTACCTGATTGCCGACGGCGGCCTGTTCGAGCGCCCCCACCTGTACGGCCCGAGCGGCGGCGATTACCCCGACAACGCCCTGCGCTACGGCTACTTCTGCCTGGGCGCGCTGTGGATGCTCAAGGGCCTGGGCTGGATCCCGGACGCGATCATCGCCAACGACTGGCAGACGGCGCTCGTCCCGATCGACCTCCGTCTGCATCCGGCGGCCGCGGCCGACCCCGAGCTCGGCCGCATCGCCACGCTCTTCGTCATCCACAACATCAGTTACCAGGGCCTGTTCGCCGATTACCTGCTCGAGCACCTCGGCCTGCCGCGCTCGGCGTTCAGCCCCTCGCTCCTCGAGTATTACGGCAACATCAACCTGCTCAAGGGCGGCATCCTCACGAGCGACTGGATCAGCACCGTCAGCCCGACCTACGCCCACGAAATCGAGAAGCCCGAATTCGGCCTCGGCCTCGACGGCGTCATCCAGGACTGCCGCGGCCGGCTCGGCGGGATCCTCAACGGCATCGACGTCGAGGACTGGAACCCCGCGACCGACCCGAACCTGCCCGCCAATTACAGCCCGGAGAACATGACCGGCAAGGAGATCTGCAAGCAGAAGCTCCAGCAGCGCTTCGGCCTGCCCGCCGAGCCGAAGGTCCCGGTCATCGGCATGGTCACGCGGCTCGTCGACCAGAAGGGGATCGACCTCGTGGCCGAATCGCTTCCGGGCCTGCTGCGCGGCAAGATCCAGGTCGTCATGCTCGGCTCGGGCCAGCCCTACTACCACGAATTCTTCCGCACGCTGGCGCGGCGCTTCCCGAACAAGCTCGGCGTCAAGCTAGGCTTCGACGAGAAGCTCGCGCGCCTCATCGAGGCCGGCTCGGACATCTTCCTCATGCCGTCGCGCTTCGAGCCGTGCGGCCTGAACCAGCTCTACAGCCTCCGCTACGGCACCGTCCCGATCGTGCGCCGCACGGGCGGCCTCGCCGACTCGATCGTCAACGTCTCGGCGCGCACGATGGCGAACGGCACGGCGACCGGGTTCTCGTTCACGCATTACCATTCCAGCTACATGTGCGCCGAGCTGCGCCGCGCGCTGAGGATGTACCGCACGAACCAGGCCGCCTGGCGCCGCCTCATGCTTCACGGCATGGCCCAGGACTTCAGCTGGCAGCACGCCGCGAAGGAATACGAAAAACTGCTCACCGGACTCGTGGATATGAAGCAGAAAAGGTAGGTCGGCTCTTCGAGCCGACGTGATTTTGAAAGAGTCGGGTCGGAAGACCCGGCCTGCCACCCAGGAGTGTTTCATGAACGATCGCGTTCTTATCGTGGGATCCGTCGCGCTGGACGACATCAAGACGCCGTGGACCGAGGAGAAGAACCTGCTCGGCGGCTCGGCCGTTTACGGCTCGATCGCGGCCTCGCAGTTCGCCGGCGTCGACATCGTCGGCGTCATCGGCGACGACTTCCCGGCCGAGCACCTCGACCTGCTCAAGCGCTCCGGCGTCAACATCGACGGCGTCGAGAGCCAGGCCGGCAAGACGTTCCACTGGGGCGG
Source organism: Candidatus Sumerlaeia bacterium (assembly GCA_039683515.1). Taxonomy (GTDB): domain Bacteria; phylum Sumerlaeota; class Sumerlaeia; order MVZB01; family MVZB01; genus JAJFUE01. The sequence goes on along the minus strand of JBDKRG010000011.1, from coordinate 82,201 downwards.
CGAATACCACCAGAACATGAACGATCGCACGACGCACTTCACCGAGCTGGGCGTTTTCGCCGAGTTCATGCCGAAGATCCCTGCTTCCTACCGCGAGGACGGCTTCGTCTTCCTCGCCAACATCGACCCGGACCTGCAACTGAAGGTCCTCGATCAGGTCAAGAAGCCGCGCCTGACGCTGCTCGACACCATGAACCTGTGGATCAACATCAAGCGCGAGACGCTCGTCGAGGTGATCAAGCGCGTCGACGCCCTCATGATCAACGAGGAAGAGGCGAACCTGCTCTTCCCGTCGCCGTCGCAGGCCGACTCGGCCGGCAAGCTGCTCGACCTGGGCCTCGGCCGCGTGATCATCAAGAAGGGCTCCAACGGCGCGCAGATGTTCTCGCGCGAGGGGACGTTCGCGGTGCCGGCCCTGCCGCTCAAGGACGTCAAGGACCCGACCGGCGCCGGCGACACGTTCACCGGCGGCCTGATCGGTTACCTTGCCGGCTGCGGCCGCTGCGGCGAGGGCGCCTCGCCGGCCGACGTCGACATGGCGTTCCGCCAGGCGATGCTGGTCGGCAGCGCGTGCGCCTCGTATGTCGTGGAAGACTTCTCGACGCGCCGCATCAACACCCTGACCCACGACAAGATCAAGGAGCGCGTGGGCCAGCTCTACGCCGCGATCCAATGCGAGCCGGTGAAATTGAAGAAATAAATTCTTTGTCGCAGAGGCGCAGAGTCAGGCAGAGAAGCAGGGAAGAGAAATACAAACACGAGACGCACCAAAAAAGATCACGAAATTACACGAAAGCCCCTTTTAAGGGGCGAATGCTTTCAGCCCGCCATGACAATGGCGGGTACATGGATTTCCAAAAAATGAGTCCCGTGGGGACGGTTGAACCCATGGATAGGATCGAGAAACAATATGCCTCCTTGTCTGCGCTCGCGGATGCCTATCGAAAGCTTTTGATCAGGGAATTCGAGAAAGAAGAGAAAATTTCCATGGCAAGTCGATGATTTCACCGGAGAACACAAGCATCTCATTAAAATGATGCTCGAGATACTTCAGGAAACGGACAAACAACTTTTAATCTTCGCTATCTCCGTTATCTCCTGTTCAAATCTCTTTCATGAATTTTCGTGATCCTTTTCGTGTGTTTCGTGTTTGAATTCTGTTTCGTTTTCTCTGCCTAACTTTGCTTCTCCGCAACAAAAATCCTCTCCATGGCGTGAATGTTCTCGTCGCCGTGCCCCGCCTTGACCGCCTTGCGCACGACGTCGAGCGCGAGGTCAATGGCCGGGAACTCGATCTCCTGATCATCGAGGCTGTCGATCGTTTCCGAGCAGTAACCGAGGTCCTTCATCAGGTGCCGCAGCCGGAATCCCGGCCTGAAATCGCCCTCCAGCCATTTCGGCCCGAGGTTCGACAGCGACCATGACCCGGCCGCCCCCTTCGTGATCGCGGCCATGACCTTGTCCATGTCCAGGCCCATGGCCTGCCCCAGCCGCATCCCCTCGGTCGTCGCCAGGCAGTTGATCGCGACGACGACCTGGTTGACGAGCTTGGCGCGCTGGCCGTCGCCGCTGCGCGTGCCGACGTGGACGATCGTCTTGCCCATCGCCTCGAGGACCGGTAGCGCCCGCGCGAAGGCCTCGGCCGGCCCGCCGCACATGATCGCAAGCTTGCCCTCTTTGGCGCCGCCCGGCCCGCCGCTGACCGGCGCGTCGAGATAGAGCCCGCCGTGCAGCTTGATGTGTTCGGCGAAACTTTCGGTCGCCAGCGGCGAGATCGTCGAGTGGTCGATGACGATGAACGGCGGCTCGGTTTTGTGCGGCATCCCGTGGATCACGCCGTTTTCGCCGAACAGGACGTTTTCGACGTCGGCGCTGGCCTCGACGCACATCAGCGCCATCTTGCGCCCCCGGACCGCCTCGGCCGGCGTCGCCGCCGCGCGCGCTCCAAGCTCGACGAGCGGCCCCGTCTTGGCCGGGTTGCGGTTGTAGACCACGACGTCATGGCCGGCCTTGATGCAACTGGCCGCCATCGGCGCCCCCATGATCCCCATGCCGAGGAATGCGATTTCCATGATGAACTCCTAATGGAGTCCTGAGTCCTGAGTCCCGAGTCCTGAGTCGGGAAAAGATTGACATATACTCAGGACTCAGGACTCAGGCCTAATTTCGATAATTCAGCGAGCGCTTGTTGCGCCGCGCGGTGTCGGCCTCGTCGCTGCTCGGGTTGATCAGGATGACCTTGTCGTAGGCGTTGGCCTGCGCGACCGCGTCGCCGAGCGCACCCGCGACGTCGCCCAGCTTCAGCAGCGCCTTCAGGTTGTCCGGGTGCTGCTTGACAACCGCCTCATAGGCCTTCCGCGCGTCGAGCATGTGCTGGCGCGAAACCTTGGCGTCCTTCTGTTGCGTCGCGCGGCCGAGGCTGAAGTAGACCTCGCCGAGCAGCATGCCGTAGTCGGCCTTCTCGGGGTAATAATGGACGGCCTGCTTGATCGAATCGAGCGCGTTTTCGAGCGCCGGCGGCCGCTTGGCGAGGCTCACGTCGACCTGCGCGATGAAAATCTCGGCGAGCATGTGATTGCGCCGCGGCGTCTCGGGCAGCTTCTGCAGCACCTCGATCGCCTGCGAGAGCCGGCCGTCGTTCTTGTAGGTAGTCACCAGTTCGTAGTCGGATTCGTAGCGCTCGTTCGGGCTGGCCGAGGGCGTCGACGCATCGGCCGCGGCCGCCTGCTGCATGTAGTAGTAAATCCCGCCGGCCGCGGCCGCGATGAACGCCAGGGCGACGACGACCGCCAGCAGCAGCGCCGAGACCGGCCCGCGATTGTGGCGCTTGGTGAACTGGGCCGGCTTGGGCGCGCCCCGGCGCGCGGGCTCGATCCGGTGCGCGGCCGGCCGGCGGCCGAACGCGATCGGGCGGCCGGCCGCGCGCGGCGGCTCCGGACGGGCGGGCTCTTCCGCCGGCCGCTCGAAATTGAAATGCATCGGTGCCGGCGCCGGGTCCGTTTCCAGCTCGTATGGGTCGGGCAGCCGCTGAGGCGTTTCCTGCATCGGCTCCGGCGGCTCCTGCTCGACCTCGCCGAAGAACTCCGGCTGCGGATGGATCCGGCGCGGACGCACGCCGCGCGATGGCGGGGGAGTCGCCTGCGGCGGCGTTTCGCGGACCGGCTCCGGCTGGAACCTCGTCTCCCGGATCGGCGTTCTCGGCTGCGGCTCGGGCATCGGTTCGGGCTCGAGCGAGGCCGCTCCTTCGATCGCGGCGGCCATCAGCTCGCGCAGGTCCTGGCGGAACGGGGCGCGGCGCACCGCCTCGCGCAGCAGCGAGCTCGCGCGCCGGTAATGGGCGGCCTTGAGTTCCTGCTCGCCGAAGCGCACGAGCCCCGCCAAATCCAGCTTGCTCAGTTCTCGGGAATTCAGGGTTGTGTCAACGGATTCATTCATGGGTCTTCTTGCGCCCCATATGTCTAGACCGCGCTGCCGCGTAAAAAGATTGGTCAGGCGTTTTCTTCGTCCAGGACTTTGACCAGAACCACCGAGATGTTGTCGATCCCCCCCGCCTTGTTGGACGCGTCGATCAGGGCCTGGCAGCCCGCTTCGAGGTTATCGCCGCTCTTGAGCAGGATGGACTGAATTTCATGGTCCTCGGCCATGCCGGTCAGGCCGTCCGAGCAGATCAGGAACAGGTCGCCGGGCCGCGGCTCGACGGTTTTGATGTCGACTTCGACGTCGGAACGATTCCCCAGGGCGCGGGTGATGATGTTGCGCCAGCGGTGATTGCGCGCCTCGTCCTCCGTGATGATGTTGCGCTGAAGCTGCTCGTTGACCCACGAGTGGTCGATCGTCATGGCGGTCAGTGTCTTGTCGCGCAGCAGGTAGATCCGCGAGTCGCCGACGTGGGCGATGTGGATCTGATGGTCGGGGGCGTAGATCGCCGCCATCGTCGTCCCCATCCCGGCGTAATGGGCGTTTTCCTCGGCCATGCGCCCGACCCGCCGGTTGGCGATGAAGAAACCCGTCAGCAGCATGTTCTCGGACATGCTGTACTGCTCGTCCATGCCGAACGGCCACGTGAAATCGTGGTCGCGCTGGGCCTGCGCGATGAATTCCTTGACCGACTCGACGGCGGTGCGGCTGGCGACTTCGCCGGCGGCGTGCCCACCCATCCCGTCGGCCACCAGGAACAGCCTCAGTTCCTCGGCCACGAGGATGCTGTCTTCATTATGCGGGCGTTTCCGGCCGCAATCAGTGATGCCGTGCGCTGCCAGCTGAATTCGGGGAGTCGTTCGATGGTTGGCGAGATCGCTCACAAAAACCCAATTCCAATAGGGCTCCAGGCCTATGTACCACGCCGCGAGGGCCTGCATTGTCGGTAAAGATTACAACATAGTGGGCCACGATCGGCAACCTTGAAATGAGAATGAGGAGGAATGATGAATGATGAGTGATGAATGATGAAAAAGGCCCGGATCGCCAACCGCCCGATTCGGTTTTCCTTTCATCTTTCATCACTCATCACTCATCATTCATCATTCAATTCGTCTTTCATCATCCCCGATTCTCCTGTATGGTAAATCCAGCCTCCGGCGCGAGGCACCAAACCCGATGAGGCGCGTTACCATGGCCGATCAACCCACCATGAATCCCACCAATCCGACCGAACCGGATGAAAACGAAAACCCCTCTCTGGTCACCGAGTTCGTCTGGTTCCTCAAGGAAAACAAGAAGTGGTGGCTGATCCCGCTGATCGTGCTGGTCGTCGTCCTGGGCCTCCTTGCGTTCCTCACGATCCACCTCGGCCCGCTGATGCCGTTCATCTACCCGGTGCTGTAGGAGGATGAGCATGCGCCAGGAACAATCCGCGGCCGCGGTTGAGCAGGGGGCGGACGATCCGGAGGATGTTTCGCTCGCCGTGGAATTCGTCTGGTTCCTGCGCGAAAACAAGAAATGGTGGCTCATCCCGATGATCGTGCTGATCGTCGTGCTGAGCCTCATGGCCGTGTTGATGGTCCAATATGGGTCGCTGATGGCGGTTCTGTATCCATTATTCTAAGGTTGTTTCATGACGTCCATCCTGGGAATTTCGGCTTTGTATCACGATTCGGCCGCCGCGCTCGTGCGCGACGGCGAGATCGTCGCCGCCGCCCAGGAGGAACGCTTCAGCCGCCGCAAGCACGACGAACGCTGGCCCAAGGGCGCGATCCAATACGTCCTGGATGAAGCCGGGCTCGACTGCGGCCAGGTCGACGCGATCGTCTTCTACGAAAAGCCGTTCATCAAGCTCGACCGGATCCTCGAGACCCTGCTGGCGATGGCCCCCCACGGCATCGGCCAGTATTTCCGCGCCATCTCGCTGTGGAGCCGCGACCGCCTCCAGATCCGCCGCACGATGCGCGACGAGATGGGCCCCGACTTCAAGGGCAAGATCCTCTTCACCGAGCACCACCGCTCGCACGCCGCCAGCGCCTTTTATCCGTCCCCCTTCGAAGACGCCGCCATCCTCACCATCGACGGGGTGGGCGAGTGGGCGACCACGACGCTCGCCAAGGGCTCCGGCAACCAGATCCAGATCCTCGAGGAGATCCATTTCCCGCACTCGATCGGCATGCTCTACTCGGCCTTTACCTACTTCTGCGGGTTCAAGGTCAATAGCGGCGAATACAAGCTCATGGGCCTCGCCCCGTTCGGCGAGCCGGTCTACGCCGGCCTGATCCGCGACAAGCTGATCAGCGTCGCCGCCGACGGCTCGTTCAAGCTCAACATGGATTATTTCCATTTCACGCGCGGCCTGACGATGACGAGCCGGCCGTTCGCCGAGCTGTTCGGCGGTCCCGCGCGCACGCCCGAGACCCCGATCGGCAAGCGCGAGATGGACATGGCCGCCTCGGTCCAGGTCGTCACCGAGGAGATCATGCTCAAGCTTGCCCGCCGCGCCTGCGAGCGCGCCGGCAGCAAGAACCTGTGCATGGCCGGCGGCGTCGCCCTGAACTGCGTCGGCAACGGCGAGATCCTCCGCTCGGGGATCGTCGACGGCTTCTGGATCCAGCCCGCGGCCGGCGACGCGGGCGGCGCGCTCGGCGCGGCGCTCGACGTCTGGCACAATTTCTTCGGCAATCCGCGCACCGCCAACCCCGGCGACTCGATGCACGGCTCGCGGCTGGGGCCCGAGTTCAGCGACGACGAGATCAAAAAGCTGCTTGAGCCTTTCGGCGCCAAATGCACGACCTACAGCGACGAGGAACTGGCCTCGGTCGTCTCCGACTTGATCGCCTCCGAGAACGTCGTCGGCTGGGTGCAGGGCCGCATGGAGTTCGGCCCGCGCGCCCTCGGCAGCCGCTCGATTTTGGGGGACGCCCGCTCGACCAGCATGCAGTCGACGATGAACCTCAAGATCAAGTTCCGCGAATCGTTCCGCCCGTTCGCCCCGTGCGTTCTGAAAGAACGCGCGAGCGACTGGTTCGAGATCGACCGCGAGAGCCCCTACATGCTTCTCGTCGCCCCGGTCCGCCCCGGGCATCGCCGCGGCGACGAAGGCCACAAAACGGGCCTCGACCGCGTCAAGGAAGTCCGCTCGGACGTCCCGGCCATCACGCACGTCGACTATTCGGCGCGCGTCCAGACCGTCGACCGCGAGCGCCACGGCCTCCTCTACGACGTCATGAAACAGTTCGAGGCCAAGACCGGCTGCCCGGTGATCATCAACACCAGCTTCAACATCCGCGGCGAGCCGATCGTCTGCCGGCCCGAGGAAGCCTACCGCTGCTTCATGCTGACGCACATGGACGCGCTGGTGCTGGGCCACCATGTCCTGCTCAAGAAAGACCAGCCCCCCATGGCCGGCGCCGAGGAATACCGCGCGCAGTTCGAACTGGATTAATCCGGAGAATCGAACCGCAGAGGCCGCAGAGAGATCGATTCCAAATCGGATCACACTCAAAGCCGCCAATCCGCAAAGAAGAATCCAGAATTAAAATTTGATGTTTCTGGCGCCTTTGCGTCTTTGCGACTGGTTTATTACTTGGATTCGTTCTGTTCCCGAATGACTCGCTTGATAAAATCTTCGCCGATTTTTCTCTGCGCCAAATCCGTCGAGAATTCGTGCGCTTTTTTGGGCATGATCAGGATCTGCTTGTCCTTCGAGCCGAGGGCGTTGTAGGCGGCCATGACCGTGCACGGCGGGCAGGTGAGGTCGATCAGGCCCGTGGCGAAGAACGACGGGCACTTGATGCGCCGGGCGAAATTCACGCTGTCGAAATAGCGGGCCGTCTCGACGTAGTCGGGATGCAGCGGCCTGCCGCCGGCGCCGAGCTTGATGACGTGCGGCCAGCCGTCGACGCGGCCGGCGGCGTAGCCGGTCAGGTCGCACATGGCCGGGATCCCGGCGACGATGACGCTGACGCGCGGGTCGAGCCCGGCGGCGGCGATCGCCTGCGCGCCCCCCTGGCTGCCGCCGAAAACGGCAAGGGTTTTGCCGTCCCACTCGGGCCGGCGCGTCAGGAAATCGATCGCGCGCATCAGGCGCTTGTACATGCGCAGGAAGTAGACCGTGTCGCGGCTTTCCCAGCCGCGCAGCCAGTATTGGCGCAGCTCGTTGCGGCCGAGCCTCCTGTAGAAATCCGCCGGCATGCCGTCGGCGTGGCCGTGGGCGTTGAAGTCGAAGACGATCATCCCGGGGCGGCCGGGCATGACGTTCGAGGAGCGCGGCGGCATGTAGGCGCCGTGCGTGAAGGCGATCGCGCCGAGGCTGCGCGGGGCCGCGCCAACCGGCCTGGTCATGTAGCCCTGCACCGGCGGCCCGTCGGGCATCGGGATCTTCACGTGGAAGACTTCATAGCCGGGCTGGACGGACTGCGCGGGGACGATCTCGGCCGTGTAGTCGCCGGCGAGCGTGGCTTTTTGCCTGGCCCAGAAGGCGTCGAAGTCGGCCGGCTCGTCCATGGACGGCATGATCTTGTAAGGGCTGAAGATCGCGCCGGCCATGACGGTGCCGGTCGTCGGGCCGTCCCAGCGCAGCCGGACCATCAGCTGGCCGGGGCCGAACATCGTGCGCTCGAACGCGACCGGCTCGGATTGGATCGTGAACCGGCCGGCGCTTTCGGTGGTGATCCCGTCGCGGATGAAAACGTAGCGGACGCGGAGGCCATCCGTCGGCAGCGCCGCCGTGGGCCTGACCGTAAAGACCGCCTTCTCGCCGCATTTGTAGACGCCGTCGCTCTTGTCGACGTTGACGTCGATCGGCGGGGCCGCGTGGGCCGCCGCGAGCACGAACATGAGCAGGCAAATCAGCGCGGCATTTCGGGCGAGCCTGGTCGTTTCGGCGATCATCCAACGCGCTCCTTTTGAATCATTATCTTAATTTGGTTTTTTCTTTTTCCTCAATTTTTGGTTCGAATTTCCGGCCGATTCTTTCCGATTCTAACCGATTACGATTCAAAATGTTCCTTATACTGCTCCATGCACATCCGGTCGGTCATCCCCGAGAGGTAATCGGTCAGGACGCGCATGAGCCCCCATTTCCCGATCATGGCCTGGCATTCGACGGGGAGCAGGTCGGGCTGCTCGCGGTAGAGCTCGAACAGCTTCTTGAAGAACCCGGCCGCCTTGTACTGCATCTTGAGCGTCCTGGGGTGGTGGTAGACGCGCTCGAGCAGGAACTTGCGCAGGCCGTCCTGATGAACGCGCACGGCCGGGCTGAAGACCGCGAGCCGCCTGGGGAACGCCAGCACCGCCTCGGGCGAGTCGATCCCGTTTCGGTTGAGCTCGTCGGCGGTCGCCTCGATCGTGTCGTCGATCATGGTTTCGATCAGCGCGCCGAGGAACCGGTTCTGGCGGTGGCGCGGGCTGGAATCCGGGAAGCGCTCGGCCTCGGTCCGCCAGATCTCCCACAGCCAGCCGACGTCGCGCAGCGCATCGACGGGGAGGAGCCCCATCCCGAGCGCGTCGTCGAGGTCGTGGTGGTTGTAGGCGATCTCGTCGGCGAGGTCGGCGACCTGCGCCTCGAGCGAGGGCTGGTTGCCGTTGACGTATCGCGTGACGGCCGGCGTGTTGGATTTGGAGTGGCGGGCGATCCCCTCGCGCACTTCCCACGTCAGGTTGAGGCCGGGCCTGTCGCAGAATCGCTCCTCGAGGACCTCGACGACGCGCAGGCTCTGGGCGTTGTGCTCGAAGCCCCCTTCGCCGGCGAGAAGCTCGTTCAGGACCGACTCGCCGGTGTGGCCGAACGGCGTGTGTCCGAGGTCGTGGGCAAGCGAAATGGCCTCGATCAGATCCGAATTCAGCCCGAGGGTGCGCGCGATGCTGCGGGCGATCTGCGCCACTTCGAGCGTGTGGGTCAGGCGCGTGCGGAAGTAGTCCCCCTCGTGCGTGACGAAGACCTGGGTCTTGTATTCGAGCCGGCGGAACGCGGCGCAGTGCAGGATGCGGTCGCGGTCGCGCTGGAATTCGGTGCGCATGGCGGCCGGCTGCTCCTCGACGTCGCGGCCGTGGCTGCGGCCGGCGCGGATCGCGTACGGGGCAAGGGTGAAATCCTCGATCTCTTCGAGTTGCGCCCGCGTTCGCGGAAAACTCTCGTGATTCGGTCCGCGCATGAATTTCCTCGGTTCCGGATTCGGTCGGGTTCGCGTCCAGGCAGCCATCATGGATCAGCCATGAAATAGTTTCAACCCCGACCGGAAAATAGGACTTGCCCCGATAGCGCTTCGAACGGGGTTTGTGGAGACTCGGTGGTATCAGCTCGGACAAACGATGGACGGCTGTCGGCGGGGAGAACAGGTTAAATGGCAAATAAAAGATTATCAGCGCTCTTGATCGTGAACGACTACCCGACGTATCGCGGCATGAGCGATGTGATCCGGCATTTCGGCCTCAAGGCCCAGTGGGCGCAATCGTGGGAAGGGGCCCAGGGCCTGTTGGAAACCGAGCCGTTCGACATCGTCATGCTCGACGAGGATCTCCTCAACAGCCGGCCCAAGTGTTGCCTGGAATGGCTGCGCGACCATCGCCGCCAAAGCCAGCTGATCGTCATGTCGGACATGCCGAACCTGAGGACGTGGGTCGACTACCTGAACGAAGGGGTCGTGGACCTGATCAGCAAGACGGCGACGCCGTGCGAAATCAAACATGCCCTCGACCTGGCAATGTATCCGTCCGATTCGTTGCAAGCCGTACAGTGACCGTTCCAAATTCAAGCCAACAGGAGCGTGACATGGAAAATCCATGTGACCAGGAATACATCGTAACCGCCGCCTTGCACCGCCAGAAAATCGTCATTTCGAACTTGTCCGTGCGCGAGGAGGGGGGGCAGGTCATCCTGTCGTTCCACTGGATCGGCCTGCGCCGGCATCGCCGCCTCGGCCAATATTTCCATGACGAGACGGCCGAGCTGGGCCGCCGGTTGCGCGGGCTGTTCCCTCGGCTGGCCGACTTGAGCGTCACGATCGACGCCACGCCGCACGGCCGGCGCTGGAACCGCCTCGTTCAGTTCCGCGTGGCGGTCGAGGAACTCGAATACATGATGAACCTGCAGCCGGTCGACGCCGAACGCTGCGCATAGCCGGCAGGCCGCTTCGGCTCGGAGCGGCAGCCACAAACTGATTCTTGCCGCAGAGGAGCAGAGTTAGGCAGAGATGCTGAGGAATTTTTGAAGACAGGAATAAACAGATAGCAAAATTCGATGGTCTCTGTTTCTCTGCGATCGCTGCGCGAGATCGAATGGAGCCGTTATTTCCCGCGGCGGAGGGCGTCGAGGATCGTCCGGCCGAGCTTTTCGGGGATAACCTTGATCCGCGTGCCGATTTTTCCGCGCTCTTTTTCAAGCCGTTCGTTCACCATGGCGTAAAACGATTCGTCGGCCAGGGAGATCGTCAGCGGGCAGGCGCTGTGGCTGGCGCAGGCGAGCTTCATGTGCCGGTGGCGGCGGCTGAACATCGGGACGCGGATCCCGGTCAGGAACCACCGCCGGAATTCCTCGCGCATCCGCCGGTAATGCGGCCCGCGCCAGACCTCGTCCAGCGATTTGCCGTTCAGGTCGTCCAGCCCCTTCGGCTCGTCGAAGAAGAAGCAGCACGGGTAGACCGCCTCGCTCCCGATCACCGTCATCGAATACCACGCGATGAAGCAGAAGCGCGTGTTGAAGTCGATCGTTTCCTCGCGCTTCTGCGGCCGGAGCTCGCGCTCGATCGCCTTGATTGCCGGGCCGGCTCCGCGCGACCACAGCAGGCTTTCGATTCGCCCTTCGTTGTCGTCCTGCATGATCTCGCGCATTTGCGCGGCGATCGCGGGGACGTCCGACTCGCAATATTGCAGCGCCGGGTCGATGCCGTAGAGCTCCATGAAACTGATCCGGTCGGTGCCGAGCCGGCGGCCGAGCTCATACATCCGGCCGATCTGGCCCAGCGTGCGCTTGTAGACGAAGAACTGGACGCTGAGCCGGCCGAGCCGCGAGCCTTCGCGCCGCCGCGCCTCGTCGAGACGGGAAATGCCCTCGCAAACCTTGTCGAAAACCTGGGCCGGGAGGCGCATCCCCTCGGCGTAGGACTCGGCGTCGCTGTAGTTGAGGCTCACGTGGACCTCGCCGATCCGCGGGACCATGAGCGCGGCGATGCGCGAGTCGTTCAGCGCGATCCCGTTGGTGTTGACCTGGTCGAGGACGATGTCGTTGGCGGCGAGCCAGTCGGCCAGGTCGGGGAGGTTCGGGTGCAGCAGCGGCTCGCCGCCGCCGGCGAGGCGGATGCTGCGCAGGCCGCCGCGGCGCGCCTCCTCGAGAATTTCGTGGGCGCGCGCCCAGCTCAGGGTTTTGTCCGAGTGCACGGCCGAGCTGGCGCAGAAGAAGCACTTGGCATTGCAGGCGTCGACCCAGTCCAGCTCGATGTGGAACGGCCCGCCGTGGACTTCGCCGTCGGCGATCCCGCGCGCGATCGTCTCGAGATCCTCCGGACGCAGGTATTGCCACCCATGCAGCATCGACGCACTCCCCGGATCAGGCTAGCATGAGGGGCAGGCGGGCACAACTGGTAGGTCGGCTCTCTGAGCCGACTCATGCAGTAGCCCGAGCGTCAGCGAGGGACTTCGCCTTAGTGGAATTCAATTCGTTCAGATTTCGAATTTCAACTTGCGGTTCTGATTGCGTATCGGCCGAGTCCCTCGCTGACGCTCGGGCTACTGCATTGAAGCGACCTACTTCCGGAAATAGCACGCCTCGCAGTTGCGTTCTTCGGCGTTGCAGCAGGTGTGGAAGATTTGGAAAAGGGCCTGGCGGCGGCGCTCGGTGTTGATCAGGCCGCGCGCCCAGTCGGCGTCGCCGAACAGGCGTTTCGTCATGAACTCGGTGATGTGGTTGCTTTGCAGCGGCGGGATCAGCGCGTAGAGCCGGCAGACGGCCGACTCGAGCTGTTCGTCGTTCGCTCTTCTCGCCGCAAGGAGCGCCGCCGGGGCGAGCGCGTTCAGGACCAGCGACAGCGCGGCGCCTTCGCCGATCAGGTCCATCGTGCGGCCGGCCGGCTTGGCCGTGAACGAGTAGTGATTGCCCCAGAAATGCCCCTCGCCGCCGACGCGGAACCACTCGACCAGATCCTCGACGACCGGGTGGCGCTTCTTGCGCGGGCCGGAGGCTTCCAGCGCGCCCTGGCCGGCGCGAATGTGGCCGAGCAAATCGGCCAGCGGAAATTTCTTGCGATTGATCGCGCGCGAAAGAATCACCGCGACGCCGGCCAGCCGCCGCGTCGGGAAATTCACCGGGCGCATTCCCTGGAACCAGCGCCGATTGGCCGGGATGAGCCGGTCGCACCAGTAGGAGTGCCATTTCTCCCAGTATCCGGCGAGCTTGTCGCGCCTCTCGATCGACTCGGCCGGCGCGTCGACCATCTCCAAGGCGTTCGGCAGCAGCCCGGCGACGGCCAGCAGCAGCGCCTCGATCGCCGTCGGGCGCTCCTGCTCGGGCAGCTCGGCGGCGAAATCGGACAACTCGGCGAGGGGAGTGCGTTTGGCGAGCAGGTAATAGAGCGTCTTCGCCGATCCCGATCCCCCGAGCGACATCATCATCGATTGGTAGAACACCTGTTCGATGTCGGTCTGCGCGGCCTGCTCCTGAAGCCGCTGCATCTTGGCCACGAGCCGCTCGTCGCCGGCGCGGTCGAGGAAGTCGGCCAACACGAGGTGGTCCAGGCTCATGAGGACGGTCTGGCAGCGGCCGGCCTCGGCCGGCTGGGCGTAGGCGAAATCGTCGGGGGTGAGCGAGCGGCGCAGCGTGTCGAGGTCCGGGAAGATGTATTTTTCGATTTCGAGGCGCGGGATTTTCGAGCCGTTGTGCGCCAGGTCGAACGCCGCGCCGTCGTCGATATGCAGAACCACGTGCAGCGCGACGCGGTTGTAATCGAGGTCGCGGTGGTGGCCGTGCGCCTGCCAGCCGGATGCGTCGATGTGGATTTCGATGTCGCCCTCGACCGATTGGTCATCGACGAGCAGGCGCGCGCCCTGGAAGTCCGGCCCGTCGCCGCTGGCGCGGCCCGGGTCGAGGACGCGCAGCGGTCGGCCGTCGGCGAGGCGCAGGCCGGAGCCCTGGATCAGCTGCTGCGCCCAGATCGTCTGGATGAGTTTTTCGTTGAGCGGGGCGACGCCCAGGGCGGGCAGGTAATCGTTTTTTCTCTCGGCGGTTTTCTCCGACGCCGCGCCGCCGGCCATCAATCGCTTGATGCGCTCGCGCCACTCCCAGAAGCTTTCCGCCGGGTGATAGGTCACGTTCGCTTGCTCACGAAGATGTCGTAGACGGCGCGGGCGCGCGTCGTCGGGCGATGGTCGTAGAACAGGTCGCTGTAGCAGAAGAGCGCGATGCCGCCGACGTTGAGCCGGCTCAGGCGGCGGATCTGCTCGGCGACGTGGCTGTTCTTGTCGGGGGTGGCGATGATGCCGACCCAGGTGTGCTTGGCGTTGCCGTTTTGAATAAAGCGCCCGGCCAGGCGGTTGAAGCGGTCCATGTCGTCGGTGTAGGCCATCGGCACCGCCGCGTCGATGTAGCCCTTGCCGAGCCACAGTTCGGGCTGCTGGCAGGCCGCCTGCGCGTCGTCGGGGTCGGCGACGACCGAGGCGGAAATCTCGATGCCGGGGTGGGCCTTGCGCGCCGCGGCCGAGATCATGCGCACGGTCTCGGTGACCTGCGCCCGCCGGAATTCGTTCCAGCTCGACGGGTTGCGGCCGGGCGTGCCGCCGTAGGTTTTCTTGAATTGATTCACGACCGGCTTGCGATACGAGTATTCGCCCTTCTCGAACGGGTAGCGGATGTAGTCGAGGTGGATGCCGTCGACGGCATAATTGCGCGCGATTTCGCCCGCGAGCGCGGCGATGTGGGCGCGCACATCGGGCAGGCCCGGGTCGAGGAAGCGATACCAGCCGGCGCTCATCGGGTCGCCGTCGGCGTCGACCATGAACCAGCCCGGGTGCTTGACGATGAGCTGGCCGCTCGAGCGCGGCGGGTTGGTTTTCTGCGCCCAGCCGGGCAGGACGTTCACATAGGCGTGGACGCGCAGACCCCAGCGGTGACCTTCGCGGATCGCCGTGGCGAGCGGATCCCAGCCCGGGTCCGCGCCGGTGGAGGACGCGTCGCTGCCGGTCAGTTCCCACGCCCACGGCTCGAGCGAGCTGTTGTAGAAAACCGTCCCTTCGCCGCGGACCTGGAACAGGATGTCGGTGAACCGCGCCGAGGCGGCGTTGTAGCAGATTTTCTTGACGTCCTCGGCGTTGCGGAAATCCCAGCGCGTGACCCACACGAACCGCCGATAAGGCGCGACTTCGTCGAGCTTGGTTTTAACGCGTTGCGGAGCGGCGCCGGCGGCGATCGCGGGCGCGACGAGAAGGAGAATAAGGTGCGCAAATCCGATCAAACGAACCATTTACAGCCATCCCTAGCATGTTAGGGACGATTAAATCGGATGCGGGGGGATCAATCAAGGGTGAATGAGGAAATTTAAAAAGCCGGGGAGGTCTTCCCCGGCCGTTTTCATCATTCATCATTCATCATTCATCTTTCATCATTCCCATTCGCAGGCGAGCTGCGCCATGGCCGAGGCGGCCTGCGCCAGCTGGGCGACTTCGATCTGCTCGTCGGCGCCGTGGGCCACGATCAGGTCGCCGGGGCCGAAGACCACGCCCGGCATCTTGAGGAAGTTCGAGTAGTAGTTGGAGTCGCACGAGGCGACCATGCCGGTCAGCTCGCCCGACATGCCGGCGTTCTGGACGGCCTTCTGGAGGGTCTTGACGACCTTGTGGCCCGGGTCGGTCACGTGCGAGTCGTGGCGGTACATGAACTCGAAGCTGAAGTTGTCGCGCAGCTTTTCCGAGCCGCGCTCGCGCAGCGTGCGCTCCATGCCCTCCATGATCTGCTCGCGCGTGAGGTTGGGCAGCAGGCCCATGACGCCCTCGAGGACGGCCGCGTTGGGGGCCGAGGCCGGCCACACGCCCGCGTTGAGGCGGCCGAAGTTGATCGGCATCGGGTTGGGGTAGTCGTCGAAGAACTGGATGCCGCGGCTGGCGGCGAGCGTCTCGGCGTGGAACTGCTCGAGCAGCTCGATCGCCTCCACGGCGAGCTTGAGCGCGCTGACGGTCTTGCCGGCGCTGCCGACGTGGCCGGCGAGGCCGCGGAATTTCACGCGGAACCAGACCGCCCCGCGCACCGACGGCATCAGGCGGCCGCGCGTGGGCTCCATGACGACGAATGCGTCGGCCTTCTCGCCCGTGCGGATCATGTTGAGCGTGCCGTTGCCGCCGTTTTCCTCCTCGTTGACCAGGTGCAGGACGATCTTGGCCTTGGGCTTGGCCGGCAGGCGCTTGAGGATGCGCGCCAGCATGTAGAGCGTGGCCACGCTCCCTTTGTCGTCGCACGCGCCGCGGCCGTAAATGACGCCGTCCTTGCGCTCGGGGTCGAACGCCCGCGGCTGGTTTTCGGACGCCGGGACGACGTCGGTGTGCGCGTTGAAGATGAGCGAGGGGGACTTGACGCTGTCGTCGCCGATGACCACGCGCAGGTTGAAGCGCCCCTCGTAGTCGATCCCCTCGATCGGGAACGAGTATTCGGGGTCGTTGCGGAAATCGGCCGGGAACCCGACGCGTTCGACCTTGTCGGCCAGCGGCTTGATTTCCTTCTCGATGAAGTGCATCAGCTCGTTTTCCTGGCCCGGGGTCGACGGGTAGCGGATCATGTCCATCAGGAATTTGGCGCCGGCCTCAAGCTCTTCGGCGGCGATCTTGTGAATCAACGCGCGGTCGACAGTCATGGTGAGGGATATCTCCTGTATGTATGTAGAGCGTCGTGCTCGTGCTCGTGCTCGTAATCGTAATCGTAATCGAACGCATCATCCACTTTGAAAATGGTCTGAACGAATCAGGCCCGGACGACCCGGGGGCCGTTCGGGCCTGATTTCATGTTCAGATTCCGCCCGAAGGCGGGACTGCGAACTACTTCTCGACCTCGGCCAGCGCGTCGGCGAAGATGTCCGCCATGGCGTGGGCCTGGTCCTCGGTGACGACCAGCGGCGGGGCGACGCGGATGACGTTGCCGAACACGCCGACGGGGCCCATCAGCAGGCCCTTCGAGGCCGCCGTCAGGATGATCTTCTTGGTCAGGTCGGCCGACGGCTCCTTGGTCTTGCGATCCTTGACGATCTCGAGGCCGATGACGAGGCCGCGGCCGCGGACGTCGCCCAGGTACTTGCTGTTTTCCTGGATCCCCTTCAGGCGGCTCTTGAGGACTTCGCCGACCTTGCGGGCGTTTTCGACGAGGTTTTCGCGCTTGATGATGTCGATCGCGGCGATGCAGGCCGCCGAGGAGAGCGGGTTGCCGCCGCACGTCGAGCTCATCTCGCCCTTGTGCATGCACTCCATGACGCCCGACTCGGCCGCCATGGCGCTGGTCGGGACGCCCGAGCCGATCCCCTTGCCGATCGACATGAGGTGCGGCGTGAGGCCTTCCCACTCCGAGCAGAACCACTTGCCCGTGCGGCCGAAGCTGGCCTGGACTTCGTCGATAATGAAGATCAGGCCCTTGTCGCGGGCCCACTTCTCGAGCCGCGGCAGGAAGCCCTCGGGCGGGAACAGGAAGCCGCCGGCGCCCTGGTAGGGCTCGATCAGAACGGCCGCCAGCGAACCGGTGGACTGGGCGCGGATCTGGTTTTCCATCAGCTCGAACGTGGCGTCGACCAGGGCTTCGTCGCTCGTGATGCCGCAGAACGGGCGGTACGGGTTCGGGTATGGGACGTTGATGACGCCGGCCATCAGCGGGCCATACTGCTTTTTGACGCCGGAAAGGCCGCCGACGCTCATCGACGCGTAGGTGCGGCCGTGGAAGCCGCCCTGGAAGGAGATGATCTCGAAGTTGCCGGTGGCGCGGCGGGCGACGCGGATGCACGCCTCGACGGCTTCGGCGCCGGTCGTCATGAAGAACGCCTTGTCAAGGTTCTGCGGCGTGACGCCGCAGAGGGCCTTGGCGGCGTTGATGCGCTCGGCCGTCGGAACATCGTAGCAGTTCAGGAGGCGCGCGGCCTGTGCCTGGATCGCGGCGACGTGATCGGGATGGCTATGGCCGAGATTGGCCACCAGCACGCCGCTGGTCCAGTCCCAATACTCGTTGCCGTCGACGTCGGTCAGGATGACGCCTTTGCCGTGATCGAGAACCACGGGGGCCTGGAAACCCGTGACCTGGGATTCCCACTTCTTCCACTCGTCAAGGAGTGCCTTCGAACGCGGGCCCGGCACTGCGGTCTTCCGCGTCAATTCCTGCATCGTAGCTTTCATCTGTTTTAACTCCTGTCGGACGTTTCGGTCATTCGCCTCGGAATAGCCGCTGCCCGATCATATCAAAGAACGTGGTAACGTTTCCACACTGTATCCATGCTCTCGCCGGCGGCGAGGGCCTCGCGGACCTTCGTCTCGACCTCGGCGCGCTCCAGCGCCTTGGCGATGATCTCGTCCTCGGCCTCGGTCGGGATGACCAGGATCCCGTCGTAGTCGGCGAAAACGATCTGGCCCGGCTTGATCGCGATGTGGCCGAACTGGAGCGGGACGTTGTAGTCGACCACCCGGATCCGGCCGGTCGTGTCGATCGGCGAGATCCCCTTGGCGAAGACCGGGAACTTCATGTCGAGCAGCTTGCGGCCGTCGCGGGTGAAACCATTGACCACCGCCCCCACGCCGCCGCGCTTGCGGATGGCCGTGGCGCTCAGCTCGCCCATGATCCCCTCGACCGGGGCGTAGCCGCCGGCGATGGTGAGCTGGCCCGGCTGCATGCTGTCGAGCCCCTCGATCGCCTTTTCGTAGGGTTCATCCATGCGCGTGGAGAGCCCGTTCTGGAACGTCAAGGCGCGGCCGATGGCCACCATCGACGGATGCAGGGCCCGGATGCCCAGCGTCGGGTCGATCGCCTGGTGGCGGAAGCCCATCTCATCCATAATGTCGGAAATTGCGCCCGCATAGAGCGTCGCGGAGATTTTCTTGAAAGCCTCCAGTTCATCGACGCCGGCGAGGGTTCGTTTGGGTTCAACCATGGCTGTGTTGCCTTCCTGAGTATATTGAATATGCACTTTCACCCACGAAAGTCATGACCACCGGATTAAAAACCTTTATCTCTGAAAAGTCAAGCAAATGGCCACCGCTCAGCGCTATATATTTTAATCTTTTTTTGCATATTTTGACTTTACACTCCGGATCTGAAGATGCACTATAGTCACAGTTTTCATTTGGGGAATTCGTTTACAATTCCATCGAAGTTGGGTCGGGACTATGAATCAGAGACTTGAGAAAAACCTCGTTCCGATGATCATGAAGACCTTCGAGGTTCTGGAGGTCTTCCGCGAGCGGCCGCGTGGGTTAACCTACATGGAGCTCGTCGAGCGGTACCCGCGCATCTCGCGCGTGTCGTTGTACCGCATCCTGTGCTCGTTGGACAAGCTCGGCTACCTGCGCAAGGACGAGCGGACCAACCGGTATGAATTGGGAACCAAGTTCATCGAGCTGGGGCGCATCACCGAGGCACGGCAGGATGTCGTGCGCATTGCGCATCCATATATGGAGCGTGTGCTCTCGCAGTTCGGAGAGACCGTGAACCTGGCCCGCATCCAGGGCAAGGAACTGGTTTACCTGTCCATCATGGAGGGGTGGCACCCGCTGCGCCTGTTCGAGATCCCCAACCGCCAGCAGGCGATCTACTGCTCGGGCGTCGGCAAGGTCATCCTGGCCTACATGACCGACGAGCAGCGCGAGGAGATGCTCGACAAGGTCGAGCTGAAGCCCCTGACGGCCAACACGATCACCGACAAGGCCCGCCTCATGGAGGAGCTCGATTCGATCCGCCTGCGCGGCTTCAGCGAGGACCACGAGGAAAACATCATCGGCGTCAGCTGCGTGGCCGCGCCGATCCTCAACGGCCAGGGCCGCTGCCTGGCCGGCATGAGCGTCACGGGCCCGACCGCCCGCAACACCCCGGCCAAGCTCATCGAAATCGGCACGTTCCTCCGCAGCGTCACCCAGGAACTCTCGCGCGAACACTTCGGCCTCACCGAAAGCAACGTCGTTCCGATCGCGAAGTGAGAAGAATCGTCCTGAGTCCTGAGTGCTGAGGGAAACAATTCAATCCCAGGGTCAACGCCCTGGGATTTTTGTTGTACACGGACAAACACGGACGGGGCACGGACACGCACCGCTAAGCAGGGACTTGACTAATTCCGCCCGAGCCAACAAACTTCGTCCTCAGGACCCAGGACCCAGGACCCAGGACCCAGGACTCAGGACTCTTTTCATGACGGAAAACTCTCTTCCCCTCGCATGGCGCAAGACGCTCGCGGCGTTCGCGATCGTTGCGCTGGCCGTTTTCATCCTGCGGCAGGTCGGGCCGATCCTGACGACGATCATGGACGTGATCGGGCCGTTCCTGCTGGCGCTCATCCTCGCTTACGTCTTCCATCCCGTCGTGTTGTTCGTTCAGCGCCGGCTCAGGCTCGGGCGCGTCGCGGGCATCTTTGTCCTGGCGGGCCTCGTCGTGGCCGTGCTGATCGGCCTGATGCTGTGGCTCATCCCGGTCTTGTACCAGCAGCTTTCCGCGGGCGTCCATGAGCTGCTCGCATGGCTGACGGTGATGGTTGACAAGTGGGGGGCGGCCTGGCTCGACGAGCCGACGCGCTCGGCGATCAAGGATTCGCTGAGCGGCGACCTCGGCCAGATCGAAGACCTCCTCAGGCGGTTCTCGGGCGGCAACGCCCCGGGCCGCACCGTTGCCACCGGTTCGGTGACGGCGATGAAAAGCGTCGCGGGCGGCCTCGCGATCAGCATCGCGTCGATCATCGGCCTCGCCGGGTCGCTGTCGATCGTCGGCATTATCGCGTTTTACCTGCTTGTCGATTTCGACCACATCCCGCCGATCCTGAAAAAGCTGTTGCCGGCGGGCGACCGCGAGCGGATCTGGAAAGTGATGGTCCAGGCCGATCGCGCGGTCGGCGGCTTCCTGCGCGGCCAGTTGACCGTCTGCGCCATCAACGGCTGCCTGATGGCGCTCCTGCTGGCGGTCATCGGGATGCGGCAGTATGCCGTCCTGATCGGGTTTGTCGCGGGCCTGCTCAACTTCATCCCGTACCTGGGGCCGCTGGCCGGATTTATTCCGGGCGTGTTATGGATCCTGTTCAGCAGCCAGTATCCGGACTGGAATGCGCGCGGCGCCTATCTCGGCGTTCTCCTGCTCGGCAACATGGCCATCCAGGCCAATGAGGGGTTCATCCTGCAGCCGTACATCGTCGGCAAGCACGCCAGCCTGCATCCGCTGATGGTCATGGCCGCGCTGGTGATCGGCGCGCAGGGGGGCATCGGCGGGATGATCGTGGCCGTCCCGATCGCCGCGGTGGTGAAGGTCGCGTGGGTCGAGCTGTTCTGGAAAGACAAGAAGTAGCGCATTCGTGCTCGTGCTCGTGCGTCGTGCGTCGTAATCGTAATCGAATTGATCGAATCCTATGAACCCATAGGTCCCATCGGTCCCATCGGTCCCATAGGACCCATTCTTCGACAAAACACTTTCGGCCAACGAGTGAGTTGCATTACAGTCGGTGACGGGTGATCGAATCTCGATTACGATTACGACGCACGACGCACGAACAGGCGGGGAGCGATAGATCATGGGCAATCGGGAAATCAATCTGCGCAGCATGACCGGGTTCAGCCGGGTTCGCACGGAGACCGCGCTGGGGCAGTTCACGGTCGAGCTCCGCTCGGTCAACAACCGGTTCCACGACGCCTCGGTCTCGCTGCCGCGCGAGCTGGCGGGGCTCGAAATGAAGGTGCGCGGGCTGCTCAAGGGGCGCATCGCGCGCGGCAAGATCGACTGCCGCGTCCGCTGCCTGTTCGCCGAGCAGGCCCGGCCCGAAGTCCAGCTCAACCTGCCGCTGGCGCATTCGTATATCGAGCGGCTCAACGAGCTGCGCCACGCCGTCGCCGCCAGCGAGGTCCCGCTGGAACTGGTCGCGGGCCTTCCCGGGGTGTTGGAAGTCGTTCCGGCCGAGATCGACGAAAACACGCAGTGGGCGGCGCTGCTGGACGCGCTGGACGAAGCCTTTGCGGCGTTCGACCGCGACCGCGCGCGCGAGGGGGGCGCCCTCGGCCAGCAGCTTTCCGACCTCGGCAACCAGCTTCGCGAGCGCCTCGCCGGCATCGCCCTGCGCAAGGACGAGGTCGTGACGCTCTACCGCGAGCGGCTCGGCCAGCGCCTCGCCGAGCTCGAGGAGCAGATCAAGACCCGCCTCGAGCCGGGCCGGCTCGAGATGGAAGTGGCGCTCTACGCCGACCGCGCCGACATCAGCGAGGAGATCGTCCGCATGCTGGCGCACCTGGACCGCTACGACGATCTGCTCGCCGGCGGCGGCGACGACTCGGCCGGCCGCGCGCTGGACTTCCTGCTTCAGGAGATGGGGCGCGAGGTCAACACGATCATGTCCAAGTCGCGCGACACCACCCTGACCGGCCTCGGCCTCGAAATGAAGTCGATCCTGGAAAAGATCCGCGAACAGATACAGAATATTCAATAATCATCCAGAATCAGGCGGAATCATTCACAAATCCGAAACAAAAATCGAAAAAAAGATTACCGAGAAAGAAATAATCATTCCGACAGCTACATTTGGGTTTCAAGCTCAAGTCCGCTGTTGGAATGGTTATTTATGAATATTTCCCGTCTTTTTCCTCGGTTTTGTTTCGAATTTGTTTCCGATTCCGATCGATTCTTTCCGATTGATCCCGGTGGGCGCGGAATCCATGGGCTCAGGTTCGGAGGCGCGTTTGATGGGCGGGCGGGTTCACGCAATCCTTGCGACTTCGGGGCGGTTGGCCTAGGATCGTATGCTGTCTCATGGGGGATTTTCCCGAACCGATTCTGATCAACTCGATCGAGGTTGGCTGGCATGATCCTGACCGTCGACATTGGCAACACCCACATCCATCTGGGACTGTTCATCCGCGGGGCGCTGCGCAAGACCTGGTCGATCGCGTCGACCCCCCAGCGCACGTCCGACGAATACGCCCTGCTGATGCGCGGGCTCGTCGGCGAAAGCATGCCGCTGCAGGGGGCGATCGTCTCCTCGGTCGTCCCGTCGCTCGAGCTGCCGATCGCGCGCGCCATCGAGCAGGAATACAAGGCGATGCCGCTGATCCTGAGCGAGAAGACGCCGATCGGGATCGTCAACGGCTACCGCCACCCGGCCGAGGTCGGCATGGACCGCCTCGCCAACGCCGCCGGCGGTTTTTACATGTACGGCGCCCCGCTGCTGATTCTCGACTTCGGGACGGCGATCACGCTCGACTACGTCGCGCCCCCCAAGAACGAGGGGGCGATGCCGGTTTACATGGGCGGGGCGATCATGCCGGGGATCGAGATGGCCGCGCAGGCCCTGGCCAAGGGAACCGCGCGCCTGCCGCAAGTCCCGCTCACCGAGCCCGAGCACGTCATCGGCCGCACGACGGCGGAGTCGATCCAGGCCGGCCTGCTGCACGGCTACTACGGCGCGATCAACACGCTCGTCGAGCGCTCCAAGGAGGAGATCGGCCAGGCGTGCGACGTGATCGCCACCGGCGGCGACGCCCTCAACCTGCGCCGGCACCTGCCTTTCCTGCGCGCCGTCGAGCCCGACCTGACGCTCTACGGCCTTCGCCAGATCTATGGCCTCAACTTCAACTGTCCGCTACCGCCTCGACGTTAGGGGCGTATATAACATCCCGTTCGTGATGGAGGGTTCGTTCATGCGATTCGTGCTCAGCGCTGTTGTCGTCATCTGCCTCTGGGTGGGGGCGGTGTCGACCCAGGCCGCGGCTCCCGATGCCAAGCCGGCTTCAAATCCCCCAGCCAAGAAAATCAACCCCAACGACCCGGTCGACATGGCCAATGCCCAGATGCTGTTCGAGAAGGTCTTCGGCGATTACGCGCGGCTCGACCCCGCCAGGATCAAGGAGATCCTCGACAACGGCAAGAAATACAACCTCGGCCGGGGTGAGCCCGCCGTCGGCCAGAGACCGCGCCTTTCGCGCCGGGGAGACGGTGCTCAGGCCCAGCCCGGCGTCCGGCCGACCCCCCGCCCGGCTCCGGTGAAGACCCCCTTCGGCGGCGCGCCCGCGACCGAGGGCCGCAGCATCATCGACCGCCAGCAGCAGCGTTTCTACTACGACACCAACAACGACGGCCGGCCCGAGGAAGTCTGGTTCCTCGACACGTCGCGCTACGCCCCGGCGGCCGCCCAGCCGATCCTCGTCCGCGTGATCGACGAGGGCGGCGACCTGGTCCAGGGCGGCGAGCCCGACCAGGTCAACGACCTGTGGGTCGTCGACTGGCACGCCGACGGCATCGTCGACTCGGTGATCGAGTTCCAGGACCTCGACGGCGACCGCGCCGCCGAGCGCGAGACGATGTACTGGGTCGGCCCGACCCTGGGTTACTTCTCCGGCGAGCGCATGCGCGCCCTTGTCTATACCGACTACAGCGATACGCACAAGCTGCTCCAGCTCTTCGGCTACAAGTACGCCCAGGAAGAATGCCAGTGGCGCACGCCGTTCGGTCCGGACCAGGTCTTCCATTCGTTCGTCTTCGAGCCCGACCGGAACCTCTGGGTGACCTACTGGGAAAATCCGTTCGCGTTTTATGACCTGAACCACGACGGCGCGCCCGACGAGGCGATCCGCTTCAGCGGCGGCGAGGGGATGATCGACTCGTACCGCCACAGCTTCGACGCGGTCGGCGCGGCGCCGGCCGACGGCACGATCCATCATTACGACTGCTCGATCTCGGCGGTCACGCCCGGCTGCCAGTGGGACACCAACGGCGCCGTGCGGCGCGGCGCATCGAATCTGCGGTTCAACCCAAAATACTGCGAAGCGATGCAGCTGCGCGGCGTCCCGACCCAGCCGACCGTCCAGTGGGACAAGGTCCGCGCCATCGGCGACAACGTCATCTGGGCCCGCACGATGCTCACGTGGGTCGAGGACGGCCAGAACTGCGACCCGGCCGACAAGAACTTCAACGAGCGCTGGGAAGGCGTCATCACCCGGCGCGTCCTGACCCCCGAACAGGAAAAGATCGAGGCCGCGGCCAACGAGAAGGGCAACGCCAACGACCTGGAAAAGCCCGGCCACAAGAAGGGCCAGCCGCTCAAGGGAAGCTTCTACAAGCGCGAGAACTCGATCTTCCCGCGCGTCGGCTCGCCCGAGTGCGGCGATTTCAACCGCCGCTTTGAACTGATCCTGGACCCCAGCCAGCCGGTCGCGATGTATTACCAGCCCGTCGACCAGCGCATCCACATCGTCGGCGCCGACAAGTCGTGGCTCGACGTCGACTTCGACCGCGACGGCCGGAAGGACATGGGCTACGAGCTGAAGGACACCAACCGCGACGGCGTGATCGACACCTGGAGCGTCGACGTCGACAACGACGGCAAGGCCGACGACACATGGAAGATGAAGCGCGGCACGGCGATCACGTTCATGCCGTACCGGTGGCTCGACGTCAGCTCGCAAATGAAGGCCGTCATCCCGGCCGTCCCCCAGATGCTCTACGCCATCAACCTGCAGCTGGAGAAGGCGATCGCCAAGACCAACCCGGGCGCGCCGAAGGACCCCCTGGCCGCCCAGCTCGAGAACGCGATGCGCGCCCCCTGCATCCCGGACGCCCTCGCGAGGAAATACGTGAACAGCGACGAGGGCCTGCGCTACTGGCTCGACGTCCTCAAGGACCGCCGCATCGTCGAGCTGCGCAAGAGCCTCAAGAGCCGCTCGTTCTGGAAGGACTTCGACGGGGCACGCTCCCGCGGCGACCTGGCCGGCATGCTCCAGGCGCTGGTCAGCTACAACGGCAAGGCCTCCGAGGCGCCCGAGAAGCTCTACGCCGAATGGACCGGCAGGCTGCGCTCGGCCATCAAGGCCCAGACCGTCTCCTACAAGTTCCTCAACGAGCGGGGCAACGCGTGCTGGGAATCCGAACAGAACGCCTATCGCGTCTATAACGGCCAGTTCGACCTCTACTACAAGCTCAAGGACCAGCTCATCACCCGGCTCGGCAACTGGGGCAACTACCACCGCGAGCAGCCGTGGGGGATGGACATCTTCCTGCTGGGCGGCACGGCCGGCCTGGGCGGCGTGACCCTGTTCGTCAACGACCAGCCCTACCCGGTGCGCAACCCGTCCGAAGTCGAGAAGCCCGGCGACATCCACTTCACCGCCAGCCTCGCCGAGATCACCTCGGACTCGGTCACGCTCGAATACAAGGGCGAGGGCGTCGGGCCCAAGAAGGCCTACACCGTCACCTGGCGCCTGACCGCCAACGGCGGCCGGCGCGAGTCGACCA
This sequence comes from Candidatus Sumerlaeia bacterium, assembly GCA_039683515.1. GTDB lineage: Bacteria > Sumerlaeota > Sumerlaeia > MVZB01 > MVZB01 > JAJFUE01. The sequence goes on along the minus strand of JBDKRG010000011.1, from coordinate 56,367 downwards.
ACGAGATCACCGTCACCGGCGGCCGGCCCGGCGACAAGATCGAGATCGGCCTCGAGATGACCCGCTTGCCCAAGGACGAGTTCCTGCTCGACACCCGCAAGGGCGTCATGGCGTCGCGCGGCTTCGAGGGGCCCGAAATCGGCTGGATCGGCTTGGGGCTGATCTTCCCCGCCGATCAGTTGGTCCGCACGGCCGAGACGGCGTCATCGCACATGGCGGTGGTCAAGGCCGAAGCCGGCAAGCCGGTCACCTACTACACTCAGGGCGACTGGATCCGCGGCCGCCGCTTCTCGTTCGGCCCGACCGTGAACGAGTGGTTCCAGGACATGCAGAAGCTGTCGGACGAGATTTACTTCGCCCAGTAATGGAACGTTGATAAGAGACGAGGGCGGCGCGCTAAATGGCGCGCCGCCTTTTTTGTCCGCAGGTCGCTTCGAGCCGAAGCGACCTACTGACCTTGACAGGGGTTTCATGATTGCCCGATACTGTGACGGCCAGGGTATCTGGCAGGAACGTGCTTGTGCGCTTGATCCATTTTGACAATTCCCACATCCGCCGAGCGTTTGCATTCGTTCTCGTCCTGGGTTGCTCAGTTTCGGCAGTCTTCGCCCAGCAGATCTTCCGCGACCGCAATTACCGGGTGCGGATCTGCGTCAAGGAGGACATCGATCAGCTTGCCGTCCAGGGCGACGCCAGCTACCAGATCCTCTCCTCCGAGGGCAAACCGCTCGGCACGGTCCTCGGCGGCAAGCCGTATTTCGTGCAGATCACGCGCGGCCGGCCGGGCAGCCGCGTCTACCGGCTCGTCCTCCACGAACTCGACGGCCACATGGACCGCGACGCGATCCGGCTCGGCATGGAAGCGCGCGACAAGTACAAGCTGCCGGTCAAGGTCATGCGCCTGCCCGGGCGGACGGCCGACGCCACCCGCATCCTCGTCACGATCGGCGAATACGGCTCGGCGCAGGAGGCCCAGGACCGCGCCCGCAAGTTCACCGAGGCCGCGATCGGTTCGATCTACGAGGACAAGGCCGTGGCGCGCGAGGGCCAGGTCCGCCTCCTCGGCGAAAAGGGGTCGATCCTGGCCAACGACCCGCAGCGGCTGCGCCTCGTCCCGCTCGGCGGCAGCGAATCCTCGATCGCCCTCTTTGAGGTCAAGGCCAACAAGTGGTCGTCGCGCGACGTCTCCAAGGCGCGCCACTACCGCGGCGAGATCGACCTCGTCATCAACGAGCAGGGGACGCTGACCGCGGTCAACGACCTGTGGGTCGAGTACTACATCTATTCGGTCGTCCCGGCCGAGATCGGCGACGAGGCGCCGCTCGAGTCGATGAAGAGCCAGGCCGTCGCCGCCCGCAGCGAGGCCGTCGCCAAGATCCAGATGGGCATCGTCTCCAGCTCGTTCTTCGATTTCTACGACACGGCGATGGCCCAGGTCTACAAGGGCAAGGGGGCCGAATGCGTCGCCGGCCGGCAGGCGGTCGACGCCACCCGCGGCGAGATCCTCGTCTACCACGGCGAGTGCGTCGACGCCGTCTACAGCAACTCCTGCGGCGGCACGATCTCGACGGCGTCGGACGTGTGGGGCTCGACCAACGCCGGCTGGTCCCGCAACCAGTACGACACGCTCGAGGCCGGGGCGCCCGACCTGGACAGCTGGCAGGCCGCCTACGAGTTCACGAGCGGCAACCACCCGACCCTGTGCAGCCCGCGCAACGCCGGCGTCCCGAGCTACGACAAGTCCTACCGCTGGAGCAAAACCTTCAGCGGCTCCTCGTTCTCCGACATGGCCGACCGGATGTATGGGACCGGCCGGGTCAAGGACGTGGTCGTCGACAAGCGCACGGCGTCGGGCCGCGTCTCGCGGATGCGGATCATTGGCGAGCGGCGCCAGGTCTCGATCCGCCGCGAACTCGAGATCCGCGAGGCGATGGGCGAGGTTTATTCGACCCTGTTTACATTTACCAAGACCGCCGGCCCCGACGGCTGCCTGGGCAGCATCACGATCTACGGCGCCGGCTGGGGTCACGGCGTCGGGATGTGCCAGAATGGGGCGCGGGTCATGGCGGCCAAGGGCTACAACTACCGCCAGATCCTCGGCCATTACTTCCACGACGTCCGGATCCGGCAGCTCTACAAGTAAGGCGCGCGCGGCCTACTTTCGCCTTGCATTTATGGGGCACGCATCGCTAAATAGGTGGTTTGATGTTGGCCTCGCGCGGCTGACGGGCGCCCGGACCGAATCGTCCCGGTCGCCATGAACATAGGTGGAGACATGAACCAGTAATCATGGCCAAACAACCCAAACCGAACCGTGAACAGCTCGAACGCGATGAGATCGCCGACGGCTTCATGCAGACCGTCGAGATGCTCCATAGAAACCGCACGTCCATCATGATGGGCATCCTGGTTTTGATTCTGCTGATCATCGGCATCCGCGCCTACGTCGCGCACACCGAGAACGTCCAGAGCCAGATCAACGAGGCGGTCTCCCTCCGGATGGGCCAGTACGAGATGGGCGACCGCCAGGCCGACCCCAAGGCCCGCGCCGATGCCTACAAGTCCCTGCTCAACGACATCAATTCCGACATCGGCAAGTTCGGCACGGGCTCCCAACTCGCCCGCGAACTGGTCTTCCTCAAGGGCCTCACGTATTATTCGCTCGACCAGTTCCCGCAGGCGCAGGAGGCCTACAAGCAGTACATCCAGCAGGCCGGCGGCAACGAGGAACGCGCCCGCGGCCAGATCGCCCTGGCTTACTCCTATGAGAACCAGTCGTTCTTCCCGACGAGCGGCACGCTGACCCAGCGCGGCCTCCTCGACCAGGCGCTGGCCCAGTACCAGACCGCCAAGAACGCGGCCAACGGCCAGAACCCGTATCTTTACTACTACGCGTTGCTCGGTGAGGCCCGCATCAACGAGCTGACCGGCGCCAACGACAAGGCGGTCGCGCTCTACCAGCAGATCCTCAAGGACCGGGCCGCGCCGACCCCGGCGGCCACCCCCGCCGAGGAAGGGACCGACGCCGCCCAGAACCGGTTCGTCGACATGCTGCGCCAGATGCTGAACGAGCGCGAAAGCCAGCTCAGCTTCGCCGCGACCGCCAAGCTTCGCCTCGAGCGGCTGGAAGCCAAGGCGAGCCTCGCGGCGCCGGCGGTTTCGACGACCGTGACGACCGCGACCACCAGCGTCGCCCAGTAAGTTATGTTCACCGGAATCATCGAGCGCATCGGGACCGTGCTCGGGCGCGCGGCCGCGCCGGGCGGCGCGCGCCTGGAAATCTCCACCGCGCCCGCGGTTTCGGACCTGCGCGTCGGCGAATCGATCGCCATCAACGGCGTTTGCCTGACGGTCGAGCCTCCCTCGAGGCCCGACCGTCTCGTTTTTTTCATGTCCGGCGAAACGATCGGGCGGACGACGCTCGGCGGTCTGGACAAGGGCCACAAGGTGAATCTTGAACGTTCGCTGATGGCCGGCGACCGGCTCGGCGGACACCTCGTCATGGGGCACGTCGACGGCATCGGCACGATCCGCCGCTGGGAAATGCGCGGCGAGGCGTGGCGCCTCGAGTGCTCGTACCCGCCGGAACTGGCGTCGCTGCTGGCCGTCAAGGGATCGGTCGCGGTCGACGGGATCAGCCTGACGATCACGGAGCTGACCGGGGAGACGTTCAGCGTGGCGGTCATCCCGCACACGGCCGGCCAGACCAACCTGAACGCCGCCGCGCCGGGCGTGCGCGTCAACCTCGAGGCCGACATGCTCGCCCGCTACGTCCAGCGCGCCCTGGAAGCTCAGGGCCGGCAGCCCAGGGGCGGATTGACCCTCGACACCCTCCGCGAAGCCGGTTTTTAACGGGTCCCATCGGACTCGAAGGGACCCATACGACCCATGCCGCCCAGAAAAACCATCGCTGTCCCCGAACCCCCTCCGCTTGATCCGGCGCGCGGCCTGACACTCGACCAGATCCTCGGCAACGAGCCGGTGAAGGCGTTTTTGCGGCGGGCGTGGCGCGACCGGCGCCTGCCGCAGGCGCTCCTGCTGAGCGGCCCGGCCGGGATCGGCAAGACGACGATGGCGTTCGCCCTGGCGCGCGAAATCGTCGCCGACGGCGGCGACCCGGCGACCCACGCGCGCGCCATCAAGGTCGCCCGCGCGGTCCACCCCGACATCATTGAAGTCAGCCCGAACTCGGCCTCGGGGATGATCCGCGTCGACGACGTCCGTTCGCTCGAGGACCGCGTCGCCACCGGCCCGCTCGAGTCGCCGCGCAAGATCGTCCTCATCGAGCCCGCCGACCGGATGAACGAGTCGGCCGCCAACTGCCTGCTGAAAATCCTCGAGGAGCCGCCCGGCCACGTCCAGTTCATCCTGATCAGCTCCGAGCCGAGCCGGATGCTGGGCACGATCCGCTCGCGCTCGAGCGAGATGCCGCTGGAGCCGGTTCCGGGCGAGATGCTCGCGAAATGGCTGCGCGAGAAGCGCGGCGTGGGCGAGGACCAGTCCAACCTGATCGCGGGCCTTGCCGAGGGGCGCCCCGGCCTGGCGCTGTCGCTGTGCGACGAAGACACGCTACAGCGGCGCAAGAAGATCCTGGACGCGCTGAAACTCCTGCTCGACCACGGGTTTGCGTCGATTTTTCGCGCCGCCGACGCGTTCGCCGGCGCCGATAGCGCGGCCGACCTGCTGATGGCCGTCACGCTCCTGCGCGACGCGCTGGTGATCAAGACCGGCGGCACGGGGCTGCTCAACCGCGATTTGGAGCCCGAGTTGCGCGCGCTGGCCGACGGCCGCTCGGCCGAGGGGCTGCTCGAGTCCGCCGACCGCCTCCACGCCGCCAGCGCCGAGGCCCCCTACTTCTACACCCCGGCCGCGCGCGCCCACTTCGTCGAGTGCCTCCTCACCGAAGTCGGCCGCCTGCTGAGAAGCTGAAATTCAATGAGAGATGAAAGATGAGACATGAGAGATGAGACGAATTTTGAATCTCACATGTCGCTGAAGTGAACCTGCGCATTTGCGCATTGGGTTTTTGCGCGCCGCGGCAAACGGCCTCGGCTTCAATCCGCAATCCGAAATCCGCAATAAAATTGGTGCCGGGAGCGGGAATCGAACCCGCACGCCTTGTGGGCGAGGGATTTTAAGTCCCTTGCGTCTGCCAGTTCCGCCATCCCGGCACCGTATGCCCGATCATGATAGCAGGCCGGGGTTTGGGTTCAAGCATTATGAAATTCCCTGGGAACGCCGATCGCCCGATCGGCAGGAATCAATCGACAAAGCCACTCGGGAGAGTGGCGTTCCCGGGATCGTCATATAATCTGTAACACTCTTTCAGTCTTCGCGCGGGTGTGCCGTCCCGGTTCTAAGCGGCTTGGTGTCATCTTGGGGCGGAGACCCAAATCGGCCATCGACAATCATCAATCTTCGATTGATCGAGCCTTTTCTGTGGACCTCCGGCCGCCGGATTGCTAAAAGTGAGCTGTCCGCGGCGGCCCCGCCGAAAGTGGCGTGTCTTTGCCATGCCGTCATGTCGATTGTATCCATTCCCGAGAGGGTGGCGTTCGATGATAAGGAAGTCCCTGTCTCTCTTGATGATTTTCGCGTTGGCGGCGGCGTTGCCGCTGTCGGCGCGCGCGGCGACCACGGCCGCCTCACCCTCACCGGGCGGCGTCGTTCAGTTGCCGGCCGTCGAGAACGAGACGCCTTCGTCACCCACGCCGGTGATCAGCCCGGACCAGGTCCAGCCGGCGGCCGCCACGCCCGCGCCGCCGTCGGTCACGTTCAAGTCCGTCAATGAGGCCCGCGAAAAAATCCGGCGCGCCTACCTGCTCCGCCAGTATGACGCCGTCCTCGAGTTGAGCCGCGCGGCCGCCGTGCAGTTCCCCGAGGAGCAGGCCTTCGAGTTTTACGTCAAGCGCGCCGAGAGCATGCTCAGGCCGACCGACGACGCCTCCGAACACTCGCCGGCGTTCCGGCGCCTGCGCGACAAGCGCCGCAACGAGAGTATCCAGTCGATCATGAAGTCCGTCGGCCAGACGACCGCCAGCGCCGTGGCGGCCACCGCGGTCCCGGCCGATTCCGGATCCGAAAAGCCCGGCCCCGTTGCCGTCGCCCCGGCCGACTCCGCCAAGCCCGCGGGCCAGGCCAAGCCCGCCGTGGAAAAGGCCGACGCCGAGGAACAGGCCCCGCCGCCCCCGCCGCCGGTCCGCCGCGCTTCGGCCATGGATAAAATCAAGAACCTCGTCGCCAGCCCGGCCGTCCTGTACGGCGCCATCGGCGTGGTCGTCCTGGCCATCGCCGGCGCCGTGATCATGCGCCGCAAGGGCGCCGCCAAGGCCCGGCCCGAGCCCGCCGCGGCGCAGCCCGAGACCGCGCTCGACGCTTTCGAGCCGCAGCCCGCCGCGCAGCCCGCCGCGCTCGGCGACATGGATTCGCTTTTCAAGCCGGCCGAGCCCGCGCCCCAGGCCGAGGAGCCCAAGACCTCAATCGACAACCTCGATGCATTGTTCGCCTCGGCGTCCGACCCGACCCGGGTCTCCGCGCCGCAGGCCGAGCCGTCGGTCCAGGACTCGCTCGACTCATTCTTCAAGACCGAGTCCGAGCCCAGGACCGAGGTGACGGCCAGCGCCCCCATCAAGCTCGACGACGCCCCGATCGAGCTGCCTTCGGTCAACGCCGAGCCGGCCCCGGTCGAATCCGGTCCGATCACGATTCCGGAATTCGAGCCCGTGTCGGTGGCCCCGATCTCGCTCGATTCGGCCCCGGCCGAAGAGATCGCGCCGATCAGCATCGACGTTCCCGCCGAGGACCCGTTCTTCTCCAAACCGCAAGCCGAGCCCGTGGCGGCCTCCGCGCCGGAACCCGCCGAGGAAATGCAGACCACCCGGATCGAGTTTGCCGACCTGCCGAGCTTCGAGGAGGAAACCAAGGTCGATGAGCCGGTCGCCGATGTCGACGAGATGCTGAAGCCGATCGTCCCCGAGATCATGGAGCCGCCCTCGGGCATGCAGCCCGAATACGCCGCCACGCGCGGGTTCGTCGACAACCCGACGGCCTCGTCGACGGCGTTCGACGAGACCTCGACGGCCATGGACCTGCCCGCGGTCGACGTCACCCCGACCGTCGCCGTCCATGAGGACGAGACGCTCGTCCTCGACGACGCGGAGACCATGATCGACCAGTCCACGGCGATTTCGCCGTCGCTCCCGGTCGACGGCGGAAGCCCCGAGAACGGCTCCGGCGGCAGCGACGACCTGTTCAGCCGCGAGTATCACAAGGGGATGAGCGATTTCGTGATTTCCAACTGGGCCGGCGCGGTCCATCACCTGTCGATCGCGGCGGCGCTCCGTCCGTCGGCGGTCGAGGTGAAGGAAAAGCTGCGCGAAGCGCGCAAGCGCCGCAAGGAAACGGAAGAATAATCAGAATTCAATGATGAATGATGAATGAGGAATGATGAGTGAAATCGTCATTCCTTATTTTTTTTCATCATTCATCACTCATCATTCATCATTCTTTTAGATTCTCTCAAACCATTTCCCCAGGTCTTCCCACACCGTCTCGAAGTAGTTGCGGATGAGGCCGAAGCTCACCGTTTCCTGCTTGAGGCGGTGGTTGGGGATCATTTTGAGCTGGCCGTAGATTTCGTGCAGGCGCCGGGCCTGGATGTCCATGCCGAGCATGCGCGCGGTCCGGAGCGCCTCGTGGCGCCACTCGTCGAGCCGCGGGCGGTCGGCGAGCGATTCGCTCACGGCGCGCGCGAACGCCGCCTCGTCCGCGTCGGCCGCGAGCAGCCGCCCGTTCTCGTCGTCGCGCACGAGGTCGCGCACGCCGTTGGCGTCGAGCGCCACGACCGGCGTCCCGGCCGCCAGCGCCTCGGCGACCACCATCCCCTGCGTTTCCGTCTGCGAGGAGAACACGAACAGGTCGGCGGCGGCATAGATTTCGTCGAGCGGCTTGCCGGTGAGCAGCCCGGCGAAATGGATCCGGTCCGGGATCCCGGCGCCGGGCGCCTCGGCGGCCATCTTGTGCAGCTGGTCCTGGAGCTTGCCTTCGCCCGCGATAACGAGGTGCGCCGTCGGGTTGTCGCGCAGGACGATCGTGGCCGCGCGCAGCAGGTATTCGAGGTTTTTCTCGGCCGCCAGCCGGCCCACGTGCAGCAGGACCGGGTCGCCGGGCTCGATCCCGAGCCGGCGGCGCGCCCCGGCGGCGTCGATCTCCTCGAAGCGGCCCAGCTCGACGCCGGTCGGCAGGACCTCGATCCACGTCTTGACGCCGCGCTCGACCAGCGCACGCTTGATGTCGTAGGTCGGCGCGATCACGAGGTCGCACAGGTCGCAGAACTCGTGCGTGTGGCGCAGGATGGTGCGCTCGGCCTGCTCGCGGTTCATCGGCACGTAGTGCGTGTAGCTTTCGTACTGCGTGTGGTAGGTGAAGGCCAGCGGCAGCCGCCTCTGGCGGGCCAGGTGCATCCCCATTTCACCCAATAAAAACGGGTGATGCACGTGCACGACGTCGAACGGGATGTCGTGGAAATCCTGGAGCATCTGGAACGAGACGGGCAGCGGCAGGCTGAAGTCGGTGTCGTTGAAATGCTTGATGGCCGGCAGGCGCTGGACGTTGGGCTCGTCCTCGGCGGCGGCCTCGCCGTCGAAATGCGGCGCGTAGACCGTGACGTGGTCCCCGAGCGCCGTCAGGTAGCGCTGGAACAGCTCGACCGACAGCGCCACCCCGCCCACGAACGGCCGGTAGGTGTTCGTGAAGAACGCGACATGGTAGTCGCGCTCCGGCGAAGCCGATTGCGGATTGCGGATTGCGGATTGCGGAGTTTCCGCCCGCTCGTTCGCGCCGGTCGATGAGGCATTGACGGCCATGCTGTTGATCCCTGAATCAATGGTATCAGCCCTTTTTCGGGCGTGTCCAGCAAGGAGTGGGGCCGATGCGACCCATTCAAGCCCAACGCGCCTCTTGCCACAACCCCCCGCAGTGCCGATAATGGGCTTGCGCGGGGCGGATCCCGCCGATCTGGCAAGGAAGGCGATCGAATGCTCAACTGGCTGTTTAAGAACCGAGGCAAAAAGAACGCCGCCGGAGCCCTGACCGAGGAACAGAAACGGCTCCAGGAGCGCGTCGACCAGTACGTGTGGTACCACGAGCTCGAGCTCGAGCCCGGCGTGCGCACCAAGTCCGAGTTCGGCGGCTACCACGACAGCTGGGCGTTCATCAAGGCCGCGCTGGCCAACGTCGACTTCGCCGGCAAGCGCGTCCTCGACGTCGGCTGCCGCGACGGCATGTTCAGCTTCGAGGCCGAGCGCCGCGGCGCTTCCGAGATCGACGGCATCGACAACGACCTCTCCGCAGGCGCCGTCGAGCTGCTCATCCCGCACTTCAACTCGCGCGTCAAGATGCGCAAGCTGAACCTCTACCAGCTCAATCCCACCGAGCAGACCCCCTACGACGTCATCATGTTCTTCGGCGTCCTCTATCACCTGCGCTACCCGGCGCTCGGGCTGCGGCGGCTGGTCGACTGCCTCGCCATGGGCGGTGAGCTGCTCATCGAGTCCGGCATGCTGATCGACACGGCCGAGACCGAGACGAGCGAGCTGATATACTGTCCCGTTGAAAACAGCCCCTACGAGCACACCTCGTGCACGTTCTACAATCGCCGCGGCCTCGAGACGACGTTGCGCTGGTTCGGCATGGAGCTGATCGAGCAGCGCGTCCAGCCCGGCACGATCTGCAAGGCCAAGGCCGGCCCGTTCTCCGTCGAGCGCCGCCTGCTGCGGTTCCGCAAGCGCGCCCTCACCGAGCACGAAACCGGCATCTCGCTCTACTGGGAGAGCACGCACAGCTGCCACAGCGTCGATGCCCGCCAGAACTAAGAGATGAGATTTGAGAGATGAGAGATGAGAAATTATTCGAAAAATCTCATCGCTAAAAATGTCACTTCGGTTGAATGAGGTAAGACAGATGGTCACCAGGAAAACCGCCCGCGACAAGAAAACCGCCGACCAGAAGCCGGTCCGGCACACGCAGCAGACCGCCGACGAACAACTGCTCACCACCGGCGACGGCGCCGTGCCGTTCACCGAGACCGACACCTGGCGCGTGTTCCGCATCATGGGCGAGTTCGTCGAGGGTTTCGAGGTGCTCGCGACGCTCGGGCCGGCCATCACGATATTCGGCTCGGCGCGCGTGACCCCCGAGGACATGATCTACCAGAAGGCCGTCGAGACCGCGCGCCTCCTGGGCGAGGACGGCTGGTCGATCGTCACCGGCGGCGGCCCGGGCATGATGGAGGCCGCCAACCGCGGCGCGCGCGAGGCCGGCGTCAACTCGGTCGGCCTCAACATCGAGCTGCCGTTCGAACAGGGCCTGAACCCCTATTGCGACGTCGCGATCCACTTCCACTATTTCTTCATCCGCAAGATGATGTTCGTCAAATACGCCTGCGGGTTCGTGATTTTCCCCGGCGGGTTCGGCACGCTCGACGAGCTGTTCGAGGCGCTCACGCTCGTCCAGACCAACAAGATGCACAACTTCCCGATCATCCTGTTCGGCTCGGCGTACTGGAAGGGGATGGTCGAGTGGCTGCGCAACCGGATGCTCGTCGAGGGCAAGATCAGCCAGGTCGACATGAACCTGTTCCACGTTACCGACTCGCCGATCGAGGTCCGCGACATCATCAACCAGTATTCGAAAAAGGAAGAGCGCTACGTCCGCATGCAGAAGCGCGCCCAGGCCGCCGCCAAGCGCCGGATCAAGTAAGAGCCTTTTTTTACGCCAAGACGCCAAGAACGCCAGGATTCGACTTGGCGTTCTTGGCGTCTTGGCGTATGTATGGAGTTGTTTCCGAACTACTTGAGAAAAGGAATCGATCATGGCCGATCAGCACGCGTTCCTCGCCGAGCCGGTGTTCAATGGCGATTCCTGTGAACTCGCCGGCACCGATGTCGTCGCGGCATTGAACGCGCCGCTCAATTGGAAGCGCAACACGATCTGGGCGGCCGCGTTCGAGACCGCCTGGCGCAAACTCGAAACCGACGTGATCGGCGGCCCGATCCGGCTCGACAGAGGCGGGGTGACCCATGACGCCCTGCGCCACGCGCCGCCGCTGCCCGACGACATGCTTCCCGAAGAGAGCCGATCCGCCGCGCATTACGTCGACGCCCATAACGTCGCTGAAATCCAGGCGGAGCTGGACGAGGCCCTTGCCGGGTATTTGCTGCCGTCGGTTCCGATCGAGCCCAACTCGCTCCTTGCATACGCCGTCATGAAGGCGTGGGTGCCGTTCGCCCTGCCCTATCTCGATTTCGAGCGCCCACTCGAGTTCCAGGACGGCCCCGGCAAATCCGCCCCGGTGCGGTCATTTGGTCTTTGGGACAAAAACATTGAGAAAATCGAAGAGCTCCGCGCGCAGCCTCGCCTTTTGTATGCCGATTACATGCCCGTGCAGAATCATCAGCGTCATGCGAGGGAATTTATCGTCGACCTGTTCGCCGACTCGGCCCCGTGCCAGATCGTGATCGCGTGCGTGGCTCCGGGTTCAACGCTCGCGGGCACGTTGGGCGGCGTCGAGGAGAAAATCAAACGGGGCCGCAATGCGAAGGAATTCGACTACCTCGATATTCTACAGGTCCCGGAGATCGCGTTCGGCATCGTCCACAGCTTCAGCGACCTGGAAGGGGCGAACCTGCTCGGAACGCGGTTCGATCGGCCGTATATCAAGACCGCACTCGAGGGGATCCGATTCCAGCTCGACAGGAACGGCGCCTTCGTCGATGCCGCCGCCGTGATGGTGGCCGCCTGTGCAGGCATCATGACCACGACCTATTTTGTTGCGAACCGCCCGTTCCTGATTTACGTCAAGAACCGCGCTTCAAAACATCCCTTTTTCGTCATGTGGGTCGGCAACGCCGAGCTGATCCGCAAATGGTAGGTCGGGTCTTCGACCCGACGCGAATTCAAACACGAAAATCCACGAAAAAAAGACCACGAATTCCCACGAAATAAGAATGATCCTTGGCATGTAGACATTTTCGTGCATTTTCGTGCTCTTCTTTCGTGAATTTCGTGTTTGTATTTCTGTTCGCATTGCTGCTTTCAATTTTTTTGTCAGGTTTTCCATTTTCCCTCCGACGAACCTTGCAAATTCGCCGATGCTTCGGCGAGAATGGTTGAGTGATATACAAATCTCCGGTCAAGGGGACAGCGCGGATGGCGAACGAGCCCGAAGAAGTTGTGGAGCTGGGCATCAGCTCCAGGATCGTCGCGAAATTCCTGCAGGGGCCGCTGCCGGTCATGTTCATCATCGGCACGCTGCTGGCGGGCCTCGTCGCGCTGTGGCTCACCCCCCGCGAGGAAGAGCCGCAGATTGTCGTCCCGCTGGCCGACGTGCTGGTGAGCGCCCCCGGCCTCTCCGCCGAGCAGGTCGAGCGCCAGGTCTCCACTCCGCTCGAAAAACTCCTCTCGCAGATCGATGGGGTCGAGTACGTTTACTCCATGTCGCGCGAGGGCTCCTCGATCGTGACCGTCCGCTTTTACGTCGGCGAGAACCGCGAGGCCAGCCTCGTCAAAATCTATAACAAAATCCAGTCGAGCATCGACCAGGTCCCGGCCTCCGTCAAGTTCTGGGTCGTCAAGCCGATCGAGATCGACGACGTCCCGATCGTGATCGCCACGCTGTGGAGCGACAACCCCACGCGCTCCGACGACTACGAGCTGCGCCGCCTCGCCGAGGAACTCGTCATCGAGCTCCAGGGCGTGCCGAACACCAACCGCGTGACGGTGGTCGGCGGCCGGCCGCGCGCCGTTCGCGTCGAGCTCATGCCCGACGCCCTCGCCGCCCGCCGCACGACCCCGCTCGAGGTCGCGTGGGCGCTCGGCGTGCACAACGTCCAGCTCCCGGCCGGGTCGATCGACAAGGCCGACGCCTCCATCAAGATCGAGGCCGGCTCGTTCATCGCCGGCGTGCGCGACCTCGAAAATCTCGTCGTCAACGTCGTCGACGGCATCCCGGTCTACCTGAAGGACGTCGCGCGCGTCATCGACGGCCCGGACGAGGCCACGACCTATACGTGGGTCGGGTTCGGGCCGGCCGGCGCCGACAAGGAACCGCGGCTTTACCCGGCGGTCTCGATCGCCGTCGCCAAGCAGCGCGGCACGAACGCCGTCTGGGTCGCCCGCGACGCCGAGCGGCGCCTCGAGCTCGCCGCGCAGCGCCTCCTGCCGCCCGACATCCACTGCACGATCACGCGCAACTACGGCGAGACGGCCAACGAAAAGGTGAACGACCTCGTCGAGGCGCTCGCCGTCGCCGTGCTGACGGTCGTGATCTTCGTCGGGCTCGTCCTGGGCTGGCGCGCGGCGCTGGTGATCGCGCTCGCCGTGCCGGTCTGCTACGGCGCGACGCTGCTCATCAATTACGTCGCCGGCTACACGATCAACCGCGTGACGCTCTTCGCGCTCATTCTCGCCCTGGGATTGCTCGTCGACGACCCGATCACCGACGTCGAAAATATCGAGCGTTTCTACCGGATGCGCAAATGGTCGCCGCGCCGCGCGATCCTGCTGGCCGTCCAGGAGATCCGCCCCGCCCTGATCCTCGCCACCATCGCCGTGATCATCTCGTTCATCCCGATGTTTTTCATCACCGGGATGATGGGCCCCTACATGCGGCCGATGGCGCTCAACGTCCCGATCACGATCGGCATGAGCCTCATCGTCGCGTTCTGCGTGACGCCGTTCCTGGCGCGCGTGATCCTCAAGCGCGACGGCCACGGCGGCCGCGAGGACTATGACGTCAAGCGCACGCCGCTCTACAAGATCTACAACGCGCTGCTGGGCCCGATGCTGCGCAGCCGCGCGCTGGCGTGGCTGTTCCTGGGCGCGATCGGACTGCTTTTTGTCGCGGCCATCGCGCTGCCCGCGTTCCGGCTCGTGCCGCTCAAGATGCTCCCGTTCGACAACAAGAACGAGTTCCAGGTCGTCGTCGACATGGACGAGGGCACCACGCTGGAGCGCACCGAGGCCGCCACGCGCGCGCTCGCCCAGTATCTGCGCACCGTCCCCGAGGTCGTGAATTTTACCGGTTTCGTCGGCTTGTCCTCGCCGATGGATTTCAACGGCATGGTGCGCCACTACTACATGCGCCAGGGCGGGAACGTCGCCGACCTGCGCGTGAGCCTCATCGGCAAAAAAACGCGCGCGCAGCAGTCGCACGCGCTCATCCTGCGCATCCGCCGCGACCTCGAGAAAATCGCGCGGCCGTTCGGCGCGAACATCAAGATCGTCGAAGTGCCGCCCGGCCCGCCGGTGATCTCGACCGTCACGGCCGAAATCTACGGCGACCCGCAGACGCCTTATCAAACATTGCAAAAGGCGGCGTTGGTCACCGCGGAGCGCCTGAAGAAAGAGCCGCTCGTCGTCGACGTCGACAGCTCGGTCGAGGCCGATCAAACCAAGCTCGTGTTCGACACCGACAAGGAAAAGGCCGCGCTTTCGGGCGTCGGCACCGAGGACGTCGCGCAGACCCTCGCGCTCGCGATCGACGGCCAGACCGCGACTGATCTGAACATCCCGACCGAGGCCCAGCCGCTCCCGATCGTCCTGCGCCTGTCGCGGCCGATGCGCTCGGACCCCGACTCGCTCTCGTCGCTTTACATCAAGGGCCGCGCCGGGATCACGAAGCGGCGCGTCGGCACGCAGCTCGAGGACGCCCCGCAACCGATGGTCCCGCTCGGCGAAGTCGGCCGCATCCGCAACACAAAAGTCGACCAGACGATCTATCACAAGAACCTGCGCCGCGTCGCCTACGTCTTCGCTGAAACCGCCGGCCGCGCCCCAGCCGACGTGGTCCTCGACGTCGGCGCCGACCGGCTGAAAACCGAGTCCCGGAGGGACGATCGCCTTCAGCCCGCCACGTCAGTGGCGGGTCAAGATCAACGCCAGCAACAAAGTCCCGGAGGGACGGCTGACCCCAAACCTCTCAACGACCGCAACTACATCCGCCCCGGCGGCGGGATCCCATGGACCCTTCCCGCCGGCACGTCGATCAACTGGCTCGGGGAAGGGGAGTGGAAGATCACCGTCGACGCATTCCGCGACCTGGGCCTCGCGTTCGGCGCGGCGTGCATCGGCATTTACCTGATTCTTTGGCTTCAGACCGGCTCGGCGCTCATCGCCGCGATCATGATCCTCGCGATCCCGCTCACCATGATCGGTATCATGCCGGGCTTCTGGTGCCTTGGATTGTTCGGCGAGCGCGTGGTGGCCGGCCTGCCCAATCCGATCTTCTTCACGGCCACGGCGATGATCGGGATGATCGCGCTGGCCGGGATCGTCGTGCGCAACTCGGTGATCCTCGTCGATTTCATTCACCGCGGATTAAGGCGCGGATTGACGCTCGAGGAGTCGCTCATCCAGTCCGGCGCGATCCGCACGCGGCCGATTATTCTAACGGCCGGCACGGCGCTGCTCGGCAACATCGTCATCACGCTCGACCCGATCTTCTCGGGCCTTGCCTGGTCGGTGATCTTCGGCGTGGCGGCCTCGACGGTCTTCACGCTCGGCGTCATCCCGGTCGTGTATTACCTGGTTTATGCCAACAAGCCCGGCCACGGGCTGCACCATGAGGAAAAAGATGAATAAGAACAACCTTCGCAGCGTTATTTTGTGGGTGATGGGCACGGTCGCCCTGGTCCTGTTGCTTGCCTGGCTGGCCGGCGTTTTCAAGACCAAGGTCGAGCCGGGCGTGGTGGCCGCGCCCGAAGCTCAGGCTCCGAAATTCGCGGCGGTCGAGCCGGTGATCGCCTCGGACGACCTCGTCATCGAGCGCGTGCCGGGGACGCTTTCCGCCATCCGCGAGGCGATGATTTCGCCGCGCATCATGGCAACGATCGGCGAGATCAACGTCGGCGCGGGCGACCGCGTCGAGCGCGGCCAGGTCCTCGCGCGGCTCGACAGCCGCGACCTCGCCGCGCGCGAGCAGCAGGCCCAGCAGTCGCTCAACTCCGCCCGCGCGCGCCAGTCCGAGGCCCAGAAGGAATACAACCGGATGAAGCAGCTCGTCGATAAAGGGATCATCGCGCGCGCCCAGTTCGACACCGCCGAGGCCGCCTACAAGACCGCCCAGGCCGAAGTCGCGCGCGCCGAACAGTCCGTCGGCGAGGCGCAGGCCGGCTCGAGCTACGCCGTGATCGAAGCCCCCTTCGCCGGCCGGATCGTCGATAAATACGCCGACCCCGGCGACACCGCCACGCCCGGCACGCCGATCCTGAAGCTCTACGATCCGTCGCGGATGAGGCTCGAAGCCTACGTGCGCGAATCGCTCGCCGGCCGGTTGCGACCCGGCGCCGAGCTGACCATTTCGATCGATGCGCTTTCAACGACGATTACCGGCAGAGTTGAGGAGATCGTCCCGCAGGCCGAGCCCGGCTCGCGCTCGATGCTGGTCAAGGTCGCCCTCCCCGAACGCGCCGAAATCTATCCCGGCATGTTTGGCCGACTGCTGATCCCGACCGGCCGCGAAAAGCGCATCTACGCGCCCGAGAAAGCTATCTTACAAGTGGGGCAATTGACGTATGTGTGGGTCGAGAAGGGCAACGGCGAATTCGAGAGAAGGTTCGTGACGCTCGGGGAGTCGAGAAGAGGAGGGGCGAGGGAGGTCCTGAGCGGACTTGCGGTTGGAGAGCAGGTTGGCGTGTTGGCGGGGTAAAACAGCCAATCCAGATTGATCACGCGAAATCGCAAAAGTGCAAAAAGCGCAAAAAACATGTTTGTTTGAAGGGCGCAATCGAACCGTCAAGACGCCAAGGGCGCAAAGAACAATAGAATGAAAGATTTCGGGTCCTGGTGATCTGGGCGTCTTGGCGGTTCAAAAATGATCCGTGCACATCCGCCCGATCCGCGTCATCCGCGTTCCATTTAATTCATTGAATGATTTTTATTAATATTTCCTCGGATTTGTTTCGAATTTCTCTCCGATTCTTTCTGATTCTGACTGATTTCCCTCTTACCATGCGTAAGCTTCCGGCGCGGGGCCTCCGGGGCCCGGGAAGATCTTGTCCAGTTCCGCCATCGTCTCGTCGTCCAGTTTCAAGCTCAACCCGGCGACGAGTTGCTCGAGTTGCTCGACGTTTCGCGGGCCGAGGATCAGCGACGTGATCGCGTCGTTCCGGCGCGTCCACGCGAGCGCCACGTCGGCTTCGCGCTGGCCGATCTTTTTGCACAGCGCGCCGAACGCCTCGAGCGCCGGCCGCCATTTCTCGATCCTGGCGCGGGCCTCGTCGCTGTCGGCGCGCGTCCCCTTGGAGGGGTTCAGCGCGTGGCCGCTCAAGAGCCCCCCGCCGAGCGGCGAATACACGATGACGCCGATCCCGTGCGCCTTGCAGCACGGCAGGACCTCGAGCTCGGGCAGCCGGCAGACCAAGGAATACTGGTGCTGTTCGCTGATGAGTCCCATGAAGTGGCGCTCGCGGGCCAGCGCCTGCGCCTGCGCGATGTGCCACCCGCCGAAATTGCTCGACCCGACGTAAATCGTCTTGCCGTCGTTGACGACCCGCTCGAGCGCCGGCCACAGCTCTTCCCACCCGACGCGACGGTCGACGTGGTGCATCTGGTACAAATCGACGTGATCGGTCTGCAGGCGCCTGAGGCTGTCCTCGATGTCGCGGCGGATCTTGATCGCGGTCAGGCCCTTCTGGTGGGTGGGGCTGTTGCCCATCCCGGCGTAGAACTTGGTGGCGAGCACGATGCTGTCGCGGCGGTCGCCCCCCTGCGCCAGCCAGCGGCCGATGATCTGCTCGGTGAGGCCCTTGGGCACGAACCCGTAGTTGTTCGAGGTGTCGAAGAACGTGATCCCGAGCTCGAGGGCGCGGTCCATGATCTTGAAGGCGTCGGCCTCGCCCGTGACGTTGCCGAAGTTCATCGTGCCGAGCGTCACGCGGCTGACGTCGAGGCCGCTGCGGCCGAGTCGGGTGTATTCCATCGCCAACCTCCGGATGAATATTCAATGCGCAAATCCGGGCCATTATTGGCCAGCCCCGATGAATGAGCAAACAAAATGCACCCGCCCGATTCCTTGCGATTTCACGATGTTTTTATTGACGCGACCCGCCGCGATATCGAGGATACATCGGTGGAATGAGGTCGCATGGCACGTCCCGTCAAACTCCGTGACGATTTGATCGCAGTCGCAGCGGCGCTCGCCTGGCGCGGGTTTTTCCTGCCGCTTGCCAACGGCGCCTACACCGACGGCGTCCTCGCGCTCGACACCTTCCGTTTCGGCCTGAGTTACTGGCCCCCGTTTTACGCCATCGTCGCCCGGCTGTTTGCGTGGATCCCGGGCGTCGGGCTCGAAAACGCCGGCCGGCTGGTTTCGTTCCTTGCCGGCGCGCTGGCCGTGATCCCGATCATGGCGCTGACGAAAACGCTCTTCGGCCGGCGCGCCGCGCGGTGGGCCGCCGTGGCCTGGATCGTCAGCCCGATGCCGATGCGCTGGAGCCTTCAGCCGATGACCGACGCGCTGATGGTCGCCCTGTGGAGCGGCTCGCTGGCTTCGGTGGCGCTCGCCGTCGCGGCGTGGCGCCCCGACCAGTTCATCCACAGCGAGGGCCGGCCGATCGCGCCCGACCCGAAGGCCGGCTCGCGCTGGCTGCTGATCGCCTCGCTCCTCGGCACGCTGGCGACGCTGACCCGCTACCAGGGCATTTTCCTCCTGATCCCGATCGCCGCCGTGATGGCGTGGCGCATGTTTGCGAAAAAGACTCAGGACTCAGGACTCAGAACTCAGGACTGCCTCTCCATCCTCCCGTGGCTTGCCGTGCCGCTGTGGCTCGCGCGCGAGGGGATCACGCCGCTCCTGACGCATTTCCGCCAGATCGAGGATCGCGCGACGCGGCCGATCGACTACTGGATGATGGTCGAGGAATTCGTCATGCGCGGGCCGTATTTCGTGACGTGGGGGCTGTTTGGCTTTTTCCTGTACGGCCTGTTTCGCGTCAACTGGTCGACGTGGCGGCTGCGCTGGGCGGGCTGGATCGGCCTCGCGCTGATGCTGGCGATCCTCGCCCTCCAGTCGGCGTTCATGTCGTACCAGGAGCGTTACCTGTTCCCGCTGGTTCCGCTCGTTTGCGTCTTCGCCGGCCACGGTTTCGCGACGTGGCAGCGCCGTTGCGAGTCCAATCGGCTGCGCTTCGCCGCGGTTGCCGGGCCGGCGATCGCCTACGCCCTGGTCTTTGCCGGCGTCGTCGCGTGGAGCCAGACCCAGCCGTTCGAGGATTTCAAGCTCGCCGCCGAGCGCGTCGCCGAAATGCCCGCCGCCTCGATCGGCCGCGTCTTCACGAACGAGTCCTACAACGAGAAGGTGGACGCGGAAGTCGGCCCCCCCAAGGCGATCTTCTGGTCGGGCCGCGCGGTCAAGTACCTGCCGCAGAGCATCTGGTCGACCCTCCAGCCCGGCGACGTCGTGATTTTCTCGAATTGGTACGCGCAGCTGCCGCTCGCGCAATTCCACGACTTCATCAACGCGCAGATGCAGGCCATGCCGCTGCGCCTGGTCGGCGATTTCCACTCCAGCGCGCTGCCGCTCTTCCCCGATCTTGTCCCCCGGCTCAACCAGAACCCGATGGCGATGAATTTCCGTTACCAGCCGCAGAATTTCGAGACCGTGGTCCTGCAGGTCGAGGGCGCGCCCGTCGCCGGCGGCAAGGTGGAACTCGCGCCGCCGCCCCAGCCGACCCCCGACGTCGAGTCCCGGCAGCGCCTTCAAAAATTGGAACGGTTGCAAAAGCAGCTGGATCAGAAGAAATGATTTTCGCGCCTCGAATCGTTCGTGCTCGTGCTCGTCTTGCCGGCCGAAGCCTTGGCGAAGGCTGGAATCGTCACCGAATACGAGCAAGCGTTCTCATTTGTCTCTTTGCATTTTCATCTTTAGCATTCGCCGCCGCCGACCAGGAAGCCGCCGCCCTGCTGCGCGCCAGCCTCTCGAATCATCCCGTTCCCAACACGAAGGCGAGCGAGCTGGCCGACTGGAATGCCTACGCGTGGGCGCTGACGGTCCAGTCGGCCGACGAGCGCGAACAGGCCCTGCGCGACCTCTACCGGCACACCGATTCGTATTACCTGCGCGGGATCATCCTCGAGACGGTTTCGGAGAATCCCGATTTCCGTAGCCGCCAGGCGCAGTTCATCCGGCGCTACGGTTATTACGCGAACTGGTTCAATCGGCTGATGGTCACGGTCGGGGAGACGCTGCAGGGGCGCATCCAGGCCGTCGCGCAGCTCGGCGTCGACGCCGTGAACGACCTCATCCAGCCGGCCGAGGCCGACCCGCTCGAACGCCGCGCCTACGACATGGCGATGCAGTCGGGCTCGCTCGGCAAGCGCGATCCGGCGCGCTTCGAGAGCCTCCAGCGCCGCGTCGGCCGGGCCCTCGCGGCCGGGGACCTCGACCGCGCGCAGTTTGCGTTCGACCACGACGACCCCGAGGCCGCCGAGTTCTACGCGCAACAGGCGCTCGTCAACCGGCCCGATTGGGGCGCCGCCGAAAAGCTGCGCGTCCAGGCCGCCGAGGAAAGCGCCGCGCTTCGCCGCCGCGCCATGGCCTCGGCGCAGGTCGGCTACCCCGACCGCACCCCGCCCGTCCGCCCCGCCGATCCCGAGCTCATCCGCGCGATCCTGGCCGGCGGCGCCGCGAAGACCGCGAACGCGTCGGCCGAAAACAGGCTCGGCTCGGAGCTGATCGCGTCGCTGCCGCCGGCGCCCGACCGCGGCCGGGCCGAGTCGATGCGCGCGTGGCAATCGGCGCTCGAAAGCAATCCCGAAGCCCCCGCGGACATGCGCCGCTGGGCCGGCGCGATCGTCGACGACCCCGGCCAAAACCCCGACCGCCGGCTCGACGCGGCGCGCGCGCGCCGGCGCGGCCAGCTCATGCATTACATTTTCATCGGCTCGGACACGCCGCGCCGCCGCACCTACAAGGCCGCGTCGTGGGCGAGCCAGACCTACGAGGCGATGCAGAACATCGGCGTGTTCTTCGTCTTCGAGGTCATCGGCCGCAGCGTGCAGTCCGCGATCGCGCCGCCCGTCCCCGCCGACGAAGTCCGCGACGCCCAGGCCGAATGGCTCGGCGACGTCCCCGACCCCAAATCCGAGGACGCCCGAGCCGTGGCGCGAGCCCTGGCCAGGGCCGATGCCCGAGACGGCCGTTTCGGCGATGCGCGCGCAAGGCTCGCCGCCGCCGGCCTGCTCGACGACAAGGCCCGGCGCAAGCTCGACAAGGCCGAGTCGCGGCGCCTGGCCCGCATGGCCGAATCGACGCCCGAGTCGAGCGCAACGCTCGCCGCGCGCGCCCGCGCCATCGACCCCGACGTCAAGATCAAGTTCAAGAAACAAAAGCCCAGGCCCCAGCAGAACAAGTGGCTCCTCGACTGGTCGACCCTCGCCGACTGGAGCGGCCGGCCGCTGCCGGCGGGCCTGGCCGGCTCCCCCGAGTGGTTCGACGGCAGGCCCGACAACGGCGAAATCACGAACGCGGGCCTCACGATCGAGCGCCCCGACCCCGGCCGGCCCGACCGCTTCAACCTGCGCTACCCGGTCCGCTATCCCACGCAGACGCGGATTTTCAGCGCCGACCTGACGCTCGACCAGTTCCCCGAGCGCCTGCGCGGGTGGCTGCTCCTGAGCGGCGCCATGGGCCAGGAGACGCGCGAAAAAGTCGCGCGCCTCAAGCGCCTGCCGATCCCGATGGCGGTCGAGGGGGGCGCCGGCGTGAGCGGCATCGATTTCCACCCGACCCTGCTCCCCATCGAGACCCGCCCCGGCGAGCTCGAATTGTATCGATAATTTTTGTTCGGAGTCACGCCTTCAGGCGGAATTTGTGTGTACCACGCATTTCGTGATAAAAGTTTTTTTGAATTTCGAATTTTCTAAATTAGAATTTGTTTCGGGTTTCGATATTCGAATTTCGGGCTTAAGGAATCCACATGAGCGATCTCCACTTCATCCCCGCGTTCCTGATCGCGGCGCTGTGCGGCGCCGCGCTCGGGCTCGAGCGCGAGCTTCAGCACAAGCCCGCCGGCCTGCGCACGAACATGTTGATCGCCATCGGCTCGGCCATGTTCACGTATGCGTCAATCGTGATCGGCGGGGACCCCGGCCGAATCGCCGCGCAGATCGTCACGGGCATCGGCTTCCTCGGCGCGGGCACGATCATCCGCGACCGTCACGAGGCGATCCACGGCCTGACCTCGGCCGCGACGGTCTGGGTCGTCGCCGCGCTCGGCGTGTTCGCCGGCTCGCAGCATTACCTGCTGGCGATCATCGGCACGGTGCTGGCCCTCCTCATCCTGCACGCCATGGGCTATGTCGAAAACAGGATCATTGTCCGCGGCCGCATCAAGCATCAATTCCGGATCCTCGCGCAGAACGACGAATGGATCTACCAGCGCATCCAGGAAAAATTCCTCATCGAGCGCGCCGACGCCTGCGGCGCAAAAATCAGCCAGGACAAGGACGGCAACCTGGTCGTCAACGTCTCGTTCACCGGTTCGATCGCCAAGGCGCAGCGCCTGCTCAGGGATCTCTCGTCCATGAGCGGCGTCAAGCAGGTGGTCAACCGCGTCGTTTAGGTTTCCGGCCATGCATGACTCGTCCCCCGTACTCCGTACTCCGCGCCTGACGCTTTGCCGGGCCGAGCCCGCCGATGCCGAGGCGGCCCACGCGGCGATCCTCGCCAGCCTTCCCGCGCTGAGCCGCTATATGCCGTGGGTCAACCCTGTGCCGACAGGCGAGGACACGCGAAAAAATATTGCGCGCCTGCTCGAGTCCGACGACCCGATGCGCGAATTCCGTTTTACCATCCGGGAAAATCGAACAGGCGATTTTGTCGGCTTCATCGGCATCCGTCCCAAGGACCTCGCGATCCCGAGCTTTGAGATCGGCTACTGGATGGACACACGCAAATCCGGCAGCGGCTTCATGACCGAAGCGGTCGGGGCGGTCGCCGAATACGCGATCAACCAACTCGGCGCCGGAGAGATTCGCATTCGGGCCGCGCTATCGAACACGAAAAGCTGGAAAATTCCCGAGCGGCTCGGTTTTACCCGCGAGCTTGTCATCCCTTGCGGCGAGCCCCGCCCCGACGGCACGCGCGAGGACGCCGTCATTTACGTCAAGAACCGCGCCTGATCAAATTCATCGAACCTCCGCGCGCGCGATGCTACTATGTTGGGGTTGAGGTGTGGGGGATGGGATTTCGATCTCATCTCTCATCTTTCATGTCTCATCTCTTCTTTCTGTTCAGGTTTTTTTGCAGGTGTGATCCATGGATCCCTCGTCAGTCAGTCCCCGCCGGCCACGCTGGTGGTTCATGGTGCGGGCCCTCGAACATCGCAATTTCCGCCTGTTTTTCATCGGCCAGACGATTTCGTTCATGGGCACCTGGATGCAGCAGGTCGCCATGGGCTGGCTCGTCTGGCGCCTGACGCACAACCCGGCCATGAACGGCACAGTCGTGTTTTGCGCGCAGGTGCCGGTCTTTTTCCTCGGGCCGGCGTCGGGCTTCGTCGCGGACCGCTTCGACCGCCGGCGCACCCTGCTCATCACGCAATCGATCCTGATGTTCCAGGCCCTTGCGCTCGCGGCGCTGGTCCTGACCGATCACATCGCCATCTGGCAGATCATGGCCCTGGCCGTCCTGCTCGGCACCGCGAACGCGTTCGACCTGCCGCTGCGCCAGTCGTTTTACGTTCACATGGTCGGCAAGGAGGACCTGAACAACGCCATCGCCCTGAACTCGATCATGGCCAACGGCGCGCGCATGCTCGGCCCGTCGGTCGCCGGGCTGTTTCTGCTTCTTCCCAAGGGCGACGGCTTCTGCTTCCTGCTCAACGGCGTCAGTTACGTCGGCGCCCTTTGGGCGATCCTGGCCATGCGGGGCCTGCCCGCGCAGGATGTCCGGCCCGCGAAATCGGACTCGTTGCTGCGCGAATTTATAACCAACATCGGCGAAGGCTTCGCATACGCCATGCGTTCGACGCCGATCCGGTCGCTTCTGCTCATGGTTGCGCTTGTCGCCATCGTGGGGATGCCCTACGTCGCGCTCATGCCGATGCTCGTCGACAAAGTCCTCCACGGCAACGGCCATACGCTCGGCTACCTGACGGCGATCGCCGGCATCGGCACGTTCGGCGCGGCGTTGTTCCTGGCCTCGCGCCGCGGCATCGGCGGGCTCGACCGCTCCGTCGCCTCGGCCACGCTGATCTTCAGCGTCGGCCTGATCGTCCTTTCGATTTCGCATTGGATCTGGCTGTCGGCGCTGGCCCTGATCGGCCTCGGCTACGGCTTCATCGTGCAGGTCGGCTCGAGCAACATGATGATTCAGACCGTTGTCAGCGACGCCCACCGCGGCCGGATCATGAGCCTGTTCACGATGGCGTTCCTGGGCGTGAGCCCGTTCGGCGCGCTGGTGGCCGGCTTCATGGCCCGCCACATCGGCGTCCAGCCGACGCTCCTCATCTGCGGCGTCATCTGCATGGCGGGCGGCGTGTATTTCGCCCTGCGCCTTGCAAAGCTGCATCTCGTCGCCGCGCCGGTTGAATAAAACTTTTGTCGCAGAGAACGCGAAGTTTTGCCGAGATGCGGAGAAGAAAAATATGTTTTTTCTCCGCGCTCTCTGCCCCTTCGCGACAGGAATATATTCAAAACAAGATTTTGTCGCAGAGAACGCAGAGTTTTGCAGAGAAGAAAAAATGTTTTTCTCTGCGCTCTCTGCCACTCCGCGACAGGAATATATTCAAAGCAAGATTTTGTCGCAGAGAACGCAGAGTTTTGCAGAGAAGAAAAATATGTTCTTCTCCGCGCTCTCTGCCAATCTCTGCCCCTCTGCGACGAGAATATTATTTGAATTTCTAGATTCGGATTTGTTTAGGATTTCGATATTCGGATTTCGATATTCGAATTTAGGATTTTTCTTTTATAAATTCCTCGAACTGCGCCTTGAACCTCACCGGCAGGTCCGCCTCGAGCCACACGCCGGTTTCGTCGTGCTTCTGGGTCAGGACTTCGCCCTCGCGGTGGACGAGGTCGACCACGTCGAACCGGCCATGCGGGATGTGCAGCCTGAACCGTTCCATCGGCAGCACGAAGTGTGACGCCATCGCCTCGCGCAGCACCTCGAGACCCTGGCCCGTGTGCGTCGAGACCTCGTAGCACAGCGGGTTGTGCCGGGCCATCCGCGCGTGGATGAGCGGGTCGTGGTCGACGTCGGCCTTGTTCAGGACGAGGATCGTCTTCTTGTGCACGGCGTGCAGATCTTTCAGGACCTCGTTCGTGACGGCGTAATGCTCCTCGATCTTGGGGTGGCTCACGTCGAGCACGTGGACGATGAAGTCGGCGATGGCGGCCTCTTCCAGCGTCGCCTTGAACGCCTCGACGAGGTCGTGCGGCAGCTTGCGGATGAACCCCACGGTGTCGGTCAGCAGCAGCGGCTGGCGGTTGGAAAGTTCAATGCGGCGCGTCGTCGGGTCGAGCGTCGCGAACAGCTTGTCCTCGATGAACACGTCGGCGCCGGTCAGTGCCCGCAGCAGCGAGCTTTTGCCGGCGTTGGTGTAGCCGACGATCGCCGCCGACGGGATCGGCCGCGTCGAGCGGCTCTTGCGCTGCACCTGGCGCTGCATGCGGACCTGCTTGAGCTCGCGCTTGAACCGCGCGATGCGCTCCATCGCGGCGCGGCGGTCGACTTCGAGTTGGAGTTCGCCGGGGCCGCCGCGCAGGCCCGCGCCGCCGCGCTGGCGCTCCAGGTGCGTCCACGCGCGCCGCAGCCGGGGCAGGCTGTATTCCATGCGCGCGAGGCCGACCTGCAGCCGCGCCTCGCGCGTCTGGGCGCGGCTCGCGAAGATGTCGAGGATGACCTCCTGCCGGTCGATCACGGCGCGCTCGGTGAATTTTTCCCAGTTGCGCTGCTGGCTCGGGCTCAGGTCGAAGTCGAAGATCAGCACGTCGGCCTCCTCGGCCTCGGCGATCGCCTTGATCTCCTCGGCCTTGCCGCTGCCCAGGTAGAAATGCGGCGTCGGCCGCCCCATCCGCACGATTTCCATGCCGGCGACCTCGGCCCCCATCGTGTCGGTCAGGCTCGCCAGCTCCTCGACGTGGTCCTCGGCCTCCTCGCGCGAGGTCCCCTCGGCGTGGATCCCGATCAGCAACGCCCGCTGCCGCCGCTCCGCATTTGCCTTGATCTCTTCCAATTCCAGGGCCCTTCCTTAAATCCATTATCGCCGTCGCAAAGCGCTTACACATTCAGGTTACACCCATTCACCTCACAACGCCACCCGGCACTCATGCAACCAGAATCCTCGCCGGTTAGCGATTGTCAACCGACATGGGTTGATATATAAACTGTTCGGTGGGACGAGCCTAAAGACGGAGCCTCTGACGTTGAATGCCAGACATATCATTTTCCTGGTGTTGTATATCCTTCTCCAGATCCAGTCGTTTGGCGCCGCGACGGCTGGCAGCACAACCCCCGGAACAACCGCATACCCCAACGCCGGCATGCAGCTCGTTCGCGAGTCGGATCTTCGATCAACCAGCGGAACCCATTTGTTTGGCCCGTTGGATGGATACGTGTATTACCTCACCGGCGGTTCGCCCGGAATCGTAAAAAAGATCAGGTTTGCCGACATGGCGATTGAAAAGGAGCTCATGCTGAATCCGGGCGAAACCAGGTTCCCCAGCGGCGTTATCGACCCGACCTCGGGGACCCTTTATCTTGCAGCCTATACCGATCCGGCCATCATCGTTCGCGTGCGGCTTGCCGATCTGACCCGGCTCTCATCCATGACGCTTAGCGGTGAAAAAAATATTTCTTGTTCCCTTTTCGACCCATCCGACAGGCATATTTATTTCGGACTCGGCTCGACCAGCGGAAAAATCGTTAAAATTCGAAGCTCCGATTTTACGCGCGTGCAGACGATGCCGCTTGAGGCGGGCGAAAGCCCACTTTGTGCCGTTCTCGATGAATCAGCCGGTTTTGCGTATTTTGGCGTGGGCGCTTTTCCAGGAAAGGTCGTCAAGATCCGGCTCTCGGACTTCACGCGCGTGGGAACGCTGACGTTGCCGCACAACACAAGCAGGTTTGAATGCGCCGCGATCGACCCGGCCGGCGGCTATGCATATTTCGCCATGGACACCATCATGGGGAGCGCGCTCATTGCGAGGGTTCGATTGTCCGATTTTTCGTATGCCGGATTTATACAAGTTTATTATGGATACCATTTCATCGCTGCATTGATCGATCCGTCGAATGGCTATGGTTATTTTGCGACACGAAGCACTTATCAGGGATACGTCATCAGGGTGCGCCTGGCGGACTTTACGATCGCCGGCAAGTTCGTCTCGCCTGACGATAACCGGACGCTGTACCCGTCCTGGCTCGACCGTGAAAACGGCTATATGTATGGGATTATGGGCAATTTTAACACATTCACGACTCAAACATTGGCAAAGGTCGCCTACACTCACAAAAACACGCTCCACGCCAGCAAAGTCACCCTGACTCAACCGGCAACCGTCAAGGACATGAGGTTTTATGCGCATGCCGGCGGAGGCCATGTGCGTCTGGCCATCTACGACGACAGTTCGCCGCGGCAGCTTCTCTGGCAATCGATTCCGAGCGACGTCGAGACCTCGAACACGTGGGTTGTCACGCCGCCGAAGCACAATAATATGCTGGCCAAGCTCAGCCCGGGCACATACTGGCTCGCATGGCAGACCGACTCGACATCCGACGTGGCGAGTTATGCCGAGGGAAGCGAATGGAACGCCGGATTCACCGTGGCGCAACCATATGGGGATTTTCCCGCCACGCTCAATCCCGCAGACAACGAGTACAACAGCGACTTGTGGAGCCTATGCCTCACGATCAATCAAACTGCCGCTCGCGAGTGGTTTTTATACCGATGATGGTTCGTTACTTTGTCACGACGGGCTGAGCCTGCTTTTCGTTGACGATCAGTTGGAACACGTCGGGCCGGGCGAAGTGGCCGGCGACGTCGAAGTCGAACTTGCCGCGGCCGATGTCGTCCAGGTCGAGGTCGGCGGTGAGGATCGTCTCGCCGGAGAAATCCGGGCCGGCCAGGACCTTGCCCAGGGGGTTGACGATCATGCTGCCCCCCTTCATGAGGACGGCGTCCGGCGTCTCGCCGATCGTCACGCGCACGGTGTCGGGGAAATCCTTTTTGCGCAAGAACTGGTTGGCGGCCAGAACGAAGCAGCGGCCCTCGAGCGCGATGTGGCGCATCGTGGGGAGCCACGTCTCGCGGTCGTCGGCCGTCGGCGCGCAGTAGAGCGCGACCCCCTTGGCATACATCGCCATGCGCAGCATCGGCATGTAGTTCTCCCAGCACACGACCGCGCCGATCCTGCCGTACGGGCTGTCGACGACCGTCAGCGTCGAGCCGTCGCCGAACCCCCAGATCTGGCGCTCCATCGCCGTCGGCATGAGCTTGCGGTGCTTGCCGAGCAGCGCGCCGTCGGGGCCGAAGAACAGGACCGTGCAGTAGCACGTCCCCCCCTCGCGCTCGATCGCGCCGATCACCACGTAAACGCCGTGCGCCGCCGCGGCCTCGCCGATGCGCCGCGTTTGCGGGCCGGGCACCTGGATCGCCGCGTCGAGGTAGAGCCGGAATTCCTCGCGCCCGGCGTCGTCGCGAGTCCCGACGGCCAGGCCGTAGTTGAGCCCTTTCGGGTAGCCGACGATGAACGCCTCGGGGAATACCAGGACCTTGGCGCCCGTGGCCGCCCCCTCGCGAATGAGCCCGACGGCCTTCTCGACGCACGCTTCGGTGTTGAACGGAACGGCCCCGGCCTGCACAACGGCAACGCGCACGGAATTCATGTCACTTACCCCTTAACCAGATGAGATACCATAAAATCCGCAGAGTCGACTTGCAAGCGTGGCCCGACCGTATAGGTCCCATGGTCGCAATCATGCTTATTTAATATACGGTTTCAGCTTGCCGGCGACCCGCTCGGCCATGATCTTGTAGCCCTTCGTATTGGGGTGGATCTGGTCGGACATGAGCGAGCGCTGGCCGTAGATGTCGTCGAGGATGTCGTCGACAAACAAGCAGCCGGTCTGGCGCGCGAGCTTGTGGTAGCGCGCCCCGACCCCGCCGACCGGCGCGATGACGCGCAGGCCGACGAGAACGACCATCGCCCCGCGCCCCTGCACGCGCCGCACGATCCCCTCGAGCGTCTTGAAGCTCTGGTCCATCGGCTGCTGCGTGAGGATGTCGTTGCCGCCCAGCAGGATAATGACGATCGACGGCTTGAGCGCGAGGACGTCCTTGTCGAGCCGAGCCGCGGCGTCGGCGATCTTGTCGCCGTTGACGCCCCGGTTGACGACGGCGCGGCCGATCAGCTTGCCGAGCTGTTCGGGGTAGGACCCGCCTTTGTCGGCGCCGAACCCGAACGTCAGGCTGTCGCCGAGCGCGACGATCGGCCCGGCCGGCGGCGGGTTGTTCACGATTTTCCAGTTCGATTGCTGATACAACGCGGCCGCGGCCCACGCCAGCGCGGCGACGACGACGGCCAGCATCAGTTTGGAACGCATGCGTTGCCCCGGTAGGAAAACCTGTTTAGCGCCGGTTCCGCTTCCCGTTGCGGCGCGGGATGTCGAACCGGTCGAATTCCAGTTTGATCAGCGGCTCCAAGGCCATGTCACCGTAAAGGCGCTCGAGCTGATCGATGCGGTAGATCGGCTCGCCGGCGCCCTTCTGAATCTGGCGGCGCAATTGATCGTCATTCAGATGGACGGTTTCGGAAAGGCGGGTGAACAGCTCCATCGGTATTTCGTAGTCGCGGTATCCCATTTCAAACAAAAACTCCTGTCAAACCCTCAAGCAGACCGCTGCCCCTCATGACTTCTCGCACGTTGGTGTCATGGTGGGTTTGGACCCTGATTAATGTGATAGGTGATTTCCCCATCAACGTCAACCATTTTGGGAATTTCGGATCGTGTTGATTGCAAATTGCGGAATGAAGATTCACTTATGAGCGAAATTTGACTGGCGTAAAAACCGAAGGTCCGTTCAAATCGGTCCATTCGGTCCATTCGGTCCATTCGGCCCGTTTCGTCCATTCGACCCGAGGTCCTGCTTGCCCGATGAAGACACCGCTGCGGTTTGCCTGGCTTGTCCTGCGCTCGGCGCTCGTCGTGCTGATGGTGGCGTGGGCCGTGGCGACGACCACGTTCCTGCTCATGCGCGTCGTCCCCGGCGGGCCGTTCAGCCGCGACCGCAAGCTCCCGGCCGCCGTCCAGCAGGCGATCGAGCGCCACTACCACCTCGACGAGCCGGCGTGGAAGCAATACGCCCGTTATCTTGGCGACGCCGCGACCGGCCGGTTCGGTCCGTCCTACGATCACCCCGGCCGCTCCGTCGGCGAACTGATCTCTCAGCGGTTTCCGGTTTCGGCCAAGCTCGGCCTGGTCGCGCTGGCGTTCGCGCTCATCCTTGCCTTCCCGATCGGCGTGGCCGCCGCGCTGCGCCCCGGCCGCTGGCCCGACCACCTCAACGCCACGGTCGCCTCGGCGGGCGTCGCCATCCCCTCGTTCATCCTCGCCACCCTTTTGCTCTACGTGTTTGCCCTGAAGCTGCGGCTGTTCCCCGCGTCGGGCGGCTACGTCCTGCCGGCGCTATCGCTTGCCGCGCTGCCGACCGCCTACCTGGCGCGGCTCGTGCGCAGCGAGCTCTCCGAAGTCCTGCGCAGCGATTTCCTGCGCACCGCCCGGGCCAAGGGCGTCCCCCCGTGGCGCATCGTCGTCTACCACGCCATGCGGCACATCCTCGCGCCGGTGCTGGCGTTCCTCGGCCCGCAGGCCGCCGCGATCATGACCGGCTCGTTCGTCGTGGAATTGATCTTCGACATCCCCGGCCTCGGCCGCGATTTCGTCAACTCGATCAGCAACCGCAATTACCCGATGATCATGGGCCTGACCGTGTTCTACACGGTCCTGCTCGTCAGCTTGAACCTGTTTGCCGACGGCGCCGCCAAATGGATCGATCCGAGGACGCGCGTGCGATGACGATGGCTCCCGCCCAGGTCCGCTCGACCGCCGGCGCGCCGCGCTGGTGGCTGCGCATGCGCCGCGACAAGGCGTTCCGGGTTGCGCTGGCCGGGTTAATGCTCATGATCCTGACCGTCCTGATCGGCCCGCTGCTGAGCCCCTACGCCGAAAGCGAGCAGGACCTCTACCACACCTATGCCGGCCCGAGCGCCGCGCATTGGATGGGGACCGACGCGCTCGGCCGCGACCTGCTGACGCGCGTCCTGTACGGCGGGCGCATCTCGCTCGCCGTCGGCGCGATGGGCGCGCTCGTGAGCCTCCTCATCGGCGTCACCGTCGGCGGCGTCGCCGGCCTGCGCGGCGGACTGGTCGAGGCCGCGCTCATGCGCCTCGTCGATTTCCTCTACGCCGTGCCGCTCCTGCTCGTCGTCATCGCGCTGATGGTCGTGACCGGCCCGCGGCTGACCAATATCTTCATCGCGCTCGGGCTGGTCTACTGGCTCCAGATGGCCCGCGTCGTGCGCGTCCGCGTGGCCGAGCTGCGCACGCGCGAGTTCGTCGAGGCCGCCCGCGCGCTCGGCGCCGGTTTCTGGCGGATTTTCAGGCGGCACATATTGCCCAACACGACCGGCGTGGTCGTCGTCACCGCCACGTTCATGATCCCGCAGGCGATCTTCACCGAGTCGTTCCTGAGCTTCATCGGCCTGGGCGTGACCGCGCCGCACGCCTCGTGGGGGACGCTCGCCGCCGAGGGCCGCGACGCGCTCATGTCGCACCCGCACGTGCTGGCCTTCCCCGCGATCTCGATCTGCCTGACGATGTTCCTGTTCCAGACGCTCGGCGAGTCCCTCCGCGCCGCCCTCGACCCGCACCAGGCGGAGAAGGATTGACCCCTGATTGAATGCGAAAATATCTGGCTAGAATTTCTGCGAAACGAATCTTGATGCCGGCAATCATAAAGATTGCCGCAGTCGTTTCGATTTTGGCAGTGGTCAGCTTGTTGCCGTACGCCCTCTTCTGTTTGGTTCTAATTTTGGACGGTCCCAGTCATGACGAGGTCGCGCGCGTTGTTTCTCCCGATGGGGTTTTGGATGCCGTTCTTGTCGAGTCCAACGGTGGCGCGACAACGTCGTTCGGCTATGCAATCTTCATCGTGCCGCACGGCAAAAAGGCAAAGGGAAGCCAGGTTGCGTTCCTGTATGCGGCGGTCCGAAATTCGCGCGCTTACGGAGCCAACCTGAAATGGGATTCGTCGACCCGACTTGCGGTCGAATACCTGGACGCCAAGGACGAGGGACTCGAACAACCTGTAGCGTCGGTTTCGGGCCGGAAGGTGACGGTATTGCTTCGGCCCGGCGTGACGGATCCCTCCGCGCCGCCCGGCGGCATGCTCTATAACCTGGAAAAAGGGTTGCAAACTCAAAATGCGGGTAAACGTCAATGAATAAATCTTAAGACAAAAGAATCTTAATGACCGATCCTCTCTCTTTATTATAATCGGACATGGACGCGGGCTGGTCTATATTCATTCATTTTAGCTCTTTTGATAATTATTTAGATTATGACTAATAACAATAATGTCATGGACATTATTGGGAATTGGGCTATAATTACAACTTAACACAAGGAAACAAAACCGAGGATTCGAACCGCCGACCGGAGGTGAACTGCATGGATACTTTCGATGTCGAGAAGTTGATGCGATACGACGTGCTGAAGGAGGAATGGGACGCCAACGCCGGCCGCGAACACAAGCCCCCGGGCGAAAAAAAGCCCGACGCCGATCACGGCGATGAAACCGTTCGCCCCGCTCCGACCCCCGCCACGATCGCCCATCATCCGTCCTCGATCGATTCCCTGCGCCGCGGTCAAAAGCTCGAGTTCGTCCACGGCGGCCACAACTGGCACGCCGTCTACTGGGGCAAGGACGACCAGGGCCACATCATCGCGCACCATACCTTCAAGGACTGGGCCTTCACGCGCCTGGACCTCCATCAATATATCGACAAGATCGTCGTGGAATCCGAACCCGACCTCGAGCTCGTCCAGATCATCGAACAAAGCCTGAGAAATTCGAAGGGAAACGCGCAGGCTGCCTGATCGCGCATGGTGGCGACATGGCTCGCCCCGTGAGATGCCGCCGCGCATTCGCTCCGGGTCCGTTGACATTGAAGCGCGCGTCGACCCAGGCAAGCGGGGAAGAAAAACTTTTTTCGTGAGAATCGCGGGGGCTGCCTTTACACTGGTTTTGGTCCGAATGACCGGTGGAGAGGCGCAGGCATGGCTCACAAGGCTGTCATTCTTTCGAGCGGCGGGTTGGATTCGACGACGGTTCTGGCGATCGCCAAGACCGAGGGGTTCGACCCGTACACGATCACGTTCGACTACGGCCAGCGCCACCGCTATGAGCTCGAGGCCGCCAAGCGCGTCTCGGACCATTTCCATGTCGCCCAGCATATCGTGGTGCCGGTGGACCTGCGCGTGATCGGCGGCTCGGCCCTGACCGCCGACATCGCCGTCCCGCACGACCGCCCGATGGCCGAGATCAGCCACGGCATCCCGCCGACCTACGTCCCCGCGCGCAACACCGTCTTTCTGTCGCTGGCGATGGGCTGGGCCGAGGTCCTGGGCTCGAGCGACATCTTCATCGGGGTCAACGCGATCGACTACTCGGGCTATCCCGACTGCCGTCCGGAGTTCATCGCCGCGTTCGAGAAAGTCGCGGCCCTCGCGACCAAGTCGGGCGTCGAGGGCCGCACGCTGCGCATTCACGCCCCGCTCATGAAGCTGAGCAAGGCGAGCATCATCCGGCGCGGCCTCGAGCTCGGCGTCGACTACGGCCTGACGTTTTCGTGCTACAGCCCCTCGGCCGACGGGATCGCCTGCGGCCGTTGCGACGCCTGCCGGCTGCGGCTCAAGGGGTTCCGCGAGGCGGGGGTGAGGGATCCCGTTCCGTACCAGGTCCCGATCGACTGGGACGCGATCCTGGGCAACGGCGCGAAGTGAAGAAATCGGACAAAATCGGAAAGAATCCGAAAGAAATTCGAAACAAAAAAAGCGGAAAATAATCATATTCAATTCCAATAACAATTAAGAAAATGGGGATGACAATGGCAAGGAAGAAGAACGAGGCGGCGGGGTTTGAGGCGCGGGGGAAGAAGCTCGAGTTCAAGGGACTCGAGGCGATCGACAGCGCGGCCCTCGAGACGTTCCCGTACCAGTATCCCGGCCGCGACATCGAGATTTCGACGACGACCGACGAGTTCACGTCGGTCTGCCCGTTCTCGGGGCTGCCCGACTTCGGCACCCTCAATATCACGTATATCCCGGACAAGGTGTGCGTGGAGTTGCGCTCGCTCAAGTATTACCTCCTCTCGTTCCGCAACGTCGGCGTGTTCTACGAGCATCTGGCCAACCGCATCCTCGAGGACCTCGTGCGCGTCCTCGACCCCAAGTGGATCGAGGTCGAGGCCGAGATGACCGTCCGCGGCGGCCTGCAGACCACGATCCGCGCCCAGTTCGTGCAGCAGCGCGCGCGCAGGCGGGCCCGCAAGTCATGACGGACGGCGCCCAGCGCATCGGCATCTTCGGCGGCAGTTTCAACCCGCCGCACATGGCGCACGTGCTGGTCGTGGCTTGGGCGCTCGGCACCGGCGAGATCGACCGCGTCTGGGCGATCCCGACCGGCGGCCACCCGTTCGGCAAGAAGCTCGCCCCGTTCGAGGACCGGATGGAGATGGCCCGCCGCGCGTTCGCGTGCTTCGGCGACCTGGTCGACGTCCTCGACGTCGAGCGCGAGCCGCGCGTGCATTATTCGATCGAGACCATGCGCGCCCTGGCGCGGCGCTACCCGCGCAACAGCTGGCGCTGGATCATGGGGAGCGACACGCTGCTCGACGCCGAGCGCTGGCTCGAATACGACCGGCTGATGGAGCTGGCCCCGCCGCTCGTGATCCCGCGCGGCGGCCACGGGGGCGCCGCCGGCCGCGCGGCCGCGCCGGGCTTCGCGCTGCCGAACCTGTCCTCGACGTTCATCCGCGAGGAGCTGGGAAAAGGGAACGCCTCGGGGCTGGCCGGCCTGGTTCCCGGCGGTGTTCTCGATTGGATACAGGCCAAAAAACTGTACACGCCCGGCGCATGATTCCTCCCCGCCGATGGCGGGTCTTTTTTTTTCGATTCTGAGCGATTCCGCTTGTCCCCCTCGAATTTGAATCGTTCCAAGTGATTTGGGCTTAAAGATTTACTCAGGTCCCGGCCGATAAGTGGAGCAGCGGGCATGGGTCCGCGTGACGCCATGCGTGCGGGATAACTGTGCATTGATATGAACGCGATATTAAACAAGACCATGCAGTCGCTCGAGGCCGCGCTGCGGTACAACCCCAACAGCACCGAACTGATGGCGGCGCTGGCCGAGGTCTACATCCGCATGGGCCGCTTCGACGAGCGCACGCTCGAGCTGTGCCGCCAGGCCATTGACCGCCAGGTCGACAACGCCCTGCTCAAGCAGGCCGGCGAGATCGGCCGGCTGATCCATTGGACCACCGACGCGGTCGCCAGGTCGCGCAAGGGCGAGCCGCTCCCCCCCGACGAGGAGCTCGACCGCGTCAGCGAGCAGCTGACCGAGTTCCTGACCCGCTCCAACGAATGCATCGAGGGGTGGACGGCGTGGACCACGATCCAGGTGCTGATGGGCCGGCTGATCGACGCCCAGGAAGGCATCAAGATGCTGGAGCGGCTCGGCGTGGGCAAGCTCGACGAGGCGTTCGAGCCGGCGCTGGGGCTGCTCATCCGGCGCGGCAAGCTGAACACGGCCGGCGCCGAGGCGCTCATCGCGCTCTGCCGCAGGATCCTGCCCGAGGCGCGCCTCATCCCGACGCTCGAGAATTTCTACGACGCCGGCCAGGCGGCGGTCGGCCCGGGCCTGCTCGAGCTGTATCTGGGCAAGTTTTCGCCCGAGCGCCCCAACGAGATGTCGGCGCGGTCGCGCGACCGGTTCTTCGTCCTGCTGCTCGACCACGGCGGGCCGGAACTGACCCAGAAGTGGACGCGCCGCGTCGCGCTGCTGGGCTGGGAGGTCGGCTGCTACATCATCGACCACGCCCGGGACCTGCTCGACAGCGGCGAGCTGGACGAGGCGTTGCGCGCGCTCAAGCAGCTGTCGGTCGACGGCGAGGTCCGCGACATGATCGACCGGATCGCCATGGCCTACGAGCAGCGCGGCGACTACGACAAGGCGGCCGAGATCCTGCGCTACCTCAACGAGAACGCCCTGCTCGAGCGCGAGGCCCAGCACAAGCACGAGAAGGAACTCGCCCGCGAGGCCGAGATCTCGATGGCCGAGCTGCAGATCAAGAACGGCCGCTACAACGAGGCGCTGGAAAAATACGTCTCGGCCCTGAATTACTCGGCCGGGATCGACCCCCAGATTCTGGACCGCATCGACGAGCTGATCGAGCTCGCCGAGGACCTGGACAGCGAGCCGCTGATCCGGCTCGGCATGTACTTCCGCCAGCAGGCGGATCACCCCAAGGCGATCAACTACCTGCAGAAGGCGCTGTCGATCGCGCCCGGCAACGAGGACATCAAGCAGGAGCTCGAGTCGCTTTACCTCGAGATCCTCTCGCACAATCCCGACCTGCCCCACCTGCGCATGGAACTCGGGCAGCTCTACCGGGACCAGGAGCGCTACGAAGCCGCCATCGAGCAGTTGCGGCTGGCCGCATCGAGCCCGGCCGTGGCCGAGAAGGCCAACCGGATGCTCGCCGAGGCGCTGCTCAAGGCCGGTCGCCCGGTCGACGCCCTCGACCGCTACCGCGCCCAGCCGGCGAGGGAAGAGGACTTCGAAAATATCTACCAGCTCCACGAGGAGATGATGTCGCGACACTCCGACCGCGACGCGCTGCTGGCCCTGGACCTGATCGCGCGCGTCAACCCCGGCTGGCGCGACGTGTCGGAGAAACTGCGCCTGCTCGAGGACGGCCTCGGCAAGCCCACCGACGTCGACCCCAAGATGCGCGAGCTGATCGGCGACATGGCGATCGGCCGCTACCAGTACCTCGAGCGCCTCGGCTCGGGCGGCATGGGCGTGGTCTACAAGGTCTACGACCTGCGCAACCAGCAGACCGTCGCGATGAAGATCCTGCGCGACAGCCTGTCGGGCAGCTCCAAGGCGCTCGACCGCTTCTTCCGCGAGGCCCGCATCGCGGCCACGCTCTCGCACCACAACATCGTCAATATTTTCGATTATAATATCAGCAACACGAGCGGCCAGAGCTTCATCGTGATGGAATACGTCGACGGCCCGGCGATGCGCGAGATCATCGACCTGCAGTTCCGCGACGGCATGGACATCAACATCGACTACATCGCCGAGATGTTCTACTACGCCGTCCAGCTGTGCGACGCGCTCCAGGCCAGTCACAGCAAGGGGATCATCCACCGCGACATCAAGCCCGACAACATCATGGTCAACTCGCTCGGCGAGGTCAAGATCACCGACTTCGGCATCGTCCACATCGAGGAAAACACGCTGACCCCGACCGGCGCGATGCTCGGGACGCCGCGCTACATGTCGCCCGAGCAGGTCACCGGCGGCAAGATCGACGGCCGCTCGGACCTCTACTCGGTCGGCATCGTCCTCTACGAGGCGCTGATCGGCTCGCCCCCGTTCCTGTCGGGGGATATCTCGTACCAGCAGGTCCACAAGAATCCGGTCGCCCCGCGCGACATCAACGCCAAGGTCCCGCAGACCGCCAACGAGATCATCATGAAATGTCTCGCCAAGCGGCCCGAGGACCGTTTCGCCTCGGCCGAGGCGCTGCGCATCGAGTGCAACCGCCAGCTCGACGACCTCGGCGGCTGCAAGAAGTTCAATCGCAGCACGGAGTATTTCGAGCCCGCCAGGCTCGATCACGACCTCGACCCGGACCTGGACATCGACACGCCCGTGAAGTGACGTCCTTCCATCCGGGCGGACCATCCCATTTCAACCTGCCTGAAAGCCTTCGGCGCATATCCGCGGCCGCGCGGATGTGGTAGGATGAGGCGTGACCATCGGGAAGGGCGCGAATCATGTGCGGACGCTTCACGCAGACCCAGTCGCCGCAGGCGCTGGCCGAGGCCTTCGGGCTCGGCGAAATCCCCGCCGGCCTCGAGGCGCGCTACAATATCGCGCCGACGCAGTGGGTCGCCGCCGTGCGCGCGCAGGAGCCGGGCGGGAAGCGGCAACTGACGCTGCTGCGCTGGGGGCTGATCCCGGGCTGGGCCCGGGACGCCTCGGTCGGCGCCAGGATGATCAATGCCAAGTGCGAGACGGCGGCCCAAAAGCCCGCCTTCCGCGAGCCGTTCAGGCGGCGGCGCTGCCTGATCCCGGCCGACGGCTTTTTCGAATGGGAGAAAACCCCGTCCGAGCGCGTCCCGTATTATTATTTTCTGAAAGGCCACGCCCTGTTTGCGCTGGCCGGCCTGTGGGATCGCTGGCGCCATCCGGGCGGCGAGACGATCGAATCGTTCACGATCCTGACGACCGGCGCCAACGCGCTCGTCGCGCCGGTCCACGACCGGATGCCGGTGATCGTCGGGCCGGAGCATTACGGCCGGTGGCTCGACCCCGCGGCCGATGTGAAGGCTCTTCTGGCCCCCTACCCGGCCGAGGCGATGGACCGCCGCCGCGTGAGCGCGCGCGTGAACAAGCCCGACGAAGACCGCCCGGATTTGATCGAGCCGGTGAGCGACCCGGAGACGAGGTTTTTGTGAAAGACCCTGGGGGAAACCGGGCTGGGGATTCAGCGGCGATCCATCACGCGCACCCGTGGGTGCCGGCGCGAGGGGAATGTCGAGACGGCCTCGGCGGCGGCCTCGGCCGCCGGCGGCGTGAAGCACGCGATCTCGTCGAGGCGGCCGAACACGTCGATCATCAGGCGGATGGCGCGCGCCATCCCGCCCTCGTCCAGGTTGATCGCCAACGAGATCCCGCCCGCCCGTTCGAGCTTTACTTGAAGCCCGTCGGCGGCCGATTCGGCGTTTGTGCCGTGCGCCAGGCCGATCGAATGGCCGGCGCGCGCGAGCCCCAACGCCAGCTCGGCCGCGGCCGGGCGATCGTCCAGCTCGATCAGAACAACGCGCGTGGGAACCGTCTGCCCGTTCACAATCCGTTACCCTTCCGCGACCGATGCTAAAACATCCATGCGCCATCGGACATCACTAAAAATTAAAAAGTTGCAAGAAAGGTGTCAAAGGCCGATATTGTGACACCTTGAGCGGATATATTTCGCAAAAGGCCAGTCGTATTTTCAGAGGCATTCCGCGTGGCCACCACGACCCCCCGCAATCGCTCGGAAAATCGGTCAACACTGCGATGGCAACTGAGGCCGGTCGATTCGCGCCGGAGCGACGTGCTGGCCGGCGAATTGGGGGTCGCGCCGATCGTCGCGCGCATCCTCGACGCCCGCGGCCTTTCCGATCCCGACGCCGCCCGCCTGTTTCTGAATCCATCGCTCAGGCAGATTCACAGCCCATACGACCTGCTCGGGATGGACCAGGCCGTCGAGCGCATCGGCCGCGCGATCCGCTCCGGCGAAAAGGTCTGGATCTGGGGCGACTACGACGTCGACGGCATCACGGCCACCGCGATCCTGATGCTGACGATCCAGGAGCTGGGCTGCCCCGCCGACTACTACATCCCGCATCGCGTGAACGAAGGCTACGGCCTCAACCCCCAGGCGCTGGAGCAGCTCGCGGGCGAGGGCGCGACGCTCATCGTCACGGTCGACTGCGGCATCAGCGCGATGGCGGAGGCCCGCTTGGCGCGCAAGCTCGGCGTCGACCTGATCATCACCGACCACCACGAGCCCGGAACCGAGCTGCCCGATTGCGCCGCGGTCATCAACCCGAAGCAGCCCGGCTGCAATTACCCGTGCAAGGCGATCTCGGGCTCGGGCGTCGCGTTCAAGCTGGCCCACGCGCTGCTCAAAAGTTTCCACCCCGACCAGGACCGCGCGCGCGAGTTCCTCAAGTCGCTCCTTGACCTGGTCACGCTCGGGACGGTCGCCGACGTCGTCCCGCTGGTCGGCGAGAACCGCTGCCTGGTGAGCGCCGGGCTCGAGCGCATGCGCGAGGCCCCGCGGCTCGGCATCGCGCGGCTCGCCGACGTGGCGCGCCTGCCCAAGGCCAAAATCGACACCGGGAGCATCGGCTTCGTTCTGGGGCCGAGGCTCAACGCCGCCGGCCGCACCGAGCACGCCGTCTTCGCCGTCGAGCTGCTGCTGACCCGCGAGGAGAAGCGCGCCAGGGAGCTGGCCGGCAAGCTCGACCAGTTCAACGAAAACCGGCGCGCGATCGAGTCCGAGACCCTCGCCGAGGCGATGAAACTGATCGAGCCGTACCGGCAGGATCAGGTCCTGGTCGTCGCGCAGGACGGTTGGCACCACGGCGTGCTGGGGATCGTCGCCTCGCGCATCCAGTCGATCTTCTACCGGCCGGTGATCGCGATCAGCGTCGACAGCGATGTCGCCAAGGGGTCCGGCCGCTCCATCGCCGGCTTCGATCTCTACGACGCCCTCTGCCAGTGCGGCGACTGCCTCGAGCAGTATGGCGGCCACCGGATGGCCGCCGGGCTGTCGCTCGCCCCGGACCGCATCGACCGGTTCCGCGAGGCGATCAACCGCCACGCCGGCCAGGTTCTGACGGACGACATCCTGACGCCGGCGGTCGACATCGACACCGAGGCCGAGCCCGCCGAGCTGACCCCGGAGGTCGTCGAGCAGCTCGCCGTCATGGCGCCGCACGGGATCGAGAACCCCAAGCCGGTCGTCGCGATCGGGGGATTGCGCCTCGTCGAGGAACCGCGCATCATGAAGGAAAAGCATTTGAAGCTGTTCCTCGCGGCGCCCGACGGCAAACCGATGGCCGCGCTGGGGTGGAACATGGTCAAGCGGATCCGCGAACTGGACGCCGGCGGTCCGCTCAGGATCGCGGGGACGCCGATCCTGAACACGTGGAACGGCCGCACCAGCGTCGAGATCGAAATGAAGGATTTCCAGCATCAGGCCTGATTGCCGGTGAATATTTTTAAAATCTTCGTGGTGATGCATCACGCGCGCCGTGCGTTTTCTTTTTGATCGACCGCAAGGAATGGTGCCGCCATGCCTCAGTTAACGATGACTTACGACGGCGTTTCCCGCGCGACCGACGCCGAAATCGACCTGGCCGGGCTGGCCATGCCGGCCCCGGGGGCGTTCTCGGCGATGATCGCGCGCCCCCAGATCTTCCGCGTCGCCATGCTGGCGCTGGGCGACATCGTGCACTCCAACTTCGAAGTCCTCGACAAGGAAGAGTGGCGCGCGCGTGTGCTCGACCCGGTCGTCGGGATCCATCCCGACGGCGTCTCGTTCGAGGCGTTTTCGCAGGACGGGTCGGCTCTGGGCTGGGTGCACTTCGCCAACACGGTGTTCGAGGAGCCCGACGTGCGCCGCGGCGGCTGCACGAGCATCGATTACTCCGACAAGCTCGAAAAATGCTTCCGCGCGATCGCGCCGGCCAGCCGCATGCGGCTGCGGATCGGGTCGGCCGAGGGCGTCCGGCTCGAGCAGGGAAAAAAGACCCACCACGAGAAAAAGATCGACCTGCCCGACGGCTGGCTGCGCGGGTTCGGCGAGCTGCACGCGGGGCTGCTTCAGGCTTCCGTCACCGTTCCGCTTTCGAAGGCCGACCTGTTCAACATCCTGCGCGCCGTGAAAGGCCGGGCGCCGGGGATGCGCGGCCGCGGCGTCGTGTTCGACATCCAGCCGGGCGAGCGCGTCGTCGTGCACGTCGAGCCGTGGGACACGATCATCCGCCTGCAGTCGCCGCCCCCCGACGTGGACGAGCCGATTTCATATAAGATCTACGGCCGGCGGCGGCTGTCGCTCCTCGAGAACCTGATCCCGCACGTCGACTCGGCCCGGCTGCACCTGTGCGGCAGCTCGCGGCCGAGCTACTGGGAACTGATGATGCCGGGGGCGCGCATGATCCTGGCGATGTCGTCGTGGACGGCCCGCAAGTTCACGAAGTCGTTCACCGAATCGCTGCGCGGCGCGGCGGCGCCGATCGATGACGCCACGCTTCAGCGCGCGGCGGCGTTCCTGGCCGATGCCGAGCTGGTTTCGCTCGATGAGCTTGCCGAAGGGCTCGGGATCAGCGCCGACCAGGCCAAGGGCGTCGCGCTGGCGCTCTGCCGTCAGGGGCTGGCCATCGCCGAACCCGAATCGCGAGGCTTGCGCTGGCGGCCGCTCCGCTACCTGCCGTTCGCCGAGGTTTGCGGCGCGGGCGAGCTGAGCAGCCGCGAGGAAAACGCGGCCGGGCTCCTCGAGGCGGGCAAGCTGGAAGTGTTGAGCTCGGTCGAGCGCGAGGGCCTGCGGATGGCGAGCGCGCGCTGCGAGGGGAGCGCCGGGATTTACGACCTGAAGTTGACGCTCAACCCCGACGGCTCGTTCGCCGCGGCCGAGTGCGCGTGCAAGTGGATGACCAAGAACCGAAACGACCTGCGCGGCGGCCCGTGCAAGCACCTGCTGGCGCTGCGCTCGCATGTTTTAAACCGCGCGACGGAGGAAAACCGCCATGCCTGAGTGGAACGCCAGGACGCGAGCGCAAGCCTACCAGTTTCTGGGCGAGGGGAGGCTGGACGAGGCGTTTGCGTTCATCGAGCCGTTCGTGAAGTTCAAGGCCGCGGACATGAAGCCTGTCGACGCCAAGGCGCTGGCCAGGCTCGACGAAAAGCTTCGCGCCGACGGCAAGTTGCAGGCGCGGCTGTGCCGGTCGGCGATCGACAACTCGCTCCCCGTCCGCAAGCTCGGCCTGTTCGCGCTCGGCCAGGTCGCGCCGGTCGACGGCAGGCATTTTGTCGATTGCGCGCTCGAGCTCGCCGACGCGATCGCGAAACGGAAAATATCCGATTACTCGAATCCCGATTCATTCGCGCTGATTTGGGTTGGCCCGGGGAAGAAACTCGCGTTCCGCGAAACGCAAAAGGAACTGACGGCAGAGGAAGCGATCGGCTGGATGAGCTCGCACATGTATTTTTTCGAGCCTCGCGAGAACAAGCAGATCCAGAGTCTTGCCGAAGCGATTTGCGCGAGCCCATCGCCGGAAGGGGTTGCGCTCCTCGAGCGTGAATACAGGGCCCCTCCAAAACCCGAATATCGATTCAGGGTGCCGCTCGAGACCGAGAAGCTGATTCCGAAAGCGATGATCAATAAATTCGAGAAGGCGCTGGCCGCGGTTGATAAGGGCAGGCGGGCGCCGGCCAAAATCGACGTCGAGGCCGACGGCCGCGCCCGGCTTCATGAATTCATGAGCAGCGGCGACATGGACGCGGTGAAGGATTTCATTCAATCCCTGCCCAAAATGACTGGCGCGCAACGAAAGGCGCTCTGCGAGAACCTGCCGCCCAAGGCGATCGATGTCCTCGGCAAGAATGCGCAATTGATTTTCGACTGGATGCAGGACGCGGGAGCGCTCGGCCAGGTCGCGGCCGAGTGGGCGGATCAGGGCAAGTGGCCGGAGATGGCCGGCCCGATCCTGAAATGGATGATTGACGCCGCGGAAGCGACAAAGACCAGTTACTACAAAAACGATGCGAACTGGGTCGTATGGTCCGATACCAAGCCCCCGCGGCTGATCAGGCATCTGGACCTGCTGGCCGGGCATTTTGATTCCGGTCTGGTCTGTGCGATCGTTCGGGCGTTCCCCAAGAAACATGAGACGCGGCTTTACGGCTACATGATGGACGAGCTTGCGGCCAGGCTCATTCGGCAATGCGGATTCGACGCGGCGCAGGAGAAGCTGGCTTCGATTCGCGACGGCGCCGTGGAAGCAAAAATCGCTTCGGATTGCGCCGAGTATCTCGGAGCGCTGCAAAAATCGGTCGAGCTGGTCTACAACATCAGCGACCCGATGCGCGAAATCGTCTACTTCCCGCCGCCGCTGAAAACCGCAACACCGGAAGAGGTCGAAGGTTTTTACGAGGAATGGATGAAGGATAAGTTCACATTCTGGTTCTCGAACAATGAGCTTTGGGCTATTTTTCGTGATCCCAGGTATTCGAAAAAAGCGATCGCGTGCGCTGTGGACTGGATCCAGGACGACGACATCAAGAGGATCGACCACGCCTTCAAGTTGTTGATGCTCGATCCGCCGCGGGTGGCAAGCCTCGGCTACAACCTCACGGAGCTGACGTCGCGCGCCCTCTGGCACGTCAAGAGCTCCGAGGTGAACCGGGCGATCATGCGGCTGCGCGCGCTGGCGAGCCGCGGCCTGTGCGCGCCGGCCGAGGCCGCGTCGCTCGTCGAGCAGACGTTCTCGGGCGAGGAGCCCGCCACCTGGCGCGCGGCCGCCGAGGCGATCGTTTACCTGCGCGAACTGGACAGCAAAATCGAGCTGACGACGATCGACCGCATCCAGGAAATCATCGCCCGCGACCCGGCCAAATACGGGAAGTTCCTGAAGCCGCTACTCTCGAGTGGTTGACAAAAATAATAAGTGATTGGCCGGCGCCCTCGCCGGCGATTCTCATTACGCCCGCGCGACGGGGATCTTGTCGGAGCCTTTTTCCGAGCGGGCGTGCTTGGCGAAGTGCCCCGTCCTCACCCTCAGCAGCGAGCCC
This sequence comes from Candidatus Sumerlaeia bacterium, assembly GCA_039683515.1. Lineage (GTDB taxonomy): Bacteria > Sumerlaeota > Sumerlaeia > MVZB01 > MVZB01 > JAJFUE01. The sequence continues at coordinate 11,671 of JBDKRG010000011.1, read as the reverse complement.
AGGTGCGACGCGATGAAATAGAGCGAGCGCAGCTCGGAGAAGCTGTAGGTGATCGTGGCGTCCTCGCCGTCCAGGTAGAAGAACCCGAACAGCTCGTCGGGGGTCTGGATCGGCACGGCGACGAACGAGTGGATCCGCTTGCCGCTCTTGAGGCCGAGCTTGTTGAAGCGCCGGTCGCGGTGGATGTTGGCGCAGCAGATGCACTTTTCCTCGGCCAGGACCAGTTGCAGGATCGGCTGCCCGATCACGATCGTGGCGCTGTTGTCGCTCGTGAGGATCGCGCGCACCTTAAGGTTCTTCTTGGTCTCGTCGGCTTCCATGATGACGCCGCGGTGGCCGCTCAGCATGCCGAGCGTGCCGCGCAGCGCGCACTCGAACAGGTCGCGGGCGTCGCGCGCCTCGTCCATCTCCTTGATCGTCCTCAGGAGCATGAGCGCGTGGTCGAGCGTGAAGAAGCTGTTGCGGTCGGGGTTGGTGAACAGCGTCTGGAGCGCGCGGTTCATCTCGTCGGGGGTGAAGACTTCGGCCGGCACGAGCTTCTCGTCGTCGCCGCCGAGGTTCTTCTCGAGCAGGTACTGCCCGCGGCGCGACAGGCCGGCCTTGACGTCGAACCCGTCGGGCGGGTCGAAGAACAGGACGGTGGCCCCGAGAATGACCTCGTCGCCGGGGTGGAGCGCCGCCTCGCGGACGTGGTCGCCGCGCACGTAGATCCCGTTGCGGCTCTTCAGGTCCTTGATGACGAACTGCCCGTCGTGCTCGAAGATGATGGCGTGCGAGCGCGAAATTTCGGGGTCGCGCAGGCAAAGCGAATTGAAAACATCCCGGCCAATGGTGATCTGCTGATCAAACTGTACTTCCATCGTGTTGTCGGGATTAATGACCAGCAACTTGCGGCTCATCGCTGACTCCTCCGTCCGGCGAGAAATCGAACCTCGCAAGACGAAACCGTTTCGAATATCTTATAGGACGTTTCAAGTGCCTTGCCACTGAAATTCGCCAATTTCGTGCTCGTGCTCGTGCTCGTAATCGTAATCGAGAATCAAAATCGAACCCCCGGAGATCCCCATGCAACCCTACAAACGCGAATGCATCGAATTCATGGTCCGCTGCGAGGCGCTGCGGTTCGGCCAGTTCAAGACCAAGAGCGGGCGGCTCAGCCCCTACTTCATGAACGCCGGCCGTTTCGACAGCGGCGCGCGCCTGGCGCGGCTCGGCGAGTTCTACGCCCAGGCGATCGTCGACAACCTCGGCGACCGCTTCGACCTCCTCTTTGGCCCCGCCTACAAAGGCATCCCGCTCGTGTCCGCTGCCTCAATTGCGCTGGCGAAGCTGGGCCGCGACGTCCCGTTCGCGTTTAATCGCAAAGAGGTCAAGGACCACGGCGAGGGGGGCGGCCTGATCGGCCGCGCGCCCAGGGACGGCGACCGGGTCGTCATCGTCGAGGACGTCACGACCGCCGGGACGTCGGTCCGCGAAACCGCCGCGCTCCTCTCGACCATCGCCAACGTGAAACTCACCGGCCTGGTCGTCCTCGTCGACCGCCAGGAGAAAGGCCCCGGCGGCAAGGGCGCCCTGACCGAGCTGAAGGACGAGTTTGGCATCGAAGCCTTCGCGATCGTCACGCTCGACGAAATCATCGAGCACCTCCACAACCGCGAAATCGACGGCAAGGTGATCCTGGACGATTCAACCCTCGAGCAGATCAAGGCCTACCGCGCGCAGTACGGGGCATAAGCCTGGGAACGCCGATCTCCCGATCGGCAATCTTAAAAAAGAGCCACCCAGGAGAGATGCGTCCCGGGATTTACATCCGCGCCAGGCCGCGTGATACCAGGAGGAACAGGAGGTGAAACGGAAGCGTTACGCAGAGCCAGATGATGGCGATGCCCGGCATTTTGCGTATCATCAGAATCGGCAGGCAGAGCAGTCCATAATAGAGAACCATGATCGGCGACAGATATACAAACACCGGAACGCTGGCCAGGTAACCGCCTGAGCATTGATCCAGAATGCCTGCGATCACGAGCGGCGGTCCGACAAAAAACAGGCTGATGGCTCCCCACTGGTATACATACGCCAGCACCATGCTCAGGCAGACCATGCAGCATGAGGTGATCAGGTAAGCTTTGGTCGTCCTGTTCATCGATCCTCCAGCCCGTTATTTCAGATCGTTCATGGTTTATTAAAAAACCGCGAAAGAACCAATAAATTCTTTCGCGGCTTTTGCTCTTTTGCGTTTTTGCGTGAAATATTCTCTTACACGGCGTCGACCAGGTCGGCGGCCTGCTCGAAGCGGACGCTGACGAGTTTGCTGACGCCCGACTCTTCCATCGTCACGCCGTAGAGCGCATCGGCCAGTTCCATGGTGATCTTGTTGTGCGTGATGATCATGAACTGGGTCGTGCCGAGGAACTCGCGCACCATCCCCTTGAACCGCTCGATGTTGTTGTCGTCCAGCGGCGCGTCGATCTCGTCCATGATGCAGAACGGCGACGGCCGATACATGAAGAGCGAGAAGAGCAGCGCCACGGCGGTCATCGCCTTCTCGCCGCCGGACATCAGCGTGATCGACTGGAGCTTCTTGCCCGGGGGCTGCGCGACGATTTCGATGCCGCCCTCGAGGAGCGGATCCTGCCCGTCGGGCGCCTCGAGGATCAGGTCGGCCTTGCCGCCGTTGAACAGCCGGCGGAACATGCCGATGAAGTTCTCGCGCACCTTCTCGAAGGTCTGGTGGAAGAGCTTGCGGGTCGTCTCGTCGAGCCGCGCGATCGTGTCCTCGAGCTGCTTCTTGGCCTCGGCCAGGTCGGCCTGCTGCGTCTTGAGGAACTCGAGCCGCTTGGCCTGCTCCTGGTATTCGTCGAGGGCCGCCATGTTGACGATCCCCATCCGGTCGAGCTTGTCGCGCATCTCGGCGACCTCGACCTGCAGGGAGTGCGGGTCGCGCTCGCTCTGGCCGATCTCGGCCGCCAGCGCCTCGAGCTCGCAGTTGTATTTCTCGCGGCACTGCTCGACGAGCGCCGTCATGTTGGCGTTCAGCTCGGCCGCCTGGAGCTCGATCTCGCGGTGCTGGTTGTCGATCTCGGCGGTGTCGCGCGTGAGGACCTCGACCTCCTGCGTCAGCTGCTTCATCTTGATCTGGAGCTCTTCGCGCGCGAGCTGGTCCTGGCTGATCCGCGCGGCCATCGTCTCGGTCTGCTGGCGCAGCTCGGCCGTCTCGGCCTTGATGCGCTCGATCTGCTCGTTGAGCGTCACGTCCTGCTCGCGAAGCGCCTCGATTTCGCGGCGCCGGGCTTCGTCCTGGCGCGCGACGCTCTCGAGGTCGCGCTCGACCGCCTGCATCTGCGCCACGGCGTCCTGGATGCGCTCGCGGGCCTTTTCCATCTGGGCGCGCGCCTCGGCGACCGCCGTGCCGAGCTCCATGATGCCGTTGCTCTGGTCGCGCGCCGTTTCGCGCTCGGCCGTCAGCTCGGCCTCGGCGGCGGCGAGCCCCGCGGCCGCCTCGGCGTGGCGGGCCGTGGCCTGGGCGATCGTCTCGCGCCGGGCGGCGACTTCCTGCTCGATTTTTTCGATCTGCGCGCGGCGCTCGTCGAGCGACTTGCGCGCCTGGTCGGCGGCGCGCTGCGCGGCCTCGACGTCCTTGAGAAGCCCCGTCTGCTCGAGCCGCTGCTGCTCGAGCGAGGCGCCGGCGGCCTCGATCCGGTGGTGGACCGTGTTGAGCTCGACCTGAAGCTTTTCGATCTCGGCCTGGGTCTGAGCGCGCTCGCGGTCGAGCCGCTCGACCAGTTCGCCCAGGTCGCGGATCTCGCGCTCGCGCGTCATGAGGCCGGTCGCCTGGATCCGGCCGCCGGTCATCGAGCCGGCCGGGTTGATGAGCTGGCCGTCGAGCGAGACGTAGCGGGCGCGGTAGCCCTCGCGCCCGAGCTGCAGGCCGACGTCCAGATCCTTGACGACGATCGTCGAGCCGAGCAGGAACTGCACGGCCACGTCGATCTGCTTGTCGTACTGGACAAGCTCGCTGGCGACGCCGAGGACGCCGGGCCGGCCCAGGACGGAAAGCTGCTGCGTCGTGAGCGACTGCGCCTGCATCCGGTCCAGCGGCAGGAACGTGGCGCGCCCGCGGCCGGTGCGCTTGAGGTATTCGATCGCGTGCTTGGCGTCCTCGGCCGTGCGCGTGACGACGTCCTGCAGGTGCGTGGCGAGCGCGACCTCGATCGCGACTTCCAGTTCGTTGTTGGCGCGGATCAGGTTGGCCGCGACGCCAAGAAGACCGTGAACCTCGCCGCGGTCGGCGGCGACCATCACCTCGCGGACGCCCTGGTAGTAGCCCTCGTAGTTGGCCTTGAGCTCGTTGAGCGTCTCGAGGCGCGAGCGGCTCTGGTTGAGCCGGCCGGCGATCTGCTGCATCTCCTGGACGCACTTGCCGAGCCGCTCCTGCTTTTCGCGCTGCGCCGCGCGGTCGGCGGCCAGGGCCTCGGTCGCGGCGGCGATCCGCGTGGCCTGCTCGTCGGCTTTGGCCTTGAGCTCCTCGTGGCGGATTTCGTGGTTGAGGCACTCCTCGTTGAGGGCGCCGAGGACCTGCTCGGCGTTGCGGCGATCCTGTTCCTGGTTGGCGATCAGGACCTCGGCCGTGCGGACCTCGTTCTCGGCGCGCGCGACCGTGTCGCGCAGGGTGTTGGCCCGGGCCGAGAGCTCCTCGATCCGGCGCGTGCGCTCCTTGACCGTCCCCTCGAGCTCCGCATACTGGCGCTGGAGGTCGCCGAAGAGCTCCTCGTGATGCTTGCGGGCCTCTTCGCCCTCCCCGCGCCGCGCGCGCGATTCCTCGAGCCGCAGCTTGAGCTCGTCCTCGCGGACCTTCAGCTCGTGGAGCTCGCCGTGGATCTGGCCGACGCGCCCGGCGTGCGAGCCGATCTGGTCGTTCAGGCGCACGATCTGGTTGTCGCAGCCCGTCAGGTGGTTCTTCATGTCGAAGAGCGCCTGGTTTTCGTCGCCCAGCCGGTCGTTCAGCTCGTCGTCGCGGTCGCGGGCCTCTTCCTCGGCGGCGGTGCGCTTGGCCAGCTCGGCCCGCAGCCCCATGAGCTTGTCGCCCAGGCCGGCCATCTCCTTCTTCATCGCGTCGAGCCGGCCGCGGACGGCCGTGGCGCGCAGGACGAGGAGTTCCTGTTCGGCGTGGCGGTGGGCGTCGAAGATCTGCTTGTAGCGCTCGGCCTTGCTCGCCTGGCGCTTGAGCGAGCCGACCTGCCGGTCGACCTCGGTGATGAGGTCGTTCAGGCGGGCCAGGTCGACGTCGGTCCGCTCGAGCTTGCGCTGGGCCTCGAGTTTGCGGATCTTGAACTTGCTGATGCCGGCGGCTTCCTCGATCAGGAACCGGCGGTCCTGGGGCTTGGCCTGGACGACCTGGTCGACGCGCCCCTGCTCGAGGATCGAGTAGGCGCTCTTGCCGATGCCGGTCCCCAGGAACAGGTCGTGGACGTCGCGCAGCCGGCACGGGACCTTGTTGATCTGGTATTCGCTCTCGCCCGAGCGGAAGAGGCGCCGCGTCACCTGGACCTCGTCGAAGTCCATCGGCAGGATCCGCGCCCGGTTGTCGATCGTCAGCGTGACCTGGGCGACGCCCAGCGGCTTGAACGAGGCCGAGCCGGCGAAGATGACGTCCGACATCTTCTTGCCGCGCATCTGGCTGGCCGCCTGCTCGCCCAGAACCCACTTGACCGCGTCAAGGATATTGCTTTTACCGCAGCCGTTGGGGCCGACAATGACGGTGGTGCCGGGGATGAATTCACAGACCGTCCGGGTGGCGAAGGACTTAAAGCCCACCAATTCGATTCGTTTGAAGAACATGCCGCCGGTGCTCCTGCCAGATCAGTTCCACGGGATCAGTTTCAGGGTTTTGGCCACAAAACCGCTACATATGGCGGCTATTATTGCCGGGGGCACAAGATCTGTCAAGATCGATTACCGCGCTGAGTTTCGGAGACTTCCGTCTTTTTTATTCAAGTTATGAATCATGGGACAGGGAGGGCTTCGGGGTAATCACAGTCGATTCAAGTGTCTTGCCGGTTTTGTCCTCGGATCTGCGCCATATTGTCGCAGTTCGGTTTTTTTCCGGTCACATTGAACCACGACTTCACCCAAAAAGCCAGCCGTGATGAGATGATTCCGCCAACCAACCACAGGACCCACAGGACCCATCCCCCACCGCCCCCCGTCCGCCCGGCTCTCACCCTGATTTTCATTTACTTATTGGTCCGCGGGAAATGTTTTGCCTGAGCGCATTCTCATTAGAAATTCCGCCCGGCTAATATTAATTTTCGGTTTTCTTCAATATTAGAATTTCGATTTGGCGATCATTAAAATTTTGTCATCTGCGCCCATTGCGGCCAGGCCTGATTCCATGCTCACGCGCCGGTCGGCGGCGCCCACTCGAGCCCGGCTTCGGCCGGCAGCGTCAGCGTGAACCTCGCGCCGCCCAGCGGCGACGGCTCATGGGCCAGCTCGAGCCGGCCGCCGTTCATTTCCGCGAGGCGCCGCGCGATCGGCAGGCCGAGCCCCGTCCCTTCGGCGCGCGTGGTGAAGAACGCCTCGAAGAGGCGTCCGCGCGCCTCTTCGGCGATTCCCGGGCCGGCGTCGTCGACGTGGATCCGCACCCATTTGCCCTGGCGCTGGACCTCGATCGCGATCCTGCATTCGGGCCGCTCCGACTGGGCTTTCATGGCATTGCTGGCCAGGTTTCCAAGGATCTGGCGCAGGCCGTGGACGTCGCACCACACCGCCAGCTCGCGCGGCTGCGGGCACTCGAGCGCAAGGGCCTCGTTCTCCATGCGCAGCTCGGCGCAGAACTCAGGCAGCCACGCGGCCAGCTCGATCCGCTTGGGGCGTTGCCGGTCGGGCGAGGCGTAGGTGAGGAAATCGTGCACCGTGTGCTCGAGCGCCCCGAGGCCGCCGCGGATGCGCTTGAGGCGCGGCCCGATGAGCTCGGCCTCGCTGGCGCCGACGTCCTCCTCGAGCATTTCGAGCTGCATCGCCAGCGCGTTGATCGGGTTGCGGATCTCGTGCGCGAGCCCGGCGGCGAGCGTGCCGACGTAGGCCATCTGCCGCGCCTGGTCGCGCTGCGACTGAAGCCTTCGCGCCGAGGCGCGCTGGCGCCGGATGACGAGCGTCGCGACGAGCACGACGACGACGAGGCCGATCACGATCGTGACGAGATTGGCCATCATTTTGCCGGCGGCCGTGTCGACGGCGGCGCGCGTCAGCGACCGGTCGACGAAGAACCGCAGCCAGCCGACCGTCTGCCCGTCGCGCTGGATCAGCACCCGTTCCGGCTCGAGGTCCGGGAACCGGTCGGCGATCATCCGGATGACGATGTCCTCGCTTTTTCCGAGCAGCCCAGGCCCCATGCGCGAAAGTTGCTGCACGAGCTCGGGGTATTTTCCGCGTTCCTCGACGTGGATCGCGACGAGGTTGCCGTCCTTGTTGACGACGAGCGCGGCGATGATTTCGCTGTTCAGGTTGACCAGTTTTTTCAGCTGGCTCTCGGGTTTCTGCTTGTCGAGCGTCAGCGTTTGCTTGGGAAACGTGTCGCCCAGGGCGCGCGAAAACGCCGCCGCGGTCTGCTCGGCCTGCGCCCGGGCCAGGGCGAGCGCCTGGGTCTTGATCTCGTGGCGGAACCAGTAGATCGACAGCGCGTAGATGAGGCTCGCGAGCAGGATCAGCGCCAGTACACGGAACAGGAAATTCAGGCGCAGGAGCGAGTCGGCGCGGTTTCGTTTCGGAATATTAAGTTTCGGCAACATTAAAAAAAGCGCTCTATATTAATTAATCATTGACTTGCAATAACGTATTGCCAATGATTATTAGGTTATGTCGCAGCGATGATTTTAGCACATGCGTTTTGTATCATTCCACCCATAAGGCAGAAAACTCAATGAGCAACGAGACCAAGTACCGCGTTCAGGCGGGCAACCTCGTGGTCGAGTTCGAGGGCTCGGAGCAGTTCGTCCTGCAGCAGAAGCAGGAGCACCTCCAGTACATCCAGAACATTCTCGACGAACAGGCCCGGATCATCAAGAGCGGCAAGGTCGGAGGCGGCCGCCGCGGCCGCCCGCCCAAGGCCGGCCGCCGCGCCCGCCGCGAACCCGGCCAGCGCCCGGGCCGCCAGCCCGTCATCATCCGCGACAGTTCGCTGGAGCTTAAACCGCGCCAACTTTCGCAACTCGGCAAATTTATCGGCCGCCTCGCGGGCGGGACCCGGCTCGGCAAGGACGCCACCGTCTTCGCGATCGCCTATTTCCTGTGCACCGAAGTCAACGCCGCCGACACGTTCACGGCCGGCGACGTCATGAAGGCCTACCAGCAGCTTGGCGCGCAGCCCGCCGTCCCCGACCCGGAAACGGTCGATGTCGTCCAGATGCTGCGCAACCTCGCCGCCGTCAGCATCGGCAAGGAATGGGTCGCCCGCAACCCGGACGGCACGTTCTCGCTGACCCAGAAGGGCAAGGACGTCGGCGTCTCGGGCAACGTGATCCGGCCGCGCGGCCGCCGTCCGGCCGCCCCGGCCGCCCCGGCCGAACCCAAGCGCCGCGGCCGCAAGCCGGGCCGCGCCGCCGGCACGGGCCGCGGCCCCGGCCGCCCGCCCAAGGCCGAAGGCCGCCGTCGCGGCCGCCCGCGCAAGAACGCCCGCTAGGGCAGGACTCGGGACTCAGGACTCAGGACTGAGATTCAATCCCCCTTCGTCATGAAGGGGGATTTCCTTTGGCTCAGCTCCACGAATATTTCGTGCGCGTGCTCGTAATCGTAAATCGCCGGCTCATCCACGAGAACCGCTTAGATCGGTATTTGATGGCTGCATTTTTTTGTCGGCGCTCTCAATTTCTCATTTCTCATTTCTCATTTCTCATTCATGATTCTCATCAAGATTGTTTGCGAGGTGACCATTCATGAACTCCCTGACCAACCATTTCGACAGCCTTGGGTTTATCGGCGCGGGCAACATGGCCGGCGCGATCCTGCGCGGCACGGTCGGTCGCGGGTTGCTCCCGCCCTCCTGTGTCTGGGCGTGCGACGTCCTGCCGGACAAGCTCTCGAGGCTCGAGACCGATCTCCGGATTAACACGACGACCGACGTGCGCGAACTGGCCGGTCACGTCACCAGCATCATTCTGGCGGTCAAGCCCCAGGACCTGCCCCGGATGATCGAGCTCGTCGCGCCGGCGCTGACCGGGAACCACCGCGTCATTTCGATCGCCGCCGGCATCCGCACCGAGAAGATCGCCTCGTTGATTCCGGTCCCCGCGCGGCTGATCCGCGTGATGCCGAACACCCCGGCCCTGGTCGGGTGCGGCGCGGCGGGTGTGGCGGCGGGTCCGAACTCGACGCCGGCCGACCTGGACGCGGTGCTGGCGCTGTTCGGCGCCGTCGGCCTGGCTCTGCCCGTCAGCGAGGATCAGCTCGACGCGGTCACCGCCCTGAGCGGCAGCGGCCCGGCCTATGTGTTCCGCCTGATGGAGCTGATGGCCGATGCCGGCGTCGAGCTCGGCCTCGACCCCTCGACCTCGGCGCAGCTCGCGGTCAAGACCGTCTTGGGCTCCGCCATGCTGGCCGATCAGTCGGGCGAGACCCCGACCGTCCTGCGCCAGCGCGTGACGTCCAAGGGCGGGACGACCGCCGCGGCGCTGGCCGTCTTCGAGGAGCGCGGCATGCCGAAAATGATGAAGGACGCCATGCGCGCCGCCCTCGAGCGCTCCATCGAGCTCTCCCGTTCCTAGCGGCCCATGGGACCCATATGACCCATATGATCCATAAGACCCTTGAAAATGCGCGCCGTTTGCTCTCCCGGATGACCGTTCGCCATATCGCGATGGTCCTCGCGGGCAACGTCGTCGGCAACGCCATGAACCTGGCGGCGTTGCTGCTGCTGGCGCACTGGCTCGACGACTCGGCCCTGGGCGTCTACGGAACCATGTTCTTCACGATGGTGATGATGTCGGCGCTGACCGATTTCGGCATCAACACGACGATCGTGAAATACTACCGCGAAGCCGAGGAGTCCGGGCGCCCCGACGAGGCCGAGAGCCTTCTGCGCGCCTCGCTGTGGGTCCGGCTCGCCGCCATCGGCGCGATCGCCATCCCGGGCATGATCTTCGCCGGGCCGCTCGCCGCGTGGCTGTTCAAGAAGCCGGAGTTCGCCCACATGCTGCGGCTGATTTGCCTGGGCGCGCTCGGCGGCTCGGCGTGGATGTTCAGCCAGGGCGCGATGCAGGCGCGCCGCCAGTTCAACCGCTACGCGACGATCACGGCCTCCAACCATGCGCTCCGGCTGGCGGCGTTCTGCGCCCTGGCGTGGGCCGGCCGCCTGTCGGTCAACTCGGCGCTCATCGCCACGATCGCGGTCCCGTTCATCGGCGCGGCCGGCGCCTTCGCCCTGTTCCCGGACCGGTTCTGGAGCGCGCGGATCGATCCGGCCCGGCTCCGCGAGCGCGTCGTGACCATCCTGCACCTGTCCAAATGGGTCTTCCTGTCGACGATCATCGTCAGCATCATGGTGTGGCTGAGCGTCTATCTGCTCAACCGCTACTCGACCGAGGCCGAGCTTGGCCAGTATACGAACGCCCTGAATATCGCCCAGGGGATCCACCTGCTGACCGCCGCGCTGGCGACCGTGCTCCTGCCGAACCTGTCCGTGACGCGCAGCCGCGAAAAGATGCTCTACGCCATGAGCGTGACGGTCAAATCGATCCCCTGGATCGCGGCCTGCCTGGCCGTTCTGATTGCGGTCGTGCACATGGGTGTCCCATATTTGCATGGCGGCCAGTACGGGCGCAGCGCGTGGGTGTTCGACCTGCTGGCGATCAGTTTTTCGATCGCGATCGTCGTGAACCCGCTGTCGTTCTTCTGCCTGGCGTTCGAGCGCGCGCGGTGGCTGACGTGGATGAATCTCGCGCAACTGGCGATCGCCTACGTGTCGGGCCGGCTATTGATCCCGCATTTCGGCGCGATCGGGGCGGGCCTTTCGTCGATGTTGATCTACGTCTTCGCGCTGGTCTTCATGCTCGCGGCGTTCAAGAAATTGCTTCGAGTGGCAAAATAATCGGTTTCCCGTCGCATTTTCTAAAGATTAGTTTCCCGCAAGTGTCGTAAGGGCCCGTAAGGGAATACCCAAATCCAAATCTTCCATGTTACGCTTTCTCTCGCCCGGCCACCCCGCCCGGCCAAGATTCCCGAACTAGAAACTCGAAACTAGAAACTAGGAACTTGTTAGATTTTGTATTTTTTATGAACTCTTCATGCACGAGCCCCAGCATGCCCGACATCCACCCCATCGACGACTTGGAAAACCTCTCCGCCACCGGCGCGATGCTCGAGGGCGTCCTGCGGCAGTGGGTTCAGGAGATCACCGAGTGCTCGCCCCCCGATATCGTGACTTTCGCCGAGGCGATTGATTTTTTCGCACGCTTGACCGCGATCCGCAAAACCCTGATCAAACTTTCGCGCCTCTCCAAGCCGCGCCCGAGCCGCCCATCCCCCGCACCCGAGTCAAAGCGCTCCCGTGCCACCGATCTCCCGTCGTCTCCCGTTGATCTTCCCCAGCCCGACATTCCCCAAATCCGTTCGCTCCCCGACGTCCCGCTCGACCGCATCCGCCCCGAGCTCGAAGCCATCGCGACCGCCTTCGCCG